>JBBCHP010000036.1:0-103988 GCA_037201525.1 Rhizomicrobium sp. | reverse complement strand
CTCGCTCACAGTTCGCGAAGCGGCGGGCAGTGCGACTTGTACGTCCTCGGTATCCGGCGATCATGTGTTCAGCCGCGGGCCGAGCGCAAAGCAGCCGTCGATGCTTATGCGGAGCACATAGGCATCACCCAAAAAGGGAAAAAAGGCGGCCCACGCATCCCCGGTCTGCGTGCCTGCGAGCCGTGTTGTCAAAAACCAGATCGCGCCACAGGCCGCTCAATCGATAGAGACTGTGACGCGTCCAAATATCTCGCAGCAAAACCCTGTCATAGGCATCGCGGCGAAGCCCCAAGTGGCGCCATCGCTCGTCCGGTGATCGTTCGCGCATCCGACGTTCTATCTGATCGACTCGCCGAAGCCCGCCGCAACGGCGGTAAATCTTTTAGTACCGACGTCTGCGCCGGCGAGCGCTTCTGTGGCACCCAGCGCAGCACAGTCAAACGCGGCACAGCCAAACGTAGCGCCGCCGCAAACCGCGGCGATTCCGGCGGTACCGGCAGGAACAGGGGCGTCGGACTGCCTTACGGTCGAATCCAACGGCGCGAGCATCGGTTTTCACAATCGCTGCGCTTACAGCGTGCAATTCGCTTACTGCCTTCAGCGCGCCAGCGATCCCGCCGCGACATGCGACGCCGGCACGAAAACAGGTGCGGTGTCCGCAAATACCTTCATCGCGGTGCTGCTCGACACAAACATCAAGGCTGCCGACGCCGAACCACGACTTCCGGTGGGTAGCTTGTAGCGGTGGAACCGGGGAGGTCATCGCCACACCTCGATCACGCAGATCCCCCGGCCGGGTCGCTGCGTACGAACGAGCGCTTTGTAGTCATTGGCAATAACGGACAACAGGGAGTGGGACATGAAATCGGTAGTGAAGGGGACAGCGACCGCGTTGGCGCTGTGGGGCATGGTGGGACAGGCTTTGGCATCCGGCGCATGTGCGCGTCCCAGTGAAGCGATCGCGCTGAAGACGGCGGCGATGCAGCAGGAACTGATGGTCGCAGCGCTCTATTGCAACGATGTGGGGCTCTATAACCGCTTCGTGGTGTCGTATCAGCACGATCTGCAGAACTCCGATGCGGCGTTGCTCTCGTTCTTTCGTGCATGGTCACGGCGGTGCAGGCGCCTATCACGCTTACAAGACGAACCTCGCCAACGATTTCTCGCTAAGCGGCTTGCATGGAATGTCGGCATATTGCCAAGCTGCGCAAAACGGCGTTCGACTCTGCGCTTAATACAAACGGCAATCCGACGCTGGCGTCGTTTATCACGAGTCAAGACGTGGGCACGGAAGGATACAGGTCATGCGACACGACGATGGCCAGTGAAGCCGTCACTGGCGGATCATCGCGCCTTGCATCCAACAGACGAAACTAACGCGCCATTTCGCGAAACAGCGATAAGGGGGCCAGAAGGAAACTTCTGGCCCCTTTTGCATTCTAGGCCGTCTCCAGGGCCTGCGTTCTTCAGGCCACGTTCATTTTGAGGCCACGACGATGCCTTAAATGGACGGTACTGATGCGTATCCGAGGATGCGTCCGAAGTGACAAAAGAAAGGGAACGTCATGAAACGAATCAAAATTATTGCGTTGGCGGCTATAGCATCGGTGAGCTTTGCGGCTCCAGCGCTGGCGGATTTCGTCAGGCTCGGCAGCGTCAATATCGGCTTTCGTGCCGACCGCACTTCGACATGGACACGTTTCGGCGGCCCCATGGAAGGGCTCCGTTTGGAGGCCGATGCCAGCGACATCAAATGCCGTTCGATTGTCGCGCATTTCGGCGACGGATCGCAGCAGAATGTGTTTTCCGGTCAACTGTTCGAAAAACAGCCCATTGTCGTTGACGTCCGCGGCGGCATGCGCCGGGTGAACGATGTGACCTTCACCTGCCGGTCCCGATGAACGCAGCGGCGGCAAGATCTATATCGCAGCCGATGTCGGCCGATATCAGGATGAATGGCGGCGCAGCCCGGATTGGGCAATGGTCTGGTCGCGGGTTTTTAACTGGATGCCGGCCGGCAACAGCGGCTACGATCCCAATTATTGGGTTCCGCTGGGCCGTCAGACTTCCAGGGCCGTAACGAAGTCGACTCGACTTTTACCGGCTGGAATGGCCGCAGCGTCGATAGGATTGGGCTGAAGGCGCTTAACGATGACGCCCGTTGCTCGCGCGTCCGCGTCAATTTCGGCGATGGATCATCGAAGATGCTGGATGTCGGCCGCCTCAATCAGAGCCGCTTCCGGGCTATTCGATTTGCCGGGGAACAAGCGCAATATCAAAAGCATCGATATGCGGTGCCGGGGGATGAACAAGTTCAACGTGACGATCGAAATCTCCGCCCACAATATAGAGTTAGAAAGCAAAAAGGGCCGGAGCTTCGCCCGGCCCTTTCTCATCTCCAACAAAGCAAACTTACATCGCCTTTGGTGGCGCGGTGTATGGCGTAAATTCGCCCAGCATGCAGACATCACCGCTACGAGAAACCCTGATGCTTTGCATATTGGAACACACCTCATCTGCGCCGCCGGAGACGTTCATGACGAAGCCATTGAAGTTCAGGGCCGGACAAGCCTGTATCAGCGAATTGTGCCAGATCTTTCCGTCCTTCATGTAAAACAGGATGTTTTTTGAATCGACCACATGCGTATGGTCGATCCTGTAGGTTTGGAGACAGACCGGCGCTGACTGCGCTGGAAGCGCCGCACAAACCGCTACAGCGGCGGCGGCCAGAGTTGCTGTGAACGTTTTCATGGCGATCTCCGTTGGTGCGACCCCCTCGCGTTTAAGATAATGATCCTAAGTGCCTTTGAGTTCAATCTGCGCGCGGAAATGTGACCGCAATCCTTGACTTTGTAAGGGACGGTAGGGATGGTCCGGCGCATTCCCCCACATTTCTCAGGAGAAAAGCCGTGTCTGCCCCCGCTTCTGCCGCCAACGTGAACATTACCTTGCCGGACGGCAAGGTTCTGACGTTCGCGCGCGGCGTGGTCGGGCAGCGAGATCGCGGCATCTATCGGTCCGGGGCCTCGCCAAAAGCAGCCTTGATCCTCGAAGTCGATGGCAAGCAGGGTGGACCTGTTCCGGCCGATCGATCAGGACGCCAAAATCCGGATCATCACCAAGAGAGACCCCGGAAGCGCTGGAACTCATCCGCCACGACGCGGCGCATGTACTCGCCATGGCGGTACAAGAGCTTTTTCTCCCGGCACACAGGTGACTATCGGGCCCGCAATTGAGGACGGCTTCTATTACGACTTCGCGCGCGACACGCCATTTACTCTGGAAGACTTGCCGAAGATCGAAGAGAAGATGCGCGAGATCGTAAAGCGCGATCTGCCGACCCGCCGCGAGGTGTGGCAGCGAGACAAAGCCGTCGCACACTTCAAAGGCATCGGCGAGAGCTACAAGGCCGAACTGATCGAAAGCATTCCATCCAACGAAGATGTCTCGATCTATTGGCACGGCGACTGGCACGATCTCTGTCGCGGCCCACACTTCGCCTCCACCGGCAAGCTTGGTGATGCGTTCAAGCTGACCAAGATAGCCGGCGCCTACTGGCGCGGTGATGCGAAGAACGCGCAGCTTCAACGCATTTACGGCACCGCCTGGCGCGATCAGAAAGAACTCGACGCTTATCTTCTCAAGCTTGAAGAGCAGGAGAAGCGCGACCATCGCAAACTCGGCCGCGAACTGGAGCTGTTCACATTCTCGCCCGATGTCGGTGCCGGCCTTCCGCTCTGGCTTCCTAACGGCATGGTCATCCGGCAGGAACTCGAATTTCTCGCGCTTCAGGAAGAACGCAAGGAAGGCTATCGCCGTGTGGCCTCACCGCATATCGCGAAAGAGGCGCTCTATTACCGCTCGCGCCACCTGCCTTACTACAACGAAGGCATGTACGCGCCGCTCGATATCGACGGTGAAAACTACTATCTGCGCCCCATGAATTGTCCGCACCACCACCTGATCTATGGTGCGACCCGGCATTCCTATCGTGAGCTTCCAGTACGCATCGCGGAGTACGGGCAGGACTATCGCTACGAAGCATCTGGCGGGTTGTCCGGCCTGATGCGCGTGCGCGGATTCTGCATGAACGACGCGCATATCTATTGCCGCTACGATCAGGCGAAGGATGAGTTCATCCGCGTCCTGCACCTTCATGCCCGCTATTACGAGTTGATGGGCATAAAAGAATACTACATGCGCCTATCGCTGCCAGACATGAACAAGCTCGATAAATATGTCGATGAGCCGCAGAAATGGGTGACCGCGCTTGAAATCATCAGGCAGGCGATGGACGAGTCCGGCTACAAATATATCGAGGGCAAGGGTGAAGCCGCGTTCTATGGGCCGAAGATCGACTTCATGATCCGCTCGGGCCCATCGGAACCGAGTACAACGATCTCGACCAACCAGCTCGACTTCCTCGCGACCGAGACTTTCGATCTGAAATACATCGGCGAGGACGGCGCGGAGCATCCGGTTTATGTGATCCACCGAGCGCCGCTCGGTACCCATGAGCGTTTCACCGCGTTTCTGATCGAGCATTATGCCGGTGCATTTCCAACCTGGCTCGCACCGATCCAGGCGCGCGTGATCCCGATCAGCGAAAAGGCCGACGCCCTATGCGGAGAAGGTGCGTCAGGCGCTGTTCGACGTTTCCCGTCACCAACGGGACGGCGGGGCTGCGCGTAGACATCGATCTCACCTCCGAGCGGATGCAAAAAAAGATCCGCGACGCCCAGCTGCAGAAGATTCCCTACATGCTGGTGGTCGGCGAGCGTGAGGCGGCGGAAGGCAAGGTCGCGGTCCGGCTTCGCTCTGGAAAGGATTTGGGGGCGATGCCGCTCGAAACTTTCATCAAACGCGTCAAGGAAGAAGCCGAATCCCGCAAGGATGTGCCGAATATCCCTTGCGAATCGTGGATTCGCGCCTATTCTCCGCATCCTCAGCAGTCCCGCGCGGATTGCGCCAGCGAGGAAACACGCCCCTGCCCATGAATCGTCACCACGTTTCGCGAGGCCGGGTCTGAACCTCGTGAAACGAATGCGGATTCGCGCGAGCCAACACAGGAGAGAGTCATAGTACCCCAGACGTTTTGCCCCCGGTAACACGCCCGCCGCCTGCCAAGGACGGTCCGCGCGTCAACGAAGAAATCTTTTCCCGCACCATCCTCCTGATCGGAGACGATGGTCACAAATACGGCGAGATCGGCCTTGATGAAGGCCGCGCCATCGCAGAAGAGAAAGGTTTCGATCTCGTAGAGGTCTCGCCGGAGGCCAAGCGCCCGTGGTCAAGCTGATGGACTACGGCAAATTCAAATACGAGCAGCAAAAAAAAGGCCAACGAGGCCCGCAAGAAGCAGAAGGTCATCGAGATCAAGGAGATCAAGATGCGCCCGACCATCGACGACCACGACTACGACACGAAGATGAAGGCGATGCAGCGCTTCTTCGGCGAAGGCGACAAGGTCAAGGTGACGCTACGCTTCCGTGGCCGCGAAATGGCGCATCAGCATCTTGGCATGCAACTCCTGACTCGCATCCAGAAGGACACCGAGACCTTCGCGAAGCTGGAGCAGTATCCCAAGATGGAAGGCCGTCAGATGATGATGGTACCTGGCTCCGCGCTAAGCGGTCGGGGAGAAAGCGGCTCGATGAGCTAAATTGTCGGGCCGCTCAATGTTTTGCGCGAGTGATGCAGGACACCCACTGTTTCGAAATCGCAATTTCCGCCGGTGAGAACGACAGCTACGACTTTTCCACGCGCGTCGTATTTGCCGCCGAGCAGCGCGGCAAGACCAGCACTTCCTCCGGGCTCTACAATCAGTTTCAAGCCTCTCGGGCGCGTAGGCAACAGCCGTTGCCAAACTCATCATCACACTGACCGCTAAACCAGGCTCCATAAGCTGCTGTGCAAGCGCGAAGGGCACAACACCTGGCATGGGCGCCATCAAAGCGTCTGCCATCGAAAGCGCCCCACCAGCGGCAGACACGCGCTTTCCCGCCGAAAGCGACAATCGCATACCATCGAAGTTTTCCGGTTCGACGCTGACTGCGTGGGTGCCGGGGCTTGCTACAGACAGAGCAAGCGCAATACCGGCAACGACTCGCCACCACCACTGCATGGGACGAGAACTGCATCGAGTTTAGCGCCACGCGCCGCGGCCTGTCGCGCGACCTCCAGACCGATGGTTCCCTGCCCGGCCACGATCCCAGCATCGTCGAACGGTCGCACCAGGGTCGCGCCGCGTTCCTGCACGATCTTTATTGCAATCGCTTCGCGATCGTCGGTCACACGATCGTAGAAGATGACTTCGGCGCCCAGCGCCTTTGTGCCTTCGATCTTCGCGCGCGGCGCATCCTTGGGCATGACGATGGTCGCGCGCAGACCATATATCGCTGCTGCTGCAGCGACGCCCTGCGCGTGATTGCCGGACGAAAATGCGACGGACGCCACCAGCGCGCTCGACTTCGGGAATTAGTCCGCTGCGGTTATAGGCGCCTCGGAATTTGAATGAGCCGGTCCGCTGTAGCGACTCCGGCTTGAGAAAGACACGCCCACCGAGCCGTGAATTCAACTCAGCGTTCTCGAAAAGAGGCGTTTCGACCGCGTAAGGAGCGATGCGAGCGGCGGCGGCCTCTATATCAACGAATTCGGGCGGTCTTGTGCTATCAAACATGGATGCAGACTAACTCGCGCATTGGCGCCGCCACAGCCCTGTTCTTTGGTCTTTCGGCTCTGACGGGCGTGCATGCCTCGCCCAAGGTGCTCGCCACGATCAAACCGATCCATTCTCTTGTCGCAGCCGTAATGCAAGGCGTTGGCCGGCCAGAACTACTCATCAGGGTGCGCAATCCGAGCACTCCTATGCGCTCAAGCCTTCCGACGCCGGCAAAATCGGCAAGTCGCAGATCGTGTTTGAAGTCGGTCCCGATCTGGAGACCTATCTTGTTCGCCCGCTCGCCACACTCGCGCCGAATGCAGACGTCATCGTTCTTGAACGTGCCGGACGGTGTCCGCTGCTGCCAGCACGGCGTGGCGGCCTGTGGGAGGATGGCAAAGATCCAGATGACGGTCCAACCGATCCGCATATCTGGCTAGACCCGGAAAACGCCATTGCCATGGTCCCGCGCGATCGCGGCAACGCTGGACCGGGCCGATCATGCGAATGCAGTGCGCTACGACGCCAATCGGGACCACGAAATTGCAGTAATCGCATCGCAGGAACGGAACCTGCAAAGCAATCTCGCGCCTTTGCGCGGCCGTTCCTATCTCGTCTTCCACGACGCTTATCGCTATTTCGAACGGCGGTTCGAGCTGTCGCCTGTGGGCGCGGTGACTGTCGCGCCTGAGCGGCCTGTTGGGGCCCGCAGGATTGGGGCTTTGCGCAGCGAAATCCTCAAGGGGAAAGTCACCTGCGTTTTTCGCGAGCCGCAATTTTCCCCACGGCTGATCGATACACTGGTGAGGGCAGCACAGCCAAAACCGGGCGTCTTGGATCCGCTCGGAGCAAACGCTTAGGCCCGGACCGGACCTCTATCAAAAACTACTGTCGGGCCTAGCCAGTTCGCTCACGACATGCCTGCGTTGAAGCGAGGAATGCTAAAGCTAAAGGCTGGCTTTCAACGCATCGAGTTCATCGACAAATTCCTGTCTGAATAGTAGGCGAGTTCGCTGCGGACGCCGTCATAGACCGACGATCCGTCGCCGGCACAGGCTAGGCTTTTGTCGATTACTTCGGATGATGGTTCGAGGCGTCCATAGTTGAAGGTCAGCGGAAACAGAATGCTCACTATCGGTTTGTAGAGGTGATAGTCGAGCCCGGTTTCGACGCAGTACGCATGAATCAGGCAGCCTCTGCCATCCTTCTTGTGAAATACACAATGGCTGCCACGTGTCTGCGTGCGGCGGTAACGGCCTGAGGGGAATTCAGCGTCATCGATAATCTCATCGGTGAACCACTGATCGCGCGGCACGCCGACGAACGCGTCGAAGCCCTCGCCCAGTGCAAGCAATTTTTCTGCGTTCCCGGCATCGATATCGACGCCGTAGGAGCAGCACTGGTCGTCGCAGAAGCTGCAACTCATACAATGTGTGAAGTAGCGCAGCGTGAAAATACGCGTATCGACTTCACAAAGAACCGGCGCTTTGAAGACCGAAGCGTGCTCGCGCTGCAGCGCGACAATGCTCATGCGTGCAAAGCGGCGAGCGCCACGCGATTGATGAGTTCGTCATAAGGAATTCCCGCCTGCCCCGCCGCGGCGGCAAAACCCGCGTCGGTCGAGATGCAGCAATTCGGATTGATCTCGAGCACCCAGGGCTTGTTGTCCTTGTCGACCCGGAAGTCCACGCGTGCATAGCCGCGCAGTGAGAACAGGTGCCAAACCTTTTTGGTCGTCTCGATCAGCTGACGCGCGAGCTCCGGCTCCTCGTCCTCGCATCCGAAGCGGCGCTGACTGCCATTGTAGTCGAACGTATCTTCTTCCCACTTCGCCGCGAAGCTGACGAGCTTGGGCTTTCCGTCCGGCCATTCGTCGTTGAAGCGCATTTCGGCAAGTGGAAATACAAAAGGGCCATTGTCACTTGCCATGACCGCAATGTTGAATTCACGGCCATCGACATAGGCTTCCGCGAACCAGCGGCCGCCGAACTTCTTCTGGCAATGTTCAGCACGCGCCTTGGCCTCCGATCCACGAACGACCGAGGCATCATCGATGCCGACCGAGGAATCCTCGTCTGCTGCCTTCACAATATAGCGCATCAGGATCGAGCCCATCCCAGTCTGGACCGGACGCCCCAGTGCGGCGTCACCACCCCCCCCAACTCTGAGGACGTTCTTGCCGAACGGCTTGTCGGTGGTCGCGGGCGAAATGCGCCGCCGTGGCTCCGTATAGGGAACGTTCAGCCGGTCGAGCATCGCGGGCGCCAGCGACGAATAGATTCCGGCACCAAACACCGATTCCACGACATTGAACACGACATCGGGCTTGTGGCGTGTCGAGCAGCCCCTTCAGGAACGCCATATCGGGCGAGAAATGCTGCTTTCGGCGCATGATGGCCGTGCTTTTCCAAAGCATCCGCGACGGCGGCGGCAGAGTCGAGCGTGTCAAGCTCGTCTGGCGGCGCGTCTGGCGCCACGTCGGAATGGAGGACGAGAACTCGCATGCCGATCAGGCGGCCACGACACGGGGCCGCGGCTTCACTTTCCATCTCCGGGTGGCGCTTGAAAAAGGCGCTCATGATCTTTCCGATGAGTTGGGCGTGGTTGATACCCCTTACGGTTCGCGATCAAACAAAGGTCCGAATAGTCTGGCCGCAGGCCGGCGAGCGGATTGACCTCGATGAAATGCGGCTTGCCGTTGGCGTCGCAGCGTACATCGATGCGACCGCCGTCACGGCAACGCAGCGCACGCCATGCGGCCAATGCCACCTCGCCGGCGGCTTTGGCGTTCTCTTCGTCGGCTTCGATGATGGAGACCTTGTCGTCGGAATATTCCTTGTTCTCATAGCCGTAGCCGTCACCGACCCAGTTTCCAATGGGCACAATCTCCGACACGCCCAGACGGCAGCATCATCGCCAGTACCCACGATTCCGACCGTGAACTCGCGGCCCGGCAGGAATTCTTCGACCAGGACCGGCTGGTTGAACTTCGCGAGCAGCGTGCCCGCCACCCGGCGCAGGTCGCGCGCGTTCTCAACCTTCGAATCCGCGCCTACGCCCTTTCCCGATCCTTCGCGCATAGGCTTGAGGAAAAGCGGAAACGGCAGATCGACCTTCTTCACATCCGATAGCTTCTCGATCACTCGGAAATCGACCGTCGGTACGCCAGCATCGCGCACCACACGCTTGCACATGCCCTTATCAAGAGCGAGCGCGAGCGTCAGAGGATCGGAGAAGACATAGGGGATATCATAGATGTCGAGGATCGCAGGCACTTGCGCCTCACGCGCAATGCCTTTCAGCCCTTCGCAGAAATTGAACACGGCATCGAAGCGCTCGCCTTTGGCGAGCTTGGCAATCAGATTCTTGACCGTGCCGATCCGGACGGGGGTCAGACCAAGATCGCCAAGCGCGGAACAGATCGCCGCAATCGTGATCTCGCTGTCGAACTCCGCCGTGTCTTCCTCGCTCATCCCCATGGCGAGATAGTCGGCCCTCAGGTCATATGTGACACCGATACGCATCATGCCCCCTTGTTACGTCCCAATTCCCCGCCGGGATCGGGATAGCGGTAGACCTTCCCCTCGAAATTCTGAGCAACAGGTCGTCACCATCGCGGCCGACGACAGGATCCGGCGCAAGCTGAACCTTTCCCCCGCCGCCCGGCGCATCCACGCAGAAGATGGGCGTCGCGTAGCCCGTCGTATGCCCGCGCAGGGCCTGGATGATCTCCAGACCTTTTTCGACATTGGTCCGGAAGTGACCGGATCCCCGGATAGGATCGCACTGGAACAGATAATAAGGTTTTACCCGGCGCTTCAGCAGGCCGTGCATCAAGGGCTTGATGATCTCGGCATCGTCGTTGATGCCCTTGAGCAGCACCGTCTGGCTGCCGAGCGGGATACCGGCATCGGCGAGACGCGCCGTCGCCTCGGTTGTCTCGGGGGTCAACTCGTTGGGATGGGTGAAATGGAGGCTCATCCAGAGCGGATGATGCTTTTTGAGGATTGAGATCAGATTCTTAGTGATGCGCTGCGGCGTGACCGTCGGCATTTTGGTGCCGATACGGACAAATTCGATGTGTTTGATCGCGCGCAACCGGCCGAGCAGCCAGTCCAGTTTGTCGTCGCCTAGCGTCAGCGGGTCGCCACCGGACAACAGGACATCGCGGACCTCGGTATGGACTTCGAGATAGGCGAGCGCCTGCTCCCATTGCCGGGTCGAGAACTGATATTCGCCGCCGGGGTTGCCCACCACGCGCGCGCGGGTGCAATAGCGGCAATAGGTCGAGCATGTCCCCGTCGTCAGGAACAGCACGCGGTCTGGATAGCGATGCACCAGACCAGGGGCGACCGTGTCGTGATCTTCACCCAGCGGGTCATCGTCCTCACCGGGAAGCTTGATGTACTCCTCGCCAGTCATGATGTGGGTGCGGCGCAGTGGCTCGCGCGCGTCCTCAAGCCCCATCAGGCTCGCATAATAGGGTGTGATGCCGACGGGCAGCGCCCCTTCATGGCGCTCCACGGCGCCGCGCTCATCTTCGGAAAGCTTGAAAATCCTGGACAACTCGGCGAGCGACCGGATGCGAACCCGCATCTGCCAGCGCCAGTCGTTCCAGTCCGCTGCGGAGGTATCCGGATAGAAACGGCGATAGAACGCCTTGGTCTCCGTGCCAACCGGAAAGCGCAAAACAACCGGTCGATGAAGACCCACCCCGATCTTGAGGCCGGCTTTATCTCTGATGTGGTCCTGCGTCTGCGTGTCCGGCTGCGGGCGGACGGTCCGTAGCGGCGGCTTACCCTCTCGCCGCCGTAGTGCATGGAGACTCATCGATGTCTCGTGACCGCTCCTGTTGTCCGTCGAGCGCCCCAACGGCGCTTCAAGCAAACGGTACAACAACACAATTCGATAATTAGAAGCTTAACGCAGTTCGTCAAGTGAAGCGGTGTGAGTATTGGAACAGATACCCATCTTCTCAAACAAAACACCGTAAAAAATCGATGCATTATTGAAGAGCACCGAAGTGAATACAAGTATTCGTGCCACCTATCGGTCTGCAGGGATCAACGAATATGCGAATGTTTTTTAGAACAGCCGCTTGCGAGCCTTCATCACGTCATGCACAGCCCTTAGGCCTTAGACGCAAGCTGCGCGCTTCTTCGCAGATAAGAAGTATTCAACGCCCTTATGACTTCGCGTGAACCGACTCGGATGAGTCTGTGAATCATTGCCCATGAAACGTGATTGCGCACGCTGCAACCAATCGATTGTGCAGATGGGCGCGACTCACTCCGGCGGTGGAGAGGTTTCCTGATGCGGCGGCGTCACGCGATAGAGCGTGATGTGAACCGCCCGGCCGCGCGAGTAGTTGAAACCCGACATGGAATCGATGGGGGTCGCATCTGCTTCCAGCTCGGCGAGATGAGCCATGAACCGGGAGCGCTGTTTGTCCTCTACTGCCGCAAGACCGCCTTGCGCCGCTCCAATCTCCGCCGCATCAAAGCCGTTGGCCAGGTTGGTTTGGGTTCCCAACAGGAACATAGCACTGGGCTCTGTATAGCCGGAAAGCACCACAGGCGGGTCGCTGGGGCGAAGGTGTCGGCGGATCATCCTAGCCTCTTGCGGACTGACCCAAATCCGTTCGACCTTCTTGGCGCCATCGAGCGTGATGAGCGGATAGGCGACCAGAGCGCTCACCGCCGCAAGCGCCGCCGCAGTGACCTTTGCCCCTCGGTACATGAATGCGGCAGCGGCAACGGCAAAAGCCAGGATCGCAATCGCTGCAACGGCAAGATCCCAGCTGATGCCCGGACCGTAAAACTCGGGCGCAAGAATGATGGCGGCCGCCAGCAATGCCGCGCCGAGCAAAAACTGGACGGAGGACACAACGGGCAAGATCCGACGCCACTGGGGCAGACCTTCTTCACGAGGCGAAAAAACAAACGCCGCCGCCATGATCGCGAGTGCCGGATAGGCCGGCATAATGTAGTGCGGCAGCTTGGTCGGCACAGCTTCGAACATCAGCCAAGGCGCTCCCGCCCAGGCGAGCAAGAAGCGCACGGCCGGTTCCCGATGGCGAAGGGTGGCTGCGGCAAGCGCCGGAATCACAAACAGTGTCGCAGGCCAGAGCGTCGCGGTCGTCAGAAGCAGATAGTAGCCGGGCGGCGCACCATGACTTTCCTGGCCGGTCGCAATCTTCGCGCCAAAATCGTGGCCAAGCGACTGTTGATAGAACGCGCCGTGGCTTTCCAGAGCGATAGCGATAAGCCATGGCGCAACCACGACGACGGTAAGTGCGATGCCCCACAGCGGCCGAAGTTTGCCGAGCCAACGCCATTCGCGATCCCATATGAGAAGCGCGACAAGGGTAACGCTGCATACGCCAAGGATCACCGGCCCTTTGATGAGAACTCCAATGGCAAAAGACAGCCACCCCAGCATGGCCGTTCGAAAGGTCAGTTGGGTATGTGCGGGATCTCGCGCGAGATAGGCACGCATCAAAACGGCCTGTGCGCCCACGACGGTGGCCAGCAGGACAGCGTCCGTCTTGGCGATCTTCGCCTCGGCCGACAAAAGGAGCGTCAGCCCCATAAGCAGCGCGCTCAGGAACGAGCCTTCAACGGTCAGGAATGCGCTCGCGCACCAATAGACCAGCGCGGAAGCAACGAGCGCGCCCAGCAGCGAGGGAATGCGATAGGTCCAAATCTCGTCGCGGGCGCCATGGACAATCGGGCTCGCGATCTCCGTTGCGGCAGCCTGCAGCCAATAGATGCCCACCGGCTTTTTGTAGCGTGGCTCCTGTCCGAAGCGGATGTCGACGAAGTTTCGGGTTTCGAGCATCTGTTTGCTCGCCTGTGCGAAACGGCTCTCATCGCGATCAAGCGGCGGGATGGTGAAGAGACCCGGCAACCATGCGAGCAGGCATATCAGCCACAGCAGAGCCAGCGGCCTGCGGCGGACCAGAGCCATGACTTGGCTCGGCTTTTCTGATTCGCTCATGTCTTGCCCAGGTCTGTTGCTTGATCGGCCCGGCCTGTATAAGGCCCGCGCATTGGCCAGAAAAGGCACGAGAACGCATGCCGAATGATGGGGTCTCATTTTCCCTGATCGTTGCCGTCAAGGATGAAAAGGAAAACATGGCGCCGCTGATTGCCGAGATCGCGGCGGCGATGCGAGACTATAGCCCCCAAGCCTTCGAAGCCGTGTTCATCGACGATGGATCGAGTGATGGCACAGCCGACGAACTGGTGCGTTTGAAGTCCATCCTTCCAGCCCTACGCGTGCTTGTGCATGGCCGCAATCTCGGGAAAAGCGCAGCGTTGCGCACCGGCATACGCGCGGCCAGGCACCCCATTATTGTAACGATGGACGGCGATGGGCAAAACGATCCCGCCGATATCCACATTATGATCGCGCCGTTTGCAGAGGAAAATCCGAAGCTCGGCATCGTCGCGGGGCAGCGCATCAAACGCGAAGATACGTTCTCGAAGCGCTGGGCGTCGAAAATAGCCAATCCAATCCGGCGCTGGCTCCTGAACGACGGAACGCGAGATTCGGTTTGCGGCTGGAAAGCGATGCCGCGCGAAGTCTTTCTGGCACTCCCCTATTTTGACAACATGCACCGCTTCCTGATCGCGCTTACACTGCGCGAAGGGTACGAGACGAGGCTGATCGATGTGCGTGACAGGCCTCGCGCCCACGGCACATCGAAATATACGAACTGGGGCCGGTTGATGGTGGGTATTCCCGACCTCTTCGGCGTCGCGTGGCTGATGCGGCGTTTCCGCGGAACTGCGCAAACGAGAGAACTCTAATGGACAGCATTGCGCATTGGCTGGCGGCAGCCGTGAACCATCCTTACGATATGTGGGATGCCATCGGATTTTTGGGTGCGGCGGTGTTCGGCGCGCGATTTTTATCCAATGGCTCAAAAGCGAGATGGAGGGCCGCAGCGTCATTCCGATCGCGTTCTGGTATTGCAGCTTGGCGGGCGCGCTCATCAATCTCGTCTATGTCATTCATCTGAAAAGCGTGCCGCTCGTGCTGGGCAACGCATTGCCGCTCTTTATCTATGCGCGGAATCTGTATCTGACCTATCGCGAACGCGCCGCATTGGCGCATGCGGCAAGCGTTTAGCCAGAACCACGGGCTGGCTTTACACCCTCTAGGTCGTTCCGTCGTGATGCGATAGCTTGTGATTCTGGGGCCGTTCACGTGGAGATTATGGTGCGCTTCATCCCACTGCTCATCCTGCCGGTTGCGATTTACAACCTGTTTGCGCTGGGTGGCAGCGCTGCCGGTAATCACGACATACAGGGCATGCTTGCCTCATCCTTCGCACTCAAAATGTTCTCGGGCGATACATGGAACATCGACTTTGGCGATTTCCTGTTGCTGTTCGGCATTGCGATGCTTTTCATCGAGGTGGTGAAAGCTACGCGCACGACACGCGGCGTCATCATAAATCACGGTCTGTCGATGATGCTGTTCGTGGTGGCGCTCGTCGAGTTCATCGTCCTTAAGGGGTTCGCAACCTCGACTTTCTTTTTCCTGCTGGTGTTCACATTGTTCGATGTCGTGGCGGGCTACACCATCTCGATCATTGCCGCGGAGCACGATTTGGGCATCGGAAGGGCCGGAACAGGCTAGGTTTCCCATAGCACCGGCGCCCCGGCGGTATTGTGGACGGCCAATTCGCTTGCTTTACAGAGGAATTCCGTTAAATCCGTCCGCCTTGCCCTCTGGACAGATGGCCGAGTGGTTGAAGGCGCACGCCTGGAAAGTGTGTAACGGTTAACAGCCGTTCGAGGGTTCGAATCCCTCTCTGTCCGCCAGTTCCGCCAGCAGTGGTAGATATTGAGCGCGAATATTCAAAACCCCAATATCTTGAAACTTAAAATCGCATTCTCAACAAAAATCGTTGGGGCCTCCATCGCCGAGTGTCTGACTGATAAGGCACTCTGCTTTTATTCGTTTTCGCAATTCAAATGCCGAATCCGGCGCCTAAGCCTTTGAAGAAAAACAGGAAACGCCGGATTAGAGAGCCGCGTACAAACACCTCGCCGTATTCGAACCTCGGTTTTCTGAAAGGGTACCTCCTCAGCTTATGAAACACCCAGCGGCAATAAAATTGTTTGTTGAAACGCTGTGCACCTCCCTTCCTAAATTCGAATTCCGAATTCAATTTCCCGTTCGGTGCGTTTGGGTCGCGAGCCGCAATATCTTGATCTTTGTTTTCACGTTTCCGCAGCCCCCATCTCCCCTCCCCTTAAATCTCTTCGCCACTCGCCGTCGAAGCGGCCGGCTGCGTGAGGTGGGAATGCGCGGTGAGAGGTTCAAGTGCCGCGCACAAAAAAGAGATAAATCTGACGGTCTAGAATGGACGCGAAAGCGGCGGTCTAAGCATATTGCTTTCCCAAGGCGGTGACGGTCGCTTCGAACTCCGCAATGGTCTCTGCGATGATCTGGGCTACCGGCTTTGCGCCATCGATGCGGCCCGCGACCTGACCGGACAGCGCGATGGACGATTCCATGTCACCGCCGAAATAGAGCGAGAGTGCATTTCGAAACTCGCCCATGACGTTGTCGGGTGGTTCCTTTTCGAACCGTGTCGTCTTTTCTGTCCGAAGCGCGCGCAGGGCCGGCCCCGGACCAAATCTGTTCAGGAAGACCGTATCGGTTTCCTGCGCTGCAAAGATCGCATTCTTCCAGTTTTCATGGACTGGCGATTCCTCCGCCGAGACCATGCGCGTGCCCATCTGAACGCCTTCGGCGCCCAACGCAAAGGCGGCCGCCATGGTTCTGCCATCGACCATGCCGCCGGCAGCGATTACCGGTACATTCACTTTTTCACAAACCAGCGGGAGCAAGACCATAGAAGCGACTTCGCGTGGATTCTTGAAACCGCCACCTTCGCCGCCTTCGACGACAAGCCCGTCAACTCCGCAATCCACGGCCCGCAATGCCGCCTTCAGGGACGGGACAACGTGGAACACGATGAGACCCGCGTCTTTCAGCGGAGCCACGATCTTGTGCGGATCGCCAGCCGATGTCGTGACGAACTTCACGCCCTGATCGATGATGAAGTTGACGATGCCGGGGTCGCGGACAAAAGCGAGCGCGACATTCACACCGAACGGCTTTGTCGTGAGCTGGCGCATCTTTTCGATCTCGCCCTTGATGGCATCAAGCTCGCCGGACGACGTCTCGATAATTCCCATGCCGCCGGCATTTGAGACCGCTGATGCGAGTTGGCTCCGCGCGATCCAGCCCATCGGCGCCTGAACGATTGGATATTCAACGCCAAGCAGTTCAGTGACGCGGTTTTTTATTTGCATCTGATTGTTTCGATGATTTCAGCCCGCGCGCGGCGCGCACCTTCTACGGTACCGCGCAATGCTGCAGGTATGAAATAGACATGATCGATAAACGGTAGCGCCGCCGCCTGACTTCGAGCCGTGAACTCCATAGGCGGGAGAATCTGCAAACGGTGGCAGAAAAATTACCCTCGCGTCAGTCCGGACACACGTTGACGGTTGCGAGTCTGTCCCGCCTGCTCGTAACGCCAGCAAGCGGAAGAACTGCCTGCATGATCGTCAATCTCCGCTGACGCGTCGGGCCACCGTCAAACCCGCGACCAGAAGCACGACGAAGATGACCATGAATATGAAGAAGAGGTATTCCGCAATTTGAATAGAGGCGCCCGCAATATTTGTGAAGCCGAACACCGCTGCAATCAGGCCGACCACAAGAAAAATGAATGCCCATCTGAGCATCGAAGACTCCCAAGGTGTAAATCGCCCTGAGAACGCCGAAATATTCGAAAAGTTCCCTTTATGCTGGCGGCTCGGGCTGAGAGAGCGTCCAACTCACGATATCGGATAGAACCGCGCCCATTGCATCATTAAAGGCCTGTACGGCGGCCGGCACCGAGTTCGCCGTGGCCGCAACCTGGTGAACCGAGTTCAGGCTTCCGACAATTTCACGTCCTCGCGATGGTGCAAGTTTCGATTCGATCCGAACCCAGACGGTTGGAATGCCGTCGGGCGCATTGTAACGCGCTTCGAAGTCGCGAATTTGTGACTGTAAAATATAGTCCGCATGGAAACCGTCGCCATCGGAAGAGACAGCCTGTATACGCCCACTGTTTTCAAAACCTTCGACCAGAGCATCCTGCACCAGCCGCGGCAGGTGATCGGTCCACGCCGAACCGGCGTAGTAATCAACCGAGTTGTCGGTTGGGTGAGCGCAATGCGCGCGCTTGCCAGGTGCTCGGACGTGGTGGTCGTGCTCACCGCAAGACTCCACGAAACCTTGGGCCCACCGGCTGCAGCACCGCCTGTCGGCCGCAGAACATAGAGTTGCTGCGGCGTCGCACTCGGTCCGATCAGATCGCTGCAGCCCGTGAGCAGCACCGCGCCGCCGCCGATCAATAGTCCGCGCCTGTTCGGCAAAAAAACGCTCTGGCTCATTTGGGGTGTGTATCCTTTGCGGCGGTCGCCAAAAGAAGTTCTGTAGGCTGACGATCCAGCTTGTCGGAAAGCCGTGTCAGGCTTGCTACAAGGCCGCGGGCCTCGCGAAGCAAATCCGAGATCTGGTTCAGTCCGTCGCCGTTCACGAAAGCATCGGCGTCGTTTGCGAGCTTGCCATATTTCTTCACCGTGTTGTCAGCATCCGTTATCACCGGGTTGAGTTTCGTCGAAGCTGCCGACAGATTCCGGATCATTACGTCGATCTGATCTGCGTCTTTTGCCAACGGCTCCGCGAGCTTGTTCAGATTTGCGGTGGTCAGATTCAGATTGGAAAGGATACCGGAGAGGTTCTTTAAGTTCTCCGGCGACAGCATCACGTTGAGCTTGTCGGCCGCGTGATTGAGCTTGTCGAACAGCTCCGGCGCGCTCTGTTCCAATTGCTGGAGCGTCGAAGGCTTCGACCTGATGGCCGGAATCTGTCCGCGATTAGCCGGCACCAGCGCCGGAGATGTCTTCGTGCCACCGCTGATCTCGACATAGGAGCCTCCGGTCAGGCCTTGGCTCTCAATAGACGCTTCTGAATCCTGGCGAATGCCCAGTTGCGGCCGCATCTGCAGCATCGCGATGACCTTCTGCGGATCATCAGGATCGAACTTCAGTTCGGTCACACGGCCGACGTCGATGCCGTTGTAGCGCACGGTTGTGCCGTTTCCGAGGCCGGTCACCGGGCCCTTGAACGAAGTCTGATAATATTCGTATTCCTGACTGTACTGCACGCCCGCGAGCCAAAGCAGCGTTACCACGACCCCAAACATGCAAATCAGTACGAAAGCACCGACTGCCACATAATTTGCTTTTGTTTCCATCGCCTAAAACCTTTTCATGAGGCGAGCGCCGCGCGTCCGCGGACACCTGAAAAATATTCCTGAATCCACGGATCGGGATCCTTCCGCAATTCATCGATCGTTCCGATCTTGATCTTCTTGTTGACCAGCACCGCGATGCGATCGGTGGTCGCTTTGAGCGTGTCGAGATCGTGCGTCACCATGAATACGGTGAGATTCAAACTCTTCTGCAAATCCTTCACCAACATATCGAACTGATGGCCGAGATAGGATCGAGACCCGCTGTAGGCTCGTCCAGAAATACGAGTTCGGGATCGGCGGCTAACGCCCGCGCGAGGCCAGCACGTTTCTTCATCCCGCCCGAAAGCTCGGAAGGGAATTTGCGCGCGGAATCCTCTGGTAGCCCGACCATCGACAGCTTCATCGAGGTGACTTCGTTCATAAGCTCTTGGCTCATATGAGTGTATTCCCGCAACGGAACCTGGATGTTTTCCGCAACCGTCTGAGAGCTGAACAGTGCGCCCTCTTGAAACAGTACGCCCCAGCGCATCTGCACAGAGTTCTTCGGCCGCTCGCGATGCGGCGTCGGATCTTCCCCGAACACTTCGATATGGCCCTCGCGCGGCTTGTTGAGCCCGACAATGGAATGCAGCAGAACCGATTTGCCGGAACCAGAGCCGCCAACAACGCCGAGTACCTCGCCGCGATAGACATCCAAATCGACGTGGTCATGGATCAGGTTGCCGCCCATGACGTTCACGAGCCCACGGACCTTGATGACAACTTCCCGCTCATTATTGGCCGCCATCTCATATTCCCAAAATCGAGAACAGGATTGAAAAACCGGCATCTATCACGATGACGAGAAAAACAGATTCCACGACTGACCGCGTCGTCAACGCGCCGACACTCGCAGCGTTGCGTTCGACCTGCAGACCTTCAAAGCAACCGACCAATCCGATTGTCGCTGCAAAAATCGGCGCTTTGACTATGCCGACCAAGAACGTCTTCATCTGAACAGCCTCGTGAAGCTGGCGCATGAACCCCGGAACCGTGATGCCGAGATCGAAGTAGCACATCACGGCACCGCCGATCATCGCCATGATGTCGGCGGTAGAACGTCAGAAACGGCAGCGCGATGATCAGCCCCAACACCCGCGGCAGCACCAATACGTCGAAGGTATTGATGCCGATGGTCTGAAGCGCATCGATCTCGTCGTTCACCTTCATGGTGCCGATCTGTGCGGTGAAAGCCGAGCCGGAGCGGCCCGCGATGATGATCGCCGTCACCAGCCCGCCGAGTTCACGAAGCACACCGACGCCGAGCAGATTGATCGTGAAGATTTCCGCGCCAAAGCGGCGAAGCTGGTCCGCGCCCTGATAGGCGAGAACAATGCCAATCAGGAACGCGAGCAAACCAACAATGGGCAACGCGTTGATTCCGATCTCTTCCACCTGGGAAAACAGCGCTGCAACGCGCAGGTTACCGCGAGGCTGAAAGATCGCCTCCATCAATTCGATAGTGAAGCGGCCGAGATAGCCGAGCATCCGGTAGCCCTGTTGCCCGGTCAGAGCTGTCGCCTTTCCCAGACGGTATAGAAACGCCTTGAGACCGTGCCGTTTTTCCATCTCAACGGGTGGCGCGGTGTGTTCCTGCTCGATGGTTTGCAGCAAGGGCGTGTAAACCTCGGGGACAAGGAACTGCGTGACACGCGTCCCGCTCGCCTCAAGGCCGCGTTTGACCCGTACGAGCAGCCATGTGCCGGCACTGTCCAGCCGCGTGATGCCGTTGCCGTCAATTACTGCCTCTTGCGCGCCGCCAAGATCGATGCCCCGCAACGCCACATCGAGCCGCGCCGAATTCCGAACGATCCAGTCGCCCTCGGCAACCACGCGCGCGGCATCGCCCTTCCGCTCGATGCGGACCGAGGCGCGTGCCTCCTTTCGCGCGGAATCATGTGTGTCGATCATCCCGAAAACACTCTATCTGGCCCCGGCGCTTGGCAAAAGGTGGGAAACCCTTGACCCTCCGGCCAAGAGAGGCAAGCTGGCAATAGGGAACTTTGGGAGAAATACATGAAACGCCTAGAAGGCCGCGTCGCACTCATTACGGGGGCCGCCAGCGGCATTGGCCGCGCTAGCGCGATATTGTTTGCACAAGAAGGCGCCACGGTCGTCGCCGTCGACCGCGCTGAAGAAGTCGAAGAGACCGCGGCCATAATCAGGAAAGAAGGCGGTACGGCACTGGCTCTGACAGCCGACGCATCGTCCGAAGCGGACATCGCCGCGGCCGTGGATCGCGCCGTTTCCGAGTATGGCAGGCTCGATGCGCTTTACGCCAATGCCGGTGTAAGCGGGGGATTTCGCAACTTTCTGGAGCTTTCTGCACAGGATTGGATGGATGTGCTGAGCGTCAATCTGATCGGTGTTTATCTTGCCATCAAACATGCGGCCCGGGTCATGGTGCCCAACGGAAAAGGCGCCATCGTCTGTACGGCCTCGGTTGCGGCCTTGCGGTCCGGTGCCGGTGGCGCGCCCTATAGCGCCAGCAAGGCGGGCGTCATCTCTTTGACGCAGCTGAGCGCGAACCTGCTCGGAGGAACGGGCGTGCGCATCAACGCGATCTGTCCGGGAATTATTGAGACCGGAATGACCAAGCCGATCTTCGATCGCGCGAAGGAACGCGGCACGGAAGGCAAGATCGGACAACTGAATCCGCTGCGCCGCTACGGACATCCCGAAGAAATTGCACACATGGCGCTGTTTCTCGCGTCGGACGAATCTTCCTATGTGAACGGACAGGCATTCCCGGTCGATGGCGGTCTCTCCAGCTCGCATCCGGTTGCCGGACGCTGGGGCTAAATTTCAAAAAAGGGACGACCGATGATTTTGGGAATGACGGTCTTCACGCTCGTGCATGTCCTCATCAGCCTGATCGGCATTGCGGCCGGTCTGGCGGTCGTGTCCGGCATGATCGGTAACAACCGCATGGATGCGGCCACCGGCGTCTTCCTGTTGTTCACGGTGCTGACCAGCGTCACGGGCTTCTTCTTCCCGATCACAAAGCTCACGCCCGCGCTGATATTGGGCACCATATCGTTGGTCGTGCTCGCGATTACGCTTGTGGCACGATACGCCTTCGCAATGCGGGGTTCATGGCGCTGGGTCTATGTAGTGACTGCCGTCGCGGCACAATACTTCAATACGTTTGTGCTGGTGGTGCAGTCGTTCCTGAAGATACCCGCTTTGCACGCGCTGGCCCCACAGGGAAGCGAGCCTCCATTTGCCATTGTGCAGGGCGCAGTGTTGATTTTTTACGTTGCAACAGGGTTCCTCGCAGTACGGCGTTTCAGGCCCTAATCAATCGGCCCAAGGGCCATCAGCGCATAGGTGGCGAGCCAGTGTTCGCCCATATAGTCGTCCGCAACGTGCGGCAGCGCCGCTGTAATGTGCCGCTCTGCCGCCTCACGCAGGATCGCAGCGCACGGATCGCCCTCCAGAGCTGTCGCAAGACGCTTCATGCACCATGCGCGGCTAAGATTGAGACCGTCCAAGTGCGCAATCTTGCCGTCTCCGCGATCGCTGACCGTCGCCGGCAGGAATAACGTCTTCGGCTCCCCCCTTTCGAGGTCAGGGAGAAATGTCTGGAACCACGCCGTGTATTCTTCGGCCGGCAACAGAACGCGCATGCACTCGGCTTCGACCAGCGTGCTTGAGAGAAAATCGTCGCCACTTGATTCCCAGGCGGGCGCATTGCGATCCGGCAGGAACCAATCGCGTGCGCGCGCAGACATCAGATCTGCGAGCAACTTGGCGCTCGCGATACGCGCATATTCTTGCGCCAGAATGATTGCAAAAGCGGTGTTGCCGTGTGTTCCTGCACGAACTGGATAAGTCAGCTTCGGCAGAAACTGCACGAACCGCGCGACAAAAGCATCTTCCAGCGGCTTTAGCGCGCTCGACCCAGCTCGGCGAAATTCAGCGGCCAGCATCAATAACCACGCCCAGCCATAAGGCCGTTCGAATCCCGCGCTCAACGGACGCCCAAGATATGACGCCTCGGCCGCGACCTTCTCTGGCGTAAATGCTTCGTCGAAAAGCGCATCGATGCTTTCGCGCGCATTCATCGACGGAAATAGGCGCTTCAACCGCGCCAGCAGCCAATAGGAGTGTACGCAACTGTGCCAATCGAAACTACCGTAAAAGATCGGATGCAGTTGGCGCGGCGTTCGCGCATCGCCGTCTTCGTTCAGCACATGGTCGAGCTTGTTTGGATACTCCTTCGCCACATGACCAAGCGCGATCCGCGCATAGCGATCTGCCAAATCTTGTGTCAGGCGAGAATCCATACTGTCACCGGTGCAATGCGAACAGCGCCATGATTGGCATATTCGCCGATAATAACAGAAAAGCCGTAAGAGCCTGCGTTTTTGATCACGGCTTGGTGAGTGTGCTATTGGGATTTCCGAACAGCGACGGCGGTCGCTATCCTGTGAGGCGTTGCATGCGGTTACATGCGATGTGACACACCGTATTCGGACAAAGCGGAGCTAAGCATGTCTATCAGCCGGAAATTTTTGGGTGCAGCCTTGTCGATTTCCACAAGCGCGTGGCTCTGCGGCGTGGCGCTGGCGAACCCGATCTATGGCGCGTGGGGTTTCGACGCCGCTGGAATGGATACGAAGATCAAACCCGGCGATGACTTCTTCCGCTATGCGAATGGCACATGGCTGAACAACACAGAGATTCCAGCGGACAAGCCAGCTGTCTCGTTCCGCTTGCAGATGACCGACCGCACCGAAGCGCGGCTTCACGACATGATGGAAGCCTCTGCTCAAGCTGTCTCTCATCAACCCGCCGATCTTGAGGGCAGGGTTGGTGCTTTTTACAAAGCGTTCATGGACGAGACGCATGTGAATGCGCTCGGTGCGACGCCGCTCGATCCACTGCTCAACGATGTGCGTGCAGCCAAGACGCGCGATCAGTTGGCCGCATTGATGGGGCGCAACAATGCCGATCTCGAAGCATCGCTGTTCAACGTCTTTATCGATGTCGATCTGAAAGATCCCACGCATTACGCAGTCTATCTTAGCCAAGGTGGGCTCGGTCTTCCTGACCGCGACTATTACCTCAAACCCGATTTCGCCAAGGTAAAATCGAAATACGAAATCTATGTCGCGCAGCTTTTGCATCTGCTGAACTGGCCGGATGCCGATGCGCGCGCAAAGGATGTTGTCGCATTCGAAACGAAGATCGCCGATGCAAGCTGGACCAAAGCGCAACAGCGCGATCCAATCGCGACATACAATCCGGTCGATGTCAGCGATCTGGAGACGCTGGCGTCCGGCTTTGCGTGGAAGGATTTCCTGGCGGAGGCCACCCTTGGCAAAGCCACCCGAGTCGTTGTCGCCGAGAAAACGGCGTTTCCGAAACTGACAGCGCTATACGCTGCAACGCCGGTCGAAGTGCTGCAGGCATGGCACGCCTTCCATATTGCCGACAACGCCGCGCCGTATCTTTCTCAGCCGTTCACGGATGCTTATTTCGAGTTTCGCAACAAAACCTTGTCGGGTCAGCAAGAGCAGCAGGTGCGCTGGAAGCGCGGCGTGTTCGCGGTCAGCGGCGGAGATTTCGGTGTCGGCGACCGCTTCGGCACGTTTGGCACGCTGGGTTTTGGCGTCGGTCAGCTCTATGCCGCAAAATATTTTCCGCCCGAGGCGAAAGAGAAGATCGAGGCGCTGGTCCAGAACCTGAAAACCGCCTATCGCGTGCGACTGCAGAAGCTGGACTGGATGGGCGCCGCTACGAAAGTCCAGGCACTCAAGAAGCTCGACACCTACACGATCAAGGTCGGATATCCCGATCATCCGCGCGATTACTCCAACCTCGTCATCACCGACGATGATCTTTTGGGCGACGTGCGCCGCGCAGGCGCTGCTGATTGGGCGTTTTACGCGGAGCGTGTGTTCGGGCCGGTCGACAAGAGCGATTGGTCGATGACGTCGCAGACCAACGACGCTTACAACGGATCGCTGCGCGATATCGTTTTCCCCCGCCGGCATCTTGCAAGCGCCGGTGTTCGACGCCGACGCCGATGCCGCGATCAATTACGGCGCAGTCGGCGGCATTATCGGACATGAGCTTACGCATGGCTTCGACGACCAGGGCCGCAAGATCGATGCCGATGGCGCACTACGCGACTGGTGGACGAAAACGGACGCGAAGAAGTTTGAGGCGCGCGCAAAGATGCTGGGCGCGCAATATTCCGCATTCGAACCGGTCCCCGGTGCGCATGTGAACGGCGATCTGACCATGGGCGAGAATATCGCCGATATGGGCGGCTTGACGCTTGCACTCGACGCCTATCACGCATCGCTCCACGGCCAACCTGCGCCGGTGATCGATGGCTTGACCGGCGACCAACGCGTATTCCTCGGATGGGCACAAGCATGGCGTGGCAAGGTCACGGACGACTATGTACGCAAACAGGTGGTGAGCGATCCGCATTCCCCACGCCAGTTCCGCGTCAACGGCGTGGTGCGCAATATCGATGCCTGGTACGCGTCGTTTAACGTGAAGCCGGGCGAGAAGCTCTACGTCGCGCCGAAGAAGCGGGTGAAGATTTGGTAGCCCTTGAATATCCTGGTCCGGCGCCTACGTCCTAGGCGCGGACAATGGGAGCGAACCATGAAGCACAGGGCAATGAAGGCCAGCGCGGCGGTTCTGCTGGCGGCCACGGTGACGACTTCGGCAAATGCCGGATGCCTGAAAGGCGCGGTCGTCGGCGCGATCGCGGGGCACTATGCCCATCATCATGCGGTTCTCGGCGCGATGGCGGGATGTGCTATCGGCCATCACATGGCGGTCGAGGCCAAGAAACAGCATGCGGCCCAACAATCTCAGAAGTCCGTGCAGCCGCAACCTCACTCTTAGCTGGTTAGACCGCCGCGAGCGCCTGCGCCAGATCGGCAACAAGATCATCGGGATGCTCGATGCCGACAGAGAGACGGACCGTTGTGTCCAGAATTCCGATCCGGTTGCGGACACTAACGGGAATGCCGGAATGGGTCATCGCCGCGGGATGACTGGCGAGCGACTCCGTTCCGCCAAGACTGACCGCGAGCTTGAATATCTGTAGGGCATTCAGAAATGCGAATGCCTCCTTTTCACCCCCTTTTATGTCGAACGACAAAGTCGATCCCGCGCCCGAGCTTTGTCGCTCATACACCCCGCGTGCTTCAGAACCTTCTTCCAGAAAGGGCAAATAATGCACGCGGTGCACCGTTGGGTGATCGCGCAGGAATTCGGCGACGATCTTCGCGTTGTCGTTTGCCCGCGTCATCCGTAGACCGAGTGTCTCAAGCGATCGTCCGATCATCCAGCATGTATGCGGATCGAGTTGAGTACCAATGCCGCTACGCAGAGACTCGATCGGCGCCAGAACGGACAGACTGCCGGCTGCAGCCCCCGCGATCAAATCGGAATGGCCGCCGATATATTTTGTCAGCGAATAAACCGATATATCAGCGCCGAGTTGTAGCGGACGCTGAAAAACAGGGCCTAGTAGCGTGTTGTCACACACGACAATAGGACGATGATTCTGCCTGATCGCAAGTTCATCCGCCAGTCTTCGCATGAGCGCGATGTCGACAAGAGAATTTGTGGGATTGGAGGGCGTCTCGATCATGATGATCGAGATCCGTCCCTTCTGTGAGGCAGTATCTACTGCCTCACGCACGATAGACTCGCTTACGCCGTCGATAAAACCGACGGCGCCGATCCCGAAAGCCGCGAGTTTGCCGGTCATCAGCGTCTCGGTGCCCCCATACAGGGGCTGCGAATGCAGGATCACATCGCCTGGGCGCGCATAGGCGAGCATGGTGGTGGCGATTGCCGACATACCGGATGAAAAGAGGAGGCAACCCTCGGCGCCCTCATAGACAGCGAGCCGATCTTCCACAATTTCGCTGTTGGGATGATTGAACCGCGAATATACGAGACCGTCAGTCGCACCTTGAGGCGGCGCACGACGGCCCGAAACGTAGTCGAAGAAATCCTTTCCCTCTTCCGCCGTCCTGAATACAAAGGTGGAGGTGAGGAATATGGGAGGCTTCACCGCCCCCTCAGAAAGCGACGGGTCGTATCCGTAGCTCAGCATCAGAGTTTCTGGCTTAAGAGCGTGATTGCCGATGTGCGTCTTGGATGGGCGCGGAGCTGTCATGTGATATCGATGGTGAGGTGGCACGCCACTATAGCATGCGGGCCACGCCGCCGCAGAGATTTAAGATGGCAGTTGAAATAGCTGCCATAGCGAGCGCGATCAGGCCACTTCCCCCACGCTACCGTTCGGCATCGCCGGCGCAGCGCCAGCGATCGTTACCACGGCCAGACCTAACAGTTGGTCACATCACACATGATGGTGCACGGCCTCCTGCCGCGTGACGCGCTTTTCGATCTGGCGCAGCGTGACGTAGAAAGCTGGTGTCAGGAACAAGCCGAAGAACGTCACGCCCAACATGCCGAAGAACACGGCAATGCCCATGGCATGGCGCATCTCGGCGCCCGCGCCTGACGTGAATACCAGCGGCAGCACCCCCATGATGAAGGCGAACGACGTCATCAGGATCGGACGCAGCCGGAGACGCGCGGCCTCGATCGCCGCGTCCAGCGTCTTCCGGCCCTGAATCTCCAACTCGCGCGCGAACTCGACGATCAGGATGGCGTTTTTACAGGCCAGCCCGATCAGCACGAACAAACCGATCTGCGTGAAGATGTTATTGTCGCCGCCGGTCAGCCACACGCCACCGATGGCGCTGAACAGACACATCGGCACGATCAGGATGATGGCGAGTGGCAGGAAAAGGCTTTCGTACTGCGCCGCCAGCACCAAAAAGACGAGAAGGACGCAGAGCGGAAAGACAAGCAGCGCCGTATTGCCCGCTAGAATCTGCTGAAATGTCAAATCCGTCCATTCGAACGTCATGCCCTTGGGCAGGTTCTCGTTCAGCAGCTTGGTGATTGCCGCCTGTGCCTGCCCGGTGGAATAGCCCGGTGCTGGCGCACCATTGAGATCGGCAGCACGGAAGCCATTGTAGCGCATCGCGCTGTCCGGACCTGCAGTTTCGCTTATCCGCATAACCGAACCCAACGGCACCATTTCGCCCGATGCGTTGCGGGTTTTGAGCTGAAGGATATCCTTCGGCTGAGAACGGAAGGGCGTGTCCGCTTGCGCAATCACCTCATAGGTGCGGCCAAAACGGTTGAAGTCGTTGACGTAGATCGAACCCAGATAAGTCTGCATCGTGTCGAACACGTCCTGCACATCGACGCCGAGTTGCTGCGCCTTCGTGCGATCCAGATCGGCATAAAGCTGCGGTACGCCGATATTGAAGCTCGAGAACACGCCGGTCAGTTCCGGCGTCTGCCGTGCCTTCATCTGGACGGCCTGCATGGCGCGGTCCAGTGCCGCGTCACCCTGATCGGTGCGATCCTCGACCTGCAGCTTGAAACCGCCGATGGTGCCCAGCCCGTTTACCGGCGGCGGCGGAAAGATCGCAATCATCGCGTTGCCGCCGATGCCCCCGAACTTCTGCTGAAGGCTCTGCGAGATCTCCATGCCGGATTCGCTGCGCTGGTCGAACGGTTTTAACGTCACGAACACAATGCCGGCCGACGCGCTGTTGATGAAGCCGTTGATCGAAAGGCCCGGAAAGGCAACGGCGCTTTGCACGCCGGGCTCTTTCAACGCGATGTCCGACATCTTGCGGATGACCGACTCCGTTCGGTCCAGCGTGGCGCCTTCCGGCAACTGCGCAAAGCTGACGAGATAGGCCTTATCCTGTGTCGGCACGAAACCCGGCGGCACCGCCTGGAAGCCGAGCCAAGTCAATCCCAACAGCAATCCATAGACGATGAACGCGCGCGAGCGGCGTTTGAGAATGCCCCCGACGCCGCGGCCATAACCCTCGGAGCCGCGATGAAACACGCGATTGAAAGCGCCAAAGAATGGGCCAAGCACCTTGTCTAGGCCGCGCGCCAGCCCATCCTTCGGCGCTCCGTGCCCCTTGAGCAGCGCCGCGGCCAAGGCCGGCGAAAGCGTGAGCGAGTTGAATGCGGAGATGATCGTGGAGAATGCAATCGTGAGCGCAAACTGGCGATAGAACTCGCCCGTCAACCCGCTGATGAACGCGATGGGTACGAACACGGCGCATAGCACCAGCGCGATGGCGATGATCGGGCCCGTCACTTCGGACATAGCCTTGAGCGTCGCCTCGCGCGGACTTAATCCCGCTTCAATATTGCGCTCGACGTTCTCGACCACAACGATCGCGTCATCGACAACGATACCGATGGCGAGCACCAAACCGAACAGCGACAATGCGTTGATGGAGAACCCGAACGCATACATGAACGCGAAAGTTCCGACGATAGAGACCGGTACGGCAAGCAACGGAATGATGGAGGCGCGCCAGGTTTGAAGAAACAGGATCACGACCAGCACGACAAGCGCCACCGCCTCGAGCAGCGTGTGGACGACGGCGCGGATCGAATCGCGCACAAACACGGTTGGGTCGTAGACGATACTGTAGTCCAGCCCTTTGGGGAAATTCTGCTTTAACTCCTCCATCGTCGCGCGCACGGAATCGGAAATCTGGATCGCGTTTGAACCCGGCGCCTGAAAGATGGGAATAGCAACGGCTTGCCGGTTGTCGAGCAGCGAGCGTAAGCCGTACTCCGATGCGTCGATCTGAATGCGAGCGACGTCGCCGAGCTTCGTCACAACACCGTTGTCACGCTTGACGACAATGTCGGCGAACTCCTCCGGCTCGCTCAGCCGACCGCGCACATTGATCGGAAGTTGCTGGCGTCCCCCATTGCCATAGGGCGGCCCGTTGATCACGCCCGCCGCGACCTGGACGTTCTGCTTGCGGATGGCGGCGACCACATCGTCGGCGGTCATGCCGCGTTCGGCGATCTTTTCCGGGTTGAGCCAGATTCGCATGGCATAATCGCCGGAGCCGAAAAGCTGTACACTGCCCACGCCTTGAATCTTGGCGAGACGGTCCTTGACGTTCAGCACTGCATAGTTGCGCAGATACAGCATGTCATAGCGGCTGTCCGGTGAGTTCAGATGCACGACCATCGTGAGGTCCGGCGAACTCTTCGTCGTGGTGACGCCGAGTGCTTGCGTCACCTGCGGCAGACGCGGCAAAGCCTGATTCACCCTGTTCTGAACGAGTTGCTGCGCGAGATCGGGATTGGTACCGATCTTGAACGTGACCGTCAGTGTGAGCGTGCCGTCGGACGCGGCTTGCGAGAACATATAGAGCATGTTCTCGGTGCCGTTGATCTGCTCTTCCAGTGGAGTCGCCACCGTCTCGGCGATGACGTTCGGATTGGCGCCAGGGAATTGCGCCTTCACCACCACCGACGGCGGCACGACCTCGGGATATTCCGAGATCGGCAGCTGCGTCATCGCGATCAATCCGGCGAGGAAGATCACGATCGAAATCACACCCGCAAAAATCGGGCGATCAATGAAAAATTTGGACAGACTCATAGCGTCCTCTGAAATGTATCTTCAGGAAAAGGGCTGAACCCGAATTGGCAGCTTAGTTCGATGCGAGCTTGCCGGGTATTGCAAGATGCGGCGCGATGGCGGCGCCCGGCTGCACGCGCTGTATACCGTCGATGATGATCTTCTCGCCGGAATGCAGACCCGAGAGAACGACGCGTTTGCCGTTCATCTCCTGGCCGAGCGCCACTTCGCGGTAATCCGCTTTTTGCCCCGGCGTCGCCACATAGACAAAGCGCTTGGACTGATCGCTGCCGACCGCGTCTTCGGGCACCAGGATCGCGTTGCTCGGCTCCGCGGCCCACAGCCGCACAGACACGAACATGCCAGGCATCAGGGCGCCATCGGTGTTGGCGAAGCGCGCACGCGCGCGAATAGTGCCGGTGCCGGTCGCGATCTTGTTGTCGAAGCTTTCGATCGTCCCGTCATAGGTATGCGCGGCGTCACCCTGCACGGTAAGCTGCACCGGCAGCTTCTGCTCCTGCGCCAGCGTAGCCGCATGCGCCCGCACGGTGCGCATATAGGTCTGCTCGTCGACATCAAAATCGGCGTAGATACCGTCATTCGAAACGATGGTGGTAAGCAATGGCGCGGACTGTGTCTGCACCAGATTGCCGGCCGTGATCTCCGCACGTCCAACACGGCCCGTGATCGGCGCCTTAACATAAGCGTGATCGAGATCGAGCTTTGCTTGCGTGAGGACGGCCTGCGCGGACTGAATTGAGGCCTCCGTCACGCCAACGGTGTTAGCACGCTGATCGTACGTGTCGCGCGCCAGCGCCTGCGCATCCATCAGTTTTTTGGCGCGGTCGAGTTCGGTGTGGGCGAGACGCGTATTGGTCAGTGCAGTTGCCAGATCGGCCTGCGCCTTTGCGACCGCGGCTTCGTAGGGACGCGGATCGATGACAAAAAGAACATCGCCCGCATGGACGGTCTGTCCATCCCTGAAACGAATCTCGGTGATGCGGCCGCCAACTTCTGGGCGCACGTCAGCAGAATCCACAGCGGTCAGGCGTCCCGAGAAATCCGAAGAGAGACGAACTGGCTTTGCCTCGACGGCGGCGACAGTCACAGGCACCGCGGTGTTCGCTGCAGCAGCCGGATCGGGTGTGGCACCGGCCTGGCGCAGAGATATGCCGACCACGGCCATGCCCACCAAGGCGAGGCTTCCAAGAATAACACGATTTTTCAAATTGTTATGGGAAACGGTTGTTTCGCGAAGTTTGGCTACCTGAAGCAATTCGGCGATATGGGCCAATTCGGCCTCCTATTTCTGTATTGAACGATACAGATATAGGAGCTAGACGAACCGCGTCAAGAGCATTATGTATCACTCGATACAATAATAAAAGGGAAAACGCTCCCATGCGGATGGGCCGTCCAAGAAGTTTTTGTGTAGATCAGGCCGCTGATCGCGCGATGACGGTCTTTTGGAAGAAAGGCTACGAAGGCGCGTCACTGTCCGACCTCACCACGGCGATGGGTATCAACGCACCTTCTTTATATGCGGCGTTCGGTAGCAAGGAAGGTCTCTTCAAAGCAGTGCTCGAGCGCTACGACGCGCGGCGCAGCGGCTTCATGGAAAAAGTGCTCTCTGCGCCCGATGCACTGGGCGTGGCGCGCAATTATCTCGAGGGCATCGCGGAATTCGCCGCCGATACCAATGGCGGAGCGAATCCACCGGGTTGTCTTCTCGTGCAGAGCGGCTCCTGTTCGGACGCGGCGATCCCGGAAGAAGTGGCGCGCCATCGTGCCGAAAAAGAACAGCTTCTGTGCAGGCGCTTCGAGCAGGCACAGAAAGACGGCGACCTTTCCAAGAACGCCGATCCTGCCACCCTCGCCCGATATCTATCCGCCATGGCGAACGGCATCTGCGTACAGGCGGCCGCCGGTGCTACCACGGCGGAACTCCTGGATATCGCGCATTTGGCGCTCGTCTCTTGGCCGGTGAACGCCAAGACGGCGCCGAAGAAAAAAACTCGCGCAGCGGCTTGATTCTGTATTGATCGTTACATAAGTATCGGCAGTCGATTTAACTGCTGGTGATTCTATGACGCACTCCATTATTTACGCATCGATAGCGCAGGCCATTGCGGTTCTGTTTGCGATCGCCGGTGTTGTTCAGCTGTCCGGACCGGCATTTGTTCAACGCGCGTACGAGCGGTGGGAAATGCCGCGCAAGTTCTATCGCGTGACCGGCGCGCTTGAGATTGCCACCGCATTGTTTCTGGCGAGCCCGGAAACGCGTATCTGGGGCGTTGTTCTCGGCGCTGTCATCACCTTCAGCGCAATAATCACCCTGCTCAAAAGCGAGCAGTATGGTTGGTCTGTGCCTGGTATGATGTTGCTGATGGCCTTTGTACCGGCATCCCTTGCCGGACCGTTTTCCTGAAGGCATCGCGTGGCCAGGCTGCGTAGTGCACGGCAGTTACAGTTCGGCAACGCGCTGAAAATATTTGCGAGAGCATCCGCCCGCGCATCGCGCGATTCGAGCTGGCCAAGTTTCTTGACCTACGCGATTGTTCAGAACGGTAAAAATATGCCGGCCGGTTTTATCCGGCCGGCGTAAGTTTCAAGGGGTAGTTTTGTTGTTATCTCCTGAAAACCGCGCTCTGTTGCGGCTATTGCGGCGTAATCCGTCCGATCAGGCCGTGCTTCTCGTCTTTCGGACCCGCCGAAAACGTAACCGAGCCGTCTAGCGTGTCGTCGAGTTGCCATAGCCCTTCAATCTGAACTGACTTGCTGCCTGTGCTCAGTGTGCCTATCAGCGCGCCGCTTCCCGCATCGAACGCATTGACATGTCCATCGCCAAAATTGCCGACGAGCAGGCTACCGGCGAACGAGCCGAAATTGGAAGGCGCGATGACAAGGCCCCAAGGCGCGTTAAGGGGACCGTTGGCCACGATGGTGTTCTGCAAGACGCCGGTGGTGGAGAACACATCCACATAGCCGAGACCTTTACCCTCGGTGGCATCGTCGTCACCTTTCTTCACTTTCGCGAAAGCGACGTAGAGCTCGCCGTTCAAAACAGCGACGTTGAACGGCGCGTAGCCCTTGGGAAGGTTTGAATCGGTGAACGATGCGATTTTGGCAAAGGTATTGTCGAACACATCGACACTCTTGCCGGTCAAATTGGCTGCAAACAGATGGTTCGAAACAGAGTCCCATGTAAGACCCGTGTAATGTGCAGCGTCTTCATTCTTCTTGCGCCCCGCACCATCGTCACCACCGTGATGACCGCCGTCGTCATTTGACTGATACGCGACGATCGCATTGTGCAAATCGACGCTGGGACTCCAACCTTCGATCTGTCCGTCTTCAGTGGCGAAGATGAACACGCTTTCGCCGGAACCGCCTGCACCCGTCACCACAAAGCCGTTACCGCTTGGCATCGCAACCTGCCCGGTCGGACGTCCTTTGCGATTCTTTTTCTCGCCCGGTGTGCTGACAACCAGCGAGTTCTTTACGCCTGTGACCGCATCGTAGATCGTCGATACACCCGTATGGTTATCCGAGACCCATAGATCGCCATTGGGAAATTGTGAAATTCCCCACGGGTTTTTCAGATCGGGATCGACATTCGGCGCCCTTCCCGCTTGGTCCGAAACCAGTGGGCTTACCGTGAAGGTCGTTGCGGCAAGTGCCGATGTCGACATCAATAGCGTGAAGCCAATCGCCATGCCTGTTACCGTTTTCATTTTTTTCTCCAAAGGGTTTTTCGCTGCGCGTTCCCGCAGGACGGGTGACCTGCCAAGCCCCCGTCTCTTCTTTGACGAGAGGCAGGCGCGGTTATTCCGGTATGCGCTTTCTTTTTTTGTGTTCGCCGACGAACACTGCCGGTCGACCTGTCATGGGGCAGCAGGTTGAGTGCGCCGGGATGGAATATTTCCCGCTTTGCCGCCGTCTATGGATTATGTTGGTCGCAAACCTGTGTCTGGGGCTCGGCAAAGATCGTTACGAACACACAATTCGGGGGGGATTTGATCGCGCAATTGCCTGCGCTGCGTCGTTACGCCGTGGCGTTGGTCGGCAATCCGGCATTTGCCGACGATCTTGTCCAGGATTGTGTCGAACGAGCGCTTCGGCGGCCCGATTCCTTAAGAGACCGGCAGCGCCTGCTGGGGTGGCTCAGGTCGATTTTGCATAATCTGTATATCGATGAGCTGCGCAGGCGGAAAGGCAGAGGTAGAGAGGAGGACATCGGAGACTTGAGCGACACCCTTGCCTTGAGCGTTCCGGCGAGAGACCGCGGGGAATTTCACGACCTTATTGCAGCGATGGCGACACTGAACGTCGAGCACCGCCAGATTCTTCTGCTTGTTGGTCTTGAGGGACTGAACTACCGCGAAATCGCCGAAGAGCTGGATGTCCCGGCCGGAACAGTCATGTCCCGGCTTGCCCGCGCCCGCGAAAAATTGCGGATGGCTCTGGATGGCGGTGTACGTCCGGACACGGCGCCGAATGTCGAAGTGCTCGCGCCGCGCAGGAGGCTGGAACGATGACCGGTCTATTTCCTGTGAGCGACGAGCAGTTGCATGCCTTTATCGATGGTGAACTCCATCCAGACGAAACGGAGCGCATCGCGAAGGCCATAGCCGAGGACACTGCGTTGTCACGGCAGGCGGCGGCCTATCAGGCTGACAAGGCGATGATCCAGAACCTCTTCGGACCGCTTGTCGAGCGCCCGGTCCCTCAAGCATGGATCGCACGGATAAAGCAGGACGCTCGCCCGCACCCGGTCAGGCGGCTCGCACCCTGGGCCGCGATTGCGGCCGCGCTTTTGATCGCTGTTCTGAGCGCACCCTATTTTCGCAATACCCCAGTTGGCGGCGAAGACAGTATCATCCGCGAAGCCATCGCGGCACGCGGCCATTCGTTGACGCCGCAAGAAACGCTGGAAGCGCAAAGCGCCGCGCAACTGCAAACGATCAATGCTGCAATGGCGCAGTCTTTGAAGATGAAGCTGAAAGCGCCCGATCTCGAACGGATGGGTTATCGTCTCGCGAGCGCACAGGTTTATGGCGACGTCCCCGGCGGGAAATCAGTGGAATTGGTCTATCGCGGCGCAGGCCGTGATGATCTGACGATCTATGTGCGCCGCCCGAACAGCGCGGTACGATTCGATCAGTTTAAGCGCAATGAGCTGCGCATCTGCATCTGGCAGGACGATGTTCTGGGAACTGTCATCACCGGCCACATATCGGCGGCACAGATGCAGCGTATCGCCAGCCTAGCCTATACCGGTTTGGAAAGCTGATCTTCAACGCGTGGCGGAGCCTGCGAGTGCATCCGGCGAGAATAACGATGCCGGGTGTGGCGCGGTTATTTTGTAAGCGCCGTCCTTGAACACGAAGCCATAGACATATCCCCCGAGATCGAGGTCGTACACGAACTGGCTTCCCAGGATTGTCGCCGGTACTTCGGGCATGAGATACATCGTGGCCTGACCGAATTTCCAGAGCTTGCCGTCTTCGTTCCACGAGTCGCTGTAGACCGCGAGCCAGGTGTCCTCGTCGATATAGAGACGCCGCTTTGGCGCAATATGATGCTTGCCGGGCGCCAGCGTACCTTCGACGATCCAGACGCGATGCAGTTCGTAACGCAGGTCATTGGGATTGGCATGCGACGGCCCCATGACATCGGACGCCGGTTGAGAATAAAGCCTGTTGCTGTTGTAGGGAATGTACATTTCGGTTTTGCCGAGAAGCTTGAAATCGTAACGATCCGGTCCGCCGAAGAAGATGTAATACTCGTCGAGATTCTCGAAACCGGACGCGTCGGGATCGGGAATATCATAGGACAGCGAGGGCGCGCGCCGTACGCGGCGCTGACCGGATAGCAAGCGCCAAGCCGCAAATTTGTACTTCGCCGTGTCGGTCGGCTGCCAGGCGAGATAGCCTTCGCCGACGCTTTGCGGCGGCGCGGTTTCCAAGTGCCGTGTTTTGAAATAATAGCCATCGAACGATGTTGGCGTCGCGTTCGGATAATAATAAGGAAAGTCGGCGACTTCGTCATAGGTGGACGCCAGTTCAATAGTGCCGCCGGGCGAGGCGACATAAGTACTGATGCGCGTTTCGCGCGCCGCCCCCCAATAGGCAAGAAGGTGATTCCACACCGCTTCGAACCCGTTCTGCGGAATCGGGAACGGGATGCCGCCTGCAGCCTCATCGACGCCATAGGCTATTCCGGATGAGGCAGCGTGGGCGCGGGTGGCATTGCGGAACGTATTTTCATAAACGGCAGCCGGAAATGCCGCCGACCGATGCGTTGGATATATGTCCATGCGGTAATCGGGATAGCGCCGGAAGAGTTCTTTGGCGCCTTCCGGCAGGTTGTTTGCGTATTTGGCGGCATTGGCCGGCGTGATCGCGAATAGCGGCTTTTCCTGACCGTAAGGAAAAGCGACCGTTCCGTGTCCCGTGCTCGAATAGCCACCCGTCCAGGGCGGAATGGTCCCGGCCTTGTTGCCCGCCCGTTCCGCACCTATGGGCGTCAACACCGTCTTCAACGTTGCGGCTTCTGTCACCGAAACCCCGGCATGGGCATTGGTCATTGCGCACATGGTCAGGACTGAAAGCAAAATCAACTGAAACTTGGTCTTCGCACTGCCGCGGGTCATCTGTATCGTGGGTTGGGGACTGCGCATCTGCGGACACTATAAATCAATGCCGACAAATGCGCATGATCGCGTCCGAGTTTCACGGCCAAAGGCTGCCCTGATTCTGCTTGCCGCAACGCTAGCTGTTTTTCCCTACTGGCCCTTACGCGCGGCGGAACTCTACGCCGATCAGGGTCTTTCGCTGCAGTGGGATACGACCCTCCGCTACAGCACCTTATTCCGCGTCCAACCGCGGGATAACCAACTGATTGACAACCCCAATACCGATGATGGGGATCGCAACTTTGAGCCGGGTCTGGTGTCGAACAGACTGGACGTTTTTTCCCAGGCGGATGTCGATTACGGCGATTTCGGTTTACGGGTCAGCGGCGCCGGCTGGTACGACAGTGTGTATACCGGGCGAAACGACAACGATTCCCCCGCCACCTTCAATCCGCTGTCGGTTCCGCATGATGCGTTCACCCGCGCGACCCGGGCGTTGCATGCCGAGCATGCAGAGCTTTACGACGCTTTTCTGCACGGCAGTTTTTCGCTCGGGGACATGCCGGTATCGTTCCGGTTAGGGCGGCACGCATTGCTATGGGGCGAAAGCCTTTTTTTCCCCGACAACGGCATCGCAGCAGGACAGGCGCCCGTCGATGACATCAAAGCGATTGGCAATCCGCAGGCAACGGCAGCCGAGATATTGCTACCCGTCACGCAAGCAAGCGCGACGTTTCTGCCGCGGCCCGACATCGCAATCGACCTCTACTACCAATTTGAGTGGCGCAAGAATCGTCTGCCCGGCTCGGGAAGTTATTTTAGCGTCAATGACACACTCGATGCAGGAGGCGAGCGCTTCCTGCTCGACAATGGCGCATATCTGACGCGCGCTGGCGATCTGCGCCCCCCGGACGACGATCAATTCGGCGCCGCCGTGCGATTCACCGAACCGGATTTAAGCTACGGATTTTATGCATTGCGGTTCGACGCCAAAAACCCCGAGATCTATCTCCGCCCGGATGGAGCCGCGGGACCGGGAGATGTCGGAACCTATCAACTCGTCTATCCGCGCGACATCGAACTTTATGGCGCGAGTTTGAGCGGGTACGTTGCAGACAGCAATGTCGCCGGCGAACTCTCGCTTCGGCGGAATATGCCTCTCGTGAGCATGCCTGTGATCGTGGCGCCGGGAACAGACGCCGATGCGGGCGAGCATGCGCGGTACGCGCTTGGCAATACGCTGCATGCGCAGGTTTCATCCGTGAGCAGTTTTGGCGCCGCCGCGTTGTGGGACGGTGCCACGCTTACGGCAGAGCTTGCGGCATCCGACATCCTCGACATCACTAGAAACGGGACGGTCATCGATCCTTCACGCAGCCGGGCTGCGCTGGCCTCCGAAGTGTCTTTCGCGCCTGAATATTTTGAAGTGCTCCCCAATCTGGATATCAGCGTTCCCATCGGAGTGGAGCTTGGGCTGGCGGGCAATTCCTCAACCAGCGGAGATGTGATCTCGGGGACGGGCGATGTCGAGATCGCTTTGGAAGCCACATTTCGAAACGTGTGGGAGGCACGGGTATCTTTCACGCACTTTCTGGGCTCTCCGGCGCGTCAGCCCCTCGCTGACCGCGATTTCGCATCGATCAGCATTCAACGCACGTTTTGACGTTACCCCAGGGCTGCTTTGAGCGGAGCCAGATGCGCTTCATACCGGCGCCAACTGCCAACTCCTTGCTGAAAAATCGGCATGCGCACCTGTTCCGAACTTGCGGTGCGCACTGCCCGCTCATTCTCATAGAAACGAAGACATCCGGGCTCGAAGGGCAGACCCAGATATTCGAACATTCGCCGAACCTGCTTTTCCGGATCGGCGACCAAGGATTCGTAGTCAACCCGATAGATGAATCCGGGAATCACCCGGTCGTAGTGATCCATCAAGTCAACATAGTCCCGGTAATAGCGGCCCAGATCGCCGAGGCTATAGCTGAACGCGAAAGCGCGCGAGAACGCGTGCTTGAAGTTGGCGAGACAGCAATCGAGCGGGTCCCGGCGGACATCTATAATCCTTGCGTTCGGCAGCATGAGACGGATCAGACTGGCAAACGCGAAATTGCTCGGCATTTTATCCGTGAAAAATGGTCGGCCAAGCATTCTGAAATTCTTTGTTTCTTCCAGATAGGCCCGCCCCATGTCTGCGAGCATCTGGGGCGCCGCATTGAAAATCCCGCGAGGAAAACCGCCTTCAATGCGCGCAGCTTTGGCTTGCACATATGGAAGTTCGCGCGTCCCTTCGATAGCGGAGTGGCTTGATAAAATCTGCTCCACAAGCGTCGAGCCTGACCTCGGCAGACCTACAATGAAAATAGGACCTGAATCGTTGCAGCCTCCGATACTGCGTTTGCTCAAGAAATCGCTCGAAAAGACCGCTTTTATCTCTGCGAACGATCGCGTCGTTTGATCGGCGTCGTACGCGACAAGCGAGCGCTGAAGTGCATTCGCCTTTCGAAAGTGAGCGAAGGCGTCGTCAAATTTCGCCTGATCTTCGCAAGCCTTTCCAAGGCAAAAGTGCAATAAACTTCGGCTCCGGGGAGCAATATCCGTTCGCGTCAGAAGCGCGTGCATGCGATCGATTTCTTCGTCGGAAAACTGAAATGTCTTGAGGTTCGACAGATTCCAATAGGCGTCGGCGTTCTCCGGCTGCAAAGCGATCGCGTGCCGGTAAGCATCGACGCACTCCTGCACACGCCCGGCGGCGCGCAGATCGTTCGCATAGACAATCCAGGCTGCTGGCTGATCCGGCACTTCTCGTACAATTTCTTTGTGCAATTCCAATGCAGGCGCATAATCGCCAGCCTGCCCCAGCGTATAGGCCATCAAGCTTCTGTAAGTCAGATTCCGGGAGTCGTGCCGAAGAAGAATTTCAAGCTGCTCCTTTGCCAAACCAAGCCTGCTCGCATTGACAAGCATCGAGGCATATCGATGTCGCGCTGCAGCGAAGTCAGGCGCGATTTCCAGACACCGCGCAAGAAGTGCTTCCGCACCCTCCTGATCGCCTCTTCGCAATAGAAGTTCGGCCAATAGCTTCAGCCCATTCACATCTGTCTCATGCGCGTCCACAAACCCGCGCAGAATCTGCTCCGCGAGCACAAAGTTGTTGGCGCGAACGGCGTTGAACGCCCGCTGGAGTTCAGGATCGAGGCCCAAAAGCGCGGTATCGTTCTTATCGACCTCGGCAGGCGCGATGACCTGATCGGCGCTGGCCGCCTGACGCGCATTTCTTATTTCATCTCGAAACATCGCTCGGCCTGCCCTGACATCCTCTTCTCATTTTCATCGCGTGGCGGCGAGAAGCAATGTCTGGCAGGCCCCGCGTCGCTGGACTTTGCTTTCTCGACGATTAAATCTAAGCACGTTTTCCGAACTTGATGCTGCAAGGGGTATGCGCGTGCCTTGGACATGGGACTTCATGATAACCATGTTTCGCGGGCTGGGCGGGATCGCGGACAACGTTACCCAGAAAGACGGTCCGTTTGGCCGCGGTCTGTTTCCAATAGACCCCGCGAAACGGGTCCGCTTGCATCTCCCCAGGAATCTTCTCGTTCCGCTGGAAGATGCGGCATTCGAAAATGACAGACTGATCATAAGAAGCGCCGCGGAAATGGCCGGCCCCGAGCGTGCCTTTTTTGACAATTATCAAGAGGCGTTTTCCTGGAACGCGGAGGGACGCGCAGCGGCTTTCGCGTACATCAAGTCGCTCGACGACCTGCCCTCAGATGTTCGTCAGCTTTTGTCCGAGAAATTCAGCGTAGCGCCCTTGTCTGCCGAAGGCTCGCTGGAGGACCGCGCGCAACGCTGGTTCTTGGATAGCAGAAAAATGAAACTTGACGGGAGGTATTTTCTCATGCCCGTCATTGAACTGCTGAACCACGCGCCGCACGGCGTGCCTTTCGATGTTACAGACGGCATCAAGGTCGAAGGCGCTTTTTCCGGGGAGGCGTTCGCCCGCTACAGTATTGTCGACCCGTTCGGGATGTTTCAGGCTTACGGGTTCGCGAGCCCTGAGCAGATGTGTTTCAGTTTTCCGATGACACATGACAAAAGCGCGATCACGATCAATCGCGATATCGACCTCAACCTTAAAGTGGGCGACTTCTATATTCCGGAATACACCATAGAAACTGATCGGATCGTGATTTCGTGCATGATGATCGGTAGCGCGAAGTTTCCAAGGTTGTCGAGGGGAATCTTCCGCCATGTCCTGGAGCAGGCCGGGCGATCGAATGCGGACGAAGTTTTCGATCTTATACTGCACACCAACAGGACGAAACTTTTTCATCTGCTGGAAATTCTGGAGCCACACGAGGGCGGACTGATTCCAGTATTAAGAAAGATGGTCCGATATCAACTGGAAGCCATGTCTCACTGCATTGGGGCCAGAAACTTATAGAGGCTATGACGCAGCTCTATCGCGCGGTCTAGCTATACCCGGATGGATACGACGAAAGTGCTGGCCCCAAGGCTTCTTTAAGCTCGTCCAGCCAGGGTTCGAACGAGCGCCAGTGCTCGGCAGCATCTGCATAAATCGGCGCGCGCACCTGGTTGGCACTCGGCGTCCGGATGTGCCTCTCGCTCTCATAAAACCGTAAGCAGCCTTCTTCGAATGAAAGCTCAAGGTAATCGAGCAAGCGCCTCAGTTCCGGCTCGAAATTTCCAATGAGTTGTTCGTAGCTCAGACGATAGATTTTTCCAGGCAAGACCGTATCGAAATGCGCCATCAGCTCGACGTAATTCCGGTAGTAGCGTCCAAGATCGGCGAGACTGTATGTAAAGGCCTGGCCTTGAACATAGAGCTGCGTGAAGTTGGAAAAGCAGCATCCGATCGGATGGCGACGCACATCGATGATTTTCGCGCGGGGGAGGATCGAGTGAATGAGGCCTATGTCGCAAAAGTTTCGGGGGGCCTTGTCGGTGATGCGAGTCCGGGAAAGCTTTCGACGGCCATCTGCAAACGAAACATAGTCCTCGCCCAATAACCTCAATTCCTCCGGACCCAAGGCCTCCAAGACATCGGGATAGCGGGCTCCGCGATCGACAGCCGCCTTTCGCGCAATGGCGGCAATCTTCGGCAACTCGCCGAGAGCCTCGACGCTGGAATGTCTCGAAAGTATCTGTTCGACCAAGGAAGAACCGGACCGTGGCAATCCGACGATAAATATCGGGGCATCGTTCCGGCACCCGCTTGCCGCACGCTCCTGGAAAAACCTCGCTGTAAAGATAGACTTCGACTTCACGACGAGTTGCGTCAGAACTTGCGGATTGTATCCCACGCTGGAATGTTTGAGCGCGTTCGCTGCGGCATAGGAGTCAAACGATTCCCGAAAGCGCTTTTGCTGTTCATAAGCACGGCCAAGTGCGAAGAGAAGGAATGTCCTATCTTCTTCCGAGAGATCGGTTTCTTTCAACCGGTCTTCCATAGCAGAGATTTCTTCCGCATTGAAATGCGCGGTCCTGAAGCCCGCCAGATTCCAGTATGCGGCGGCAAATCGGGGAAATTTCCTGAGAGTTTCTTTTATGCTTTCGATGCACTCATCGAGCCTCCCCAAAGCTTGTAGAGCAAGACCGCGTCCGACGTATCCAAGGGGTTGCTTGGGACAGTCACGTACCAAATCTTCATGCCAGTGCAGGGCATCCTCATTGCGGCCATCCACCAAAAGGGCCTCGGCCATCAATTTCCGGCTGAGCGGGCTTTGCGGCTCCTGCGCGACAAGCACGTCCAATTCTGCGATTGCCTCTGCGCTCTTGCCGCATTGCAAAAGGCTGAACGCGTAATTGTAGCGCGCAGACGCAGATTCGGGAGCGATCTCCAAGCTGCGCTCCAAAAGAGCTTCCGCATCAAATGCACGACGGCTCGCCAGCGATATTTCCGCCAACAGATTGAGAGCGGCTGCGTCTTCCGGGAAGCCTTCGAGAAACTCCAGAACGGCGTCCTCCAAACCTTCGGGCGTACGAGGTTGGGACTGCGCGAGCGCTTCGCGAAACTTCGGATTTGCGATTGAGAGGACTGCCGCCTGAATGGAAGCGGTCTCCGATTGCGCATTTTCGCCGACGGCGAAAAGCTCTTCTGAAAGCGCGCGCCACGCCCGCGGCTCCAACCGGTCGAGATCGATCGCGTCACGAAGCGCGGTCACGGCGCGGTCATGTTCCCCCAGCATTCCAAGCGCCAACGCCCATTCTATATGGAGATCCGCAACGTGGGCAGCGGTATCCGTCAGTGACTCAAGGATTTTGCGCGCTTCATGGACATTGTTCTGCCTTCGCTTTGCCGAGGCTAAAACAAGAAGCGCCGGCGCACTATCTGGAGAGTACCTGAGAATTTGGTTCGCTTTTAATTCAGCCTCTCGCGCATCGCTTTGAAGCAACGTTTTTGCATCCGCAAATGACAACTCATTGGCGCAGGAACTCAATGTCAGTTGCTCCTAGTAGTTAGCCAAGACACGACATTGCGAACGACCCTTATCTGAGAGACCAAGGGACTTGAACTTGACTCGGAAATTACCATCTGTTTAGGCTTGTTTTGATAGGTGGATGTCCACCTTTCATCACTTGAATGTCGTTCGGGGCCGGGGGTCCTTTCCCTAATATTCTCAATTTGGGTCGGCCTTCCCGGTAAGTTGGGTTTGGGTGATAAACTTTATGAAGCTTCATCTAGCCAATAAGGGGTAGGACATGAACAAGACATTTCTTCTTTTGACAACTGCAATCGTATCGGCCGGTTTTGCAACCGGTGGATTTGCTGCGGCGCACAAATCGTCCACAGCGGTCGTCACAAAGCATGCGTCGAGAAACTTCTCAACGCCTTCCAAGAGCCCAAGCACGGTTCTCAGCACCAGCAGCGGTGTTGGCACAGCATCGGGTAGCGGCTTCACAACCGTTGCCTCGCAATCCATCACAGCCAAAAAAGCGGGCACACTCGCCATAAGCGCCATGATCCAGGCTTGCGGCTTTTCCGGTGAGTTCGCGCAGACTCAGATTGCGACTGTTACGCTCGTGGACGGCACATATGTGGACTTCGGTCCATTTGCCGGTTCGACGCAGCCGTCGGACGTTTGCGATATCATCAACTGGCAGGGCATCTATCCCGCCAGTGCCGGTACGCACGCAGTCACGTTTGCGGCTTATCACGGCAGCACGGTGTACTTGGCCCGCAACACGGAACGGACCGACCTCATCAAATAATTGCTTGATCCCCAAAGGGTTCTGTGGTGGCCGGCAATCGCCGGCCACCATTTTTTTGACTGGTGGTCCGCGATCTCCGTGTTGACGAAAGTCTCCGTGCTGGTCCTAGATTGGCAGCAAATTTGAATTCAGGTTCGTAGAATGGGCGCCGGCCTTCAGGATTTTTTCGCGCAGGTCGCCGATCCAGGCCTTTCGGTGCGTGGGACCGATTTCGACAGAGCCGCAGATGCGGTGCGCTTCGACAGGTCCCTGCATCACCCCACACTTGCGCGAGGCCGCTGAATTTCTGCTTGGCGACAATGCGGATGTTGCGGAAGAAATTCTGCAGGATTTCATGCAGCGGCATGGCCGCACCGCACAGGCCCTCCATATCCTTGCGGAGGCAAAGCTGCGTCTCAAACGCGTCGACCTGGCCGAAGAATGCATCGCGGAATGCGTGCAAATCGCGCCGGATTACAACGCCGCACGCTTCAGTTACGCCATCATCCTGTTTCGACTGAACAAAGCCGAAGAAGCGCAGGAACAGCTTGAAAAACTGCTGCGGACAGATCCCCAAAACCCATTGTTCCGGAAAATGCGCCTCGCTGTCCTAGAATGGCTCGGGGACTTCGAACGGGGGGCTGTTTGCGGCCGCGAACTTGTTGACGATTATCCCGATCTCGCTGAGATCTGGATGCGCTATGGTCACACACTCAGAGGACTTGGCCGGCACGAAGAATGCGTCGCTGCTTATCGCAGAGCAATCGAGCTTTCGCCCGAGCATGGCGCATCCTACTGGAGCCTGGCAAATCTCAAGACGTTTCGCTTCACCGACGACGAATTCGCCAGTATGCAGCGGCAACTGACGCGCACTGATCTCACGGCTGAGAACAGAAGCTATCTTCATTTTGCGCTGGGAAAGGCGCACGCCGATGCAAGCGATACGCAGCATCGTTCGACAATTATGCGAAAGGCAATGCCATCTATCGCCTGTCCATCGATGACGATACGGCAGTCCTCAGCGCGCATGTTGCCAATAGCAAGAAACTCCTGACCCGGGATTTTTTCGAGCAGCGGAAAGGATATGGATGCCCGTCTCCAGATCCGATCTTCATTGTGGGAATGCCTCGCGCCGGCTCGACGCTGGTTGAGCAAATCCTCGCCAGTCACTCCATGGTCGAGGGAATCAAGGAATTGCCAGATCTCATGCTATTGGGCCGCGAACTCGAAGCCCGCGTCGCGCCCGTCCATGGCACCGATTATCCCGGCGTGTTGGCAAAACTCGATTCGGATTTTCTGGCGCAAATCGGCAGTCGATACCTTTCTTCGACCGGGCTGCATCGAAAACTCGGACGGCCGTTTTTCACCGACAAGATGGGCTCCAACTATCTGCATATCGGATTGATCCAGATGATCCTTCCCAATGCCAAGATCGTCGACGTCCGCCGGCACCCCCCTCGCCTGTTGCTTTTCCAATTTCACCCAGCATTTCGCAAAAGCACAGACTTACAGCTATCGTTTAACGGATCTCGGCCAGAGCTATCACGACTATGTGGAGATGATGTCTCACTTTGACGAAGTGCTTCCGGGAAAAGCACATCGCGTTATCTATGAGCGCTTGGTCGCAGATCCAGAGGAAGAAATTCGCAAACTCCTCGATCATCTTGGCCTGCCCTTCGAAGAGAATTGTTTGCAATTCCACCAAAACAGCCGGGTTGTAACCACAGTGAGTTCAGAGCAAGTGCGCCGGCCGATTTTCAAGGATGGATTGGAACAATGGCGCCATTACGAAGACTGGTTAGGACCGCTCAAGAGAACGCTGGGACCTGTACTCGACGCCTATCCGGACACGCCCGCATTTTAGATAGAACTCGAAAGAAGGCTGGAAATGATCAGAGGTCTGTTTGCCGGGGTACTGGCATTTGTGGCGCTCGGCGCGCTCGCGCTCATTTATTTCCATCCCTGGCGATCGAACACCACACAATTACCTCTACCACGCGTCGAAAGCGCGCAAGCTGGCGGCCAGAAGTTGGCGATCAACAAAAAAATCGGTGTCTGGTCTCTCCAATGCCTAAAGCCGATCAAGCTCCCGGACTGGGCGAAAGCGTCGTTAGGCGGAAAAGTGCCCGCGCCAAAAGACCCGAAAATCCTGCATTGCAGCGTCTATACACAAGTGGCATCGCCGTTGGGTGGAAGCCAATGGGTCAGATTCATTTTCGGGCCGACCGGTCCGTCGCGAATACTCAACGTGCGGATGAAGCTGGGTGCAGGTTTGGCGGCTGCGGGAGATGTGCTGAACATGCGCCTGAACGACGCCACTGATATAGCCGTGCGCGTGCTCCTGTGCGGAAAAGACAGTTGCGTAGCGGTGCCGATGCGCCCTGTGCAAGATCTTGAAAGTTTGAAGCAGACCGCCGGAGAGCAACTTGTTGCCGCAAAAGACGCGTCGCTGATTTTTCCGGCTGCGCCCGGCGCAAAAGCGGTGACGATAGACATTCCGACGAAGGACTTGCCCGCGGCCATCGCGGCCTTACGCGATGTTACGCCAGTAAACACGCAATCTCTTCATTGAACACGGGTTTCACGGTTGCGTATCGCGGCCATAAACGAGATTTGCATTCAAGACAGTGGACTAACTAAGCTCGGCTACTCATTCCGCGGAAGATTTTCTTCAAAGATGCGTCGCGCGCGCTTCTGCAGATCGAACAGAATACGTTCCAGTTCTACGAAGCCGGAAACGCCTCCCGCACGTGCCAGCAACGCTTTCAACCCGGCCGTCGCATGCGCCGGATCGAGGGTTCCGTCGACCGCAATCCGCAGGACATGGATGAGTGCCGTCTGAAGGTTCGCAGCCTCGATTATCGTCGCGGCGTCCTCCGCCAGAATCGCTTTCGCATCCCGCAAGCTCTTGAGAGCCTCGATCGTATTCGTCCGCAAAACGTAGTCGTTGGCCTGAGCAGCGCATAACTGAAGCGTTTGCACGACGAATTCGATATCGACTAGACCGCCAGGCGTATATTTCAGATCCCAACCGCTTTTGCCGGAAAACTGCGTGGCAACTCTTTCCCGCATATCGCGCGCGTCGGTCACGATTTTTTCTGCGTCGGACTTCGCAGTCAGTGTCATGCGAATTGCAGCTTCGACTTCCCGGCAGAGTTCGATATCGCCTGCGACCGCGCGTGCGCGAGTCAAAGCGAGACGTTCCCAGGTCCAGGCTTCGCTTTCGTGATAGCGCCGAAAGGATTCGAGGCTAACCGCAACCGGACCCTTGTTGCCGGTCGGACGAAGCCGCATGTCCACTTCGTATAAGCCGCCTTCGGAAGTGAGCACCGTCAGCGCTGCGATCAGACGCTGCGCAAGGCGCGCATAGTAAGTGACAACGAGAAGCGGGCGCACCCCGTTGGACTGCTCCTGTGCATCGGGCGCATCATAGACGAAGATGAGATCCAGATCGGACGCCGCCGTCATCTCGCGGCCGCCGAGCTTGCCCATCGCGATCACAGCAAATCGCCCGCCGGGAACACACCCTGCGCTTTGTGCCAAATCTTCCTCAACAACTGCTAGAAGTTCGCTGACCACGCACTCGGCAACATGCGTCAGCGTGCGGGCGGCATCTTCGGGCTTTGCCGTTCCCTCGATGATCTGCACGCCGACGCGGAATATCTGCTCCTTGGCAAAACGGCGTGCTGCATCCAGGCATCCCTCATAATCGTCCGCGCGCGCCATGAGATCGCGTAAATTTTCTGCCAGCGCATCGCGTGTGGGAAGGCTGCTGAGGAAATCCGCGTCCAGCAACGCATCGAAGGTAGCGGGGGCGCGGGCAAGATGCGTTGCCAATCGCGGTGCGGAGCCCGCTATCTTGGCCACGAGCTGCAGGAGTTCGGGTCGCGCCAGAAAGAGGGAGAACAGTTGCACGCCCGCGGGCAGGTTCGACAAAAAGCGGTCGAACTGCATAAAGGCGGCATCGGGATCGGCGCTGGCCGCCAGCGCCTCGAGCAGCGCCGGCACGAGTTTCGTGAGCAATTCGCGGGCCCGCGCGCTACGGGTGGCGCGGATGCGGCCATGGTGCCCAGCCGCGGATGGCGTTCGCGACGTGATGCGCGCCGCGAAATCCTATAGCCGACAAGGTCGCAAAGCGTTTCCGGATCGTCTTCGACGCCCGTAAAAAACGAGATTGCCTTGCGTTCCGGCAAGCGGCGCCTCGCGCTCGAAGAGATGCGCGTAATGGCCTTGTACCGTCTCAAGCTGTTTGCGCAGTGCCGTGCCGAACGTCTTTGCGTCTTCGTAACCCATGAAGCAGGCGATATGCGCGAGCCCCTCATCGGATTTCGGAAGCGTGTGCGTTTGCTCGTCCTCGATCATCTGCAAACGATGCTCGAGCTTCCGGAAGTAGCGGTAGGCATGATCGAGATCAACAGTTGTGACCTCACCAACCAACCCGCGTGTGCATAACGCGTCGAGCGCATCCCTGGTCGCGGGAACCCTGAGACTGGGAATGCGTCCGCCCAAAATGAGCTGCTGTGTCTGCGCGAAGAACTCGATCTCGCGAATCCCGCCGCGGCCGAGTTTGATGTTGTGTCCCGCGATCGCAATTGCGCCATGCCCTTCATGCGCATGGATCTGGCGCTTGATGGAATGAATATCTTCGATCGCCGCGTAGTCGAGATTGCGGCGCCAGACGAAAGGTTCGATCGCTTTGAGAAAAGCCGCGCCGGCGGTAAAATCCCCGGCGCACGCCCGCGCCTTGATCATCGCGGCGCGTTCCCAGTTTTGGCCCATGCCTTCGTAGTAAGATTCCGCCGCATCGGTGGAGATCGCAACTTGCGTCGCCCCCGCGTCAGGGCGCAGCCGAAGATCGACACGGAAGACATAGCCGTCGGCAGTCACTTCGCTGAGAAGCCTGACCAGGCCTTTGACGATATCGACCGCAGCACCCGCGCGCATCGTCGCGTTTGCGGAACGGAAAACGGTGCGGCTCGTAGAATACGATGAGATCGATATCGCTGGAATAGTTGAGCTCGAACGCGCCATATTTTCCCATCGCCAAAACGACAAGACCGGTCTGGGCTTCGAGAGTCGCGCCATCGCGCTCCGGAAGTTTAGCGCGTATCGCAGCGCCTCGCAGCAGAAATCGTAGCGCACCCTTCACGCTTGCATCGGCGAACAGCGACAGGGCGCGCGTCACGCGCTCGACGTCCCAGCTTCCGGCAATATCGGCAAGCGCGATGGCAAGCGCCGCTTTTCTCTTGGCGCCGCGCAGCAAAGCCATCGCGTTGCCCTCATCGCTGGCGTTGGCGGCGGAAAGCGCTGCCACCATCGCTTCATCGACAATGCGCTGCGGCCCTTCGGAAAAAAGTCGGGGCAGCCACGCGCGTTCGCGCAGGATCAACCGGCTTAGATACGGCGCATTTCCTGCTGCCGCAGCGAGCACGCAGCGTGCGTCATCATTCAATCCTTCCAAATCGGAGCCGAGCGCCTCGAACATGCGCGCAACACGCGCTTCGTCGAACGGCGAGGGAAGTTCAACAATCGCGAGTCCGCTCATGCGACGTTTTATACCGAATGCGCAGGGACACGTCTCTGCGGACCGCGTACGGAGATAGGCGGCCGTGGAAAGCGAATGACAGCCTTCAATCCCGGCGCATTGTCTTCAAGGATCAGCCTCGCGTTATGAAGCCGCGCCACAGCGGCGACCAGGGACAGACCTAGTCCTGTGCCCGGCGAATTGCGGCTCGCCTCCAGGCGAACGAACCGTTCGACAACGCGCGCGCGCTCAGAAGCTGGAATGCCCGGCCCGGTATCGGCGACCGTGAGTTCGACACCATCGGGCGTCACCGCCGGCCAAACGCTGATGCGTCCGCCGCTTGGCGTGTATTTGATCGCATTATCGACGAGATTCGCCAGTGCCTGGCTGATGAGGCTGCGATTGCCCTCAATCATCGTAGTGCCCGCGGGCTTGAATTCGAGCATCACGCCGCTTTCTTCCGCCAGCGGCTCGTAGAGTTCGGCGATGTCATCGGCTATGGGCGCCAGGTCTATCGGCGACATAGCGCCACGCGTCACACCGGAGTCCGCTTCGGCGATCAGAAGCAAGGCGTTGAACGTCGCGATGATCTGATCCGTCTCGCGCATCGCGGCTTCGATCTCCGACGCGTCTTTTCCCTCGCTCTCATAGTGGCGCAAAGTGTCTTCGAGCCTGTTGCGCAAACGGGTCAGCGGCGTGCGCAGATCGTGGGCGACCGAATCCGTCACCTCACGCACACCCTTCATCAGCCGTTCGATGCGATCAAGCATCCGATTAAGACTTTCGGCAAGAATGTCGAATTCGTCGTGGGCGCTGCTCACGGGCACGCGGTGGGAGAAATCGCCCGCGAAAATCTCGCCGGCCGTCCGGTTAATCTGGTCGAGCCGCCTGAGCATGTTGCGGCTGACGAGAGCGCCTCCGACAAGGCCGAGCAACAGCATCAGCACAACGGTCCAGGGAAGGGTTGTCGTAAAGAACTTCTCGGTCAGAAAGCGCTCATGCACATCCTGTGCAACCAGAAGCTCGAAGCCGCCAAGCAGGGGAAAGATGCGGCCCCGTGCGCGCCGGCGCTGAAGCTGGCCCTCAACGCGTCGCTCGTAGTCGAATTCTATTTCGGAGCGCCCGCTCCCCGCAATTTGGGGCATACCGTCGAGGTTGCCGGCGACGGGCTGCTTCGCGCGATCAACTAGAAGATAGAGACCCGGTCCGCCATGCGAGGAACGGCTGATAACGACTTCGGCAAGACCCCGCCAGCCGAGCCGTTGATACTGCTCGGCAAGCCCAGTGATCTCCGCATTGATGATCTGGTCGGTTTGCGCGTCGAGCGCGCGTTCCGTATTCCAATACGTGAATGCAATGAGCGCGCTTACAGAGAGCGCGAACACCAGAACGTAGACGACAACAATTCGAAATGCCTGACTGCGAAGAATGCTAAGCGTGCGCACGGATCATGTAGCCGGCTCCGCGCACGGTGTGCAGCAGCGGCAGCTCGAACCCCTTGTCGATCTTCGCGCGCAGGCGGGAGATGTGCACATCGATCACGTTTGTCTGGGGATCGAAATGGTATTCCCATACGCTTTCAAGCAACATCGTGCGGGTCACGACTTGGCCGGCATGCCGCATCAGATATTCGAGCAAGCGGAATTCGCGCGGTTGAAGATCGATATCGGAGCCGCTGCGCTTGGCGCCGCGGGTCAGCAGATCGAGCTCCAGGTCGCCGACCTGAAGCCGCGTCTTCACCGAGGCCGGCGAACGGCGGCGCATCAACGCATCGACGCGCGCAAGTAGCTCCACGAATGCGTAAGGCTTGGTGAGATAGTCGTCGCCGCCGGATTTAAGCCCTTTCACACGGTCGTCGACTTCCGACAGCGCGCTTAGAAAAAGCACCGGCGTGGCGTTGCTGTGCTCGCGCAATTTCTTCGACCACCGTCAGACCGTCCATCTTGGGGAGCATGCGGTCGACGATTGCGACATCGTAGGGGCGGGACAGCGCGAGTGTCAGCCCTGTCTCGCCATCGGACGCGTCATCCACCACGTCGCGCACGACGGCAACCGTCGGCGCAAAATTCCAATCCGCGCCGGTCACGCGCGTCTCGATGGCCGTAATGCTGCCGATTTGCCGAACAAGATCGGGATCGCGCATCGCGCCAAGTCCGATGTTGTGAGGGAAGATCGTCGCGCCGATGATGTTGGAATTGCCGTGAACGGAATCTGTACCCCAAAGAATCGGAATGCGCGGACGATCCGGCCATGCCGGCAGAGATGCGTTGAAATAGGCGTCTCCCGCCTTCAACCACTCCGGTGCTGGCGCGCGATCGTTGTGACTGGGACCGGAGTCACCCCCGTTTAGAACTGAGCCGAGATGATATTTCCGCACATCGTCTGGCGTAACCGATGAGAAATCGGCCTGGATAGTCTGTCCGACTTTTTCTTCCAGCGTCATCTGCGCAAGAAGCCGAGCGATCTCCGTTTCCATCGACGCGTCACGTGCAATACCACTTTCTCCCAAGGGCCAGCGCTCGGGATGAATGACGCCAGGCTCGTCGATCACGATACGAACTGGATTGGGAACGGGCGCCTCCACTTTCTTTTCCTCATTCGGCATCAGCGAGCACGCATTTAAGGCGAATGCGCAGAATATGATCGAAGTCACGCGCGGCATCTGCACAACTACCGATCCATCATGTTGCGGAGAACCACGGCAGCACCGAGCAATCCGGCATCATCGTTCACGATCAGCCTGGTCGGAATGTTCTTCATATAAGATGCAAAGCGGCCCTTCGCTTCAAACCGCGCGCGAAACTCACTTTCAGCGAGAAAATCCGCGACAACGGGAAGAATCCCGCCTGCCAGAAACACGCCCTGTTTCGCACCCATCGTCAACGCGATGTTGCCCGCGACGGCGCCAAGGATCGCGCAAAAGCGCGACAGCACCAACGCGCAAAACGAACTTGGTCCGCCAGCGCACCAGCCGTGATGGTTTGCGGAGTTGGATTCTCCTGGGGACGTTTCTCGATTGCGGAGAGAGCGGCGTGAAGATTTACCAGACCGGGGCCAGACAGAATCCGCTCGTTGGAAACGTGGCCCGAACCGGGCGCGCAAATTATTCAGGATTTCGACTTCTATATCGTCCGCAGGCGCAAAATCGGCATGGCCGCCTTCCGTCACCAATGGCAACAGTTCTTTTCCAGAACGAACATAACCACCCACACCCAAGCCTGTACCCGGCCCGACGATAGCAATCGTCTCGCGGCCGGGTTGCGGGTTACGCGTGGGCTGAAGACCGATATCGCGCAAATCGTTCGCGCGCAGGACCGGTATCACATGCGCAATGGCTTCGTAATCATTGATCAACAATACCCGATCGGTGCCGAGCGCCGCCGCGAGTTCCTCTCCGGAAAACTTCCAGCCGAGATTGGTCATATGGATGGCATTGCTGCTGACGGGGCCGCAACGGATATAGCGGCACCGGAAAGCGCGATGCCGGATTTCTGTTCCGTCAGATAAGTGTGCGCCGCTTGCTCGATCGAGGCGAACGAGCTTGCCTTGTATTTGTGAGGGTTGATGAGCGTCGGCGCTGAGTCGGAAGAGACAAGCGCGAAGCGCACATTCGTTTCCGCCTGCATCGGCGACAAGACCGTATCTCCTCATGCCATTCGCATAGCTCAGGCAAGAAGTATGCGCTAGGACGTCAATACGATTGTTTCCCGGCTATAGGCGCCATCGAGCCATGCCAGAACCTCGCGTGCGGCGGGGTGATTTACGCCGATATAGCGGCGTCGCAGCGCTCTTTGGCATCGCCCAAACGATCTAGACCAATATCCTGAAATTGAGCGAGATCGTCTTTGAGCGTGCGCGCCAAATAATTGCCCAGTACGATGGACGCTGCGTTATCGAACGCACGGCCAAATTCGTAGGCGTCGCCTTTTTCATAGCTTTCGACCAGTGTCAGCGCGGGAATGCGCGAAAGGACCGACTGGAGCGCCGGATGATCGCGTGCCCTGCAATAAAATCCGCGATCGTCGCGGGCCGCCCGGCAAAAGCGCGCAGGTGAAGATACCGCGACATGCGGGCACCATCGTTCACCGGATAGTTGTCCCACAGCACCGGCTTACGCCCGAATGTGTTGCAGACGCGCTCCAAATGAGCGGACGAAAATGCCCGTGAGCACACTTCTTCGCCCGTCCAGAACACATCGATACTGGGATCGAGGCGCATGCCCAACTCGTTGAGATAATTTTCGGGCCTTTTTCCGAACAAGCGATCCAGAATGGGGTCGTCGGAGTAATAGGTAGGGCAGATAATCAGCTTTCGTGCTGATGTGCGTTCCGCGATCCAGTGCAAGATATCGGCTTGTCTTTCAGCCAGATCCGGTTCGTCGCCTTTCATATCGTCGAACAAAATCGCCAACTGGTCGATTCCGACGTCGTCAAAAAAAGAGAGCTTGCGCATTAGCGCGCCGCGCTCTTCCCGGCCGAAGTCACGACAAATCTCAAAAGGGCTTAAGCCGACGCCGAAGCTCACGCCGAGCTCGTGGCAATGCGCGGCGAACATACGAAGATGTTTTGCGAGTTCATGGGGATGATCTTCCCGCCAGCGCTCGCGCAGGAAGGCGTCTGCCTTCGGTGCGTAAATGTAGAACGAATATCCATACGGCGCGAGAAACGCTGCTGTCGCGGCGCGTTCCGGCCATGACCACGGCGTACCGTAATAGCCCTCAATGATGCCTAGCGCCGCACGCATGAATCCTCCGCACGATAGAATGCACGGTTTGAAATCTCGCGGCGTTCTAATCCTGTTGATGGTTTGCAGCAGCATGGAGAAGGAACATCCAAAGGTTGTTCTTTGTGAAACGCCACCACTAGTGCGCGTAGTCGCCGCAATTATGAATGAAGCTATAGGCCTAAGCGGTGCGTCCGCGCATCTTCCGAGTACGGAGTTTGTTCCGAAACCTGCTTGCTACGCCCCCGCTACAATAGCCTGAACTTTCGCATCGCCTCGTAATGCGGACGAGCGGCGTCGACGATCCGCTGTAAATTTGCCGGTAGCGGACCGCGCGAGACAGGCGTCTGGGGCGCTGAGAATCCCGTCGAACGCTCAACAGACGCGTACCACACGGGTGCCCACGCGCCGTCGGTGTCGCGCTTGCCCGCAGGCCACGACAGCATGCTCTTTAAGAACGGAATATCCAACGCACTACACAAAGCACTCAACACGGCGTGCGGATCAGAGGGTACATCTTCGCCTTGGATGACGGGGGGCGCAACACCAAGCCGATCACTCTCGCGGTCGAACAATTCGCGCTGTGAGACGAAGCCGATATCCTCGAGCGTCACGTTCTCGCGCTTCTGCACATAAGACCGCAGAACATCCTCCGGTGCGCGTATCAGAAAGGCATTGCGCATGCCCGCAATCCATTCGCGCGGGAAAGCCATCCACCATGTGATGCGTCATGTGTTTCTGGTACCAGATAGGGCGGCCGCCGGGGACTGGACCTAAAATCTCTTTGACAACGTCGCGCGGATCGGTGGGTTGCGAGGCCATGCATTCTTCGCGCATCGGATGGTCGATACCCGTCGTTTTGAGAAAAGCAGCATAAAATGGCTCGTCAATGACCGCGGTGTCGGGCCGGTTCTCGAACGATCGCATCATCGCGGTTGAGATATTACGCGGTCCCCGACCACATCGCGATCCGGATCGGCTCACTCATCGCGCCGCGTCAGCGTCTTTGAGTTGGGCGTATAGCGCGCGCAGCCGGGTCGTGACCGGTCCGGGTAGAGTTTGCGGCATGGTGTAACCGTCGATTTCGCGCACCGGCGTGATACCGCCAAACGTTCCCGTCACAAACGCTTCATCCGAGGCGTGAATATCGTTCGAGCGTGAAATTCGCGATCCTCAGAGGAATGCCGTTTTTCTGAGCCAGCGCTACCACATTTGAACGGGTAACGCCGTTAAAGCAAAACTCGCCGGTTGAGGTTCTTAGCTCGCCACTCTTCACCGTGAAAAAGTTGGTCGCGTTGCAACTCGACACAAATCCGTTCGGATCGAGCATCAGCGCCTCATCCGCGCCCTTGTCCATCACATCGAGAAAAGCCCGGATCAGCGACAGGCGGCTATGCGAATTCAATCGCATGTCGAACATGTCTTTGGGCGTACAGCGAATGGAGGACGTCGCCAGCTTGAGACCGCGGGTGACGATCTCCTCGCTAGGCTCCTTATGCTCTGCGACGATGACGACCGTCGGCATCCCCAAGCGCGTTACGCGGATCCTGATTGGGCGCCTTCTTCGGTCCGCGCGTCACCATTAATCTGATATGGACACCGCTCTGCATGCCGTTTGCCTCAGCCGTGTGGTGCAATGCGGCAATCATTTCGTCGCGCGAAAGCCCGATGTCGAGCGCGATGGTCAGCGCGCCGCTGTAAAGCCTGTCGAGATGTGCATCGAGAAACAGAAACGCCCCCTTGTGCAGGCGTAGCCCTTCCCAGACACCGTCGCCCAAGACGAACCCTGCGTCGAAGACAGAAACTTTCGCCTCGCTCCGGGGGACCAGACCGCCGTTCAAATAGATCAAAGCCGTCTCGTTGCGAGAATCGGGCGCGAAATCCTGACTTCCGGGCATTTTGCTCACCTAGACGAAAGAGAATGAAACCTGCCGACATATACGCCAAAAATCGCGCGGAACGGCGCCTGCCCCGTTGCGAGAGGCGCGGCTTTTTGCGCATGATAGGGCTAGCGCACCCGCCTGTTGCCGGAATGGGGGAGTGCGGTTTTGGAAAATTATCCGGTGGGCGCGGCATCGGCAGACATGGCGAATTTCGACAACGGCAATTCCGGACCTCTCGCAAGAGCTTCTGCGAAAGGCACTGTTAAATGGTTCAATGCGACCAAGGGTTTTGGCTTTGTGACCATGGAGGATGGCGTCGACGCTTTCTGCCATGCGTCGGCGCTTCAATCACTGGGAACACCCAGCCTTCTTCAGGGCTCGACGATCATCTGCGATCTTCAAAATTCGCAGCGTGGCCTTCAGGTTGTAACGGTTCATAGCGTCGATGCCAGCACGGCGGACGCTCCTGCCCCGCGCAAGCCGCGCCGCGACTTTGGCGATGATGGCGGTTTTGGCGGCGGGGACCGTTTCGGTGGCGGCGGACGCGGCGGGCATCGTGGCGGTGATCGCTTCGGTGGCAGCGACCGCTTTGGCGGGGGCGATCGTTTCGGCGGCGGCGACCGTTTCGGTGGTGGCGATAGGTTCGGAGGAAGCGACCGGTTCGGCGGCGGGGGCCATCGCGACTCCGGCCCTAGCGGCCGATGGTGGAGGGCAAAGTCAAATTCTTTAACGACCAGAAAGGTTTCGGCTTTGTGGTGTCCGATGGCGGGGGCGGCGATATCTATTGTCACGCCAGCGCGCTTCGCCGGTCCGGCGTTCAGGTCTTGAGCCGAGCAACGCATCCGCTTTTCCACCCGCCAGGGGAACAAAGGCGTAGAAGTTGACCGAGTGGAACTCCTCTAGCTGCGCCCAGATAACGGACCATCCGGTCTGAAAATCTGAGATTTAAAGGCAAGACGCATCCGCTCTACAACATCTGGTATGCCACGCTAGTACGCACGCCCCGCAGCGGGCGCAGTTGGGGATTGCGTATTCTACACACCGAAGTGACTTGAATTTCGGAAGCCTGAACATATATAGACCCGATCTATATCAGACCAATATAGATAGGGGACGAGGCCTTGGACGTTCGCACGATCTGCTTGGGGATTCTCACCCGTAGCGATGCCACCGGCTATGAGATCAAGAACCTTTTCCAGAATGACGGCTATCAGCACTTCGTCGAGGCAAGCTTTGGCTCGATCTATCCGGCGCTAAACCGGCTCTGTGAGGAGGGGCTCGTCTCCGTGCGCGCGGAGGCACAGGAAAAGCGTCCCGACCGCAAGGTCTATTCGATTACGCCCGCCGGCCGGAGCGCCTTTATCGCGTCTTTGCTCAAGCCCCTATTGGAAGACCGCCACCGTTCCCCCTTCGTCTTCGCGATGCTGTTTTCCGACCTGCTGCCGCCGGGCCGGGTCAGCGCCCTCCTGGAAGATTATATCAACCAGACCGAGAGCAAACTGGCGCAGTTGAATGCAAGCAACACCGACCCGAAAAGCCTTGGCGAGGAGTTTGCGAACGGGTTCGGACGCGTCATCTATGAAGCAGCTCTCGACTTCCTGAAGAAACAACGCCCTCGCTTCGAAACATCCGAAGCCGTCGCCGCCGCGTAACGAAAGCACGAAGACATGTTCAAGCGCCTGATGAATGCCATAGACAGCTTCTACGAGCGCGTGATGCCGGGCTTCTGGCTGGGCATGAAGCCGCGCTATCAATGGGCGTTCGGGATCCTCGCGCTTGCGGTGATCTGGATCGGGTCCAGCATTTTCATCCATCCCCGGACAGAAATCAGCACCGAAAGCGCAGATGCGAAGCCCACATCCGCGGCAACGCCACTGGTGCGCGTTGCCGCCCTGACCGCGACGGATCGCGCCGCGACCGTCACCGTGCGCGGCAGGACACAAGCCCTTCACGCGGTCGATGTTCGCGCCGAAGTCGAAGGCACGGTCAAAGCGATCCACTTCGACAAGGGTCAAAAGGTCAAGACCGGCGACGTGCTTTGCGAAATCGACATCAACGACCGCGGGCGCCAAGGTAGCGCAGATGCAGGCGATGGTCGCGCAGACCAGCAAAGAACTCGACGTGGCGAAAGAATTGTACGCTCAGGGATTTCGCTCAAAGACCCAACTTGCGCAGTCGCAGGCGGCCTTTGAAGCGGCCAAAGCGGGGGAGAGCACGATGGGCGTACAACTTGCCGACACCAAAATTCGCGCGCCGTTCGACGGCTATATCGACGACCGCTACGTCGATGTCGGCGACTATCTGCGCATCGGAGACAAATGCGAGATGGTCTACGCGCCGGAACCGTTCCTAGCGGTCGGTGCCGTCTCGGAACACGAGGTCGGACAGATCAAAATCGGCGATGCCGCGAGTGCCACGCTCGTTACCGGCGAGACCGTCAAAGGCAAAGTACGCTTCGTGGCCGACCGCGCCGACGCAACCACGCGCACCTTCCGCGTCGAAGTCGAACTGCCGAACGCCGACAACAAGCTGCGCGACGGTGTCAGCGCCGACATCCACATTCCAGTGCGGCAAGTTGCCTCGGTTCACATCTCGCCCGGTATTCTGGTGCTCAACGATGCCGGTGCCGTCGGTGTGCGCGTCGTGCAGGACGGGGTCGTACGGTTCGTGCCGATTCCAGATCGTCTCCGATGGTCCGATGGCATGTGGATCGCAGGCATCCCACAACATGTGAACATCATCACCGTTGGTCAGGAATTCGTGACCGAAGGCGAAAAGGTGAAAGCCGTGGTCGATAAGAGCGGAGTGCCGTCATGACCAGAATTGTCGATTGGGCGGTCAACAATACGCGAGTTGTCATCGCGCTGATCCTGGTCGTGCTCATCGCCGGCGTTTACGCCTTCATCAATATTCCGAAGGAAGCGCAGCCGGACATCCCGATTCCTTATTTGATCGTTCAGGTGACATATCCGGGCATCAGTCCGGAGGATAGCGAGCGCCTGCTCGTCAAACCGCTTGAGACCGGCTTACGCTCGGTCGAGGGCCTCAAGACGATCACCGCGCGCGCCTATTCCGGCGTCGGCGTCGTCATCCTCGAATTCGATGTGAACTTCAAAAAGGAGAAGGCGCTTAACGACGTCCGCGCGAAGGTCGACGAAACGCGCTCCTTGATGCCGGCTGATGCCGACCCGCCGACGGTCGAGGAAATCAACACCGCTCTGCAGCCGGTCATTTCGGCCGCGCTCTATGGCAACGTGCCGGAGCGCACCCTGCTCAAGCTCGCGCGCGATTTGAAAGACGAGATGAAAGTCATCCCGACCGTGCTCGACGTCGATATCGACGGTGAGCGCAAGGAGATGCTGGAAATCGTCATCGATCCGGCGAAACTCGAAAGCTTCGGCATCACCCAGCAGGAGATGTTCGACGCGGTCTCCAACAACAACCGGCTGATCGCGGCGGGCCTGATCGACACCGGTCACGGCAGCTTCGCGGTCAAGGTGCCCGGCGTGATCGAGACAGCAAGCGATCTGCTGTCTCTCCCGATCCGCTCGACCGCGAATTCGACCATCACGCTGGGTGACGTGGCACAGGTTCACCGCACCTTCTATGACCCGACCACCTATGCCCGCGTGAACGGTCAACCGACGATCTCACTCGATGTCACCAAGCGTATCGGCGCCAACATCATTGCCAACAACGCGGCGGTGAAAGCGGCCGTCGAAAAAGCGCAAAAGACCTGGCCGCCGGGCGTTCACGTCACCTATCTGTTCGACGAATCCACCGACATCCACGACATGCTCAACTCGCTGTCGGATTCGATTATTCTGGCCATCATCCTTGTGATGATCATCATCGTCGCCGCGCTTGGCGTACGCGCGGGTCTCCTCGTAGGCGTGGGCCATCCCGACGTCGTTCCTGATGGCATTCATGGTCCTGAACGGGCTCGGCATGTCGCTGAAACGAGATGATCATGTTCGGCATGTTGCTGGCTGTGGGCATTCTCGTCGATGGCGCGATCATCGTCGTGGAATACGCCGACCGCAAAATGACCGAAGGCTTCTCGCCGAAGGAAGCGTTCGCGCAGGCCGCAACCCGCATGTTCTGGCCGGTGGTCAGTGCCACGGCGACCATGGTCGGCGCGTTCCTGCCCATGCTCCTGTGGCCAGGCATTCCCGGCAAGTTCATGAGCTTCTTCCCGATCACGCTGATCATCGTGTTGTCTGCGTCGATGGTCGTTGCGCTGATCTTCCTGCCTGTGCTTGGCGGTTTCTTTGGCAAGGCGCCGCCGCATGACGAAGCGCACGAGAAGGCGATCGAGGCATCGGAGACCGGCGACTGGCGTGAGATTCCGGGCGTCACCGGCTGGTACGCACATATTGCCGAGAGACTGACGCGGCACCCCTGGCGCGTGATCGGTGGTGCGTTTGGCGTTGTTGTTGCCGTGGTCACGCTGTTCTATTTGTTCAACAAGGGTTCGGTGTTCTTCGCGGACGAGGATGGCGGGTATGCGCGCATCTACGTCTCCGCGCGCGGCAATCTGTCGGCCAATGAAAAGCGCGACATCGTTATGAACGTCTCGCGCATCGCGCAGACTGTGCCCGGCATTCGCGCCGTGTACGCGACGTCCGGCGGTCAAGGCAACTCGATGAACAATGAGGGTGGCGAACCGGTCGACAACATCGGTCACGTCAGCATCGAGATGAAAGACTATCGCCTGCGCCGGCCGGGTAAGCAGATCGAAGAGGAAATTCGCGAGAAGACCGCAAACATTCAGGCGTGAATATCGAAATCCGCGAGCCCGGTAACGGACCGCAGAGCGGCAAGGACATCATGATCGATGTCTCGTCGGACGATTATCTGTCTCTCGCACAGGTAAGTTCCGCGATCCGGGAGCATATGGACAAGATGCCGGGTCTGCGCGATGTCGAAGATACGCGTCCATTGCCCGGCATCGAGTGGGGACCTCGACATCAATCGCGAGATGGCGAGCCGTTTTGGCGCCAATGCGCAATCCATCGGTACGGCGGTGCAGCTTGTGACCAACGGCATTCTGGTCGGAAAATACCGGCCGGACGACAGCCAAGACGAGGTCGATATCCGCGTGCGCTATCCCAGTGAATCGCGCGGTGTTGCAGCCCCTCGACAACCTGCGCGTCTCCGCGAATGACGGCAGCATGGTGCCGATCAGCAACTTCGTAACGCGCAAACCGGCACAGCAAGTCAACTCGATCGAGCGCGTGGACGGACACCGTGTTTATCATGTCCGCGCCAATGTGAAGCTCGGCGTCAACGCCAACGCGGAAACAACCAAGATCCAGTCATGGCTTGCGACGCAGAACTTCCCGCACGACGTCCGCGTGTCGTTCAAAGGCGGTGCGGAAGAGCAGGAACGAGTCCGGCAACTTCCTCGTCATCGCGGCGTTGCTGGCGTTGTTCCTGATTGCGATGGTGCTGTTGATGCTGTTCAACAGCTTCTACCATGCCATTCTGATTTTGGTCGCAGTGATCCTCGCCATGATCGGAACCTTGCTTGGCATGGTCGTGATGCGCGAGCCATTCTCCATCATCATGTCGGGCACCGGCATGCTGGCGCTGGCCGCATCGTGGTGAACCACAATATCGTCCTGATCGATACCTTCCACCGCCTGCGCGACGGGGGCATGGATCCCATCGAGGCTGTGATCCGGTCGAGCGCGCAACGTCTGCGTCCGGTGTTCTTGACGACGATCACTGCCATCGGAGGGTTGCTGCCGATGATGTTCGCCATCGAGATCGACTTTGCCACCCGCGAGGTCACCATCGGCGGCCCGAACGGATTGATGTGGGTCGCGCTTTCCACTGCGATCGTATTCGGCCTGGCATTCTCCAAGCTGATCACGCTCGGCCTCGTGCCATCGATGCTTGCCTTGCCCTACCGGGTGCGGGAGCGCCGCGCGGCGCGGCGTGCAGCGCGTGAGCGGCAGCACAGTGTCGGGATCATGCCGCAACCCATTCCGCTCGGGCAGGCAGCCGAATAGTCAAGCCACATCCACCGGCGTGGCGCGCACGATGCCGGGCGCCACGTCTGGATCGTTCTCGACCTCTTTGAGCTTTTCGCGCGCGGCCGCCGCTTCCTTCTGCTTGTTCCACATGGCGGCATAGTGGCCATTGGCAGCGACGAGATCGTTGTGCCGCCCGCGCTCGATGATCTCGCCATGATCGAGTACGAGGATTTCATCCGCATCGACAACGGTAGAGAGCCGGGTGCGCGATGACGAGCGCTGTGCGGTCGCGGGAGATTTCGTTCAGGGCGCTCTGGATTTCACGTTCCGTACCGGTGTCGAGCGCGGACGTTGCCTCATCCAGCAACAGGATCGGCGGATTCTTGAGGATCGTGCGCGCGATGGCGACACGTTGCTTCTCGCCCCCCGAGAGCTTCAGCCCGCGCTCGCCGACCATTGCGTCGTAACCCAGCGGCAGTTCAACGATGAACTTGTCGATCTGGGCGTAGCGTGCGGCGTCCTTGATCTCGGCCTCCGTCGCGCCGATCCGGCCATAGGCGATGTTGTATCGCACCGTATCGTTGAACAGCACCGTATCCTGCGGAACGATGCCGATGACCGCGCGCAGGCTTTCCTGCGTCACGTCGCGGATGTCCTGCCCGTCGATGGTCACGCTGCCTGACTTGATGTCATAGAAGCGATAGAGAATGCGGCTGATGGTGGACTTTCCCCCCCGATGGGCCGACCACCGCGACTGTTTTTCCCGCCGGCACGGTGAAGCTGATGCCCTTCAAAACCGTCCGTGCGGGCTCATAGGCGAAGACGACATTGTCGAAGCGAATTTCGCCGCGTGTTACGACCAAGGGCGGCGCGCTGGGCTTGTCTTTCACCTCACGCGGCTGGTTGAGCAGGCGGAACATGGCTTCCATATCCACCAACGCCTGCGTGATTTCGCGATAGACCGTGCCGAGCAGATTGAGCGGAATATAGAGTTGCACGAGGATCGCATTGGCCGCGACCAGCGTGCCGATCGTGAACTGCCCTGCTTTGATCCCCATGGCTGCCAGCGCCATGACGGCGCCGAGGCCCAGCGCCATGATCAGCGCCTGCCCTGTATTCAGAACGGAGAGCGAAATCTGCGCCTGGATCGAAGCGCGTGAATACTTCTCCATCGATTTGTCGAAGCGACGCGTCTCGTGCTTCTCATTATTGAAATATTTGACGGTCTCGTAATTGAGCAAACTATCGACCGCCTTGGTGTTGGCATCCTGATCGCTCTGGTTCATGTCGCGGCGAAACTGGATGCGCCAACGCGTGATCGCGAAGGTGAACCACACATAAGCGACGACCATCGCCACCGTGACCAAGTGCGATCGTCAGATTCAGCTTGATGAAGAGGATGATGGCGTAGAACGCCAGAAGGACGATGGTCGGAAAAATGCTGAACAGCGCGAACGACAACAACGTATCGATTCCCTTGGTGCCGCGCTCGATCACGCGCGACAAGCCGCCGGTTTTGCGCTCCAGATGGAAGCGCAGCGACAGCGTATGGACATGGGCGAAGGTCGAAACCGCGACCTCGCGCATGGCGTGGTACTGCACCTTTTGCGAACACACCGTCGCGCAACTGCGCGAAGGCCTGCATCAGAATCCGCGACAGCGTATAAGCCGCGATCCATGACAACGCCGCACCGAGCACGATCTCAGCCGGCGTTTTGGCAAGCCGATCCACCGCCCAACCGTAGAATAAGGGCGAGATACTGGTCGCCGACGTCGCGAGGATCAGGAAAAATATCGACGCGAAAACGCGGACACGAAGCTCCGGCTGTCCCTTGGGCCAGAGATATGGCATCAGCATCCACAGAGGACGGAAGGACGGTGCGCCGTCGCCTTCTTCGACCAATGAACTTGTCATTCAGCGCCCCATATTCGCGCCGCCGAAGACCAGAAATCCCGCAACCATGGCCACCACAGCAATGATACCAATGATGATGAGCCAACGCGGCACGCGATCCTCCGTTTGGGGCTTTGTTTTGTCGTTCGAACCTGTTTAGGAAGAAGCGCAGCCCGCCGCAACCCTGCCCGGACCATGGATAAACAACGCCCGAAAATCTGTGTGTTCTGCGCGTCTTCGCATGGCGTCGATCCGGTGTACACCGGCGCGGCAAAGCGGTTCGGAACTCTGCTTGGCGAGGACGGATATGACCTTGTCTTCGGCGGCGGCTATGTCGGATTGATGGGCGAGGTCGCACATGCGGCAAAACTCGCGGGCGCGAACGTCACCGGCATCCTTCCCGAATTCCTGCGCCATCTCGAACCGCCATCGGTCGAGGAGAAAGTCATCTTCACCGAAGGCTTGCCCGAGCGCAAAAAGCTGATGATGACGATGGCGGATGCCTTTGCGGTTTTGCCTGGCGGTATCGGCACCGTCGACGAGTTCTTCGAAGTTATGATCGCAACACAGCTGCGGGTGATCGCCAAGCCCATCGTCCTGCTCAACACGGACGACTATTACGCGCCGCTGCAGATGCTGCTCGACCAGTCGGTCTCGCAGGGCTTTGCGGGCGCGTCGATCTCGACGTTCTTTCATGTTGCGATGACGCCGGAAGCGGCCATCGAGTGCCTCGGCGAACATCTAAGCCGCCTTGCGGGCGCGGGCGCGTAGCACCGGACCTTCCAGGCCGACGAGCACCAGCGCACTCCACACACAGCCGAATGTGATAGTGTCGGTTTTCGTGAATGATTCACCCATCAGTAGCGTCGCAACAAGCAACGTGATCGACGGGGTGATGTATTGCAGGAAACCCAGCGTCGTCATGCGCACGCGCCGCGCGCCCGCCGCGAACATCACCAACGGAATCGCCGTGATCGGGCCACCACCGATCAGCAACGCATCATGCAGCCATGCGCCGGGCACGAACGCGCCAGTCTCGCTTGCGGCGAAATATCCCAGTACCGCCGCAGTGAACGGAAACAAAAGGATCGTCTCGACCGTGAGCCCATCCAGCGCGTCGACCGGTGTGCGCTTGCGCACGAAGCCATAGAACCCGAACGACAGTGCCAACGCTGGTGCAGGCCATGGCAAATAGCCGAGTTCGAACGCCTGAACGATCACTGCAAGAGTCGCAAGCCCGATGGCGGCAAGGCGCAGGCGCGAGATCTTTTCGCCCAGCAAAATCAGGCCCAACGCCATCGATACCAGTGGCGTCAGATAGTAGCCGAGGCTCGATTCCACGAGATGGTGTGTCGACACACACCAGATAAAGATTCCCCAGTTCAGTGCGATAAGCACACTCGACGTAGCGAGCGCCAGAAGCGTATCGCGCTTGCGAAATATCGCGACGATCTCGCGCCAGCGACGGCGCAACAGCGTCACAGCGGCAGCAAACAGCCCGCCCCAGAAGATACGATGCAGCGTGATCTCGATCGGCGGCACGCCCGCGAGCATCGCCCAATACAGCGGCACGAAACCCCAAAGCAGATAGGAGCCGCCGGCATAAAAAATGCCGAGCGCTTCATCGGGATGATCGTGGATTCCTTCAGGCTTGCTCATAGGGCAATGTCGTTGGCGCATGAATGGTCAGCGCTTGACCTCCCATGTGGTGCCGGATGGGCTGTCTTTCAGCACGATGCCCTTGGTAAGCAGGTCATCGCGGATGCGGTCGGACTCCGCGAAGTTCTTCGCCTTGCGCGCGGTCTTGCGCGCTTCGATGGCATCGGCAATAGCGATTTCATCGACCTGAGTCTTCGCCGCGATGCGCAACTGCACGTTCGAGAAGCCGAGCAGTCCCAATCCGCCCGCGAGCTCATGATCGCCGCCCTTGTGCAACGCCGCAATCGCCTGCGGTGTGTTGAGATCGTCTGAAAGTGCTGCGAGAAACGCCTCGCCCACCGGCGGATCGGCCAGCGGCTCGGTCACCGCGTACCATTTCTCCAGCGTCTTCCAGCTTTCGTTCATGCCGGCGACGGTCCAGTCCATCGGCTGGCGGTATTGCGTGCGCAGCATATTGAAGCGCAGCACCTCGCCCGGCCAGTCTTTCAGCAATTCGTTGATGGTGACGAAATTGCCGAGGCTCTTCGACATCTTCTCGCCTTCGACGTTCAGGAAGCCGTTGTGCATCCAAGTGCGCGCGAGCGGATGGCCATGATGCGCGCCTTCTGACTGCGCGATCTCGTTTTCATGATGCGGAAAGACCAGATCGATGCCGCCGCCGTGAATGTCGATGGTCTCTCCCATCGTCGCCTCGATCATCGCCGAGCATTCGAGATGCCAGCCGGGCCGCCCCCGGCCCCACGGCGAATCCCATCCCGGCGTGGCCGCGTCCGACGGCTTCCAGAGCACGAAATCCATCGGGTCTTCCTTGTACGGCGCAACGTCGACGCGCGCGCCGGCCAGCATGTCGTCCACGCTGCGGCGCGCGAGCTTGCCGTAATCCGCCTTTTTCTTGACGCGGAACAGCACATGGCCTTCCGCAGCATAGGCATAGCCTGCGTCAATCAAAGCGCTGGTCATCGCGATCATCTGCGGCACGTTCTCGGTCGCGCGCGGCATGACGGTCGGCTCAAGACAACCCAGCGCCATCACGTCTTCGCGATAGATGCCGTAGGTCTTCTCGGTCAGTTCGCGCAGCGCCGCGAACACGTCGCCGCCCTTGGCGCGTTCCTGCGCGCGCGCGTTGATCTTGTCGTCGATGTCCGTGATGTTGCGGACATAGGTGACATGCGCCGGTCCATAGAGGTGACGCAGCAGCCGATAGAGCACATCGAACACGATCGCGGGCCGCGCATTGCCGATATGGGCATAGTCGTAGACCGTCGGCCCGCACACATACATGCGCACGTTGGCGGGATCGAGCGGCACGAAATCTTCCTTCGTGCGCGTGAGCGTGTTGTAGAGGCGAAGATGGGTCACGCGGCGGTTCCGTTGAGGCGAGAGAGCGCTTTCGCACGTCCGATCAGCGGCAGCAACTTTTTCAGTTCCGGTCCATGTTCGCGGCCGGTGAGCGCGAGGCGGAGCGGATGGAACAGCGCCCTGCCCTTTGCGCCGGTGGCAGTGCCGACAGCTTTTGTCCACGCGCCCCAGGTGTCTTCGTTTCCACGGTTCGGCGGGAAGAAGCCCGGCGGCTTTGGCGATGAAACGATGCGTCCTCGATCACCGGCGTCACGGGACCGGTGACGAGCGTTGCGAGATCAGCGGCGTCGGACAGACGCGTGAGGTTGGGCTTCACAGCGTCCCAGAACGCTGCGCCGCCCTCGATGCCCATCGCCTGAAGACGCGGCGCGACGGCATCGTAAGTAAAGCCGTGCAGCAGCTTCGCGTTCAGGCCTTCCAATTCCTTGGGGTCGAAATGCGCCGGCGCGCGGCCGATCTTGGCAAAATCGAATTCCCGCGCGAGCGTGTCCAGCGAGCTGCGCAATTCGACGGGATCGGATGTGCCTGTCTTGGCGAGATAGGAAGCGAGCGCGAGCGGTTCGATCCCGCCCTCGCGGATTTCGCGCAACGACAACGAGCCGATGCGCTTCGACAGCGCCTCGCCGCCGCTTCCGATCAGCAGCGGAAAATGCGCGAACGCCGGCATGGGCGCGCCGAGAACCTCGAAGATCTCGATCTGTGCCGCGGTGTTGGTGACGTGGTCCTCGCCGCGCACGATATGCGTGACCACGAAGTCGATGTCGTCGGCGACGGAGGGCAGCGTATAGAGAAAGCGCCCGTCCTCGCGGATCAACACGGGATCGGAGAGATGCGCGGTGTCGATCTCGACCTCGCCGCGGATCAAGTCGCGCCATTTTACTTTTGTCTGGCTGAGCTTGAAGCGCCAATGCGGTTTTCGCCCTTCGGCCTCCAGCTTGGCGCGGTCCTCATCAGTCAGCGCGAGTGCTGCGCGGTCATAGACTGGCGGCTTGTGCATCGCAATCTGACGCTTGCGGCGGCGGTCGAGTTCGGCGGCGGTCTCGTAACACGGATAAAGCCGTCCGCTAGCCTTCAGTTTGTCCGCCGCCGCCTGATGCGCATCTGCGCGTTCCATCTGTCGCGCGAAGAGATCGTGGCGGAGACCGAGCCACGCGAGGTCTTCGATGATCGCCGCTTCGTATTCCGGCTTGGAGCGTTCGGTATCGGTATCGTCAATGCGCAGAAAGAACTTGCCACCGGTCTTGTGCGCAAACAGCCAGTTGACGACAGCCGTCCGCGCATTGCCGACATGGAGCAGACCGGTGGGAGACGGAGCGAAACGAACGAGTGTGGTCATACTTATTTCCCCCTCGCCCCCGCTGAGCGGGGGAGAGGGCTGGGGTGAGGGGGCGGCGCAGCGTGCACAATGCTTTCGGCAAGGTGTGCGCGTCTAGGCCCCCTCACCCTTACCCCTCTCCCCCTTTAAGGGGGAGAGGGAAGTTTCTCTTCTAAATATCTCTCGCATCTCTAACGCATTGGTGATCGGATAGCGGCGGTCGCGGCCGAAATTTTTGCGGGTGATCTTCACGCCGGGTGGGGCCTGGCGGCGTTTGTATTCGCTGACATAGAGAAGTTGCTCCACGCGCTTCACCGTCGCGGGGTGATAGCCTTTCGCGCAGGTCGCCTCGAACGTCATCTCGTTCTCGACCAGACATTCGAGGATGCCGTCGAGGATGTCGTAGGGCGGGAGCGAATCCTGATCCTTCTGGTTCTCGCGCAGTTCCGCGCTCGGCGGCTTGGTGATGATGCGCTCCGGGATCACGCGGCCTTTGGGGCCCAGCGCGCCGTGCGGGTGATGCGCATTGCGCCACCGCGACAGCCGGAACACTTCCGTCTTGTAGACGTCCTTCAGCACGTTATAGCCGCCGCACATATCGCCATAGAGCGTCGCATAGCCGACGCTCATCTCGCTCTTGTTGCCGGTCGTCAGAACCATCGGCCCGAACTTGTTGGAGATCGCCATCAGGATCACGGCGCGCGCGCGCGACTGGACGTTCTCCTCCGTCGTGTCGGCACGCTTGCCCGCGAAGGTGTCTTTCAGCGCGTTGCCGAATGCCTCCACCGCGCCTTCGATTCCCACGCTTTCGTATTTGCAGCCAAGCAGCTTCGCGCATTCCTCCGCATCGTCGAGGCTGTCGCGCGAGGTATAGCGCGACGGCAGCATCACGCAGCGCACGCGATCCGCGCCCAGCGCATCGACCGCGACCGCGGCGGAGATCGCGCTGTCGATGCCGCCGGAAAGGCCCAGCACCACGCCGGGAAAGCGGTTCTTGTTCACATAGTCGCGCAGGCCCAGCACCATCGCGTGATAGATCTGCGTCTCGCGATCTTCTTCTTCGACGCGCTCGCCGGGCGCGCAGACCCAGCCGTTCTCCGTGCGCATCCAATCGGTGATGACGAGCTTCTCTTCCCATGCCGGCAGCGCATGGGCGAGCGTGCCGTCGGCGTTGCACACCAGCGACGCGCCGTCGAACACCACCTCGTCCTGGCCGCCGATCTGGTTGAGATAGACCAGCGGCAATCCGCTTTCCTTCACCCGTGATTTGATGAGGCCGAGACGCACGCCTTCCTTGCCGGCCTCGAACGGAGAACCGTTCGGCACCAGCAAAATCTCGCCGCCGGTTTCGCTCAGGCATTCCACGACATCGGGCGTCCAGATGTCCTCGCACACCGGCACGCCGATGCGGATGCCGCGGATGTTGAACGGACCCGGCAACGGCCCCGCTGCGAACACGCGTTTCTCGTCGAACACGCCGTAGTTCGGCAGGTCGACCTTGAATGTCTTGCCCGCAACCTTGCCGCCATCGAGATAGACGCAGGCATTGTAGAGCTTGCCTTCCTCCACCCACGGCGTGCCGATCAACACCGCCGGTCCGCCGTCGGCAGTGTCGGCCGCGAATTTCTCGATCGCCTCGCGCGCGTCATCCTGCAGCGCGGGCTTCAGCACGAGGTCTTCCGGCGGATAGCCGACGATAAACAGCTCGGTGAACAGGATCAGATCCGCACCCGCCTTCGCGGCCTCGGCGCGGGCACTGCGCGCTTTGAGCAGATTGCCGGCGATATCGCCCATCAGCGGATTGAGCTGGGCCAAGGCTATGCGGAAGCGGTCGGTCATGCGGGGTCTTTACCCCGGCGCAACAAAAGAAGCGAGGCAAACGGCGACCCGTCTTGCGTACGGACGACCGGCCGTTTTAGGGTGCCGCCGCTATACCCCCTATAGGTATAAAATGAAAGCCGATCCGAAACTGCTGACCCGCTTATCCCGCATCGAAGGCCAGGTGCGCGGCGTGACGCGCATGCTGGAGGAAGAGCGCTACTGCATCGACGTGCTCGACCAGATCCAGGCGATCAAGGCGGCGCTGCGAAAGGTCGAGGACGAGATTCTGAAAACCCATTCCGCCCATTGTGTCGCGCACGCCATCGATAGTGCGATGCGAAGGATGCGCGCGCGAAGTTCGGCGAGCTTGTCGATCTATTCAGCCGGTATTCGCGATGAATTTTTTGCGTCTGGCTTTTTCCGCGTTGCCCTTCGCGGCCTTTGCCAGCCCCGCGTTCGCGCAAATGGACGACATGCCGGGCATGAATATGAGCATGCCGATGGAGATGCATTCCACCGGCTTGCTCGGCTCCTATCCCATGACACGCGATGCTTCCGGCACAAGCTGGCAGCCGGATGCTGCCGAGCACGCCATGCTGGAAACGATGGCAGACGACTGGATGCTGATGGGCCATGTGATGCTGACCGGCGTGTACGACACGCAAAGCGGGCCGCGCGGCGACGACAAGACCTTTCTCGCCGGAATGGTCATGGGCGCGGCACGGCGCGATTTCGGCGACGGCGACACGCTGAATTTCCCGCGCGATGCTCAGCCCCGATCCCTTCATGGGCAAAAGTGGCTATCCGTTGCTGCTTGCGACCGGCGAGACCGCGAACGGCACGACCCCGCTGGTCGACCGTCAGCATCCGCACGATCTGTTCATGGAGCTGTCGAGTTCGTTCAGCCACCGCTTCACGAACACCGACAGCGGCTTTCTTTATCTCGGTTATCCGGGCGAGCCTGCGCTTGGGCCAACGGCATTCATGCACCGCGCCTCGGCGATGGATATTCCCGAAGCGCCGATCACGCATCATTGGCTCGACTCGACACATATAACCTTTGGCGTTGTGACGGCCGGCTTCGTGCATGACGACGTGAAGCTCGAAGTCTCGCAATTCACCGGCCGCGAGCCGGACCAGAACCGGTTCGACTTCGATCCGATCAAGCTCGATTCCACCGCCGTGCGCGTGAGCTGGAATCCGGATGCGAACTGGTCGCTGCAAACGTCGTGGGGTTTCCTGAAAAGTCCCGAGCAGCTTGAACCCACGATCGACGAGAACCGCATCACGGCGAGCGCGACTTATATAAAGCCGCTGGGCGAAGACTCGTCGCTCGCAACGACGCTCGCGTGGGGTGAAAAGCTTCTAAGCGACAGCACAAATCTCAATGGCGTGCTTCTCGAAACCGAGTACAAGCCCGCAGACCTTTGGACCCTGTTTGCGCGCGCGGAATGGGAACAGAACGACGAGCTTATCGCCAGCGGTGCGAAAGAATCCGTTGGCAAGCTCTCCCTTGGCATCATCCGCGACTGGCGCGTTGCCGAGCATTGGAAGATCGGTCTCGGCGGCTCCTACGATTTCGTTTTCGTGCCCAGCACTCTCAACGGCGCCTATGGCAGCGACCCGCACGGCGCGATGCTGTTCACGCGGATCGCGGTGGATTGAGTTCTACTTTTTGCAACGGAAGTTGCGGCGTCGTTCACATCGCCATGCCCCTTGTAGTGCGCCTGCTGCGGATAGGGGGCACAAAGGCCGCGACGTCACGCTGCCGTCTCCGTTGGTCTTGGAGGCGATGATGGAATCCGGCGCGACGCCGGTTTCGACCCAGCCCGCAATCGCCACGATCGGATCCCATGCGCTCGGGCCCGGCGGCGGACCGCAGTGCCCGTAACCCGGCTCCATGAACAGTCGCGCGAACGCTTCGGTATCGGCGCTATAGCGCCTCTTCACGTTGCGATAGTAATCGATCGTGTTCTGCGGCACCACGATGGCGTCGGATTGTCCCTGCGCCATGAGCAACTTCCCGCCAGCCGCCTTGAACGCATCGAGGTTCGGCGAAGAGGCGTTCAATGTCGATGCCCATAGCGAGTCCGCATACGGGACATCGACATCGGGATTGAATGTATGGAAATCCCAATTCGGATTCGAATAGACCTCGTTCTGATACCACGAAATACTCACCGGCGCGTTGAATGCGTCATGGAGCACCGAGCAATACCATTCGTATTCGCTGCCATAGGGCAAGCCCGCATAGATCAGCTTGCCCGACGAAAACCGCAAAGGCTCGTACAGCGCGCGCACCGCGGCGACCTGATCGGGATCCAGGCAGTTCGCGAGGAAATGCGATGCGCATTGAAGCTGCCCCGGATCGAAATGGCATTTCGTCGGATCGGTGATGATCCCGTCCTTCAACCCGTCGAGCCCGTCGCACGCCGCGACCACCGCGCGATTGAGCCGCATCGCTTGCTGATCGGTCAGTTGCAACGCACTCGAGCCGCTGCCGCCGAGCTTCAGCTCTTCCGCGATCATGCCGGACATAAGATGCGTCCAGCCCAAACCGGGTGACAGCGAGGCGATACCGTCGTAATCGGTCGGATAACGCTGCGCTTCCATCAGCGCCTGTCGTCCGCCGGCGGAACTGCCGAAGAAATAGGAATATGTTGGCGCCGTGCCGTAAAAGGCTTGGATCAATGCTTTGGCGGCGGTGGTCATGTCATGCGTGGCGGTGTAGCCGAACTCCGTGATCAGATCAGGGCGATTCAGCGCCCAGCTTGCATCGCCGCCATAACTCTGGTGCCCGAGATCGGACGATACGCCGGCATAACCTGTGGCAACCGTGTAGTACAATTCGCCGTAGATAATGGCGCCGAGTTCGCCGCCATTGCCCATGCCCGCGAGCTTGCCGTTCCAGGCGGCAGGCAACCACACTTCCGACGTTGCTGTGCCGATGGTGAGCTGCACGCGGCAGAACGCAGGGACCGTGTACGTCTGCGATCCATAGCCGATCTGGTCCGGCGTCGTGAACTGACCCGCCGGCACACTGATCGCGCCCGTGACCGTTGCGCCTTGGATCTGTACTGACGACAGATCGCTGCAACTGTCAGCAAAAGCCGGGAGTGGCGAAAGAGCGAACAGAAGACCCGGCAAAAAAAGCAGGAAGACTTTGCGCAGCATGCGGGAATCCGCGTCGGGCTTCAGCGGTCAGAGTAAGTCAGCACTGCGCGCCACGCCATAGCACAGCGAAGGAGTGAAATCCCTAGGCGTAGGCCGCGTAGCGCGGCGGCTGCTGCACGTCGCCGCCGAACTCGGCGGCTTCGTCGATCCTCAGCGCGGTTTGCAGCGCCTGGCGCGCTTCCTGCGGACGCACGAGCGCGGGCGTGCCCTGCTGCACTGCTTTGACAAACGCAGCAACGCTCTCGCCCAGAGGATCGCCGAGCTCCAGCGCGTTCAGCTTGCGGCGCGTCGTGTTGCGCATCTTGCGCGTGAGAAAGTCGATCTCCACCACGCCGTCGGAATAGACCGCGCGCATGCCGCGGCGGCGGACGGCGGCGATGCGGCTGGTTTCCAGAATGGCGACCGAGCCGTTGTTGAACGTGACCATGGCGCGGACCTCATCGGCCAGACGCCCCATCTCGGCGTGGCTTCTGGCCTGCACATCCTTGACGGCACCGGGGATAAGTTGATGCATCAGGTCGAGATCGTGGATCATCAGGTCGAGTACGGCGCTGACGTCGGCGCCACGGCCCGTCCACGGACCCATGCGCCAACAGGACACTTCCTTCGGCGCATCCGGGAAATCGAGAAGCCCCGTGCGGGCGAACACGAACCGCTCCTGATGGCCGACAGTGAGAACCTTGTTGGTTTCCTCGGCGAGCGCGATCAACGCGTCGGCTTCTTCGAGGCTGGTGGCGATCGGCTTTTCGACAAGCACGTTGGCGCCGGAATTCAAGAACGCGCGCACGATGGTGGAATGCGTCACCGCCGGCGTGCAGATGCTGACGAGATCGACGCGGCCGAGAAGATCGCGCCAGTCGGCAACGGCAACGACACCATGCGCCGCAAATGCGCCCTTGCGCACTTCGGGATTGGCGTCGGCAATCGCCGTGAGTTCGACGCCTTCAAGGCCACGATACTTCGAAGCATGATGACGGCCGAACGCACCGGCGCCGATGACGGCGGCCTTCAGCGGTCCATGCTCTGCCGTGCGGCGATGGGGCAAAGGTCGAATCCCTTGTCAAATCAGGTACATAAGGCCCGCTATCCTATCCAGAGGCGACTCATAAAATGTTTCGCCTTGTTACACCGGAGGCCGCTGCTAGGCTCCGCGCCATCAAGCCATTACAGACACCAACATTGAGGAAACGTCATGTCCAACCGCAAAAGTCAGGAAATCCGCCTGAAATCCTACCCGAACGGCATGCCCACTGCGGCCAATTTCGACCTTGTCACCGTCGATGTGCCAAATCCGGGACCGGGCCAGGTTCTTGTGCGTAACAGTTATATGACGGTTGACCCCTACATGCGCGGCCGCATGGTGCCGGGCCGGCAGAGCTATGTCCCGCCCTTCGCGCTGGGCGAAGCGATGACAGGCGGTGCGGTCGGCCAGGTGATCGCGGCCGGTGACGGCGCGCAATTCAAGGTCGGCGACTATGTGCAGAGCATGGCCGGCTGGCGCGAAATGTATGTCTCCACCGGCATGGAGATGATGCAGAAGGTCGATCCCATTCCCGGCGTCGGCATCCAGAGTTTCCTCGGCACGTTCGGCATGCCGGGCCTGACCGCTTACGTCGGATTGCTGAAGATTGCCGAGTTCAAGCCCGAAGATTCCGTGTTCGTATCGGCGGCATCGGGCGCCGTCGGCCAGGTGGTCGTGCAGATCGCGAAAGCAAAAGGCGCCAAGCACATCGTCGGCTCGGCGGGAACCGACGACAAATGCGGTTTCTTGAAACAGATCGGCTGCGATGAGGTCATCAACTACAAAACCTGCGGCGATCTGCACGCCGCGGTCGCAAACGCGTTCCCCGACGGTATCGGCGTCTATTTCGACAATGTCGGCGGCGCACATCTCGAAGCGGCGATCGCCAAGATGCGTCCGTTCGGCCGCCTCGCAGAATGCGGCATGATCGAGCAGTACAACGCGACCGAGATGCCGCATGGCCCGCGCAACACCATCATGATCGTGGGCCTGCGCCTCACCGTGCGCGGCTTCATCGTTTCCGATCATTTCAACATGCTGCCCGAATTCCTTCGCGACATGGCGGCATGGACGAAGGAAGGCAAGATGACGTGGCGCGAGACCATCGCGGACGGCATCGAAAATGCGCCTGAGGCGTTCATGGGACTCTTCAAGGGCGACAATTTCGGCAAGATGCTGGTGCGCGTCGGACCCGACAACGCGGTCTGAAAGACTGGAACTTTCCTCTCGGGCCGGACGTTCTAGCTCCGGTTCCGGGAGGATATTTCCATGTCGCTTATTACCGTCGTTCTCGTTCTTGTTGTTGTCGGCGTGGTTCTGTGGCTGATCAACACCTACATCCCCATGCAGGGGACAATCAAAGGCCTGCTCAACGCCGTGGTCGTGATCGCCGTCGTGATCTGGCTATTACAGGTGTTCGGATTGCTGGGTTCGCTCTCAAGCATTCACGTCGGACGATAGCGCTCACGCAAAATACAGGTGGCGATGGAGGCGGCATCCGGGATTGAACCCGGCGCCGCACGCTCCGCAGACATCTGAGCTGTCGAGATAGTCGCGAATACGCAACTCGGTCCGGCAGACGCCGCACAGGACGGCTTTCTCTTCCCACTCCTCCTCGGGCCACACGACGCAGACATGACCCGCAAGCGCGTCGTGACACGCCCGGCACGCGTAGTATTCGCCGCAGCATTTCATCTTGATCGCGACGACATCGAGCGGCGAATGCCAATGGGCGCAGCGCGTCTGCGAATCGAGGTCGAGGCCCAGAACCGCGCGTATCACTCGGGCCCCATCGCAAGCAGATTGGTGAGCGCCGCCACGATCACATAAGCGAGCATCAAGGGGCCGAGACCGAGCAACAGTTCTCCGCTCGTTTCCGTGTAGGTGCTGCACGGCAAAAGCTGAAACGCGGAACCCATATAGAGCAGTTGAAATCCGGTGATGGCGAGCGCGCCAAGCAGGAAAGCCAAGAGCGCCCCGCCCATGGCTTCGGGACGCCGCACCCGTTCGAGCCGGATCAATCCCGCCGCAAGACGCAGCCGCGAGGCCGCGGATGCCAGATAGATGATCGCGAGAAACCAGACGAAAGCAGCGGAGAAGATGCGTCCGCCGTCGAGACCGCAGGGTGCAAGCGCGTCCTCCAACTCCCGCTGACCCGGCACGGCAAAGAAAATCGCATCCTTGATCGCACCGGCCGCAGGGTTCTGAACGAGCTGCGGCGCAAGCCGGACCTCCAGCACGAGACTCATGGTCACGAACAGAAGAAACACCGTATCGTTGAAAGGCGGCAGGAAATTCCGTGCCTTCAGACGCGCGAACAGCGTGTCGCCATGATCGGTTGCGGAGGCGTAACCGCCGACGAACAACAGGCCCATTGCCGCGAACAGCAATGTGCACGTTCCGATCATCTGAGCGGCATCGAACGGCGGCGCGCCATTGCCGATTTCACCGATCAACCGATAAGCACCGGCAAACAGGCAGAACACGACCCAGCCCTTCGCCAGGAGACGCGCCATTCCCATTGCGGCTGTCCCCTCTTGTTCGACTAGGCCGAAGCCGCGAGCGCGGCGTCTTTCCGGCGTGCGGCGCTCAGATTTTCCGAAAGCAGGAATGCGAGCTCAGCGCCTGGCTGGCATTGAGGCGCGGATCGCACCGTGTCTCATAACGGTCGCGCAGATTGACGTCGGTGATGTCCTGCGCGCCGCCGGTGCATTCGGTGACGTTTTGCCCCGTCATCTCCAGATGCACGCCGCCGGCATGCGTCCCTTCGGCGCGATGCACTTCGAAAAACGTCTTGAGTTCCTTGATAACGCGCTCGAACGGACGCGTCTTGATGCCCACCGCAGATTTGATCGTGTTGCCATGCATCGGATCGCAGGACCACACGACATTGGCGCCGCTCTTTTTCACCGCGCGGATCAATTTGGGGAGTTTCTCGGCCACCTGATCGGCGCCAAAGCGCGCAATCAGGGTCAGGCGGCCAAGCTTGTTCTCTGGGTTCAGCAGCGCCGCGAGCTTGATGAGATCGTCTTCGCTCATACTTGGTCCGCATTTGAGACCGATGGGATTCTTGATGCCGCGGCAGTATTCGACATGCGCGCCGTCGGGCTGGCGCGTGCGGTCGCCGATCCAGATCATGTGCGCCGAGGTGTCATACCAGTCGCCGGTAATCGAATCCTGCCGCGTCAGTGCTTCCTCATACGGCAACAACAACGCCTCATGGCTGAAATAGAAATCGACCTTTGACGTGCGGGCGGTCACAGCATCGGAAAGCGAAAAGGTCCGAAGGAAGCTCACGCCTTCCGCAATGCGGTCGACGACTTCCAGATAGCGTTTCAACAGATCGGGGTGATGGTGATCGTCGAGATACCAATGCCGCGCGCGGTTCAAATCGGCGTAGCCGCCGGTCGCGAACGCGCGCACGAGGTTCGCCGTCGATGCCGCCTGAAAATAGGCCCGCAGCATCCGCTCCGGATCCGGTCTGCGGTCAGCTTCCGTAAACTCCTCGCCGTTGATGATGTCGCCGCGATAGGACGAGAGCGTCTTTCCGTCGCGTGTCTCATTGTCGTCGGAACGCGGCTTGGCGAACTGGCCTGCAATGCGGCCGACCTTCACTACGGGCACATCGGCCGCGAAGGTGAGTACCGTCGCCATGCTCAGGAAAACACAGAACGTGTCGCGGATGTTGTTGGCGCTGAACTCCGCAAAGCTCTCCGCACAATCCCCGCCCTGCAGCAGGAAAGCCTTGCCCTCGGCTACGGCCGAAAGGCTGGCGGTCAAATTGCGGGCTTCGCCGGCAAAGACCAGCGGCGGATAGGTCCGAAGCTGCCGTTCGACAGCCGACAACGCCGCCGGATCCGGGTATTGCGGAACCTGACGGATCGGTTTTTGACGCCAGCTTTGCGGGCTCCAGGGCACGCTTCGACCTCCTGTTCAGTCCGTGGATATAAGTGACCGGGCGGAATTTGGCCAGAACCGGCTGAACCCGCTGTGAATGAGGGACTTATCCCGGTTTCGGCACGATCCTGATCTCGATGCGGCGATTGCGCACCTCCGCTTTGCCGTCACCGGTCGCGATCCGCAAATGTGCAGAGCCGTAACCCGTCGCGGTTAATCGGAGCGCTGCAATCCCCTGGTCGCGAAGTTCGGCGGCCACTGCATCGGCGCGCTTCTGCGTTAGCGTGGCCGCCTGCTCGGGCGTTGAACGCGTATCGGTGTAACCATTCACCTGCACTTGTGTGCGGTCATAGTGGCGAAGCGCCGAGGACAGATTGCGCAGAAGATCGCGCCCATCGTTGCTGAGACGCCCTTTCTCGAACATGTCGTCGCTTTTAACGTTGAGCACGACTACGTCGCCGGGCCGCGCAACGGGAATGCCACGCAGATAGTGACGCAGATCGTGTTCAAGCCCATCCATGTAAGCACCCACATTCTTCGCCGCCAGTGGACCGGCCGACCCGCCATAGTCCCGCACCGGCGTCCGCTCATGTTCGGGTGTACTTTGCGGATGCATCTGGCGGGGCTGCGATTGCGCGCCATCGGCATAGGGCTGAAGCCCCGCCGGATATGGCGGCGGTGGCGGAGGCGGTACGCGATTTGCGTAACGCGACGGCGTTTGACACCCCACCAGAATCGCAAGAATGGAAGCCGCAATAAGTCTTTTTATCATTCTGACCCGGTCCGGCCCCCAACCGCGGATAAATCTAGGTGAGCGTGTTGCCAGCGCCAAGTGGCCGGTCAATGATCCCATTTAATAGCTATTTATATCGGGAGGATTTCCATGAATCTGTTTGATCTGAGCGGCAAGATCGCACTCGTCACCGGCTCTACCAAAGGTATCGGCGAGGCCATTGTGCATCGCTTTGCGGAGCATGGCGCCAATGTCGTCGTCTCCAGCCGCAAGGCCGATGCGTGTGAGAAGGTCGCCGGCGACATCAACAAGGCGCAAGGCCGCGAAGCTGCGATCCCGATTCCCGCGAACATCAACTACAAGGAACAGCTCGAACAGCTTGTCGCGAAGACGCGCGCAAAATGGGGGCGGATCGACGTGCTCGTCTGCAACGCGGCGCTCAATCCTTATTACGGGCCACAGATGGGAATCCCCGACGAAGCGTTCGACAAGATCATGGGCGCGAACATCCGCTCCAACCACTGGCTTGCGCAACTCGTGTTGCCGGAGATGGTCGAGCGGAAGGACGGCTCCGTCATCATCGTATCCTCGATTGGCGGATTGCGTGGCTCGCCCGTGCTCGGCGCGTATTGCATCTCCAAGGCGGCCGACATGCAACTCGCACGCAACATCGCAGTCGAATACGGGCCGCACAACATCCGTGCCAATTGCATCGCACCGGGTCTCATCAAGACCGATTTCGCGAAAGCGCTGTGGGACAATCCAGAGACGTTGAAGCGCTCGACGGCTGGCGCGCCGCTCCGCCGCATCGGCGAGCCGGATGAGATCGCGGGTGCAGCCGTTTTCTTGGCGTCGAAGGCAGGATCGTTCACCACCGGCCAGACCATCGTCTGCGACGGCGGAGCGACAATTTGATTCCGTTTGTTGCTCTTAACGCGTTGATTTCTGCAGGATGCTTTTTGGTCCTGTGGCTAATTGCGCTGCGCCTGAAGGATGTGAGCTTCATCGACAGCTGGTGGGCGCTCGGTATCGGCCTCATGGGCCTTCTGGCGTTTTTCGAAAGCACGCCGCCCGGTCCGCGCGACTGGCTTCTGCTCGTCACCTGTGAGGTGTGGGCCTTGCGGCTTGGCATCTATCTTTTCTGGCGCTGGCGAAAGAACGGCCCCGATCCACGCTACGAGAGAATTCTGTCCGGGATTCAGATAAAGCGCGGCATGGGTTTCGGATTTGCCTCGCTCATCTTCGTTTTCGCATTGCAGTACGTGTTGCAGTTCATGGTTTCATTGCCGGTGCAACTCGGTCAATGGAGCGGTTCGGGCAAAATCGGCGTCTTGAGCGAAATGGGACTAGGCCTATTCCTGTTCGGCTTTCTGTTCGAGGCGATCGCCGATTGGCAACTCATGCGTTTCAAGAGCGATCCGCAAAACAAGGGCAAGGTGCTGAACAGCGGCCTGTGGAAATACACCCGCCACCCCAATCATTTCGGCGACGCGCTCGTATGGTGGGGACTGTTTCTGATCGCATCCGAGTCCGGCTATGTGATCGTGATCCTGCTCTCACCGGCCCTGATGAGCTTTCTGCTCACAAGCATCAGCGGCGCGCCGACCGTCGAGGACCGCATGGCAAAGCGTCCCGAATATGCGGATTATATGAACCGCACACACAGCTTCGTGCCCTGGTTTCCGAAAAGCTAGGCGCGAAGCTGATCGCGATTGGCCCAGCAGGCATGCGTGCCGCTGCAGAGTTTGTGCGGCAGCGCGATGCGCACGACCGGACCGTCCTCGATATGCGCGGCATCGAGCAGGATGCATTCCGACGTGCCAGTGTTTTCGTCGGTGACGAAGCTCACGAGATAACCGTCATCTTCGTCCTTCGCGCCGACACGCGGCGCAAACGGCGCCTCGCTCGCGAAGCGATTGGATGAAAGGCGATATTCGATACGTTTTCCTGTCTCAAGATCGTTGCGCGCGAAACCGTTGAACAGGAACCAGCCCGGCTCCGAGAGCGTCGAGTAGGCATAGCGATACGGCCGCCCGCCCACGCGCCCATTGATCGTGCCGAATTCCAGGATCGCGTCGTCGAGCCTTTCTTCCTTGGTCGATCCGTCGAGCAGATTGAAGCGCCAACGGTGCAGCTTCGGCCTGAAGCTGTATTCGTCGAGATAGGCCATCATATGCGCATAGCCCGGCGGCGCATCATCGCGCGGCTTCGGCTCCGGCTCTTCCTGGAAATAGCCGTCGAGGATCACCTCGTCGCCCTGCTCGTACGCATTTACCCAATGCAGCACATAGGTCGGCGCGGGCCTCGAACCATCGCACATCGCCGCCATGACGCGGCACGATCGCGAAGCGCGACGGCAAATCCTTATGCAGGCGCGCGGCATGCACATTTTTCTTCAGCAACTCCGCATCCCAGAACAGCGGCAGGTCGTTGAGGATCGAATAATGCTCGGTGAACGCCATGTCGTGCGGCAGGCGCGGACCGGCAAGCGGGATCGGCATATAGGTCGTGAGCCTGTTGTCGCGGTCCACGACGCCGTAATGCAGATGCGGCGCGTGCTTCGAGTAATTGAAGAACATCAACTCGCCGGTCGCCTCATCCAGTTTTGGGTGTGCGGAGATGCCATCGAGCGGCACCCAGCCCTCCGGCCCCTGCGTGTCGAGCGTTTCGGGATTGAGGCGATAACCCTCTCCACACTGATACATCGTCGCCAGAGCGCGGCCATTGTGAACAACGATGTCTGTGGACGCGTTGTCCTTCAGCGAACCATGCGCACCGAAACCCGGCCGCTTCGACAATGCGGGCGGATCGGCAAGCCCGCCCCACAGCGACTCGTTCGCTTCCTGCTCTGCCTGGAAACATCGTGTGCGTACGAAGCGGTTGCGATAATTCGCGCGGCCATCCCGAAAGCTGATCTGGTGAATCATTCCGTCGCCGTCGAACGGGTGATAGCGGCCGAGCGGCTGATGCACCTGGTTCTCGGTGTTGCGCAAATAAATGCCGTCGATGTCGCGCGGGATCGCGCCTTCGATGACATCAAGATCGAACGCGTTCACCTCTTCCATCAACGGCGTCCATGCACCGTTGAGATAGGGATGATTGCTCGGTTTCAACGACGAGCGGATGGGTGGCAAGCGTTCGAGTTTCATGCCCGAAGCTTGCCACCAATCAGGTTGGGCTCAAAGGCCCAGAACGGCTTCCGCGCTCTTGAACGCCAGGTTCTGCGCTTCGGCAACGGCGCCATAGGTCAGCGTGCCCTTGTAGACGTTCAGGCCAGCGCGCAGATGGGCGTTGTCCTTCATCGCCTGCTCCGCGCCCTTCTCGGCAAGCGCGATGGTGAACGGCATCGTCGCATTATTGAGCGCGAAGGTGGACGTGCGCGCGACCGCGCCCGGCATGTTCGCGACCGCGTAATGTACCACGCCGTCCACGACATAGGTTGGATCGGCATGCGTGGTCGCGTGGGAGGTTTCCGCGCAACCGCCCTGATCGATCGCGACGTCGACGATGACGGAGCCCTTCTTCATCTGGCTGACTATCTTGCGCGTTATGAGCTTCGGAGCCGCGGCACCGGGCAGCAGGACGCCGCCGATGACGAGGTCGGCGGCGGTGACATGCTCTTCTACCGCGTCGATGGTGGAATAGATCGTGTTCAGCATCGCGCCGAATTGCAGATCGAGTTCGTTCAACCGATGCAGTGACACATCGAGAATGGTGACATGCGCCTCAAGCCCCCATCGCCATGCGCGCCGCATTGGTGCCGACGACGCCGCCGCCAAGCACGACAACTTTCGCGGCCGGAACGCCCGGCACGCCGCCGAGCAGCACGCCGCGCCCGCCCTGAGCTTTTTCAAGAGAGTGCGCGCCGGCCTGGATCGACATGCGGCCCGCGACTTCGCTCATCGGTGCCAGCAGCGGCAAGCCGCCGAAGCGATCCGTCACGGTCTCATAGGCAATACAGACCGCACCGGACTCGAGCAGCCCTTTGGTCTGCTCCGGATCAGGCGCGAGATGGAGATAGGTGAACAGCGTGTGCTTCGGCGTCAGCCGCTTGATCTCGACCGGTTGCGGCTCCTTCACCTTCACGATCATGTCGGCACTGGCGAACACTTCGTCCGCGGTCTTGAGAATCTTGGCGCCGACGCGGGTATACATCTCGTCGTGCAGGCCAATACCCTCGCCCGCCTGGGTCTCCACGAACACTTCGTGGCCGCGGGACGTCAGCTCGCGCACGGCGGGCGGCGTCATGCCGACGCGATACTCGTGGTTCTTGATTTCCTTCGGCACACCGACGCGCATGGGAGTTTCCTTCTCTCTAGTTGAGCCGCGCGAGAACGGCGCGCACGCCATCCACCATGCGGGTTATATCGGATTCTGAAGCGATCAGCGCGGGCGCCAACGCAATCGTGTCGCCCGATACGCGCACGACCATATTTTCGTCAAAAAAGGCGCGGCGCATCGCGTCATAGCCGCGAAGACCCGGTGCGTGGGAATCGGGTTCTATATCGATACCAGCGGCGAGCCCGCAGTTACGGATGTCGATAACGCGCGGCGCGCCTTTCAGGCTATGCACCGCATCCTCGAACACAGTTTCGAGTTTGCGCGCACGGGTAAACAGGTTTTCGTCGCGATAAAGATCGAGCGCTGCGATGCCCGCGGCACACGCCAGTGGATGACCGGAATAGGTGTTGCCGTGGAACAACTCGATCGCGTGCGAAGGGCCCTGCATGAAGGCATCGTGAATTTCGTTGCGCACGATCATGCCGCCCATCGGCACCGCGCCGTTGGTGATGCCTTTCGCAAAGGTGATGATGTCCGGCGCCACGCCATAGCGCTCGGCGGCAAATGCCGCACCGACGCGGCCGAAACCAGTGATGACCTCATCGAAGATCAGCAGGATGTTGTAGCGGGTCGCACACCGCGCGAAGACGTGTGAGATAATCCTTAGGCGGCGCGAACACGCCGGCGGAACCGGACATCGGCTCCACGATCACGGCTGCAATCGTCTCAGCACCATGCAATGCGACCAGCCCGTCGAGCGCGTCGGCATAATCCGCGCCCTGTTCCGGCTGACCGCGCGTGAACGCCATCGTGGCGCGGTCATACGGCAACGGCAGATGATCGTCCGTACCCGGAAGAAGCGGGCCATAAGGCTTGCGGTTGTTGGCGAGACCGCCGACGGAAATGCCGCCGAAGTTGACGCCGTGATAGCCCTTGTCGCGGCCGATCAGACGGAAGCGTCCGCCCTGCCCTTTCTTCTGCCAATAGGCGCGCGCCAGTTTGAGCGCGGCATCGGCGGCTTCGGATCCGGAATTGACGAAGAAGACATGATCCATGCCTTCGGGTGCGAGCGAGGCAATGCGATTTGCGAGATCGAACGCCGCCGGATGCGAGAACTGGAATGTCGGCGCGAAGTCGAGATGATGTGCGGCGTTGGAAATCGCGTTCGCGATCTCCTTGCGGCCATGCCCGAGGTTCGAACACCACAGCCCCGAGCACGCATCCAGCAACGCGCGGCCGTCTTCATCGTAAAAATACATGCCCTCCGCGCGCGCGAGCATGCGCGGACGCGATTTGAAATCGCGGTTGGGCGTGAAAGGCAGCCAGAATGCGCCGAGATCGTTGGGCCGTTCCCGGCTCATTAGACAAGGCCTGTCGAAAATCGCGCGGAAGCTATCAGGGCAAACCCGAGCGTCAAGCCGAAGGGGCCGATTGCGCGAAAGCGTGCGCAAACAGGCCGAATATTTCGCCGCTCAGTGCTTATTCGCAAAAGAAAACGGCCCCGGCACTTTCGCGCCGGAGCCGGATTTTTCAGCCTTGGACGCGCCGGCTAGTTGCCGCCGCTTCCAGAGTTGGAACTGTCGTCTCCGTGGTGCTTGTGCTTGGGCTTGTCGCCGGAGCCGTTGCTGCTGCCTGAACCGGTGGAGCCGCTTTGCGGCGGCGTGCTGCCGCTTCCGGGCTTCGGTCCGGTTACGGCACCACCCGTTGCAGGGCCACTCGCCGAACCACCGCTGGGTCCGGGTCATGCTGCCGCTGCCGGGTTTGCTGCCACCCGGTCCGGTCATCGAGCCGCCGCTACCACCGGCTCCGCCCATACTTCCGCTGCCGCCGCTGGGCTTGCTGCCGCCGGTGCCAGTCATCGAACCCCTACCTGGTCCGGTCATGCTGCCGCCACCGGGGTTTGCTACCGCCCGATCCTGTCATTGAGCCGCCACCGGCTCCGCTCATACTTCCACCGCCGTCCGAGCCAGTCATGCTGCCGCTCCCGGGCTTGCTGCCGCCGGTGCCAGTCGTCGAACCGCCACCTGGTCCGGTCATGCTGCCACCACCAGGCTTGCCACCACTGGGGCCACTCACCCAAACCGCCCGGTCCCGTCATGCTTCCGCCACCCGGCTTACCGCCGCCTGGCCCTGTCATCGAGCCGCCACCAGGCCTTCCGCTGCCGGGCCCAGTCACATCTCCGGGCCTCCCGGGACCAGTGACATCTCCCGGTCGGCCAGGTCCATTCCATTCGCCCGGTCTTCCAAACGCCGCCAACCATGCCGGGACGATCCCAGCCGGGACGACCATCGGGATGCGCCCAGGGACCGTTGCGCCAACGGTTGCGATCCCAGTCACGACCCGGACGCCAGTCGTTTCCACGCCACCAGCGGTCGCGATCATGCCGGAATCCGTTGCTAAGGTAGAAATTGTATCCAAGCGCGGGACCGACGCGATAATCGCCTCTCCACCAATTCGGACGCGGGCCGCGCCATTGGTCTCTGCGCCAATCGCCACGGACCCAATACCAGCGCTTCCCGTGCCACTCGCGATAGTAGAGTGGGCCTTTGTACCAATGCCCATCCCAGAACACGGGGCCATAGTAGATGGGGCATATCCCAATACGCGTCCGGGCAACCCCAATCGTCACAATAGCCGCCGCTTTCGTGGCTGAAGGCGACGCCATTCGGCACCCCGAACGAGAAGCTGAAACTAATGCCGGCCTGTGAAGGTGCCGCCGCAAAAAGCGTCGCTCCGGCTAAAGTCGTAGCTGCAAGTGCAGTCTTCAAAAGTCTTCTCATAGAACCTCCGGTTTGCGCCTTCCGGCGCGCGTTCCCAAAAACAGATGCCCCATTTTTCAAAACAACAGCGTCAGAAAGTTCCGGCGTGCTGCCATAGACGATCATTGTCGGAAAGAAATTAGGCCAAAAATGGTCCTAGCGCAGCTAGCAAAGCTGCGCTAGGATTTCAAACCTAATTAAGGAGGGCCGTGACCTTAGCGATGATGTCCACCGCCCATGCCGCCACCGAAGTGGCCGACGCTCGGGTGACTGCCGACACTTCCACCACCGAAGTGACCAACGGTTGGATGGCCGCCAAAGTGCGTACCGCCGCCAAAGTGGCCTACCGGGCTCGGGTGATGCCAGCCACCACCCCAACCGCCGTGACCCCAACCGCCATGGCCCCATCCGCCGTGGCCCCATCCACCGCCGTGGAAGCCGCCGCTATGCCAGCCGCTGCCTACACGCCAGCCGCCGTGCCACCAGAACTGACGGGCTCCGCCCCACCAGCGCCAACGCAGTGGGCCGTTGAACCAGGCGCCATCGATGAAGACAGGGCCGTTGTAGTAGGCGTCGTCATAATACGGGTCGCCATAATAGCCGCCATACCCATAACCGCAGGGATGCCAACGGCAGCCGCCGTAACCATAGTATGGTCCCGGCACGCCAACGCCGATACCGACTGAAACACCGGCGTTCGCCGGGGTGGTGCTGACCGCTGCCGCCGTACCGGCCAGCATCAGCGCACCGAGTGCAAGTTTCGCGATTTTTTTCATGGTCAACTCCATTTAATTCCGTGCCCTCACCTTCGAAACGCACAATGGCGCTTCCCGGCTGAACCCTGCATGAACGGAGTTGTCAGGTTCGGCGCCCGAATAGGGCAAGAATCAGGCGGATTTTCCCCGCCCATCGACGGGCCAGATGGCTTCCAGCACATCACCCCGGACCACGTGATAACAGTCATAAAGATTGACCGTGGGATCGCAATGCGGGACCACGCAGGCGATCGGATCGCCCCAGCGGAGCTTTTGCACCTCTTCTGAATAGATCACGCCGCCCTGTTCGTCGCCGAAGAAGAAATAAACAGCACCGGGCGGTGCGCCATGCGCGATGACGGGAACACCGTCATCGGTCGCAAAGGATTTCAGACCGGCATCGGTGGTGACAAGACCGGTGCGGTTGGCGCTGATCACCGTGGTCTGCACGAACAGCGAGGTCTCGAACGGCGGGCGATCACCGGGTTTTGTCCAAACGTCATTGTACTGACGATCCATGAATACATAGGAGCCGACCTGCAATTCGGTCAACGTGCGCGCGTCCGGATCGATGTCGAACGTGCCGGTGCCGCCGCCGGAAAGGATTTTCGGCGCGAGATTTTTTGCCTTTAGAGCATCGCGCAAATCCGCCAGCTCTTTCAGCGCAGACAATGAGGCATCACGGCGCTGGTTCGGCGATTCCATATGCTGCACCTGGCCCGCGTAGCATTGCAGACCTGCATATTCGAGATGCGGAGTGCCCGCGACATATTCCACCAGCGGCATCGCCTTGTCGGGACGAATGCCCGTGCGGCCCATGCCGGGATCGATATCGACGAAGATTTTGAGCGTCTTCCCGTTCGCGGAGGCCGCGGCATTCAGGCGCGTTGCGATTTCGATGTTGTCGCAAGTCGCGATCAGTTCCGTCATGCGGCCGTTGAGCGCCATCAGGCGAGAAATGCCGCCTTCCGTAACGACCGGCGACGTGATCAGAATCGATTCGATGCCACCTTCAGCCAGCGCTTCTGCTTCGCCGAGTTTTGCGCAGCACACGCCAAGCGCACCGGCTGCGATCTGGCGCTTCGCGATTTCGGCCGATTTGTGTGTTTTGGAATGAGGACGAAGCGCGATGTTATTCCGCTGCGCGTGGTCCGCCATGCACGCGATATTGCGTTCTAAGATGTCGAGATCCACGACAAGCGCAGGTGTTTGGAGTTTCCAGCGTCCGCCCGGAACGCCGATGAGATTGTCGTTAAGCAAAGGCCGGTTCCCACGCTCTTTTCATTGTGAGTTTGCGCGGAAACCGGCCCGGTAATCCAGTGGATTTAGCCCGATGTCGTTTGACCCAGCGGCACTTTGCGGTCCGAATCCGGTGTCAGGATAGTGTTGTTGTCCGTCTTGAGATCCGGCCGCTGAGACAGATGTCCTTCGCGGTCTTGCACAAGATCGTTCGCGGGAACGGCGCCGCCGCGTCCGGGCAAACCATCTCTCAAGTCGGGTTTCTTCACATTCTTGTCCATGGTTTCTACCCTGTTCAAAGTTCTTCCATGTGATAACGAAGTTCCTGCACAATCGTTTCGTTGTCCCAGCGGTGCCTAAGTGACCATCGCTCTTTTCCTGATCCTGCTCTCCGCGGTCGTCCACGCCGTCGTCAACATCCTGACGAAGCGCGCAGCGGACAAATATGCGATGCGGCTTCTGATCGGCGTGTTTTTCCGCGATCATCGTGGCGCCGGCGCTGTTCTTCGTGCCGCTGCCGCACGGACGCGCAATCTGGTTTCTGTGCGGGACCGCGCTGGTACACGCGATCTACGAATTGCTGCTGGTCAAATCCTATGAGAGCGCAGCGTTCACCGCCGTCTACCCTGTCGCACGCGGAACCGGGCCCTTGTTCACGGCTCTCGGCGCGATTTTGATTTTGCATGAGCAGCCGCCGCTGTTGGAAATGATCGGCATTCTTCTGGTCTGCGGCGGCGTGATCGCGATTGGCGTCTCGCATCGCGCAACCGAAGGCGCGAAAGAAGGCCTACTGTATGCGCTCGGTACCGGTTTCACCATCGGCTGCTACACGCTGATCGATGCGAGCGGTGTGCGCTCCGTCGCGCAACCTTTCACCTACGTCCTGTGGTTCTTTGTGGCGCATGGACTCTGCGTGCTGGTTACTGCGCCAGGCATCCGTGGCAGGGCCGTCGTCATCGAGGCGCGGCGTCAATGGAAACTTGGCGCATTGCTCGGTGTGCTTTCAATCACGACCTACGGCTCCGCAATGCTCGCCTATCGCTTTGGCGCCACCGCACAACTCGCCGCGCTGCGCGAGACCAGCGTGCTGTTCGGAACCGCGTTGGCAATGAGTTTCCTTGGCGAACATATGACGGCACGGCGCTGGCTCGCCGCCATCGTGATTGCGGCGGGCGCGATACTGTTGCAGGCTCACTAAAACAACGTCATGGCCGGGCAGCGAGCGAAGCGAAGCGCGACCCAGCCGCCCGGTATAGGATGATGAAAACCTTTTATAGCCCCACGCATCTCGGCCACGTTCCCACAGAAGAATTCGAAGCCGGGCGATTGACGCCCGCGGTAGAGATGCCGGCGCGCGTCGAAGCCGTGCGCGCGCGAATCGAAGAACGCAAGCTCGGTCCCATCGTCGCGCCACGCGCTTTCGGCCTGGAGCCTGTGGTGCGCGTGCACGATCCCGAAATGGTCGGTTTCCTGGGGGAGGCGTTTGCGGAGTGGCAGAAGGCTTATGGCAACGACGCGCATGCCGCGTTGCCGTCGCGCTGGCCGGCGCCCGGTATGCAGGCACGGCGCGCGCCCGATATCGAGTCACGCCTCGGCACGTTTGTCTTCGACGCGGGCACCCCGGTCCTGAACGGGACCTGGGAAGCGGCGCAGGCCGCGGTGAACGTCGCGCTGTCCGCGGCGCAGGCGATTCGCGACGGGGATAAGAACGCATTCGCGCTCACGCGTCCGCCGGGGCATCACGCCGCGTACGATGTGTTCGGCGGGTTCTGCTATCTCAACAACATCGCCATTGCGGCGCAGTCTTTTGTGGATGCCGTCATGCGGCCCGCGATCCTCGATGTCGACTATCACCACGGCAACGGCACGCAGGCGATCTTCTACAAACCGCGCCGACGTGTTCTTCTGTTCGATCCACGCCGATCCGAACTACGCGTTTCCGCATTTTCTGGGCTTCGCCGATGAGCATGGCGCGGGACCGGGCGAAGAGAAGAACGTGAACCTGCCGCTGCCCGCAGGCACAGACTGGCCGTATTATTCCGCCGCATTTGAAGCGGCCCCGAAAGAAGATCGAAGCCTTCGGTCCGGATGTGCTGCTTGTCTCGTTAGGCCTCGACACGTTTATCGACGATCCTATCGCGCGCTTCCGGTTGCGCACGGAAGACTATCTGCATCTTGGCGAGGCCATCGCACGGTTCAAACTGCCGACGCTGTTCGTCTTCGAAGGCGGTTACAATGTCGAAAAGCTCGGCGTGAACACCGTGAACGTGCTCGAAGGCTTCCTGAACGCTTAAGGCGATGGCGGCGGCTCCGTGCCGCCGGTGTCCTTCTTGCCGCGGAGCCGCTCGGCCGCTTCGCGCATCGCTTCCGCCGCTTTGTCCGCCGCCTCGGCCGCTTTTTTTGACGCAGGCGCAGTACGCGCCTGCATGTCGTCGAAGATGCGGTCGATCGCGTCTTTCACGCTGGCCGCGGTTCCGCCCTTCTCATATTCGCGCACGATCACGCCTTCGACCCTCTTCAGCACAGCATCGACCGTGAAGCTCTCGTGCAGGCCGCGCTCGCGATGATTGATGATGCTGTAGATGTCGATGTGATCGTCGATCAACCGGCCCTGCTCCACCAGCCAGTAAAAGCGCGAGCCTTCTTCGCCGTGCTTGAAGACCAGATCGAACAACGCAACGCCCAGCGTCAAAGGCACCTGGAAGAAATTGTGAAAATTGTTGAGCGTCAGCTTGAGTTCGAACACCGCCACGTCGCGGAGGAATTTCCAGCGTGCATCCTTCGGCGGCATCTCGCCAGGCCCAAGGACTTCCCCTTCCACTTTCTTCGGTTCTTCCGGCGGCGCTTCGGACATCGCATCAATCCTTGAAGTCGAACAGCGACTTTATCGAAAAATCGGGCACATTGGCACCCGCGCGGGGCGCATTGATTCTGAAAATCCCGTTCGCGCGCAGAACGTTTTCGCCATCGGCGGTCGCCACTCCCTGTGCAAACAGAAGATTGCGGGTCACGCGCACGACATCGGCCTTGCCTTCAACCCAGGCCGCCAATTTCGACGGCGCCAGGAAATCGCAAGCGAGATTGATGGTCGGAAGAAATCCCATATCCATCTTGCTCTGAAATCGCGACGCGATCGGCAGGAGCATGTCGGCAAAGGTCGCCATCATGCCGCCATGCGCGACCATGCCGGGATTGCAATGACGCTCCTCCACGCGAAAGCCCAACAACAAATGTGTACCGTCCCAGCGTCCGTAAAGGGGGCCGTTAAGGGATACAAAGCCCATGGCAAGCTTGAACGGCGCAAAGCCTTCTGGAATGGACATGGAGAACCTTCTTAAATAGCGATTGCCCAAGGCTCTAGCCAGCCAGCGGTTCGCTGACAAGCCTCAAGCTTTTTGCAGCGTGGTGATCTTGTCATTGTGGCGCGGTGTGCCGATTCCGCGCGCTTCGTCCCAGAAGGTGATCTGCGACAGCACTTTCAATCCCGCGCTTTGCGCAAAGCCGCGCACCATGGCGGCATTGACCGCGGAGCGCCAACCGTGGCTGTCGCGCTGCTCATGGGCATCCGGGTTCTCGACACCGGAATGATGGACAATTGCGCGCGCGCCCGGTTTCAGCACGCGTGCGATTTCGGTGCAGATAGGCCTCGACAATTGCGGGCGCCATGTGCACGAACGCGTCGTACGACCAGAGAAAGTCGATGCTAGCGGTCAGTTCCGGCGGCAGAGATGCGCCATCCGTGAGAAAGAACGCGATGTTCCGGCCCAAAAACCGTTGGCGGCAATGATCCAGACAGTTCCGGCTGAGATCGACGGCAGTCACTTCCCGCGCTCGCGCCAGCAGCGTTTCGGTCCACCTGCCGTGGCCCGGCGCGATCTCGAGCACATGCATGTCGGACGTCACATGCGGTACGATAAGAGTATCGATCAGCGATCGCTTCCATTCCGCATAGGGAATTTTGCAATCGACCGCCAGGCCTTTCCATTCGTCGCCGTCTTCAGGCCACGGGTGGTCGCGATCCCATTTCTGGCGATTGGCACGAATATTTGCATCCCGTCCGTTCAGCGATTCCGGCACGCGGCGGCGTTCCGCCATATCAAGAGCCCGCTGCACAATGCGGGACAGCACGAAATCCTTGGCCGCGATTTCCTCTGCGCTCATCTGGAATAGCGGCAGGTTTTTGAGTTGCGCCGATTTGTTCGACACCATAACCACGTAGCAGTCTGTCAGGATCTGCGCCGCGCGTGCGTCATTTGCTGTCATGAATTCTTCGACCTGTTGCGCGGCGATCGGACAGATGTTCTCGAAGGGAAGAATTTTCACGCTGTCACGATTTTTGAGACAGCCGACATTGAGCAGTTCGGCCCCGATCTCGCTCCAGCGAAACACCGTTTTCGAGAGCTTGCGCCGCTGCGCCTCCACCCAATGATTTATGACCCTTTCCGTGCGGGCGCGACAGAAAACAGCAGACCCGAACGTACGGCCGCTCGCGTTGAAGGCTGCCGCCATCGTTGAAGCCGACGAATTCGTGATCCTTGAGATGATCGAAAAGCCAATTGAGATCGCTGAGCACAACGGCATCGGAATCCAACCACATCCCGCCATACCGGCACACCAGGGCGCGTGCGGATCATGTCCGCCTTGTGCGCTATCTCCTCGATGCGAAAGATTTCGTCTTCTACGTCCGGGAGATAGTCGCGCAGGGTCTCTGGCGTGACGAGAATGATCTTCACGCCTGAATTGCGTCTGGCGATCTCATGCAGGTCGTCGATGAAGCGGGGCTTCTCGCCGCGCGTTTCCCAATACTGCCAGATGATGTTGCCGCCGGGCGCTATGGTCATAGAGTTTGCGAACTTTGAGGATGGCGGCTTGCAGCGCCGTCCGGTATTGATGCTACAGAATCCGGCGCCTTAGCCGCTTATAGTCGTTTAGAACTTCACGGGGTCACGCTCGGTCCAGGTCTGTTCAAGGATTTTCCAGCCACCGTGTTTCTGACGCTGGAAAAGAAAAAGATAACTGCCATGCGCCTTGATCGGCGCGCCGCCCTTTACCCGCGCAATCGTCTCATCATAGGTGCCGCTGTCATAGGCGAGCGTACCAGAGGTTTCGCTGCGCACGCTATGCAACACGATGTCGGGATCGTAGTCCTTGAGCAGCCCTGCGAAATTCTTTCGGATTAAAGCCTCACCTTCCCATGTGGCGCCGACGGCCGGATGAAACACCGGCTCAGGTGCGTAAAGCATCATCACCGCCTTGAGGTTCTTCGCATTCCAATACCCTGTCCATTGCTGACTGATATCCATTACCGGCGTGATGTGATCCGGCGTAGCGGTCACCCGCGTGGCCATAAGAAGTGCAAAGGCCAAAGCAATCGAGCGAACGGTCATGCGCATTTCTCCAAGGCCTTTTTGCCAAATTCACAGCCGGATCGCGAGAGTTCCCGGTTTGCGTCCCCTTGACGGTCTGCGGGTCCGGCACTATGTCCAGGCCAGCGTTTGGCACTCGCCTTAGGGGAGTGCTGCCGCGTATGTCCAACCCGTTGGAACCAATAGACTTTTCCAGGAGAAGTTTCGCATGAAATTCCGTCCCCTCGGCGACCGTGTGGTCGTCCGCCGCGTGAAAGAGGATCAGAAGACCCCCGGCGGCATCATCATTCCCGATACCGCCCAAGAGAAGCCGCAGGAAGGCGAGATCGTCTCCGTCGGTCCCGGCGCCCTCGATGACAACGGCAAGCGCGTCGTCCCCGAAGTGAAAGTCGGCGACTTCGTGCTGTTCGGCAAATGGTCGGGCACCGAAGTGAAAGTCGACGGTGAGGAACTCCTGATCATGAAGGAGTCCGACATCATGGGCGTTCTCGAAGGCCGCAAGGCTTCGAAGAAGTAACAGCCCTCAAGCAGCGAAGCGGTAGGGCGAAATAAGACTCCGCTCACGCACAGACACACAGGAGATTTAAGAATATGGCAGCCAAAGACGTAAAATTCGGCGCCGACGCGCGTGAGAAGCTTCTCCGCGGCGTCGACATCCTCGCCGATGCAGTGCAGGTGACGCTGGGCCCCGAAGGGCCGCAACGTCGTCATCGAGAAGAGCTTCGGCGCCCCGCGCACGACCAAGGATGGCGTGACGGTGGCGAAGGAAATCGAACTCGGCGACAAGTTCGAGAACATGGGCGCACAGATGGTGCGCGAAGTGGCGTCGAAGACCAACGACGCGGCCGGTGACGGCACGACGACCGCAACGGTTTTGGCGCGCGCGATCGTGCGCGAAGGCTCGAAGTCGGTTGCGGCCGGCATGAACCCGATGGATTTGAAGCGCGGCATCGAGAAGGCGGTGGAAGCCGTCGTCGCGGACCTCAAGAAGCGCTCCAAGAAGGTCAAGTCGAACGACGAAATCGGCCAGGTCGGCACGATCTCCGCGAACGGCGACCACGAAGTCGGCAAGATGATCGCGGAAGCGATGGCGAAGGTCGGCAATGAAGGCGTGATCACGGTTGAAGAAGCCAAGACCGCCGAGACCGAACTCGAAGTCGTCGAAGGCATGCAGTTCGACCGCGGCTACATCTCGCCCTACTTCATCACCAATGCGGAGAAGATGATCGCCGAACTCAGCGATCCGTATATCCTGATCCACGAGAAGAAGCTCTCCTCGCTCAAGGATCTGCTCCCACTGCTCGAGTCGGTTGTGCAGAGCGGACGTCCGCTCGTCATTATCGCCGAGGAAATCGAAGGCGAAGCACTGGCGACACTCGTCGTCAACAAGCTGCGTGGTGGTCTGAAGGTCGCTGCCGTGAAGGCGCCGGGCTTCGGCGATCGCCGCAAGGCCATGCTGGAAGACATCGCCATCGTGACCGGTGGTCAGGTGATCAGCGAAGACCTCGGCATCAAGCTCGAGAACGTCAAAGTCAACATGCTCGGCACTGCCAAGACGGTGAAGATCGACAAGGACAACACCACGATCATCGACGGCGCCGGCAAGAAAAACGACATCCAGTCGCGCGTCAGCCAGATCAAGGCGCAGATCGAGGAGACCACGTCGGACTATGACAAGGAAAAGCTGCAGGAACGTCTCGCGAAGCTCGCGGGCGGCGTTGCGGTCATCCGCGTCGGCGGCTCGACCGAAGTCGAAGTGAAAGAGAAGAAGGACCGCGTGGACGACGCGCTCAACGCCACGAAAGCGGCCGTTGAAGAAGGCATCGTTCCCGGCGGCGGCACGGCGCTTCTCTATGCAACGAAGGCGCTCGCCAACCTCACGGGCGACAACGAAGACCAGAACGCCGGCATCGCCATCGTGCGCCGCGCGATCCAGTATCCGATCCGTCAGATCGTCGAGAACTCCGGCACGGAAGCCTCGATCGTCGTCGGCAAGCTGCTGGAGCAGAAGTCCTCCACCTTCGGCTGGGACGCGCAAGGCGAGAAGTATGTCGACTTCATCGACGCCGGCATCGTGGACCCGACCAAGGTCGTGCGTATCGCGTTGCAGAACGCGTCGTCGGTCGCCTCGCTCCTGATCACGACGGAAGCGATGGTCCGCCGATCGTCCGAAGAAGGACTCCGGCGGCGGCGGAATGCCCGGCGGCGGCGGAATGGGCGGCATGGGCGATATGGACTTTTAATTGGACGCGCGGCGCAAGCCGCGCGGACAATTACCGCGGCGTAGCTCCAAAGGAGCGAAGCCGGGGTGATACAAAGCCAAGCTCACCAAACAGAAGGCCCGGCGGCAACGCCGGGCCTTTTTGTTTGGAACTATCGCGCCTATTGTCGCCGTCATGCCGACGATCTCGTTCTTCTACGGCATCGCGATCCGCATGTACTATCGCGATCATGCACCGCCGCATTTCCATGCGATCTATGGTGAGCACGAGGCTTTCGTTTCGATAGAGACCGGCGAAATCGTCGCCGGCCACCTCCCGAAAACCGCAGCGCGGCTGGTAAACGAGTGGGCGCTTGTGCGCCGATCAGAACTCCGTGAAAATTGGTCACGGGCGCAACATAGCCTTCCGCTCGAGCGCCTGGCGGGATTGCAGGATGAATGAACTCTCTCTGATCAAAGTCTCGAAGGTGGAACCGCTGGGCAGTTATCGTCTGCGCATCCGCTTCTCCGATGGAAACGGGGGCGAGCGCGATTTCGCGGACGTCGTCGCGGCTGGCGGGCCGATGCTCGATCCGCTCCGCGACCCAAACTACTTTGCGCGGGTCTTTGTGGAATTCGGTGCGCTGACCTGGCCCAACGGTTACGATCTCGCGCCGAATGCCTTGCGCGCCGAAATGGCCGACGCTGGACTCCTGCGCCACGAAGAGCCCGTCTGATCCGTTTGCGACCGGATTGACCGAATAGTCATATTTGGTCAATATAGGCCAATGAGCCCTGTGACCGTTCCCGCTTCGACGGACCGTCGCGACGCCATTCTTGAGGCCGCCATCGGCGTGTTCGCGCGCTATGGCTTCAAGAAGACGTCGGTTGAGGATGTTGCGCGGGCGGCTGGCATCTCCAAGCAAGGGCTTTATCTGCACTTCGCCAGCAAGGAAGACGTGTTTGTTGCGTGCCTGAAGAAATACCTCGCCGAAAACCACGCGACGATGGAACGGTTGCTGTTCCGCGATGACGCGCCGCTGTTCGCGCGTCTGGTGGGTGCGTTCGATTCCTGGGTCGGGCCGCTATATCGAAACGTTCACGGACGAGAACTACGACGTGATCGAGGCCAGCAAGCGCCTCTCCGGCGAACTGATGGACGAGTACAAGGCGCTGTTCCGCGCCAGCGTCGCGAAGGCGCTGGCCGCATCGATGGAATTCAAGCGCGCAAAAAACGTCCTCGCACCGAAAGACGTGGCGGACGTTCTGCTCCGGCTTGTGGAGTCCTATACGTATATCTATTTGCCGCGCACCGAGTTCAGGAAGAAGATCGCGCTGGCGGTTCGCGCCTGCGTGCAAATCGATGGGTAAAGGAGGTTGATATGAGCACAGTTCTTGTCACCGGCGGCTCCGGCTTTATCGCCGGGTTCTGCATCGTCCAGCTTCTCGAACAAGGCCACACAGTCCGCGCGACGGTACGCAACCTCACGCGCGAGAGCGAGGTGCGCGCGACGCTCGCCGCCAACGGCGTGGCGGCGAACGCGCCGCTGACGTTCTTTGCCGCCAATCTGGAGAGCGATGCCGGATGGGCGGAGGCGGCGAAAGGCAGCGATTACGTGCTGCACGTCGCCTCGCCCTTCCCCGATGCGCCGCCGAAGCACGAGGACGATCTGATCGTTCCGGCGCGCGAAGGCGCGCTGCGGGTGCTGCGGGCCGCGCGCGATGCCGGCGTGAAGCGCGTGGTGATGACGTCCTCGTTCGCCGCCATCGGCTACGGCCATCCGCAGCGCGAAAAGCCGTTCGACGAGACCGACTGGACCGATCCCAACGGCGACGACACCACGGCTTACGCGAAATCCAAGACGATTGCGGAGCGCGCGGCGTGGGATTTCATCGCGCGGGAGGGCGGCGCGCTGGAGCTATCGGTCGTCAATCCGGTGGGCGTGTTCGGGCCGCTTCTCGGCAACGACTATGCGACCTCGATCCTGATGGTGAAGCGGTTGATAGACGGCGATTTCCCCGGCACACCGAAGCTCTATTTCGGCGTGGTGGACGTGCGCGACGTGGCCGATCTGCATCTGCGCGCGATGACCGATCCGAAGGCGAAAGGCGAGCGCTTCCTTGCGGTCGCGGGCGATTTCATCTCGATGCACGAGATCGCGTTGATCCTGAAAGCGCGGCTGGGCTCTGCGGCGGACAAGGTGCCGACGCGCGTGCTGCCCAACTGGGCTGTGAAGCTGGTCGCGCTGTTCGATCCCGCCGCGCGGCTGATCACGCCCGAACTCGGCAAGCGCAAGCAGGGCACCAACGCGAAGGCGCGCACCCTGCTCGGCTGGACTCCGCGTTCGAGCGAGGAATGCGTCGCCGCCACGGGCGAGAGCTGGTCAAACTCGGTCTGCTCAAAGGGCAAACCAAGAAAGCGGCCTGAACCGAAAGCGGCGATTACGGACCGTTCGTGTCGCCGCTTTCTTTTTTCCGGTTTGTGCCGTCGCTGTCGGACTTCTTGTCCGCGTCCGGCGTCTTGGCGGAGTCGTCGTCGAGATTCCAGTTTACCTTCACCGTCATCGGCGCATCGACAAGCTGATTGTCCTTGATCGCGGGGCGGTAGCGCCATCTGGCGACGCAGTCTTTCGCCGCATCGTCGAGACCGTCCGAGCCGCTGGACTTGGCGATCTTGACGTCGTTCACCGTGCCGTCGGCCGCGACCGTGAAGGCCAGCTCCGTCGTGCCCTCCCGGCTGAAGACGCGCGCGAAGAAGGGATAATCGTCGCGGCAATTCTCGGGCTTGGATAGGGACGGTGGTTGCGAGACGCGCTGTATGACGGGCACGCGCACCGTCTGCCTGACGACCTTGACCGGCGCCTCGGTCTTTACTTCCAGCTTCTCATAGAGGTCATAGAAGAACAGGAGCGAGGACGCGGTGGCAACGCGCCCGCGATCAGCACCGCCCACATCCGGTGGCGGAAGTTCTCGCTGCAGAACAGCCCCGACGACACGACGAACACCAGAAACTCGACAACGATCACACTGGCTCCTGCCGATGATGGGCGCGCACTCTAACCAAAAAGGCCGGGCGAGAAAGTGGCAGCAAGACCAGCATCTGCCTTGAATCAGAGGGAAAATCACCTTCTACTCGCATAAGATGAGGGGTGCGTCGATGCGGGCAATGTTCGAAATGAATGTTGGTCTCGACAAGCTAAAGCAGATTGTCGCTGAGTTTCCACCCGAAAGTCCTCACTGGAACGAGGCACAAAATCGATTCCAATACATAGATCGACTGCTCACTGAATGTCTGGGTTGGGACCGGGCCCAGATGAAAGTCGAGCGTCCTGACGGCGCCGGCGGAAGAATTGATTACGAGTTGGGCGCCCCTCCGAAGGCTGTACTAGAGGCGAAGCGAGAGGCACGGCACTTTGGCGACTTGCCTGCAGGCAGTCGTTCAATCGTCCGTAAGCTGGAACCGCTTCTCATTGCTTCCGACGAATTAAGAGCTGCAGTAACTCAAGTAATTCCCTACTGCGCGTTGCGCGGCGCACCAATAGCAATTGTATGCAATGGCCCTCAGCTCGTTGTTTTTCAGGCGATATCTCCTGGCCTGCCGCCGCTGCAAGGTGACTGCTTTATGTTTAATGGCTATCGCGCCCAGATCGATGAGTTTCCACTCCTCTGGACAATTTTAAGCCCAGAAGGGATTACCGAAAACAGAGCCAACAGGGACTTGGCACTTCATCGCAATCCTCGAATTCCGACAAAAGCATCGTTTTCAATACCTGATGCAAACCGATTTCGTTACCGTTCCGATCTACAAGAGAACTTGCGGGGCTTGTCATCCAAACTGCTTGATGAGATCGAGGACAACCCGGAACTCAAAACTGCATTCTATAAAGACTGCTATGTCCCGATAGAAGCCAACAATCGCCATCTGTTGCTGAGCAAGAATATCATCGCGTCGCGATATAAGCGCGTTGGAGATGATGGCATTGCGCCCTCTGTTGATCACAAAAAGTGCGTCTTCTTTTGATATTCAAGATAGGTTTTTCCGCACTACGGCATTTCGTACGTATTTGGAAAACCAGTGGATGCAGGCAAATCTGAATGTTACTTATTTCGCATTTCCCGAGTTGGTTCGGCAGAATGAAGAGGGTTTTGATCGAGTAAAGCAGTTTATTGATAGGACTAGAGAGCATCGGTTTTCACGGGACCCTTGGATACCAGGGCTAAAGCCGACCGGTCGCTAGGGTTACCCTCTCATCGCCTGCGTGAGCTTGCGCAGCAGCCGCACCAGCTCCGCGCGTTCGCTCTCGCTCAGGCCTGAGACCATGCGGTTTTCTATTTCCATGTCGGCGCGGAAGGCGGCTTCGATTTTCTTGCGGCCTTCGCGCGTCAGCTCCACGATCACGCTGCGCGCGTCGTCGTCCGCTGCGCGCCTGCGGATAAGACCCGCGCCTTCCAGCCTGTCGAGCCGCGCGGTCAACCCGCCCGACGAGATCATCAGCGAACGATAAAGCTCCGTCGGCCTCAAGCTATAGGGCTCGCCCGCGCGGCGCAGCGCGGCCAGCACCTCGAACTCTCCGGTGTCGAGGCCGTGATGGCGGAGATTCTCCTCGATCGCGCGGCGCGACTCGAGCACGACGCGGCTTGCGCGGTTCAGCACGTCGGCGCCCTTGATCTCGACATCCGGCATCTCGCGCGCCCATGCCGCGAGCGCGCGATCGACATGGTCGGCGGCGTCCATGACCCGCGCGGCGGCGGCGAGGTAACGGGCGCGGGCGTCGTTCGCCTCGGACTTCGTCGTGGGTTTTTGGCTTTTCATGCTCTCGTCCTGAGGTACCGGGCGGCCTCGAAGGATGGCGGAATTCCTGGGTTTCATGGCTCCGCCCTTCGTCATGGCCGCCCTTGTGGCGGCCATCCATAAGCATCGTCTCGCGGGGAGATCATGGATGGCCGGGGCCCGGCCATGACGATAAAACAGAATATCTTTTTGGCAAGTATCTTGACATCGAGATATACGCCACTTATCTTGCTATCAAGATAATAGAGGCCAAACGCACATGACGACGCGAAGATAACGCGAGACCATACAGAGTGAGGATGCGAGCTCGCGCGCATCCGCGTGGAAGATTTGAGGCCTGCCGTGTCGCGACGGATTCCCGCGAACGGCAAGGCCAAGGGATTTTCCGCAGACTCGAGGGCGAAGCAAAGGTGCCTGTGGTTGTCGTTCCGCCGAACGATTTCGCCTGGCCGGCCGTAACTTCGCATCGTCCGGCAGGTTGGCCTGAGCGCGCGTTCGAAAGCGCGCCCGTGGCGGCCTGCCTTCGCATGCGCGGAAGGCTATTTGATCTTCGTGAACGGCAACGCGATCTCGACCACCTTGTCTAGAGGCTCGGCGAAATCGGATTCGATCCAGCGCTTGGCGATGTCGACGATGCCGCCGATGATTCCGGCGATCATCAACGGATGCGTCGCCTTCAACCCGAACGCCATGCTGAGCTTTTGCGCGCCTTCGAAGCTCGCCATACGCATCGCGCCGCATGATCGTCCAGGTCGATCAGGAACACGCGCGCCACGCCCGGTGACGACTGGATCGAACTGAAGAATCCGGCGAGCGCGCGCCTGGTGGCGTCACCCGCCGCGTGCGTGGCCTGCATGCGGGCGAGCAATTCGTTCTGCACCGCACGATAAGCCTCGACGAAGACCGCCTCGCGGCTCGGAAACGACTCGTAGAAATAGCGCGCGGTCAGCCCTGCCTCCGCACAGATCGCGGCGACCGACGTGCCGTCGAAGCCGGAGCGGCCTGCCACCATCGCCGCCGCTTTGATGAGCTTCTCGCGCCGTTCGGCGTGGCGGTCTGCGAAGCTCTGACCGGAATAACGCCGCTTTTCCGGATGTTTGGGTGTTTTCTGCATACCGCCTCTTGACAACACCGTGCCATCTGACAATCTGACAATCAAGATTATCAGATAGGAATGCGGCGATGGCTGTGGCGAACCCGGTTCTGGCGAATACAAAGCGCGATTGGCCGGGCGCCTTCCGCGCGGTGAAAACGCTGCTCGCTGATCCCAACGACACCGTGCAGGTGTTCAAGATCATGCGCGCGCTGAACGCAGGCACGGCAGCGAAGAACTATCATCGCCTGCTCTCCACAGCCGAAGGCGGACGCATCGCTTACGCGCGCGTGAACTAGTGAGCAAATTGACCGACGCCGAATGGCTTTCAAAATTCGCGCCCGGCACGGTCGGCGCAACCTATCGCGCGTTCCTTGAGAAGACCGGCTTTTCCGCCAATGGCCTTGAAGCGGTCAGTAAGGAAGTTCACAACGACCGCCAGGAGGAACATCCCTATGCCTGGTTCGGCCGGCGTGAACGCGACATCCATGACATCTGGCATGTGCTGACCGGCTATCGCGCAGACGATCCGTTGGGCGAACTCTGCCTCGTCGCCTTTTCCTACGCGCAGAGCAAAGGGCTCGGCTGGGGCTTCATCGCACTATCGGGCGCGCTTAAAAGCTTTGGCGAACCGAATGGCCGCGCCGTGCGACGCGCGGTGTGGGAAGGCTATCGCCATGGCCGCGCTGCGCATTGGCTGCACAAGTGAAGACATCGACGCACTCTTCGCTGAACCACTGGAGGCGGCGCGTGCGCGCCCTGAATATCGCAAAGCCTGAGCTGTATGACCGCGCAAAGAGCTTCGAAACACAATCAACCGAAGTCAACCTTCAGCAAGCAATATCGGCGCCATAATTTTGCTGAAAGGAAAGCCGGAGAATGTCTCCGGCTTTCTCCTTGTTTATGCTTCCTCGGCCGCTGTCGCGTCATCCTCGGTGTTTCGCAGATAAGGCTCCACGGTGCCGTTGAGCTTGATGGTCATCGGATTGCCGAACCGGTCGAGGCTTTTTCCCGCGGCGACACGGATCCATCCTTCGCTCACACAATACTCCTCGACATTGGTCTTTTCGGCACCATTAAACTTGATGCCGATCCCGCGCCCCAGCAGCGCTTCGTCGTAGTAAGGCTTTTTGGATTGGCGCTCAGCCGGTCCGGTAGGCGACATGTTAACTCTCCATTCAGATATCTGCTCATCTCACATAACAGCCAAATCTCGCAAAAGCGCTCCCTCGACAACTCGACAGATGGCGCGGAACTCTCAAAAAACGCTTGTTTTTAGCGGTTAATTTTGGTGATCCGCAATTTGGCCTGGGTGTGAAGCATCACCCACATCCAACCCTTTCCAATGCAAAACCAATTCATGTTTAAATTTATACAACATCTCGGCACGCTCATAAGCACCCGCTCACGCTCGTACAGGGATTAAGTCGACTTCCCCGCGCCTCAGATCATCATCGCCTCAGGGTGGTGGCTGTCGGTAGGGGACGACAATGAACTTAAAAACGGCTTGGTTAGCTCTGACAATTGCGTGCTTCAGTCAAGCAGCTTTCGGTCAAGAGACGAAGATCGTGAAACCTGCGGCAACACGCGTTGCCGCAGCGGGCCGTGCGTCGTTCGATGAGAGCTTGGCGCATCTGGTCGTAAAAGCCGCTTTGCAACCGAGTGCGCAACCGACACAACAGGAATTGATCGGTCTGATCCTGCTGATGTCGCTCCCGCGAGCAAGGCGCGAGCACATATGAATGCGACCGCCCGGCCTTTGCAGTTCTGCATGATGCTCGCCGTGGCGCTTGCCTCGCAAAGCGCGCACGGCCGACGGAACAGGGCCCGCGCAACCCGTAAACCTCGCATCCATAAACCAGGCCGGTCCGGGTTGGCTGGGCAGCATGGCGGGAGAGAACTGGTCGCCGTCGATGGCGCAACACTGACCCTGTCTCCATCGGAAGGTGGATTTGCACTTGCGCTGGTATTCACAAAGCGGCACGGCGCAACGCTCATCGCTCGCATTTGTCGGCGACAGGCTTGGCACGCTTTCCGACGATTCCGACGCGGGGTCGCATAGCCGGGGTATTCCGGGAAACGGATAACGGCCTTGAGGTCGAATTCGGCGATGGTCGAACGGAGTCGCTTGTCGCTAACAACCGCCGGCGGCAT
>JBBCHP010000035.1:0-26155 GCA_037201525.1 Rhizomicrobium sp. | reverse complement strand
CGAGATGTCCACATAAGCTGGGGCTGTAGCCGGGAAGGGTCGTGAGTTGCCGTGTCGTCCGCTCGGCCGCGGGGTAGGCGGCCACGACAGCGGCCCAATCGCCCGACCAGTAATCCGCTTGCAACCGCGCGCCCAGCCGCGCGGTCAGCGTGCCTATCTGTCCGCCGACGATCCCCTCAACTGTTCACCGGCGGAAGATCGCGCCACGCACGGCGCATGTCGCCGGTCCGGTGAAGCTGCGCCAAGGTGACGATGCTCAGCTGACGCATGCCTTCGACGCTGCCGTAGAAATCCGGAAGCATTTGCGCCTCCTCGCTGTCATGGAGCGAAGCGCCGAAATCGTCCGAGCACGTTCTTCAGCGTCGCCTTGTCGTACAGCAGCAGGATGCGCGCCGCGCGCCTCGTTCATCTCGCCCTTGCCCGCTTCGAACAGGGCGATGGCGGCTTTGAGATCGCCGACCGCTTTCCTCATCGTGACCGAGAAGAGGGTCGGAGCCGGCGAGGTTGTTCCACGCGAGCGCGAAAGACGGATCGAGTGCGAGCGATTTCTCCTGCTCGATCATGGCCTGGCGGGGATCCATCGTATCGGCTAGTGACGCAAGCCCGCATGGCCCCAGACGCGTTCGTTGGGCGACCCCGCTTTCGACAAGCTCCTCCAGGATCGCGCGCGCCTTCTCGAGGCCGCCATTCGCGCTCTGCGTCTCATCCTCATAGACCGCGTAACGGTAAGGCTGCGTGCGCTCGTAGATAATCTCCGCCGCCTGCTGCATCAGCGCGTCGATATCGGCCCTCGGCGCCCGTGACGGTGGTGCCGGGATCGCCGCCGCTGCGCCGCGGTGACCGCGATGCTGCCCTTGCTACGGTAGATTTCGCCGGTGATGTGTGTCTGGTGGCCGAAGCGGTCGACAGATAGCGATAGACCTCGCCGATCGAGACGCCGGTGTCGGGAATCTCGACCTTGATGTCGTTGCCCCAATTGTTGGAATAGGACGCGGCCGGCCGCGCGGATCCCGTCGCGGCCTGCATCGCCGAAAGCTTGTCCTGCAGCTTCGCCGCCGCTGCCTGTCCGGTGAGGCCGCTATTCGCCAGGTCCGGCGGCAACGGAACACGCCTCGATCACCAACCCGTCCTCATGCGCCGCCGACCACACCGCGCCCGCGATGATAAAAGGACGGCGGTGAAAATCGCCGCCAGCGCGAGTTCGAAGCCAAGTTTCAACATGTCGGACAGGTGGTGCAGGCGCAGCGACCGGTGCCGCAACCTGTCCTCGCGGCGCAGATCCTCCGCCTGAAGCCGCGCCAGCGCTGCCTGCTCCTTGGTGAGAATGATCTGCTCGTCAAGAAACGCATCAGCCTTGGCGGCGCTGGAAGCACCAATGCGCTCCTCACCGCCGCGCCGGACGCTGTCTGCGTCTGCCCATCGCGGATCTTTTTCGTCAGCCATGCGCCGTCTCCATGCGCGCGAGTTCCACTTTTTCGGACGCCATGAGATCGAGCGTCCGCGCCAGCGCAAACTGCTTTTTCGCGTCATCGCTTCTGCCCGACCACACCAGCGCCTCGCCCCATTTCAGATGCAGGCGGCCCCAGTTGGGCGCATATTCTGTTCGCGTCCTCGAACTTCGCGAGTGCGAGGTCGGAGCGGTTCTTTGCGATCAGCGCTTCGCCCCACATCTCCAGAGGATCGGCGAAATGCGGCCCCTTGGCATGGGCGCTCTCGAACTTCGCGATGGCGCCGTCGAGATCGCCTTTTGCCAGCAGCATCCGGCCCCACTCACTATCCGCGAAGGGGATATGCCGCGTGCGCGTGGAGACCAGCGCGAACCAGCGCGCGGCGGCGCTCCAGTCATGCTTAAGGGCAGCGATGTCACCGCGCATGCGCACGCAAGAGATCGCAGTCGTGTGGCGTCGTCGCGATAAGGCTCTCGCCCCCGGCGACATCGCCGAGCCGGGCCTTGGCCAGCGCGAGAAACGGCAGATATCCCCGCAAAAGGATCGTGTCGTTGTCGTAACCGGGATAGGCCTTGCGTTGCTGCACTTCGCAGTCGGGCTCCAGCGCCATCACCGCGCGGTCGTTTTCGAGCACTGACTCGATCCACGCGTCAGCGCAGGCAATGTCCCCGCGCAATTGCACCTCGGATGGCATGGCATGCAGCGCGCCGAGATTCGCTTGCGCGCCGCGCTTGTCGTGCGCGAATCCGGCGTGCCTGCGCCGCGAACAGCCCGAAATAGCGGACATCTTCCCATCGCCGAGGGGAGTTGTTTTCCGCGCTCGGCGAGCCTGGCCATTTCGGCGAAGGTCGCCCGACGATTGCGCGATCAGTCCGAGGTTCTCGAGGCGATAAAAGGCCATCGTCGGACCGGCAACGCCCGGATCGGGCGACTGCAGGAGCCGCTCCGCGCTCCGCGCGTCGTGGAGCGCCTGTTCCTCCTGCTCGAAATGACTTCATTCCCAGAGAGATCGAAGAACGCAATGACCGAACGTGGATTGGCCGCGAGCGCGCGACGGAAATCGTCCTGAGATCCAAAAATGTCCCGCTGGTTGTAGCGCGCGATATTGCCAAGGCCGATATAGGCCCAGGAACGTTCCACCGGATTCGGGTCGGACGTGAGGCCACGCAGGATCGGGACAGCATCGGCCCAGGTCTTTTTCTGACTGCTTAGGTCGTACATGAGATAGACCGCATAGCGGTACGGCTGCGTGCGCTTGTAGATGCTCCTCGGCCGCCTTCTGCAGCAGCGTGTCGAGATCGGCTTCCGCGCCGTGGAACGAGGCGCCATCACCGCCGCCGGCGCGCGCGGTCACCGTCACGCCTGTGGCGTCGCGGAAGACCTCGCCGTTGATATGCGTCTCGTGCCCGAGCCAGGCGGCGAGATAGCGCTTGAACTCGCCAATGGAGATTGCCGGTGTTGGGGATCTCGACCTTGATGTCGTCGCCCCAGTTGTTGGTGTAGGACGTCGCCGTCCGCGGCCGAGTCCGTCGCCGCCTGGAGCGCGAGAGCTTGTCGAGCAGCTGGCTCGCCACCGTCTGTCCGGTCAGGCCGCGCGCAGTCATGTCGGGCGGCACCTGGAACGCCTCGATTACAAGACCATCGTCATGCGCGGCGTTCCAGATGGCGGCACCGACGAAGACAGCGATAGCCAGCACGATGAAGGCGATGGCGGACCTCGAAAGCGACTTTCATCACTGCGCTCGCATTGGCGAAGCGCAGCGACCAGCGGCGCAGGGCGTCGTCGCGCTTGAGGTCCTCGATCTGCAGATCGGCGAGCGCAATCTGGCGCTCAATCAGCGCATCTACCCTGGGATTGTCTGACACTGACGCCAGCGCCGCCGCGAGCAGGCGCCGCGCGCGCATCGGCCGCTGGCGTGTCCGGATTGCGGATTTTCCTCTGTCATAGCGACCTCGCCATGGCGAATTGCTTCGCCGCCTCGCCCATCCGGCCGAGATACGTCAGCGCCTCGCCCACTTCTGATGCAGGCGCTTCCAGTTGGGGCGCGTATTGGATGACTTTACCGCGATGCAAATAGCGCAGGAGATTCACCAGCATGCCCACCCAAGTTCTGGCGCTATTCAAACTAGCGCGGTCAAAAACGTCAATTGCCGCGGACTGTCCCGCAAGCCCATATGCTGATGATAGGATGAAGTATTTTATCGGCGTCGACCCACGCGAATATCGAACAGAATGGTATCTATCATTGACTGTAATCGATGATGCAGGGCACCGCGCAGGAGGGCGGTCCATCGATAATTGGCTATTATCGATAGAGCAGGGTGCCGCGATCGCGTTACTCCTAGCGATAGCTATAATTATTCTGAGCATGGCCCATGCGCCCGACCAATTCCAAGTTTAAGTGCTTCGAATTTTTTGAGATGTCGCGGGCAGCGACGAAGGTGGGCAAAAGGTATGGTATCGGAACTGAGCGAATACCGTTGCTCAAGGGGGCGCCATTAGTAGGCGGTGCTCCTCGGTCACGAAGCAGATAATTCATATGGAAGGGAGGATCTCTGGTCGAGGCCCTTGTGGAAAGGCGGTTTCGAGCCGTTCAAGTTCGCTTGCCGTCAGCACGATTTCAATGGAGCGGCAGTTTTCTTCAGTGTGATCAGCATTCGTCGACCGAGGTATGAAGAAAATGTCGTGGTTTCGCGCCAGGAATGCGAGAGCTATTTGGCGTGCCGACACACCACGATCCTGTGCAAGGTCGCTCAAGACTCGTCCGGCGGCTGTCGTTAACGAAGGAAATCCCTCGTGACCGAACGAACTGTAAGCGGTGATCGCAATGCCGTGTTCGCGGCACCAAGGGACAACCGTATGCTCACTGCGACGTTCTTCCAAGTGATAGAGAATCTGATTGCAGGCGATTTTCTTGGGGTCCGCAAATGAAGCGATCTCTTCCAAGTCGGGCAGGTCAAAATTACTCACGCCCCACGACAAAATTTTACCTTCTTGCTTGAGTTGTTCAAATGCTCCGATTGTCTCGATGAGGGGCACTTCGCCGCGCCAGTGTAGAAGGTAGCAATCCAACCTATCGGTCTTTAATCTGCGAAGAGAGTTCTCGCACGATCGCAGCACATTCGTCGGCGCGGCGTTGTCGGGTAGCACTTCGAGACCAGAAAAACCTCCTGGCGCAGCCCAGCCGTCCGCTTCAGCTACTATCTCCTCGACGACGCCAAAGCCATAGCGCTCTGCGGTGTCGATATGTGTCATGCCAAGATCAATGCCACGCTTCAGTGCTTGTATCGCTTCGGAGCGCTCGTTCTTTTCGATGCGCCAAGTGCCTTGTCCGATCAAGGAGACAGCAGACGGCGCTGAACCAAATTTGCGATAGAGCATCAGTAAATCACCGGCAATGACGTCAGCAGCGTCCGAAATTGGGGCAACTATCGATAACTCCTAGTTATGGCGAGAAATTCGGGCGGCAACAAGATAGATCCTGCCGAACTCCCGTTCCGAGAACTCGTTCGATTGATGCGAGTTCAGCGTGACAAGGGTAAGGGCATTTGTGTTTTTTTGGGAGCGGGTTGTTCGCTCTCGTCGTCAGAGAGCGATCTCTCGACGACCGCAATCAACCGCGGACTATCTCACCGAAGTGTCTCCGGGTATCGATTTCTCGAACACCACTGACGAAGAGAATTTCCGACGATTCATAAATTCGTGGCTTAGCCTCGGTGTGAAGGATCGCGACAGCCGTTCTCGCACGGCGGATACCACCCAACTTGGAGCCATCGGACGGCTACCGCGCGCTCGCGCGACTGGTCTCGGCCGGGATATGTCAAAGCGATCATAACGACGAACTTCGACAATTTGATCGACAAGGCTCTGCTTCGATCGGGCGTGGACTATGAATTTCACTGTGGTCGGCAACCGCCCACAAAACCCAACGGGCAAGCCACCGATAGCGACATTGCTCAAGATTCATGGCGGCCTGAATCAATGTGAGCTTGCCTTCAGTCCCGATGCAGTCGAACAGCTTTCGCGGGTCACGAAAAAGTCCGTGCAAGAGTGGTCCGCCATGCCTCTGCTCGTTGTGGGTTACAGTGGGCAGGATCGCGGCGTCATGACCGCACTCTCAACTGCTCGTGCCCATACCGCGTTCTGGGCTAGCCCAAACGAGCCATCACGTAGTGATCGTGCGCGAACTGACCGCATCTTTACGTGGCTCGACAAGCGCGTTCCAAAAGGCGCCACCTTCTTGCACGGGTCGCGCTATGGCTATTTCGATACACTGCTCGCTGGGCTGTTCGAAGAGTTGGAGTCAGGAGGGGCGCCGCCGGTAGGCCCGTCCACCTTTTGCCGAACGTATTGAGTATGTTTGGCGCGACACCTCACTCCTCAAACTTATAGAAGGCAATGGACGCATCCTCTCTGCTTTCCGCGAGGCATTGCGTGTCTTGGACCGGTTCGCGGATGAGGCACGGTTCCGACCAACGGTACCGTTCTACTTGTCGTCGCCGGATCGCACGCGCGAGTCCATCGCCCGCGTCTTTCGCGGCTCGCACATTCCCCAGCGCTTGGCGGCGTTTGTTCACAATGAAGTAGACGCGCTTCTGGTTCTTCTGAGCTTCGAGTTGCGGCTGTGGTCCCGTGCCGCGCAGGTCGGTCAGCCATCGTTGATGGAAAGCTTTGAGCAAGCGCTTAAGGGCGGACGCCAAGACAGCACGCTTGGACCGGCGTTTGTCGCTGGGCTTCGTTTTCTTTGTGCTCCGAGTCAAGGCTCCGATCGCGAAAGATCACTCACGATCAGCTTTCGCCGGATCGGCTCAGCATACAGGCGCGAACGCGTCTACTTGGTCTGGCGGATCTCGTGGAAGTCGCCGAACGACTTGCGTTGTTCATGGACGAAACCGCGATTCGACGAGCAGCCGGATGAGGCCGGCGAACTGCGGCGCGCCCTGAGACGCGACGTGCAGCTATCCACCGGGAATTCCGATCGTTGTGTTGTCCGACTGCCGGCACTCTCATTCCGCCGCTTCCGTGATGCCACCAGCAGCGTTCTAACGGGCTCGTTTCTGCCCACGGTGATTGTCCGCGGCGGGCAAAGCCCGACTGCCGAAAGCCGGTGGATCCAAATTCTTGTGGAGGCGACACCCTGACGACGACGAAGTCGTGAGACCATTGTCGCTCATTGATCGCGTGAAGCGAGTTGCGGCGGAAAATCAACAGGAGTTCGCCGAACTCGGTGAGCATGTCGGCAGGCCATCGGTAAAGCTGAATGGTCATGCGGACATTGCAAGGTTCTTCGCGTCATCGAAATACGCGTTGATTCTACTTGGCGCCGGCGGCGCGGGGAAAAGTACCCTGACTAGTCAGATTGCGAGCGAAAGCCGCGGTAGTCTGCGAACCACACTGATCATCGCATTGCGACGTTACGGCGAAGCCAGCAGCATTGGGGACATCCTGCGTGCGGCGTTGGGCCTCACGACGGTCGGACGCTGAGTTGATGACTTCGATTGCTCGCGCGTTTGCGGAGCGCGGTGAAGAATTGGTGATCGTCTTCGATGGCCTTAATGAGTTTGGCGACGCCAAAGCGATCGACCGGTTTTGTCTTTCGCTGTTCGAAGTTGCGACAGCCCTGCCGCAAGAGATGCACAGCATGCCGTCAGTGGGACCGCCGCTGCGCCTCATCGTCACTAGCCGGCAAGAGGCCTATTTTGGAGCCCGCGCACGACTGCAAATCGATCCACCGGTCAGCGCCTTCTATATGCAAGGCGCCGGATTGGGGCATTTGCCCAGGCCATATATGGAAATCGCACCCCTTGACGAACGAAGAGCGTGAGAAGCTCTTCGGCGTCTACTTCGACGATTTGTCTGAGGCTGGAGCTGAGCATCGCATCAGTCGGATTGTACGCAGCAATCCGCGCTTCGCAGCACTTCTAAACCGGCCGATCGCGATTGTCCTCGCGAGCGAGCTTTACCGCAAAGGCATGCGGATCGAGGTAATGCAATCGTCGTCCGATTTTGCGGATCTTATCGTGGATCAGGGATTTGAGACTCTTGCCGTCGATAGGCGAATGAGCGCCTGGCTGCTAATCGATGGAATTTTCGAGCGGCGCCTACGCCTAGGCGATCAGGATGTCGTAAAAATTGACGACCTCTTGTCGGCGCAGCCTTCGGACAGGACCGATCAGCTTGAGACGCTGTCACAGCTTGCCGACATGAACATCCTGAAGCCGACCCATACCAAGACGCAGGGACGGTTCAATTTTTTCACGATCGAATTGAGGAAGCACTTCTAGGTCGCTACTTGGCTGGCCTGGAGGCCCTTGGAGGATCGCGCTCTTGAAACCTGCCTTGTCCTTGGTGAGGACGCACGCTCTATCAAGAAGGGCTGATCCATTACTTGCGGGACGGATTAAATGCTTGGCTCACGGATGGAGCGGATAGATCGATCCAGTTCGCCCGTCGTTGGAACATTTTGTGCGACGCGGCCATACGGACTACGCGCGAAGCCCTGCTTGCTCGCATTTTGGCCCGGGCATCTTTGATTTGTATTCTGGGCCGGCGGCGGGCCAATTGCGCGACAATTGGCTGGCGCAAGCGCTCAAGACACTGAAGGCGGACGCCGCACTGTCGGCACAGATCCCTGCTCGTCAGCTACTCGCGGGCGTTGAAGGCCTGCTGCGAACTCAAACAGGCGATATGACTGGTTTCGTAAGCGAAGTTCGTGGAGGTATTTCGAGCAACACCGACGATCCTTCGATGGACCTGTCTTGCCTGGCGCTTTTGGCTGAGAGCTTCAATCTTGCGGAGCGATGGCGCGACGCACTTGGCTTGCTGGATGGGGTCGAACTCGACGCCCGCGCGGACATCTCCGCCATTGAACGGTTTCATTGGGCCAAAGGTGTTGCGCTTCGTTATCTGGGAAAAATCAGGGATGCGCAGCACGAGTTGCGGCTCGTGTTTCGTCGCAGCTCAACACCAACCGTCTCTCGCCGTCTCAGTATTGTTCAGCCTTGTCGAAACAATGCGCGAATGCGGTGATTTCACCGAGGGGGCTGGCGTTTCTTGACGATGCCGCGAGCCGTATTGGCCGGTTTGCGACTACGCGCGACCGGTTGCGCATCGCTCTATGGCGCGGCGTCTTTAACAAGAACTTGATGCAGGATGCCATTCAATTCCTATGGAATGCTGAAGTTGGGCGATTTGTGCCGGATTTAAGCCAAGCCGGGATTTACCATCGGCGTGCGGAGGATGCGTTTGCCAAAGCGCTTGTCATCGGCACGACGATAGAAGAGGTCAGCGCGAATACTGATGTGGCGCAGATTCACAGCGAGATGGCAGAGACCGCGCTCTGGTACGCAATCTGTCACGCCGATGCTTGCGCGGTAGCGGACCGGCGACTTGAGGAATTCTCTGCGCTTCTCAGCCTTAACCCCATCGTGGAGCAACAGGTGGAATACCATCGATACTGCGCCCAACGGGCTGCGCTCGGCTCCTGTTTCGACGACGCCCGCGTCGCACTCGAAATGGCCAGGAAAGTGGCTGCAACGCATGGAATGTCGTTTCTCGAAACTGATTGCGACATGGATTGGGCGCGCTTTATCTTGAATGCGGACAGACCGTTTCCGCCGGGCGAGATTGATGCCGCCGCTGCGTGTGTCAATGCCGCTCTGACCTACTACCGCGACCATCTGGGAAGCGACACGTATTATGCGCGGATCGCGGAGCTGCTGATTAGGGCCCTGGAAGTCAAGGCCAGAACGGCTGCTTTAAGTTCCTAGATCAGGCCGACAGTAGTGGTGATAACGCGTCGCGGATTTGCCGTGGTACCGAGTTCAACAGAGCGCCCGGAACGGGGCTGTGCCCAGTCTCGGGCGCGCACCTCGGTAGTGATACCCAGCCAGGACAACGGCGAGAAGTTCGAGCTTCTGCATTCCGTATAGCGTTTGCCATTCGTGCGAGAAGCTGTTGCTGAGTACCGGTGGAACGTTGATGTCAATGATATAAAAACGATTCTTGTAGAGGATATCGAAGCGCGCGAGATCGCGCAGCTCAAAGCGCCGAAACGTCTCATGTGCCAGCGTTGCAAGTGTGTTCCGCAGCACACTGTCGTCGACAACATCATAGCGAACACGCCGGTTCGAGACGTGAACCCGTTTGTCCTGCTCGCTATAGACGTCTCCATGCGCGTTGGGCTTGATCACTTCCGTCACGCTGGTGGCAACCGCAGCGCCATTTCCTAGTACCGCGACCGTAAACTCGCGGGCGCCGTCGACGTATTCCTCCGCCCGCAACTCACTCACGGGCGAAAACCGCCCGAAAAACCTCCTGCAAGCGGCTGATGGCCGCGTCGGGATCTTGCACAACTGCGTTGCTGTCAATTCCCAGCGATCCGCCTAATGAATTTGGCTTGATAAGTACCGGAAAGCGAAGAGCTTCTAATCTTTTCGCTACAACAGTTGGCCGGTTCTCAAAAAGTGCACGGCTCACCAATATTCCTGGCGGCGAAAGACCATGACGCTCCATGGCAAGCGTTTTGTCATCGACCATCAAACCACGAAAAAAGGTCGAGCCAATAAACGGTTGACCCAACCATTCGAGGACCCCGAAAATCGCATAGTCTCTAGGGACAACCTCTCCCGTCGGTGTTCGGCGATAGCAACGCGTAATTGGAGAAAACAACACAATCGTAGCGCTCATTGATGAGTTTCAATTCGAGTTCGCTCTGGGATGGATCAATGAGTAACTCGGCATCGACACCAAGCTGGCGGACATGCGCAACCTGACCTTGAAGTTCGTCAAGTGGCCCAGCACCCTCCAGATCTAGCTCTGAGGCAAGAACGAGCAATCTAAGCATAACTAGGAGTTATCGATATTGGCCCCGCTGCTAAGATAACCCAATGTTGTATCTAAGTATAGCTCATACCAGCGCGTGCATTACATCAGCTTGTTCAAGTGCGTTTCGAAGAGCCGAATCGCTTACGTGCGTGTAAATCTGTGTCGTGGCAATACTCGCGTGGCCAAGCAGGCGCTGAACAAATCTGATATCGACCCCACCTTCTAGCAACAGTGTCGCTGCCGTGTGTCTCAACATGTGTGGCGTCACCCGCCCAAGCCGACTCCGTCGCGCGACGGAATGAAGTCTGAGGCGGAGGCATTGGGGTGTCATTTGCCGGCCCTACGGTTCCGAAACAGCGGCGCGATCGCTCTATCCGGATCAGGCAAGGTCCTAATGTAAGAGGCCATAACCTTTCGCACGCGAGTGTTCGCGATTATCACGATGCGCTCACGGGCACCTTTTCCATAGACAATAACCTCACCAGTGTCTGGCCGGACGTCCTGAACTTCAGTGCACATAGTTCGGATACGCGGAGGCCGTCGCCGCCATGAGCGTGAGGCATAGATGGGTGGTGTCTTCCGTGGGCGGGTCATTCTGCTGGGTACCTCGCACGCCCTTGAGCAACAAACTCAACTCGCGACGGGGAATGGCCTTAGGCAGTCTAATGGGTGTCCTGATTTTCAGCGTCCAATTGCCGAATGCCTCGAGGGCCAATGGTTCGTCGGTCGCTCGAAAGAATGCTCGAACCGAAGCAAACTTGCGCTTGATCGTCGCTGGAGAATATCCGGGGTCTTCTGCGATCTTTGTCAGACAGCCGCGCACAATTACCGGCGATAGCGTGGTGCCGCGAGGCAGCAATGATGTGAACTGGGCCAGATCTATTGCGTAGGCGTCGAGCGTATGAGGTGATAGCGTCGCACCGACCGGCATCGATCCAAATAGCTCCTAATTTGATTATGCAGCGTACGCAATCTAAGCCCTCCGAGTTCTACCGGTAGGCCTATCAGAACTCCTTTAATTTGAGGTTCCCGTCCGGGAGGTCGTAGTCGGTGTAGCGATAAGCGGCTAGCGCAATCCTAGCACGCATCGCCAACCGTTCGTAAGCAGAGCGTTGATGCCATAGTCAGAATATTGCCCTTTCGAAGATGCGATCAAATCTAACCCCGACGAACTGGAACCGTGCGTTGCTTGGAGCTGCGGACTCATGCAGCGCGATCTAGAGATATTGCATGAGCGATAATCCGAGCAGCCTCGTCCACATCGCCAACCGAATTGAATTTGCCAAAACTAAAACGAACTGAGGCGTTGGCTTCAATCTCGGACAATCCGATTGCACACAGGACGTGCGATGGCTCAATCGCGCCAGATGTGCAGGCAGAACCCGTCGACGCCGCCAAGTGCGGTTGCATCATCGAAAGCAGATGTCGGGCATCGCATGTTCCGAAACGCACGTTCGAATTTCCGGGATGACGATGTGCTCCAGACCCATTAAATAGAATGGTGCGTCAAGTGATCCGATTGCAGTCTCGAAATCATCGCGCATTACCGCAATGCGTGCGCGTTCTGCGTGCCGATCCTTCGCAGCTGCAAGCTCCACGGCAGCTCCGAACCCGACACAAAGCGAGGTGGCAGCGTACCTGACCGCAATCCGTTCTGTTGGCCACCTCCATAGATGAGAGGTTCGACGGATTGATGCAGATCGCGCCGGAGGTAAAGAGCCCCGATTCCTTTCGGCCCATAAAGCTTGTGTGCGGAAAGCGAGAGGGCCCCGATCGGGAGCTCTCGCACGTCGATGTCCATGGCCAATGGAGCTTGCACTGCATCGCACACAAGCACTGCACCCGACCGAGACACGAGCCGAGCAATGACTTCCATGTCCTGGACGGTTCCGATTTCGTTGTTCACGGCCATCGCAGCCACGCAGAGAACATCGTCGGCCAATTTTGCTGCGAGTCGTCGAGATCAAACCGGCCGTCGCGATCAACCCTGAATCGCTCGCAGATAAGCCCATACCTTTCTGCTGCCGCATCCGCCGCGGCCAAGGTGCATTTATGTTCGATGGCGCTAACGAGAATCCGTCGACGGCCGCGCGGAGCGCGGTGTGCCAATCCGAGGATGGCCAAGTTATTGGCTTCGGTCGCCCCTGACGTGAAGACGATCTCATCCGGGTCCGCGCCGATCAGGCGTGCGATCCGTATTGCCGCTTCAGCGACGGCAGCATTCGCCTGCCACCCGAACGCGTGGTCGCTCGAGTGTGGATTGCCAAACATCTCCGACCAAAAGGCGCCATCGCCTCGGCTACCCGCGGGTCTAGGGGTGTGGAGGCCATCGCATCGAGGTAGAGGGTTTTTCCGCTGTCGGGCATGCTGCTGGGGACTCGCTCCAGTCCGAGTTTGACCCTAGCCGCGGCTGTCCCTAGTGTCCACCTGGACGCTCGCCCCAGGAGGCCGACGGTGACTAGAGGCCCCTTGTTCCAAGACGACTATAAACCCGTGTTCTCCGGACACGAAACGTTTCCGTTGCGCTATGGATGGCTCAAGAAGGCCTTCGACGCGACTACGGCATCATCGGAGGATCAGTACAACAAGCGGGCAGTCTTTCTCGCCGACGACGCCATCGCCAAGTTCGGTGTGGGCAAAAACATGGTCGCCTCAATCCGGCATTGGGCGACGTCGACGGACGTCATCAAGGAGGATTCTCCGAACAAGATTGCGACGACGCAGTCGGCCGGGAGCCATGTTGACGTCCGCGTTCACCCGCAGCGGCCGGACATGGTCGCCAAAGCGATCAAGCCCGACTACGGGCTAAGCTCGCACGTCGCAACGCTTGGCGTAGCGTTCAGCAAAGGCCAAACGTTGTCTCCGCTGTTCGCGGACGGCGCGTTTGTGGGCGAGCATGGCAGCTGGGACCGATATCCGTTGAACGGCTATCAGGTGATCTTCGTGCCGTTCGTGGATGGAATGCCCAAAGGTGACCCAATTCCGGTGGTAACGGGCTTTCTCGCCACCGATCATCACACGGTCCGCGGGCGACCTGTCGGTGTGGCGCTCGATCGCACCGGTGCGCTGATCGTTGCGGACGATGTAGGCAATACTGTTTGGCGCGTGAGTACTTCACGGCAATAACTTGGTGTACACGTAGCCAAATTCTCTGAAGCCGGCTGAGCGGATTTTGTTGTAAGCGTACTGAACGTGTGCGTCGGCGCCAAGCCATCTACGCGCAGTACTATTGCCGGTTCCTCATTTGCCATAGTTCCCATTGTGTAGCGAAGAAAGGGAGGCCAAACAGGACCATAAAGTAAACTGCTAGAAAAAGCGCGCTGCTAGTCCAAATCGACCAATCCCATTTGAACGACACGAATGCATCGACTGACAATGCCACAACAAGTGCGATTGTGCGTTCCACTTTTTCCATCGGGTCTAAGCTCGCGAATCAAATCGTGTTGGGATCATCACAATTCTTACGGTCGAAACTGGCTGTTCTGAGCCAGCAACAGAGTGTCTGCCCGACACAAACGGGAGGAGGGTGATCGTGCAATTGGTCCAGACCTCAAGCACGCCATAGCTCAATAGTTCTACAGCACGCTTAATGCAAAGATCGCGGAGCGCGCTGAGTGTTGTCGTAAAGTACGCTATTGCCGCCCCGCTTGGCCCACAGCATTGCGTTCCGCCTATGGAACGCACCATCGTGACTCATCCTTGCCTCGCTGTTCACGAGTACTCCAAGCGCGACGTACTTTTTTGCTTCCATTGGGATAATCCGCCGACCGAAAAAGTCAGTATTCGCGCTGAACAATTTTTGTGGAGCGTTATCGCGCCTTAGCCGTTGAACATTTGAGGCTAGGTGCGGGAAGTGCGGCGATGCGTTGGATCATCAATGGTGCAGAAGTCAATGAAACGATCGATGTCCGAACCTCGCTCTTAGACTTCTTAAGAGAGCGCTTGCACCTTTTCGGAGCCAAAAAAGGCTGCAATCAAGGCGCCTGTGGCGCTTGCACGGTGCTCGTTGATGGCGAGCGCATCAACAGCTGTCTCGCCTTAGCGGTGCAATATCGGAGCCGGGAGATCACCACGATTGAGGGGCTTGGCGCGCCGGGATCGCTCCATCCGCTTCAGAAAGCGTTCGTCGAGCATGACGGGTTCCAATGCGGCTATTGCACGCCGGGACAGATCTGCTCCGCCGTAGGGATGGCGGCTGAATTGGCGCGGGGCATCCCCAGTTTCGTGACGGAGGACGTCAGAAAGCTGGACGTCACGCTCACGGCCGGACGAGCTTCGCGAACGCATGAGTGGTAATCTGTGCCGCTGCGGCGCCTATAATGGCATCGCTGACGCGATCAAGGAAACTTACGGCGCGGCCGCGAAGTCCGCCAAGCGCGAGGCGGCGTAATGACACCTTTCCTTTATGAGCGCGCCGCAGATTCGAAAAGCGCCTTGGAGCTCGGCATGCGCGATGGCGCCAAATATCTCGGCGGCGGCACCAATCTCGTCGACCTGATGCGCGAGATGATCGAGCATCCGGCCACGCTGGTCGATGTTAGCGGTTTGTCTTGCAAGATCGAGGATGTAACCGAAGGCGGACTGAAGATCGGTGCGGGTGTGAAGAATACCGCCGTCGCCGCCGACCGCCGCGTGCGTGAGCGTTTCCCGATGCTGGCGCAGGCGATCCTTGCCGGCGCTTCGGCGCAGATCCGGAACATGGCGACGGTGGGAGGCAATATCCTGCAGCGCACGCGCTGTATATATTTCTACGACGACGCCGCGCGCTGCAACAAGCGTGTGCCTGACAGTGGCTGCGACGCCATCGACGGATTCAATCGCAATCACGCAATCTTGGGTGCCTCGCCCTCCTGCGTGGCGACGCATCCTTCCGACATGTGCATCGCGCTGTCGGCGCTCGATGCGACGGTGACGGTCGTGGGCCGCAATGGTGAGCGCGAGATTCCGCTTATCAATCTGCATCGTCTTCCGGGCATGACACCTCAGATCGAGACCTTGCTCGAAGCCGGCGAGCTCATCACCGCGGTGACGTTGCCGCCGAACAACTTCGCGGCGTGCTCCAGCTATCGCAAGGTGCGCGACCGCGCGTCATATGCGTTCGCGCTCGTATCCGTGGCTGCGGGACTCGAGATGGATGGCGACATCGTCAAGGATGTCCGCCTCGCGCTCGGCGGCGTCGCGCACAAGCCTTGGCGAGCGCATATCGCCGAATCCGCGCTTAAAGGTGGTCCGATCACGGATGCAACGCTTCACCAAGCGGCATATGCGGAATTGGCGGCTGCCAAAGGGCTGCGCGATAACGCGTTCAAGATCGAGCTCGCCAAGCGCGTGATCGTAGACAGTCTCTCTAAGCTGGCACAGGTAGCACGATGAGCGTCGTCAAAGATGCGGTGCAGGCCGTTATGAAGAAAGCCGTTGCGCTTGCGCCGGACAGCTTCATCCCAGGCGGCCGTCCCGACCCCCTTATCCACCACAAACACGGCTTGATCGGTGCGCCGATCTCGCGCCTCGACGGTCCGTTGAAAGTTTCCGGCAAGGCAAAATTCGCCGCGGAGTTTCCTCTCGAGGGCATGGTCTATGCCGCGGTATTGCATTCCACCATCGCGCGCGGACGGATTGCGGCATTGGACACAGTCGAAGCCGTGGCCGCGCCGGCGTCGTTCTGGTGATGACGTACGAGAACGCGCCGCGTCTTCATCCCATGCCGCCGTTCATGAGCCAGCCCAAGGCGGCGGGCGGTGACGACGTCCCGATCATGCAGGACGATCAGGTGCATTGGAACGGTCAGCCGGTCGCGCTCGTGCTCGCCGAGACGCAAGAGCAAGCCGACCACGCGAAATCACTGATCCGCGTTACATATGTGCCCAGCCATGGAGTCACATCTCTGGCGGAAGCCAGGGCCAACGGAAGCGAGCAGGGTGTCTTCCAGGGCGAGCCGCTGCATCTCGACCTCCATCACGCCGAGAAGAAGCTTGCGGCAGCGCCGCATAAAATCGACGTCCGCTACACGACACCGCGGCACAACCACAACCCGATCGAGTTGCACGCTGCTACGCTGTTCTGGGATGGCGCCACCTTGCGCATCCATGACGCGACACAGGCGGTCGATCACACGGCGTGGACGATGTCACAGGTCTTCGGCGTGAAAGAAGAGCAGGTGCACGTCACCTCACCCTATGTCGGCGGTGGGTTCGGCAGCAAAACGCTGTGGCAGCATCAGATTCTCGCAGCCGCCGCGGCGAAACTGGTGAATCGGCCGGTGCGGATCATGCTTTCGCGCGAGGGCGTCTATCGCATCGTCGGTGGCCGCACGATCACTGAGCAGCGGGTCGCCATCGGTGCTCAGGACGATGGCCGTTTCGACGCCATCATCCACACCGGAACGGTGGCGATGACACCGCACAACAACATGCCCGAGCCGTTCATCCTGCCGGCGCGCAGTGCCTACGCAGCCGAGAGCTTCCTGCTCGATGTGCAGACCGTAAAGATGAACATGGTCGCGAACACATTCATGCGCGCGCCGGGCGAATCCGTCGGGACGTTCGGCTTGGAGTGCGCCGTCGATGAGCTGGCGCATGCGATGGGGCTCGATCCGATCGAGCTGCGCCTTCGCAACGAGCCTGAGAAGGATCCGACGAGCGGTCTGCCGTTTTCATCGCGCCTCATCGCCGATGCTTGGCGTCAAGGCGGGGAGCGTTTTGGTTGGGCGAAGCGCAAAGCGCCGGGCGCGCTTCGCGAAGGCGAATGGCTCGTCGGTATGGGCTGCGCTACGGCAACATATCCTTACTACCGTATGCCCGGCGGTGCCGCACGGATCACGCTGACGCGCGAGGGCCACGCAACAGTGGCAATTTCCGCTCACGAGATGGGCATGGGTACAGCAACAGCGCAAACGCAGGTGGCCGCGGAACGACTGGGCTTGACGATGGATCAGGTGACATTCGACTACGGCGACAACAAGTTTCCCGGCACCGTGTTGGCGGGCGGCTCTCAGCAGACAGCTGCGATAGGCGCGGCTGTGAGTGCCGCATATCGCAAGCTGGTGGAGACGCTCTTGAAACTCGCCGGCAATGATTCTCCGCTTGCGGGCCTGAAGCCGGATGAAATCGGCGGGCTAAATGGCGGGCTCTGCAAGCTCGAAGACCCGACGCTTCATGAGAGCTATGCGTCGATTCTCAACCGCGCGCAGAAAGACTCGGTGACCGCCGAGGCTGAAGCGCCGTTGCCGTTGGAGTTACAGCACTGGTCGATGCACTCCCACGGCGCGATGTTCTGCGAGGTAAGGGTGAACACAGTCACCGGCGAAATCCGCATCAATCGCTTCTTAGGCGTGTTCGATTGCGGCCGCATCCTGAATGCCAAAACGGCGCGCAGCCAGTTTCGCGGGGGCATCATCATGGGACTGGGTCTCGCCTTGATGGAAGAGACCCAATTCGATGAGCGAACAGGGCGTATCATGAACCCGTCGCTCGCCGAATATCACGTGCCGGTGCAAATGGACGTGCCGGAGATCGATGTCATATGGCTGGACGAGCCAGACCCGCATACGCCGATGGGCGCGCGCGGCGTCGGCGAGATCGGCATCACGGGCGTCGGCGCGGCGGTGGCAAATGCGGTGTTCAACGCAACCGGAAAGCGCGTTCGCGACCTGCCAATCACGCTGGACAAGCTGCTTTGATCCGTCGCGTGATTAGTGGCTGACCCGTCCAGACGCTCCATACTCGCCGCGTTGGCGGGCAACGTCGCGGTCGCTGCGATAAAGCTGGTCGCATTTGTTATCAGCGGCAGCGCTTCCATGCTGGTGGAGGCTTTCCACTCCATCATCGATACGGCGAACTCTGGACTGTTGCTGCTGGGCATGCATCTCAGCAAGCGCCCGCCCGATGAGAAGCATCCCTTCGGCTATGGAATGGATTCGTTCTTCTGGACTTTCGTTGTGGGGATGCTGATCTTTGCCGCCGGTGGCGTCGCATCCGTTTATGAAGGCGTCCAGAATCTTCGCCATCCCGAACCGATAGGGCATTTGTCGCTCAATTTGGTCATTCTAGCACTGTCCTTCTTGTTCGAAACGCTTTCCTTCCTCGCGAGCTGGCGAGAGTCGGAACGGGGACGGCCCCAACTTTCCCGCCGACGCTATCGCCGCGTGACGCTCGCGCAATTTATACATTTCAGTCCCGACCCCGGCGTGTTTGAAGTCCTCGCGGAAGGCATCGCCTCTTTGCTCGGTCTTGTGCTCGCTACCCTAGGCGTGGTTGGCGCAGCTGTTTTTGGCTGGGCTTGGGCGGATGGTGTTGCGGCATTGGCGATCGGACTCTTGCTGATTGTACTGGCCGGAATCGTGCTTCACGAAAGCAAAAGCCTGTTGACGGGCGAAGCGGTCTCGCAAGTTATTCTAGATGGTTTGCGGGAAGTTCTGACATCGGACAAGCGCGTAACAAAGGTGGATGAAGTCCTGAGCATGTATCTTGGTCCCGACGAAATCCTGCTCGCCGCAACGCTGGAATTTCAGGAAGGCGTGTCGGCGCGAGAAGTCAGCGATATCTCCGACGATGTTGTCCAAAAACTCCGTGAAATCGAGCCGCGCGTGACAAGGTTGTTCCTTCGCGCCGACGGTAAAGGGTAACGCCATGAAAGTTGCCACCTATAACGTCAACGGCGTGAACGGGCGGCTGCCGGTACTTTTGCGGTGGCTGAAGGAAGCGCAGCCCGACATCGTCTGCCTGCAGGAGCTCAAAGCGCCGCAGGAGAAATTTCCGCTGTCGGATATTCAAAAAGCGGGCTATGGCGCGATCTGGCACGGTCAGAAGTCTTGGAATGGTGTTGCTATTCTCGCTCAGGGCTCCGACCCGGTTGAAACGCGGCGCGGGCTGCCGGGCGACCCTGAGGATCTGCAAAGCCGCTACTTGGAAGCCACGATCAAAGGCCTGACTATCGGCTGTCTCTATCTGCCGAACGGCAATCCTGCGCCGGGCCCTAAATTCGATTACAAGCTCGCGTGGTTTGGGCGTCTTCAGAAGCACGCCAAAAAGCTTCTTGCGAGCGGCGAGCCTGTGATCCTGGCGGGCGACTACAATGTCATGCCGACCGAGCTCGACGTATATAAGCCGGAACGCTGGCTTGACGACGCATTGTTCCGACCGGAAGTGCGTGGTTCATACAAAAAGATTGTCGATCAGGGATGGACGGACGCGTTGCGAAAGCTCCACCGGGGTGAGCGCATCTATACTTTCTGGGATTATTTCCGGAATGCTTATGCGCGGGACGCCGGCCTTCGCATTGATCATTTCCTCCTCAGCCCCGCGGTTGCCAAGCGACTCGTTGCCGCCGACGTGGATCGCGAGGTACGAGGCTGGGAGAAGACCAGCGACCATGCGCCCGTCTGGATCGAACTTTGCGAATGGAAAATCCAAACCCGCGAAGGCTCCAAAAAGAGCGGTGCGCTGATGGCACGCAAACTCAAGACCTTTGTAACGACCGGCGGCTTTTATGAGTTGGCTGTGGCCGCACCTTCCATGAAAGCGGCGGCGAAATTGCTTGGCGTCAAAAGCAACGCGTTCTCGCAAGGCTTTGCGTATGAGGCGGACGATGCCGCGATCAAAGCGGCCACGATGGAGCAGCCCGGCGTTCTATTGCGACGGGCGGTCGGCACGAAAGGAAGGTTCGCCGAAAGCGCCGACCTCCCGAAATTATCAGCACTGGAAGGTGCGATGAAGCAGAAGCGGGCCGTCGAACCGCGACATGCGCCCGCCATTGCAAAGAAGCAGAGAGCGGCGAAGCCTAAGGAGGCTGATACTGCGGCGAGCCGCAAGGCAGCCGAACTCTACGATCTCGCGGAGAAGCGGCGAGAGCGCGAGGAGCGGCAGGCCACCGCGAAACTTGAGAAGGAACGAGAGCGTCAGGAACGAGCAACCGAAAAAGCGCAAGCCGCGCTCGATGAAGCCCGCTCGCGGCACAAAGAGCAAGCAGCCGATATAAAAAAGCAACGCGATGCGCTGGACCGCAAGGCGCGCCTTGAGGATGAGCACTGGGATGACGAAGAACGGAAACTGAAAGCGGCGCTACGGCGCGCGGAAGAAGACTGATGGACTGCAGAAGATAGTGCAATTGCTCGGAAGCGCCCTGAGTGTGCCTTCCATCGATAGTGCAATTCTGTACAGATATCCTAACTTCAACAGTCACCAAACTCCCTGAACGCGCGTAAGCATGAAGTCGCTTTTCGAGGATCGTATCGGCGCGCGCGACTTCCTGAAGCTTGTTTCGAAAAGGCTTTAAGTAGGCCCTGCGATTGCCCTCGTGTCCCACGTCTGCTTTGCGTCTCCATGGGAACATTCGGCCGACGTTTCGTAAATATCTGGCGGGCTGGACGAGGGCCGCGCCTGTGCCTTGAGGTGCGTTCTGGCAGAATCCGCCCACAGTGTGCGGATGACTCGTTTCAGGGTGGCGCGAGAGCTTTTGTTGTCACTCTTTTTCGCGACCTGACTGCTGCCCCGATCGCGAATGGCCGGCTCTATTTCGAACTCAGACTGAACACCACGCCATTGTCATCAGCACCACCGTAGGCAGTGGCGCCGTAAAGCTTGCCCCGCCTTTTGGCCAGTTTGCTGATGGAAGTCGAACCATCGGTCCCTGCAAACCTGTGCAGGACCGTTTCGGTCCCGCCAGCAATATCAACTTTGTAGATAGTGCCATAATTATTGGAATCGCCGCCGGCACTGGTGGCGCCGTACAGGGTATCCTTTATGCGCAGGACATCGCCTTGGGGGCTTGCGCCATCGGTCCCACCTGCGAAGCTATACAGTGTGGTCAAGGTTCCGCTAGGCGCCAGGCTGAAGACGGTGCCGACACCGTTCGCTCCCGCATTCTCGGCCGTGCCGTAGAGAGTGCCTGACCTGTCGCGCTCGAGCCCGCCGACGGGATTGGCCCCGTCGTTTCCGCCGGTGAAGCTATAGAGGGTAGTGAACTGTCCGCCAGACTGGATTTCGAACACGGTGCCGTTGGTGTCGCTCCCGCCGCCTTCGGTCGTGCCGTAAATGTTACCGGCGCGGTCCTGAATCAGGCTGCATTCCGGATAGGCGCCGTCGGTGCCGGCAAAGGTATGCAGCACTTTGAACTTTCCACCAGCCGTATACTCGAAGACCTCGCCCTGATTGTTGGGCCCCCCATCGGTGGTGATCCCGTAAAGATTGCCCGCGTTGTCGCGGAGCAACTGCCCGACCGGCTGACTACCGTCGGTGAAACCGAATTTGTGCAGCACTTTGTATTTGCCGCTCGCGCTGTATTCCCAGATGGCGCCGCAGCCGCCATCGCAATTGACGCTGCCTCCACCACCGTTGGTCGTGCCATAAATATTCCCGGACTTATCGATCGTTGGCTGCGATCGGGGGAACGCACCATCGTTTCCATTACCGAAGGAGCGAACGATCGTCTCGGTTCCGTCAGGCGCAATTCTGAACAGTGTGCCGAGGTCGTAAGCGCCGCCCACATAGGTGACGCCATAAATGTCGCCCGCGTCATCGAAGGTCAGGCCGACCAGAGGAGTGCCACCGTCACCAGGGCCACCAGCAAAATCGTGAATCACGGTAAAGCCCTGCTTTGCCGAGGCGGCCGAAGTGAAAACGGCCAACGCCACGGCGGAGCCGAGCAGCGCGCCACGGAACAGGTCACAATTCGAAAGCATCGGGTCAACTCCTTGAGATGACGACCACCTGGATTCAGTAGCCGCGATTGGGGCGCTCATGCAACGCCAAACCCGCGCGGGATTTGAATGGTGACCCGAGTCGGCCAACTATACGAAGTATGGAACCTCTAAGAGATCGAAGATCAGGGCCACATAGAGAAGATATTTGAGAAAGCTCCTTCGGGCCAAATCGAACCATACCAAATAGACACTCAACTTAAGCTTCAGGAGACCGTAAACGAGGAAGAGGTCCGTTTCCTCTAAACGCTGCCCTTTGCTCTGGTCGTTGAGGGCTATTGGTCTTCAGAATATCGATCAAGGCGCGCGGCGGCTCACGAGGTCACTATTGATACTTGCCTGTTATCGATAGCGCCGGCGCCGCGCAAACATCCCACCGAAATCGAACGTGTTTGGAAAAGCTGTTTCTCGTCATATCTTTACCGAAACCGCAACGCTGTCGAACGGATGTTTGGCAGGATCAAAGACCTCCGAAGGATCGCCACCCGCTACGACCGCTTTGCCCAGACCTTCCACGCGGCCGTCTGCATTGCCGCCATGATCTGTTATTGGTTATGGGTCCCAGCCCTAACAGTAGCGGAATGCCTTATGCCTATACCCTACCGCCTCCTTGTCGGAATGACGACCGCGTCCCTGCTGACGGGTTTCGTGGCGCTGATGGCTATCGTTGCAACGAATTTCTGGCTGGGCGAAAGGGCGCAATTCTATTTCGACAATGCGATTGCTGCTCGCGACACGCGGGTAGCCGCCGTCGAACTGAGAAATGCAATGCAAACAGCAGAGTTCAGTCAGCGGGGCTTCATCATTACCGGCAACGAGATTTATCTGGCGCCGTATCAATCCGCGAAGACCCAGGCGCAGCGTCAACTGCTCGCGCTAGAGGGTCTGCTGCCATCTTACCCCAACTCCGATTTGGCAATGCAACGCCTCACCACGATCCTTTCCGACAAGTTTGGGGAACTCGATCGAACAATAGAACTAAAGCGAGACCAACGGGACGAGGACGTCCTTGCCATCTTTCGAACCAACAGCGGCAAAGCCCTCAGTGACGAGGCCAATGTTTTTATCTCCGGGATCATCGTGAAAGCCGACGAACGGCTCACATCGGGCGTCGCTGAACAACGCGCTAACGCTGGATGGCTTAGGCTTGTCTCAGGTATTGGCGCGTTCGTGATCGTCGTCGTCATTGGTGGCGCAGCCATCAGTATCGTAATCTATACGAAAGAGCTTCGCGAAACCCGTGACCAGGTCACTGTACTGAACAAAGAGCTTGAACATCGGGTGGTCATGCGCACCGCCGACCTAGCGCAAGCGCGTGATCGAGCCGAAGTGCTGCTATCCGAGGTCAATCACAGAGTCGCTAACAGCCTGTCTCTCGTTTCGTCGCTTGTGACCTTGCAGTCAAAGGCTCTCAATGATCCAGCCGCCAAGGCCGCTCTTGCAGAAACGCAGAAGCGCATCTTCGCCATCTCGCTTGTCCATAAACAACTTTACAGCTCTGCCGATGTGCGCGCAGTTGCTTTGGACGAGTATTTAAACCCGCTTCTTGATCATCTTCGCACATCCCTGATCGGCTTAGGCCATGGTCTGACTTTATCGTTCGATATCGAACGGGTTATGCTCGAAACCGATTTTTGCATCAATCTTGGAGTGGTGCTTACAGAGCTCGTCACAAACGCATTTAAATATGCCTATCCCGACGGAGTAGGGGAAATCCGTATCCGCCTCAGAAGACTTCCAGATGACCAAGCTGAGTTAGTCATCGAGGACGACGGTATTGGCCGGGCGGATGGGGTACCTGCCAAGGGCACAGGCGTTGGTAGCAAGATCATCAATGCGATGTGTACAAGCATGGGCGCACAGATCGATTATCGCAACCTCCAGCCTGGTACAGCTGCCCACCTAAGATTTTCGTCCAAGGCACGACGCTCTGCCGCGGCATAATAATCGTGATATTACGAAGAACGCTCGGTTACTGGCATAGGAACTGCCACCGGACTACCCGCCTATCGGCGTGGTGAGACCAGATAAGGAATTGCATGGCCTCCGGCCAAAACGAGATTGCATGGTGTCCGACGATGTTGCGGACACTCTTACTCGTGATTGCCATGATACCGGGCCCTTCTTTGGCCCAGGTGCAAGATCGTGCGCCGGGCCTCACGAAGCGAACCATATTCAGCACCTTCAACGCTCACGCCCCGGCATGCCGTTCACCTTCAAGTCTTAGAAAGGCGCTGACTTACGTCCAAGAGAACGAGCGCGACTTCCTGCAAGGGCTCGACCACGGCTTGTCGCTGGCCGCCAAGGACCGCGGATTGGAATACAACAGAGTTGTAGTCGAGAACGATGTCGCCAAAGCGATTGAGCAGCTACAATTGCTTAAAGCCTCAAAAGTGGGCGCCGTAATTGGAACCTCATCGGATCCAATAGCCATCAGCCACAAACTCCAGGAGGTAATCTGGTCAGGGGCCTTTGTTGGCACCGTTATGCCTCCCCCCCGCAACGCTGCTTCTCAATGCTCCGCAATATGCGACGGGGAAGGTGCTGACCGACGCGGCGATCGCTTACATAAAAGCCAAGCTTCACGGCAAGGCGCATGTGGTTCTGCTTACTCAAGATACCATGCAGTACTTGTCGCCCAGGTTTCAGGCGATGCGCGACGGCCTCGATAAGCTTCCAGGTGTCACAATCGTTGCGGATATAGCGCCGAAACCGGTCAGCAAAGACGGAGGCTTCGCCACCATGAAAACCATTCTCCTTGCCAGCCCGGATATAGACGTCGTTCTGGGCGCCGACGCGGTCGTGCTCGGCGCATTGAAAGCGTTGCGCGCGGCCGGCAAGGATCGGCCTGACCAATTCTTGGGTGGCATCGATGGCGAGCCAGATGCGGTGACAGAGATCAAAAAGGGCACAAGTCCCTATAAAGCAAGTATCGCTCTGGCCTCGCCTGTTTTCGGCTACGCGATGGGTCAGTTTGCAGCCGACTGGCTAATGGGCAGAAGTATACCGCAAGCGATGGATATTCTTCCCAGTGCTCTCACCAAAAATAACATCGCGCAATATGAGGTGGACGTAGCCGATCCGGCATCTGTCTTTAGAGACTCGGTGCGCAGAGATAAGTACCTCAAGATGTACGGCAACATCTGCTACGACACTCGCGACCAGTACGTAAACTTTCCTTGGTCATCAGAGCAGAAGTAATTCGCTTCCATGAGGCGGACCAGTTTCACTTCCCTTCATCCCTTTGTGCGCTTAAGAAAAGCATCATGGGCCGCACGATCGCCATTCCTCTCATCCGATGATTCCGTGTCCGCAACTGAGAGAACCGTTGTCAGGAGCGCGACGCGTATGGTCGGCAGAGTTGGCTGCCCGATAATTTAGGAATTATAGATAGGACCGGCGCGCGTGGTGAAGCTGCCTCGCGATAATTCCGATCATATTTGGCCAGCGGTTTTCGTAGACGAATTATTCCCATACGCCCGCGCGCTGAACATGACCGAAAGATCGCGGTCACTGTTTCGAATGTTTTTCCAATGTCCGATGTGGTGAAACTGCGGCCAGTATTCTCATAAAATCCGCCGCTAAGTTGAAAGCAGATTGCGCTGCGACGCAAAGTCCGGCGCAATGTCCTCGTCGCCGTCAGCCATGCATCACCCGCGCAAGTTCGGATTTTTCCACCGGCGTTAGATCGAGTTCGGATGCGATAGCAAACTGCTTCTTCGCATCGTCGCGCTTGCCCGACCACCACAGCGCCTCGCCCCATTTGAGATGCTGGCGGCCCCAGTTCGGCGCGTACTTGTTCGCTTCCTCGAATTTCGCGAGCGCGAGATCGGAGCGGCTCTTCGCGATCAACGCTTCGCCCCACATCTCCAATGGATCGGCGAAGCGCGGGCCTTTCTTGTGGGCGGCCTCGAACTTCGCGATCGCGCCATCGAGATCGCCTTTCGCGAGCAGTACCCGTCCCCAATCGTAATAGCCCACGGGAATGGACGGCGCGGCTTGGACGGCGCGCGCGAACCAATAATCCGCGCCGCGCCATTTCTTTTCCACGGCGTCGATGTCGGCGCGGTTGCGCAGGCAGCTGTAGCAATCTGGCGGCGTGCGATCGATCAACGCGTGCGCAGCCTTCGGATCACCACTTTCGGCAATCGCGCGAGCGGCATAGGGCCAGACCTGGCTCTTCAA
>JBBCHP010000034.1:0-73209 GCA_037201525.1 Rhizomicrobium sp. | reverse complement strand
ATCAATCTCCCAATCCAGCTATTTTTGCACAGGCCCACCTTTCGGTTGATTTCACACGTCAGGCGTAAATGCGCCGTGAATTTTTACTTTCGATTGTTGTGTATCAGCCTCGGCTGCGAAGCAATTTGTCTCAATCCGTGGCTGGGATACTGCGGCACTGTCCGCTACGCGCCGGGTATTTACAATACGCTTACCATCTACCGAAGATAAAAACGCGCTTGGCCGCTTGTACTGGTTTCGCACTTATCGCCAGACGCGCTCACTTTTCGCTTAAGGAAGAAACTTGCCATCGCTACAGGCAAATCTTACGGCGGTGGTCTAGGTTTACGTTTTGCGACTCAGAGAGCGAAATGGCGGACGGTGAAAATCCCTGGTGGCGCGGCGCGGTCGTCTATCAGATCTATATCCGCAGTTTTTGCGACAGCAACGGCGACGGACAGGGCGACTTCGCCGGCTTGCTGTCGAAGCTCGATTACATCGCCTCGCTGGGCGTCGATGCCTTGTGGCTGTCGCCGGTCCATCCGTCGCCCAACCGCGACTGGGGCTATGACGTCTCTGACTATGACGGCGTGCATCCCGATTACGGCACGATGGCGGATTTCGACGCGCTGCTGGCGGCTGCCCATACGCGCGGCATTAAAGTGCTGATCGACGAGGTGCTGTGCCACACCTCCGACGAGCATGCGTGGTTTGCCGACAGCCTGAAGAAAGGCGCGAAGTCAGACTGGTATGTGTGGGCCGATCCGAAAGACGATGGTACGGCGCCGAACAACTGGTTGTCGGCGTTCGGCGGACCGGCCTGGTCGTACCGGCCCGAACGGCGTCAGCTCTATCATCACAAATTCCTGCGCCAGCAGCCGAAGCTGAGCTGGCGCAATGCCGACGCGAAAGCCGCGGCGCTCAATGTGCTGGACACGTGGCTTTCGCGCGGCGTCGATGGCTTCCGGCTCGATGTCGCCAACGCCTATCTTCATGACGATGCCTTGAGAGACAATCCGCCGGTCGCGATGGAGCGCCGTACCAACGCGATCTGGGGGCACGCCGCAAACTTGCAGCGACACATCCACGATGCAAACCTGCCGGAAAATGTCGGGTGCCTGAAAGAAATCCGGCAAACGGTCAGCAAGCACAGCAATCGCTTTGTCTTCGGTGAGTTTTCCGAAGGTTTCGAACGCTCCGGCGCTTACCTGCCGAGCGATGTCGGGCTGCACGCGAGCTACACATTCTCGATGCTGCGTGCGCACCGCCTGTCACCAGACTTCGTGTTGGAGGATATCGCCGCGTTGGCGAAACATCCGGCGCATTGGCCCTGCGTCACGCTCTCAAACCATGACATCGTTCGCACGGTCACGCGTTTCGGCGGCGGCCGCGATGGCAATCCGGCGCTGGCGAAGCTGATGCTGGCGCTGCTGTTTTCGCTGCGCGGAACGGTGCTGCTGTATCAGGGCGAGGAACTGGGTCTCCCGGAAGTGGATCTCGCGCGTCATCAACTGCGCGATCCTGTCGGCGATCTCTATTATCCCGCTGCGAAAGGCCGCGACGGCTGCCGCACGCCGATGCCGTGGGACACCGACGCGCCCAATCTGGGATTCACGACGGGAACTCCGTGGCTCCCGCTAGGCATTGCGCACAAACCGCTCGCCGTATCGAAGCAAGATGCCGACACGCAATCGGTCCTGAATTTCGCGCGCAAGTTTCTGGCACGGCGGAAGAAGAGCGCTGCATTGCGTATCGGCGACATCGCGCCGCTTGAGGCGCCCGCGCCCATTCTCGCTTTCATACGCGCGCATGAGAGGGAGCGCGTAACCTGCGTGTTCAACATGAGCGCGCAGGAAGCCGAATTCGAGAACAAATCTCTGGAGCCCTTTGGCTTTCTCATCAGTGTAAGCTAACGCTGTCCCTACAATCCTTATGCAAAATCCGTCAGATCATCGTATCACCGGCGCACTAAAATAACGCGAACGTGATCCTTGTCGTTCAAGCCTGTTGGTATCGTTACGTTGATTTCGTAGAGCGAGCGATCACCATGCGATACCGCTGGAAGCCTCCATTCAAAACGATCCTTGCCGTAGGATTGGTTTGGTCCGTCTGCATGCCTGCTGTCGCGTCGCAATCATTTCATGTGCTCTACAATTTCACTGGAGCGAGCGATGGTGGAACGCCAACGGGCGACCTTGTGGTGGATGGGCGTGGTGCCATTTACGGTACGACCGTTCACGGTGGGGCAAAGAGCCTGGGCGTGGTCTTCAAGCTGGCGCAATCGGGAAAAGAAAGCGTCCTGCACGCCTTTGCCGGCGGCAGCGATGGCGCGAGTTCATATGCCGGTCTGTCGATAGGACAGGATGGAATTTCTACGGCAACACCAGCGCGGGCGGTGGTGCGAATGCGTGCACTGGTGGATGCGGCACAGTTTTCGAGACTTCGCCGAAGGGCGACGAAAGCGTTTTGTATAGCTTCAGCGGCGGCAACGATGGCTCGGCGCTGGATCGGCCGTTGACAGTCGATAGTCAGGGCAACCTCTACGGCACTGCGCTCTCGGGTGGCTCTGCTGGCTTCGGAACCGTGTTCAAAGTGACGCCGGATGGGCAATTGTCTGTTTTATACACGTTCTTGGGCGGAAGTGATGGGTCGGTTCCGGTCGGAGGAGTCATTCTGGATGGCGATGGCAACCTGTACGGCACGACGGCCAGCGGTGGCGGCAATGCGAATTGTACTGGGGGATGTGGGACTGTCTTCAAACTGTCACCCGCTGGTCAGGAGACGATCGTTCACTCTTTTGGTGCGGCAGGCGACGGCCAGTCTTCATATTCCGGTTTGGTGGCGGACACGCGCGGAAATTTCTATGGCGTGACCTACGCCGGAGGCGCCGCCGGTGCCGGTGTCGTCTTCAAGGTCACGGCAAAGGGCAAGGAGAGCGTGCTTTACGCATTTGCGGCCGGCAATGATGGAGCAAATCCGGAAGGCGCTCTAATTCTCGATGCCAAAGGAAATATCTACGGCGACACGTCCAACGGCGGCGGTAGCTGCAACTGCGGCACAGTGTTCAAGCTCTCGAAAAACGGCGCGGAGAAAGTTCTCCATAGCTTTTCAAAAAGCGACGGTGGTTATCCGTATGGCGGTCTGACCCGGGACAGCACTGGCAATCTTTTTGGCACTACATACTCCGGCGGCACTCACAACTATGGCGTTGTTTACGAAATAACGAGCCATTGAACTGGGCGCGTCTATGTCAGTGCTTCGAACGCGATCATCACGGCCTCGATGGGCAATAGCACGCAACGATGCCTGCTGCGGTGCTCGGTGACGCCGTCGAATTCGCTGTAGCTGTCGAACGGTGCGCCCGGCGCATCGGCGCCCTCCGCCAACATGGCTGACACGGCCTCATGCAACGCCGCGATCTCGGCGCGCGACAAGCCGCCTACACCGCTGCCCAAGATCGAGGCCGAAGCCTGGGTCAGGACGCAGGCTTTGGCGTCGAGCGCGATGCCGACGATCCGCCCATCTTCTACCGCCAGATCGACGATCACCTTGTCGCCGCAGGTCGGGTTATGAGCGGTTCCGGTGCAATGCGGATCGGGCAGGCGGCCGGCGCCATTGGCGTTCGCGGCGAGGCGGAGCAGCGCCTTCTTGTAAAGAGGATCGCTCATCGCGCCCGGTATGCCGCAAGGGCCTCGGGCGTGTCGATATCGATCAGCGGGCCATCGTTCTCGGCTTCGACCTCGCACAAGACCTCATCATAGACGGACATCAGATGCTTGGCTCCGATGTCGCCTTCGAGCGCCATAATCTCGGCGAAGAAGCGGCGGGCCCACAGCACCGGGTTCCCACGCTTCCCGTACCTGGTCGCGACGCAGATGGCCCGGCCGTCGGTGGGGTCGAAAGCCGCAATGAGCTTGTCAAGCAGGGCTGTCGAAACATCCGGCATATCGCCCAAGACGATCAAAGCGCCGTCGCAATCGCCGGGCAGTGCGCTTATACCGCACTTTAGAGACGTGCTTAAGCCATTTGAAAAGTCAGGGTTATTCCTGAGTTTTATCGGCAATCCATCGAGAGCCTGTCGAACGCCTTCCGCGCTGTTGCCGGTGACAACAAGAACGGAATCCGCCGCACTCGCCAGTGCGCGCTCCACAGTCTTGCGGATCAATGGCTTTCCATCGATCTCCGCCAGCAGCTTGTTGGACCCCATGCGGGAGGACAGACCAGCCGCCAGCACAATGGCCGCGATCTTTGGGAGACGCGGCGCATCTACGAACTCTTCATCGCGCGGCTGCGGCCGGGACTGGATTTCGCTCAGCAACCCACCGGCGCCCATCGCCGCAAGCTCCTTGCGGCCGACCGGCAATCCGGCTGCGATCCGCCAAAGGACCCAATCGAAGCCATTCAGCTTCGGCGACCGCGCGCAGCTTGGTAGCCCAATCACGGTTGCTCCGTTTAACCGGCCCATCAGCAGCAGGTTGCCGGGATCGACCGGCATGCCGAACGCATCGATCGTTCCACCGGCGGCTTCGATGGCGGCGGGCACGACATCGCGGCGGTCGACGATGGCGCCGGCGCCCATGATCAGGATCGGATCGGCGCCTCTTGCTTCGCGGATTGCGGTGGCAACGGCGTCCGCGTCATGCGCCACGCGCTGTTCCGACACCAGCGTAGAGCCGATGGATATGAGCCGGTCTTCGATGGATTTGCGGGTTTTGTCGAGCAAAGACGATTTGCCATCCGGCAGCATGGTGGAGATCAACGCGGCAGGGCGGGGCGTAAACGGCGCGACGCGAACAACGGGGCTGCTCTTAAGCAAATGTTCCGCAGCTTCCACTTGGGCTCGAGGCGCGGCGAAGGGAATGATCTTGATCGTCGCCAGCATCTGGCGCGGCGCAGCGCGCGTGTATGCATCGACGGTCGCGATAGTGATGGATTCGTCGATAGCGTTGAGCCTGTTCACGAGGTCTGTGTCGACAACGGTCACGCCGGCGGCTTCCGCATAGAGATTGGCTCTACCGGTGAACGCCGCACCGATCCGGATTGCGTCGCCGGCACATGCGGCCGCGATGCGCGCAGCAGCTTCGTCTTCCGGGATGTCTCCATCTTCCAGGCGCGCAACAACGATCTCGCGCAGGCCCACAACACGCATCGCCGCGATATCGGCCTCGGAGAGCACGCGCCCTTTGCGAAAGACCGCTCCGCCCGCGCGCGTAGAATGTGCGAGGATCGCACCCGCGGCGTTCTCGACTGGAACACGTCCAAACTGCATGCGCCGAGATTAGGCGGTGGCGGCCTCTCGCGGCAAACGCAGTCTTGCGCGAAGGCCGCCTTTGGCGAGGTTTTCCAGCGTCACGCCGCCGCCATGACCTTCAGCGATGGCCTTCACCAGCGTAAGGCCAAGGCCGGTTCCGCCGGTCGCTTCGTTGCGCGAGCCTTCGAGCCGCACAAAAGGCTCGAACACGCGTCCCTGATCGGCCTCGGGAATGCCCGGCCCTTCGTCTTCAACCACGATCTCGTAATCGTTCCCGGCCTGCGAAAGTTCGACCTTTGCTTTCCGTCCGTAAGACACGGCGTTCTCGACAAGATTGCGCACCGCGCGGCGGATTTCATTGGGGCGGCAGGTGAGCGGCGCGGGTGTCTGCGTGTTGCAGACCACGGGTTCTCCCAGTTCGTCGAGATCCGCACAAAGGCTTTCCACCAGCGCGGAAAGATCGACGTTACGCTTGACTTCGCCGCCGGTGCCGCGTGCCGCGGACAACACAGCTTCGGTCAGTTCCTGAAGTTCGCTGAGGTTGACCTGAAGCCTGTCGCGCAATTCGGGGTCTTCGACAAACTCCAAACTGATGCGCATCGCGGTGATCGGCGTACGCAGATCGTGCCCGACCGCAGACAGCAACTGGCGCTGGCTCTCCAGCGTTCGGGTCACTTCATCCGTCATCGCATTGAAGGCAATGGCGGCGTTGCGCACGTCCTGTGGCCCGGTCTCGCTCAGCCTTGGCGCCCGGCGACCGCCCGCAACCGCCGATGCGGCCCGGGCCAGTTCCGACAGCGGACGCGTCACACGGCGCGCGAAGTACGCGGCGGCTACGGAGGCCACGACGATCGCCACAATCGCCGCAGCGAGAATTTCGTCGGCCCACGCCAAAGCGTCCGGGCGAAAGTAGAGTGCAACAAGCTGTGTTCCCGGCACCACGGGAACGACGATCTCGACCGCCGGGCCCGGTTTGCGAACGGCCGCCATTTTTCCGGGAGGCTGCATCCAATCTTCAAATTTGACCGATACGGGCGCCCTTGCGCTCTTTGCTGGAAGTGCTGCGCGCAGACGTGCCGCAAGCTTCTGCTCGGCTCCGCTCATCGGCCGGACAATCGCACGTCCCGTGTTGATTGAGAAAGACCACGCGCCGGAACTCATCGTTTTCGTAGCTGTGGATCGGGCTTGCTCTGGGATCGCGGCCAGAAGCGTCGCAGACGACGCAGCGCGGTCGAGCACACGCTCAATGAGCGCGCTCTCGTTTCGTTGCTGGTTACCAAATTCGAACCAGGTGGCCACGGCGATGTTCGACAACGCGACCGCAACTGCTGTCACCGCGATCAGCTGCATGCCCAACGTGCGCGGCCAATATCTCATTCGGTTTCCGGCTCCAGCGCAAAGATGTAGCCGCCGCCCCACACGGTTTTGATGTAGCGTGGGTTCTTCGGGTCCGGTTCGATCTTCTTGCGCAACCGGCTGACATGATTGTCGATGCTGCGGTCGAACAATTCGGCATCGCGGCCTTTGGTGAGATCGAGAAGCTGGTTGCGCGTAAGCGCGATCTTTGGGCGTTCCAGCAACGTCGTCAGAAGCCGGAACTCGCCGCTCGAAAGCGGCATCGCGATCCCGTCCTCGCCGATCAGTTCGCGCTGGCCGGTGTCCAGTGTCCATTCGCCGAAGCGGATTCGCGACGCTTCGGGCGGCTTTTGTCGCGGCGGTAGCGCCTGCGTGCGGCGCAGAACGGCGGCGATGCGCGCCACCAACTCGCGCGGCGAAAAGGGTTTGGCGATGTAATCGTCCGCGCCCATTTCCAGTCCGATAATCCTGTCCACTTCTTCGCCGCGCGCGGTGAGAAGAATGACAGGGATCTGCGATGTCTCGCGAATGGAGCGGCACAGGCTGAGCCCGTCTTCACCTGGCATCATGATGTCGAGCACGACGAGATCTATCGCTGCACCCTTCATCACCTTGCGCGCCGCCGAAGAATCGATGGCCGTCGTCACGCGATAAGCGTGTTCGCGCAGATAGCGCGCCAGCGGCTCGCGGATATCGCGCGCATCCTCGACAATCAGGACATGCGGTCTGGGTTCGTCTTTTGTCATCGGTTGTATTTTCGGCTGCTGCGCGCCGCCCTGCAAATTCCCAATTGCCACAAAGTGTGTCGAAAATCGGTGTCGCACGGGATCATATTCCGTTCCGCGGGTGGTGTCCCCAGGTGAAAATTTCTTTAGGCAGGCAACCTGAGAACCTGTGTCATCTCAGCCAGAATCGAGATTGCGATTTCGGCGGGACTCTTCGCGCCGATGGCAAGTCCGACCGGCCCCCGGATGCGGGGGAGGGCTTTGTCGTCGAAGCCACTTTTCTTAAGACGGTCCAGCCGCCCCGCATGCGTCTTCCGCGATCCCAGCGCGCCGATGTAGAAGCAGTTGGAATTGAGCGCCGCCGTCAGCGCGGGGTCGTCGATCTTCGGATCGTGGGTGAGGGCAACCAGCGCGCTGCGCGGACCAAGCGGCACGCGGGACAGAGCCTCATCGGGCCATTCATGGGAGATCGCGACATCCGGAAAGCGCTCGGGGGTGGCGAAAGACGTGCGGGGGTCGATGACCCGAACGCCGTAATTCGCAAGCAATGCCATGCGCGTCAGGGGCTGCGCGATATGCGCGGCACCGACAACGACAAGATCGAGCGGCGGATTGTAGACGCCCAAGAACCAGCTTCGCCCATCGATCTCGACAGGGCCGCTCTGATCGGCGCGCGCTGCGTTCGCGCTGGCGATGCCGAGAGCAGAGGTGTCGCTGATCGGATCGACCAGTCTTTCTTCGCCAGATTCCAGATCGGTCGCGCGCACAACGGCCTTGCCCGCGCGCTTGGCGGCGTTCAAAACCTGGAGCGTTTCGCGCTTCATATTCAGATGACGGGTTCGACGAAGATTTCGATGCGGCCGCCGCACGCGAGCCCCACATCCCACGCCTGCTGATCGCTGACACCGAATTCCAGCTTGCGAGTCTTTCCGTCATTCATGGCGGCGCGCGCTTCTTCGATCACCGCACCTTCGACACAGCCGCCGGAGACCGAGCCAGCGAACGCGCCATCGTCGCGCACCGCGATCTGGCTCCCCGTCGGGCGTGGCGAAGAGCCCCATGTCTTCACAACCGTACCCAGCGCCACACGATGACCGGATTCGATCCAGTTTGCGGCCGTTTCGAGAACGTCGTCGCTGATGGGATTCATTACGCTGCCGCCACCGCGCGCTTTGCCATCACGGTCACGAGATTGGCACGATACTCTGCGGAGCCATGGATGTCGGAATTGAGATCGCTTGGGTCGACGGCGATGCCCGCAACTGCTTCGGCAGAAAAATCGCGTGACAAAGCTGCCTCCATCTCCGGCACGCGAAAGACACACGGCGCGGCGCCAGTCACGGCGACGCGCACCCCGTGCTTTGTTTTTGCCACGAACACACCCGCCATCGCATAGCGCGATGCCGGATTGGGAAACTTGGCATAGCCCGCACGTTCGGGGACCGGGAACGACACCTCGGTGATGATCTCGACTTCGTCCAATGCGGTCGAAAACATGCCGGTGAAAAAATCGTCTGCCGCGATGCTACGCCGCCGTGTCGTGATCGTGGCATCGAGAGCCAGAACTGCGGCAGGATAATCCGCTGCGGGATCGTTGTTGGCGAGCGAACCGCCGAGTGTTCCCAAGTGACGCACGGCCGGATCGCCGATGGAATAGGCGAGCGCGGCAAGCGCGGGAATGGCCTTGCGTATCTCCGCGGAATCCGCGACCTCGTAGTGTTTCGCGCCTGCGCCAATCACGACGCGGTCCACATCTGCGCGAATGAAAGACAATTCTTTGAGGCCCGAGATGTCTATAAGGTCGGAAGGCTGCGCGAGGCGCATCTTCATGGCCGCGATCAGCGTCTGTCCGCCCGCCAACAATTTCGCGTCGGGGGAGCTTTTCAAAAGTGCTTCAGCTTCGCCGAGCGAGCCGGCGCGTTTGTAGTTGAAGCCATAGGAGATCACGCGGCGATCCCTTTTTTATCCGCAGCCATGCGTTTCGCCGCGTCCTCGATGGACGTCACGATGTTCTGATAGCCGGTGCAGCGGCAGATGTTGCCCTCAAGCTCGGCGCGGATCGTCTTGCGATCCAGATCGGGAATGCGGCGGATCATATCGACCGCGGTCATGATCATGCCCGGCGTGCAGAAGCCGCATTGCAAACCATGGTTCTCGCGAAACGCTTCCTGCACCGGGTGAAGTTTTCCGTCCTTCGCGAGGCCTTCGATGGTGAGGACATCACTGCCCGCCGCCTGTGCCGCGAACATTGTGCAGGATTTCACCGCTCTGCCATTCACATGCACCACGCACGCGCCGCACTGGCTCGTGTCGCAGCCGATATGCGTGCCGGTGAGACTGAGATTTTCACGTAAGAAATAAACGAGGAGCGTGCGGTCCTCGACATCGACTGCAACAGGCTTTCCGTTCACCGTCATGGACACAACGGCCATCGATCCGTCCTTCAATATGTTGGCCAGCAAAGTTTCGAGTGCCGGAGCGGCAGCGTCAAGCGCGCTACCGCGGCAGGACAATACCGAAGATCAACACCAGAATGGCAATGACGCCGACCAACCCTATGACCCAGATCTCCGGCGCCAATGCCGCACGGGGCGGACGGATGTTCACGGCCGGTCCTTCGACCGGAGCGGGGTTTGTTTCGACCGGCGGATCGGGCTCCAGCGCCACAGGGGCCGCGTTCGTCAGCGCGTGAGTGAAGCGGCCAAAGAAATCGTCGGCAATCTGTTTGGCGGCGCCATCGATGAGCCGCTGGCCGATCTGGGCGAGCTTGCCGCCGACCGTCGCCTTTGCGGTGTAGGTCAATACCGTTCCATTGTCTTCTTCGGTCAGCACGACTTCGGCTTCGCCTTTGGCAAATCCCGCAACACCTCCCTGGCCCTCGCCGGCGAGGCGGCAGCGATGCGGAGGGGCGAGATCGCTGAGCGTGATCTTGCCGCGAAATTTCGCTTTTACCGGGCCGATCTTCAGCGTCGCGAGCGCGACGAACTCCGTGGGGCTCGATTTCTCAAGCTCCTCGCAGCCGGGAATGCAGTGTTTGAGAATTTCCGGGTCGTTCAGCGCCGCCCAGACCGCATCCACGGGCGCGGGAATGACATAGCGGCCTGTAAAATCCATCCACGCTCTCCATAAAAATCTAAAATCAGAATGGGAATAGCGACTTAACCTAAATATCGGCCAAGTTGCGAAATAAGTCGTCCATATGACAGTTTCACTTCACCTGATTCGACAACTGTGCTAGGCATATTTTAACCAAAAAGTGCAGGGGCTCGGGGATGGACACTGTTGTTGCGGCATCGCCGATGGTGATGGAAGCCGCGCAAGAAGTTATCGGTCAAGTCAAATGGTTCGATACGACGAAGGGCTATGGCTTCATAAAACCTTCAAGTGGCGTGCAGGGCGACGTGCTGTTGCACCAGACTTGTGTCAGGCAATCGGGATTTCGTGCGGCCTATGAAGGCTCGAAAGTGGTTTGCGAAGCCGTGCAGGGGCCGCGCGGCCTTCAGGCCCGCAGGCTGATCTCGCTCGACAACAGCACGGCTGCGATCCCAAGCACACCCTCTCAAACCGGCGCCCGCTATGTGGCGGAACCGAAAGGGCAGCCGTTCGATGCGACGGTGAAGTGGTTCAATCGCGGTAAAGGTTATGGCTTCGTCTCGCGCGGCATGGATACGCCGGATATTTTCGTCCATATGGAGACGTTGCGCCGGTGTGGCATCAGCGAACTCGTCCAAGGGCAGCGCGTGCGCGTCCGTGTCGGTGACGGTCCAAAGGGCGAACTGGCGGCGGAAATCGCTCTTCTGGACGCTTAGGCGGGTTTTGCCAATCGCGGCCGGTTGCGGCACTGTCGCGGCAAATAAGAGGCTTCGATGCGTGCGATTTCCGCCATTCTGTTTTCCGCTGCGCTTTTTGTCTCGACGGGAGCGGTTGCGCTTCCCGTTTCGGCGATCTCTATCGATACGCCCAAGGGCCATCGGGATTTCAAGGTCGAGGTCGCGGGGGACGATGCCTCTCGCGAGAAAGGCCTCATGTTCCGCAAGAAAATGGCGGCCGACGCGGGCATGATCTTCGATTTCCACACCACGGTAATGACCTCGTTCTGGATGAAGAACACGATCCTGCCGCTAGACATCATCTTTATCCGTTCCGACGGCACGATCTCCTCCGTTGCCGCCAACGCGGTGCCGATGTCGGAATCTCCCATCCCCTCCAGCGAGCCGGTGCGTGCGGTGCTGGAGCTGAATGCCGGCCGCGCAGCGGCGCTTGGCATCGCGCCGGGCGAAAAGGTCCATTCTGCGATCTTCAACGACGCCCGTTGAAGGCGGGAGCCTGACGTTGTAAGCACCCTCCCGTCCGGTATTGGTCGCGGGGCGTAGCTCAGCCTGGTAGAGCATTAGCTTTGGGAGCTAAGGGTCGCGAGTTCGAATCCCGCCGCCCCGACCATGCCGCGAAGCTTCGCCTGGCAAGCCGGGCTGGGGCTGAACGACGATGAGGGAGAGTCTATGCGCGCGCGAATCTATCAGCCTGCCAAGAACGCCATGCAGTCGGGCAAGGCGCGGACGAAGCAGTGGCTCCTGGAATACGAGCCGGAAAAGCCGCGCGATATCGACCCGCTGATGGGCTGGACGAGTTCGTCCGACATGCGCCAGCAGATCGAACTGGAATTCGCGACCAGCGACGAGGCGGTCGCCTATGCCCAGAAGAACAATATCCCCTATCAGGTTTTCGAGCCGCACAAGCCCGCGGCGAAGGCCAAATCGTATGCAGACAATTTCCGGTTCGATCGTAAAGTGCCCTGGTCGCACTGAATCGATCCCGTAGCTCAGCTGGATAGAGCACCTGCCTTCTAAGCAGGGGGTCGCTGGTTCGAATCCAGCCGGGGTCGCCATTAGAATTTTATACCTATCGTTTTGCTTTCGGTGAGAAGTTCTCCCACGTCCACCAAGTTCCTAAAGAACAGCGGGGACTGCGGTGACGAGCGAGCATCACCTGAAAGGCGACCATGGGAGGCTTCTCGAATTGAAATAACTCACGACGAAATTTTTTGCTGACTGATCCTTATCAGCTCGCGGAGCGGCAGTTCTTACGGTGTTCGCTGATACCCGTGCCGCTGACGAAAACCGTCGTAATAATATCCCACGATTTCGCCACTATCGTTGATGTCGATCGCATTGGTGTGGGTCGAACCTTTGAGATCGTAAGATTTAATTTTGCCGTTGCGGAACCGAATAAAAGAGTGGACCACGCCACTCGCATCCTCCCACTCGCCCACGATTGTTTCGCTATTGTTCATGCTGTTGGGATAGGTGCCGCCCGTATCGCCAGGAACATCGAAGCTTGTGAGCTTCATTTTCTTGGCTGACCACAAAGCACCGTGATAGCTTCCTGCGCTATCCGAATAGTAGCCTGTGACAGCGCCATTTTCGTCGATGGATACACACTCCGTATCAGGCGAGTTCTCGACGCCAAAAGTGATGATTCTGCCGTCGGAGTTTCGCAAAAAGCATCGGATCGTTGTTCCGTCAAAGTAATATCCGACAACGCGACCGTTGCTCACGTCGTACGCATAGGTGTCGGTGGCCTCTTGAACGTCGATTGTTTCAATTCCGCCGTTGGGCGCACGCAGGAATCCGTGATGCCTGCCATTCTTGTCCGCATAGTCGCCCGGAATGTAGCCGTCATGGATGACATAGATGTCGGTGGCTTTTGATCCTTTGGGATCAAACGATGTGAAATTGCCATCCGGAGATCTCACATATCCGTGCGGGCGGCCCTGGGCGTCGGTGTAGGTTCCAGCAACAGAATTGTCGTCGTCGATTCCGTAGGTATTCGTGTTGGTCGCGCCTGGGAAATCCATGCCGTCCGTTATTATCGTTCCGTCTGCCAGGCCTATAAAACCGTGAGCCACGCCCGCGATCCGGTAGAATCCCGTGACGTTGCCAGCGGCGTTGTTGTCATAGAGTTCGGTATCCGTCGATCCTGGAACATCGAACAACGTGTAAGTTGCCCTGTTGTTCTTGCTCGGCGTTGCCGGCTTACCCGGCGCAGACACACCGGCATGCGTATGAAGTGCGGCCGCGTCCACAGACATGCCCACACCACAAACAGAGACCGCGGCACAGAATGCGAGTAATCCCGTGCGCAACAAAGCTAGGCTCCTCAGTTTCAAACTGTCATAACCCTTCATCGCTTCCTCCAATTCCTCAGAATGCAGCGCTGACCGCTGCGGTTGTGCCGTCTCTCCCGAATTCCAGCCTTATGCGCTAGGGTTTCGGCTTCGTTTGGCGTCCATGGGGGTGGACAATGACATCTGCGTTTCGCTGTCCAGCCTTGTGGGACCTGCCAGAACCCGGTTGTGGTTCAAGCGTAAGTTCTGCTGTTTTCGTGGGGCACCGAAAGGACGCAAACCTGACCAATTGGCGGCGAATTGCTGACAGATCGGCTGTTTCGCTGTGAATGAAAGATTTTCCCGAGCGGATTTGATTGCACGTGTGGATTTGGCGCACGAAGCGAATTTTGTGATTGGCGCGATAGAGATACGCCCCTCGCGGCGTGAACTCGTGGGCGAAGGGTTTCGGCAAACGATCGATCCCCGCGTGATGCGCGTACTGGTGGCGCTCGCACGCGCCAAGAGCGAAATACTCTCCCGCGACGATCTGATTGAAAGCTGCTGGGATGGGGTGATTGTGGGCGATGACGCGATCAATCGCTGCATCAGCCGGTTGCGCAAGGTTGCGGAATCCTGCGGCAATGCTTTCGCGGTCGAAACAGTGCCGCGCGTGGGCTATCGCCTTATTCCACCAGAAACCGCGCTCGCCGAGGCCAGGGCCGAAATTGTTTTGGCCGAGCCGGGCGAGACGCCCGCAACTCAGCCGCCATTCTCTGCAGCGCCTCAAGCGTCTCGGAAAAAGCATGCATTGATGCCACTGGTGGCGGCTGGACTGGCATTGGTCCTGATAGCAGGCGCAGGGCTATGGTGGTTCTTGCCCCGGCCTTCAAACAACCTATCCGCGTCCTCAGATCCGCCTGCGGGACCGGCGAACTCGGTGGCGGTGCTTCCTTTCGCGAACATGAGTGGGGATAGAGCCAGAGAGTATTTCAGTGATGGCATTTCCGAAGAACTCATCAGCGAACTATCTGCCAATCCCGAACTGCGCGTTATCGCGCGCACGTCGGCATTCGCTTTCAAGGGCAAGAATGCGGATGCAAAAACCGTTGCGCATAGCCTCGGCGTGCGATCATTGGTGGAGGGTAGCGTGCGCGAGACCGGAGACCGCGTCAGGATCAATGTTCAGCTGATCGACTCCGGCAGTGGCTATAGCGTGTGGTCAGGGACTTACGATCGAAACCTCACCGAAATATTTGCTCTTCAGAACGAAATCGCGCGTGCAATCGCTCACGCGCTGACGAACCGCACGCTCCCTCAGACCGCCGGCAGCAGTTCCGGCGTCGTGAATGCAGACGCCTATCGCGCATATTTGAAGGGCTCGTCGTACTACGCGCTTCGGACCGAAGAAGGCGCATTGAAAGCCGCCGCGCTATTCGAGAAAGCGGCCGCGTTGCAACCAGATTTTGCCGACGCCCTTGCGGCGCTCGCAAGCACGTACATCTTTCTCGAAGACCACGGCACCGTTTACAACGTGAGCTACTACTCTCGCGCCCAGGAACTGCTCAATCGGGCACTGAAAATCGCCCCGGACAACTTGCATGTTCTAGCGTGTCATCTCAGTCTCTCGATTGATCTGCTCGATTGGGGCGGAGCGATCGCGGATGCTCATCGCATTCAGAAAATCAATGCGCACGGCGTGGCGGCGCTGCGTGCCATCTTTTATTATCATCATTTTCTCGGCTCACCGGAGCTTGCGTTGAAGTCTGCGCGCGAGGCCGCAGAACTTGACCCGCTGTCGGTCACCAATCGCTCGAACGTGATTATCGCTTTGATATCCATGGGACGTTACGAGGAAACTATAATGGCGGCGAAAGAGGCGTTGGCATTGCGCGCCGGGCAACAGGACGCCTTGGCTTTCCTTTGTTGGGCATATGCGCACACCGGCCAATTGGCGCAAGCGCAACGCATCGCAAACACGCTCACGACGCCCATGAGCCTCGAATGCATGCCTCAAATTGCTAGAGCGCTAGGCAACCGGGCGAAAGCCGAAGCCATCATCGATGCCAATGTCCCGAACGTCGGCGTAAGCGTCGGATACGCCGATCAAGGGCGGTACTACGCCTATGGCGGCCATTATTCCAAAGCAATTTTCTGGTTGGAAAAGGGTTATGAGCACCGTGAGCAATCGCTTTTCCTGATACCCTTTTTCGACAAAGAAATTCCGCCCGAGTTTTTCAAACAACCAGACTGGCTTGCGCTGATGGACAAGCCGCGGATGCGCGAGTGGAAGGCCGCGCACGATATGATCGCAAGCGATGTCATGGAGAATGGCGTTTCAGAATAAGGAACGTTGGTTGCCAGGGTGACTGGGTTGCGCGGCCACGCTTTGGCGAGCCAATCTTTATTTACTTTCAAACAAAAGCGCAGCGCGTGAGGTCATCACGCGCTGCGCTTTGTTGGAGCCGTTCGCTCTAGTGCGGCGGAGGAGGCGGGGGCGGATAGTCGCCTGGCGGCGGTGGGTAATCCCCTCCCGGCGGCGGCGCATAGTCATCCGGAGGCGGAGCGTCGCGCCAGCGGCGTGGATGGCGCATGGGCACGTTGTTGCCGCGCGCCTTCATGCACTGCGCATAGCCGATATCGTACACGCGCTGCACATGCGCCTGATCGTAACCGGAACCCGATGCACTGCCGAGAACGGCGCCGATGCCGCCGCCGATGAGCGCACCTTTGGTATTGCCCGCGAGCGCGCCGATGCCTGCGCCGAGCGCGGCGCCGACCACGCCATTGCGCAGCTCTGTGTCATTCGCTTGCTGAACCTTGCCGCTCGCGCGGTTGGCCGCGTAGTTCTCGCAATAGGATTCGTCTTGCTCGAAAGCGGCGTTCGTCTTGCCCGGTCCTGGCATTACGGGGACTTCAGGGCCCCTCGGTTGCGTCGCACAGCCCGCAAGCAGCACGACGGTGGAAAGTGCGGTCAATGCCGCAGCGCGTAATCTCATAGCGATGAATTCCTTGTCTGTACGCGACTACAAAACGCCGGGAGAAGGCAGATGGAACCATCTCCCGATATTGCGGCAAAGCTGGGGCATGTCACCTGAACGGCCAATGAACGAAATGAGCCTCGGCGTTCATGAACAAAATGATAGAACACGGCTCTTAACAAGGCATGATTCGCCCCGATGTGCGGGAAATTCACGCAGAGAAACGAATGGCGCGAGCTTGTCCGGCTCGACGAGATCGCGCACACCGCAAGCGTCGCGAACGTCGAAACAATCACCCCGATTCGGTATGCGCGGGTGATCGCGCTCGACCGTAACGGCGAACGCAAATCGGTGGCGATGCGATGGGGCTTGATTCCATCACACGCAGCGGATGCGCGCGAGGCGAAGCCGCACATTCACGCGCGTGCCGAGACGATCGACAGCAAGCCGACCTTTCGCGACTCTTTTCTACATCGCCGCGGATTGATCCTCGTCACAACCTTCAACGAAGGCGAAGAGGTTGGTTCTAAAACCGTGCAATATGTCTGCACGCCGAAGGACGGCAAGCACATCGCCATCGCGGTGATCTGGGACCGCTGGAGCGACGGCGGACCTGCGTTGTTGTCGTTCGCCATGGTGACCACACCGCCATGCGACATCATCGCGACGATCACAGACCGTATGCCGGCGCTACTCGAAGATTCCGATTGGGCCAAATGGTTGGGCGAAGAACCGGCAAGTGTCGAAGAACTCAAAGCGATGTTGCGCGTCTCGTCCCGCGACCTGGACATGGTGCGTGCCGGAAAACCTGCACCACCGCAAAAACCTCCGGGCAGTGGTTGTCAGGGTGTGCTGTTTTAGGGAAAGGCGCGAGACTTGGGATTCAACAATTTGAACATCAAACCGCGCCAGACTGTGCCGAAGTGGGACGATGCATCACCGAACGAATTTCGAGATGCGAACGCGGCAACTGGATTTTGATCCCGCGAAATTTCTGATCGTGAGCTTCGCATTTCTTCGCACCCGGCTCTTGAAATCGCACTCCAATGTTCCCATTTCGTTCCTTAAGTCCGTGCCGGATTGCCTGGATGCTTGCGCTTTTGATTTCTCCGACATGAGCCGGGTGGGAGAGGGGGCGGGGGGTAGTGCGGAATCTTGAAAACAAAGATCAAGATGTTGTGGGTCAGAGCCTGCGGCACCGAGAGGAAATCGACGTGGAGGGGGTACCCCTCGAAAAGATGAAGTTCAATTGGGCAAGCGTAGGCCGCGAGGAGCGCCGCCGGGCAACACCAACCGTCTGATGCATGGGCGGTTCTCCGCACGGCGCATTACGCGGCGCAAGGAAACCAACACCCTGCTGCGCAGAGTGCGCAACCTGACGCGCCGCATCGAGATGATAGCCTGGTCGCGCAAGGCGCTGAGATTGAAGAGGGCACATGATGCCGGAGCGCGCGTCACCCTGAGGGGCACGGCCGCACTTCGAGGCTCGCACCTCCGCATGACGGCCGCGCCGCGAAGGCAGCCCATGTTTGGACAGAAGCCTGCGACCAGCGCCGCTATCCGCGGATCGCCGTCGCACAACGCGATCACGATGACAAATCCTTTAGGGAAGGCTATGCCGTGCGCGGCAAAACTCGTGACGGCGTTCCCATGAAGGTTGTTGGCGGCAAGTGGTCGAACTGGTCCGGCGGTGTGCGCTGCAAGCCGCGCAAGATCGTAGCACCAAAGGACGAAATCGATTTGGCGGTGACCGTGCGCCAGGCGGCGGCGCCTGTGCGTGTGCCGGGCAGCGGCCATTCCTTCACGCCGGTCAATGAGACGGACGGCATGCTGATCGATCTCTCGGCCTTCACCGGCCTCAAGAGTATCGATTCACGCGCGGAAACCGCGACGCTCGCCGCCGCTACGCCGTTGTGGCAGATCGGGTCGCTGCTGCACGCACAAGGCTTTGGCCTCAAGAACATGGGCGACATCGATCGCCAGACTCTCGGCGGCGTTGTCGGCACCGGCACGCATGGCACGGGACGCACGCTGAGGAATTTCTCCGCCGAAGTTGCGGGCTTTCGCCTGCTGCTTGCGAACGGGGAACTGATCAACTGCACAGCCAATGAAAATGCGGATGTGTTCAACGCGGGGCGCACGTCGCTCGGCGCGCTGGGCGTGATGACCGAGATCACGATGAATGTGCGGCCGGCTTACAAGCTGATCGAGAACAATTTCGTCATGCCGATCGACGAGATGTTGCGCATGTTCAACAGTCTGGTCGCGGACAATAGGCATTTCGAATTCTTCTGGTTTCCCTATGCCGATGTTGCGGTGTGCAAGACGCTGAACGAGACCGATGCGCCTGCGCCGGAGCCGCGCACAGCGCAGGAGATGCATGCACGCGGTGAACACTCGACGTCGGATCAGCGTGCGTTCGGATGGATCAACGAGGCGCTGCCCTACACGCCGTTCATGCTCAAATCTGCGCACCGGCTCTTTTCGAGCCTGATGCCCTCTAAGGGCAAGGTGCGCTGGAGTCATGAGATATTCCCAAGCCCGCGCACGACACGGTTCAATGAAATGGAATATGCGCTGCCCTACGAGCACGGGCTCGACATCCTGCTCGAAGTGGTGGAGACGATCCGCAAGAAGCGCATCAACACCGGCTTTCCCATCGAATACCGCACCGTGGCCGCCGACGATGTGTGGATGAGCCCGTTCTATGAGCGCGAATCCGCGACCATCGCTGTGCATCAATATCATCGCGTCGATACCGGAAAACTATTCGATACCTGTGAGGCGATCTTCCGCAAGAACGAGGGCCGGCCGCATTGGGGTAAGCGCCATACACGCACGGCTGCCGAGTTGGCGACACTTTATCCGCGGTTCGACGACTTCCGCGCCGTGCGGCGCAGGCTCGACCCGCAGGGCAAGTTTCTGAACCCGCATCTCAAGGGCATGTTCGAATAGGGGAGGGGTCAGCGCGCGAACTTGCGATAGAAACAGCTTGGCGCGCCGGTATGGCAGGCGGGGCCGATCTGATCGACCTTCAGAAGCAGCGCATCGCCGTCGCAATCGATCCACGCTTCGACGAGATGCTGTGTGTGGCCGGAGGTTGCGCCCTTGCGCCAGACTTCCTGCCGCGACCGCGACCAATACGTGACCTTGCCGGTCTGCAGCGTTCGTTCCAGCGTGTCGCGGTTCATCCACGCGACCATCAGGATCGCGCCGGTTTCCGCGCTTTGCGCGATAGCCGGCACCAGACCGTCGTCGTTGAACGCGACCGCATCTACGAACGCTTCACGGGTGAGCGGATCGGTCACGACGCGGCTTTCATGCGCGAGAACGCAGCATCGATATCCGCGATCAAGTCGTCGGCGTCTTCGAGACCCGCATGAAAACGAATGACAGGCCCTTCATGCGCGAACTTGCTGGCCGTGCGTTTGAACTCCGATGGGATCACAAGGCTTTCGAATCCGCCCCAGGAATATCCGAGTCCGAAATGTTCGAAGCCGTTGAAGAACGCACTCATCGCCTTGTCGTTTACCGGCTTCAACTCCACGCCGAAAAGTCCCGACGAGCCCTTGTAATCGCGTCTCCAGATCGTATGCCCCGGATCGCTTTGGAGGCCGGGATGAAGCACGCGAATGACTTCGTCGCGATGCTGGAGCCAGCGGGCAATCTTGAGCGCGCTTTCTTCGTGACGTTTCAGCCGCACCGCAAGCGTGCGCACGCCGCGCAGCGAGAGATAGGTGTCATCGCCACCAAGGAAGAGGCCGGTGTCGCCGTAGAAATCCTCAAGCCTCTTCACATGGCTTTCATTCGCTGTGATCGTGCCGACCATCACATCGGCATGGCCGCCGATATATTTGGTGCCGGACATGATCGACAGATCGACGCCGTGGTCGAGCGGACGGAAGAACACCGGCGTGGCCCAGGTGTTGTCCATCAGCACCGACACGCCGCGCGCATGCGCGGCTTCGCCGATTGCCGGAATATCTTGGATCTCGAAGGTGAGCGAGCCGGGGCTTTCGCAATAGATCGCATGTGTGTTGTCGCGGATGAGTGCCGCGATACCGTCGCCGATCAACGGATCGTAATATGTCGTCTCGACACCGAACCGTTTCAGCGTCTTGTCGCAGAAGTGGCGCGTCGGCCCGTAGCAGCTATCGGTCATCAACAGGTGGTCGCCCGCACCGCACACCGATAGGATCGCCGTCGCGATTGCATTCAGCCCCGATGGAACGGCAACGCAGCGCGCGCCCCCTTCAAGCTGCTCGATAGCGCTCTCGAAACTCCGGCTGCTTGGCGTGCCACGGCGGCCATATTTGTAGGGCTGCTTCTCGCCCTTGAGCGACTCCACGTTCGGGTGAAGGATCGTGGAGGTGCGATAGACAGGCGTGTTGACCGCGCCGAAATGCTCGCGAGTCATGCGCCCCGCCGAAACGGCGATGGTCTCGGGCTTGTCCTTGCTGCTCACGACTATAGCTGCGGCTCTACTGCTGGAGGCACTGACGGCTCAGGTTTCATCTCGAGCGTGGATTTGAGCGGGCCGTTAAACAGCCATGTCACAACCGCGGCGCCGAACGCCAAACCCGCGCACAGCAAGAAGAAGCTGACCTTGTCCATTCGGCTGAAGAAGGAGCCGACATAGCCTTGCAGCAGATTACCGGTGAAGCTCGTGATGAACCACAGCCCCATCATCGCCGACAGGATTTGCTTGGGCGCCACGCGCGCAACCAGGGCCAAGCCAATGGGAGACAGATAAAGTTCTCCAAGCGTGATGACGGCGAAGAAGACGAGCAGCCACAGCCAGCTCGCCTGTCCGCCCGGTCCGGTCACATAGGCGGCCAGCGCCATGACGAGGTACGAAAGTGCCAGAAAGAAATCGCCAAGCGCCATCTTTGTCACGGTCGTGGGCTCCCTGCCGCGTGCGGCCTGGCGTCCCCAAAAGGCGACAACCAATGGCGTGAATGCAAATATCATGAAGGGGTTGAATGCCTGAAACCATGTGACAGGAATTTCCCAATCGATCACGCCGGGGATCAAGTGACGGTTCGTGAACTGTTCGGCCCACAAGCTGATGGTGTTGCCTTGCTGCTCATAGACGGCCCAGAAAAAGCTCGTCGGAATGCAAAGAAGAACAAGGGCGATCACAGCTTTCCAGTCGGCTGCAGTGAGTGGCTTTTTCTCTTCCGTCCGTGCTTGCAGCCGTGCGATGCGATCTTTCGGGAGCGTTCGCAGAGCGAATGCGTAAACGAGGAGGCCGATCACCATGCCGATGCCGGCCGCGAAGAAACCCCACTTGTACCCGATGGCAGGATCCTCAGCGAGGCTTCCGCATATCAGCGGCGAAAAGAACGCGCCGACATTGATGCCGACATAGAAGATAGAATATGCGCGATCGATACGAGCGTCACCGGGCTTATAAAGATTGCCGACCTGAGTGGAAATGTTCGGCTTGAAGAATCCGTTGCCAACGATGAGGCAGGCGAGCCCAACAAACAGCAAAGAGGGTTGCATCAGCGCGAATTCACCGATGGCCATGATGACCCCACCGATGATCACGCTATAGCGCTGTCCGACCCAGCGATCGGCGATCATGCCGCCGAAGAATGGCGTGAGATATACGAAGGCGGTGTAGTTTCCATAGATGATCGAAGAAAGGGGCTGCACGCTAAGCGGCTGACCGCCGTTAAAGAGTGTCTCAAACAAGCTCTTCATCGCGTGATAACCGACAACATTGTCGGCGATAGGATGCAGCAGCACGACGTTTGTGAGATACAGGATCAGGATCGCGCGCATTCCGTAATAGGAAAAACGCTCCGCCATCTCGGTGGTGAAAAGATAGGTCAGGCCGAGTGGATGCCCGAAAAGTGTTTTCTGCGGCGCAGCTGCGGCGCCATCTGTGACTGTCATTCCCTGAACTCCCACCCGGTGACCGACGGACTTTGCCTGTTCCGTGGACGGAAGGAAATGGGGCTCAGGGCATCTCGATATATCGCTCTTCGCGAGAGTACGGAATGAAGCCGACGCGCTGATAGAGGGGCAGGGCGCGTGGATGATCCAGTGTGCAGGTATTGATCAGCAAAGACGGTATGGGCCTCGACCACGCGATAGAAACTGCCTGATAAACGAAATAATAGCCCAGACGACGCCCGACATAGTCCGGCATCAAGCCAAAATAGGCGAGTTGCGCGGATTTTTCCGGTTTGAACTCAAGCTCAGCCAGTCCCGCCGGGCAGCCCTCGACATAGAGAACATAGATCTCGACCTGGGGGCTTTGAATGATCTCGGCGAGTGCTTCGTCTGCAAGCTTGCGACGATCGACCCAAAGATACTGCTCGCCTATCGTGTTATAGAGGTAGCGGTAGAAGTGGACTGGCGGATTTTCGGCGCGCAACAGTGCAACTTTGCCCCTCGGCTGAGGGGGCGGACGCATAGCCGGCCGGGCGTGCATCTCCAGAAACGTTACCGTCATCGGGATACGTTTCTTGCTGTTCTCCGGAGAGATTTTTAGCATATCTCAAGCGGTGCTTCGCGGCGCGCGCCCCATTCCGCCCAAGAGCCGTCGTAAAGAGCCACGTCGCCGGCGCCCGCAACCTGAAGCGCAAGCATTTCTATAGCGGCGGTAATGCCGGAGCCGCATGTGGTCACAACCGGCTTAGCTAAATCGACTTTATGCGCCGTAAAGATTGCGCGCAGTTCGTCCGGCGATTTGAGCGTTCCATCGTCGTGGACCAATTCGGCATAGTGGATGTTGGTGCTTCCGGGAATGTGGCCGCGCCGAACGCCAGGGCGCGGTTCGTGTTCCTTGCCCTCGAATCGTGACGCGCTTCTGGCATCTACAATCTGTGCGAGACCACCGCATTGTATGGATCGCATCTGCTCGAAATCGCGAAGGAGCGCGTGGTTCTGTCTCGGCGTAAAATGCCGTTGATATGTCGATTGCGCCATATCCTCGACCGGCCGTCCTTCGTTGCGCCATTTTGGAAAACCGCCATCGAGTACGGCGACATCTTCATGACCCATCGCGCGCAACATCCACCAAACTCGCGGGCTCGAATAGATGCCTGCCGTGTCGTAGATGACGATCAAATTTCCATTACCGAGACCAAGCTTGCGCATCCGGCTCGCGAACTTTGCCGCCGGTGCGAGCATGTGTGGCAAGGCACTTTTCTCGTCCGATAAGTCTTCGATGTCGAAGAAAACGGCGCGCGGAATATGCGCCGCTTGATATTCAATCTTGGGATCACGCGCCTTTTCCGGCAGATACCAGGATGCGTCAGCAATACGGATATCCGGCGCATCGATATGCTCCGCAAGCCATTCGGTTGTAACAAGCGGAGAACGCATCATGTTTTGAACGGCACCTTTATCGGGGTGCGGTGCTCCGCAAGCCAATGTGGCGCGGGCAAACCTTTGGATTTCAGAAATTCGGGATTGAACAGCTTGCTTTGATATCGCGTGCCGTAGTCCGCGAGAATCGTTACAATCGTATGGCCCGGACCCAAATCTCTCGCGAGCCGGATGGCCCCAGCAACGTTCACACCCGTTGAGCCTCCCATACACAGGCCTTCATGTTCGAGAAGGTCGAAGACGATGGGCAACATCTCCTCATCCGGGATTTGATATGCATCGTCAATCGGCGCGCCCTCCAGGTTGGCTGTCACGCGGCCTTGTCCTATGCCCTCGGTGATCGACGAGCCCTGGGACTGAAGTTCGCCGGTCTTGATCCAGGAATAGATTGCCGCTCCCATGGGATCTGCTGCAGCAATGCGGATTTTCGGGTTTCGCTCTTTGAGCGCAATGGCGATGCCTGCCAGCGTTCCACCGGTCCCGACAGCACAGGTGAAGCCATCGACTTTTCCGTTCGTTTGCGCCCAGATTTCAGGGCCTGTGCCTTCTATGTGCGCCTGACGATTGACGACATTGTCAAATTGGTTTGCCCAAATAGCTCCCGCCGGATCGCTGCTGGCAAGCTGCTCTGCGATACGGCCCGAAATCTTCACGTAGTTGTTTGGGTCCTTATACGGAACCGCCGGGACTTCGATCAGGTCAACCCCCAGCAAACGAAGGGCGTCCTTTTTTTCATCGCTTTGTGTTTCCGGGATCACGATTGTCGTGCGGTATCCCATCGCGTTTCCGACGATGGCCAATCCGATACCGGTATTGCCGGCCGTTCCTTCGACAATCGTGCCGCCAGGCTTCAGAACACCGCGCGCAATTGCGTCCTGGACAATAAAAAGCGCCGCACGGTCCTTCACCGACTGCCCCGGATTCATAAATTCTGCCTTGCCCAGAATCTCACATCCTGTGAGTTCGGACGCGCGCCTGAGCCGAATCAAAGGCGTGTTCCCGATTGCGGCTAAAACGCTGGTTTCAATTTTCATGGTATTGTCCGGCAACACTTGCAACCCTAGTGGCACCCCGCCAACGCTTCAAGCGGTCCCCCACGCTGGCCATTGGTGCCGCACAAAATGCTGTTGCCGTAGAGGCAGCAAGGCGGTACAGGCGGCAGCATGTCCCTTTGCATATTGCATCTCGGTTCCGAAAAAACGGGTACTTCGAGTGTCCAAAAATATCTCGGAATGCGTCGCGACAAGATTCTTAAAAAGGGGATTTGGTACCCTCAAGCTTTCTCTCACCCCACAGGACATGTTCATTTAAGGCTTAGCAGGGCAGCGATAGAAGGCAATTTGGACAAAACCACGGCTGACGTCGTGGCGTTTCGCCGGGAATATGACATTGCGAAATCGGCCGGTTTTCACACGGCGATTTTTTCATCGGAGTTCTTTCATAGCGAGATGAGAGAGGAGCAGTCTCTCATCTCGCTTCGCGAATTCCTCTCTCAATATTTCGATGAATTCCAGCTTGTTTATTACGCGCGCCGTCAGGACCGGATGCTTGCAAGCATGCATTCGACAGCCGTGAAGGGAGCATGGACAACAAATCCCGATGCGCTATCTGTTTATGAATCCAAAGGACGATACTACTTTGACCATCTTGCGGTGTGCGATCTCTGGTCAAAAGTATTTGACCGCAGGTCTCTTGTTTGTCGCGTTTATGAGCGGGACAAACTTATATCCGCAAATGTCGTGGACGATTTTTGTACTTTAGCGGGTGTTGATTTGGCTGGCGAAGCAAGCCGGCCAAGTTCAAACGAATCGCTTTCTCTCGAAACAATGTGGGCTCTTCTTTTGGTCAACGGCTCGAAGCATAAGGACAATACCGAGCTACGCCGAAAGCTGATTGCCATGGGAAAGAAACGGAATGGGCGGAAAATTCCGATGCTGACTAGAGCAGACGCGGAACGCTTTTATGCCAGGTTTGCGAATGAGAACCGAAGGTTTTTCGCGAACTATGTGGATCCGAATGTTGCGGTCGATTTTTCCGGGGAATTTCAAGATTTTCCGAATAAATTGCCGCACATGACGGCGGAAGAAATTCAGGCTTTCATATTTGGGTAGACAAAATTTGGGTAAACCCGCAGCGCTTTCTACACGCGCTTTTCAAACCATCAATTGACAAGCTATGTAGGTAGCTGGGCCTTTTGGGAAGCCGGTATTGGTTGGGCAGAGCACCATCGTTTACACGGAGATTGGCAACGACAGCCAATATTCGGCTTCTACTTTAGCGGAAGCCATTGTCTTGGCCTCGCGGCAGAGTTTGACCGCAGGGCAGTTCGATTTCGCGCTGCGTCCACTAACGCCGTCCGACATCCGTCGCGCGGTATTGGATTATCCTTCCGGTCACGAGCGCGTATCATTGGACACGAATCTGGTACTTCTTGATACAGGTGCCATGCTCGCTTATGCGCCCTATCGTAGTACGTTCCTTCTGCTGAGCGATCCGTTCAAAGAAATTGACCGCATTGGTGAGGCGCTCGAGCTTGAGGCAGATTTTGCGCGCATTCGCCTTCACGATGCCCTGTTAACCGCGGGCAAATTGATATCCCTTTCTCACACCGCGGGCGTCACAATCGAATTTCTGCGGCCGGGCAACCTAGAGCAAAAAGCGATTCCGTCCGTCCCCATAAAGCCTGAAGGAGATGCTATTATGGTGGTGGCCGGCGAGAACGATACGATGGCTCAGAACGTGTACTCCCATCTCGTCAGCATGTTTCCGGAACAGGAGTTTACATTTTTCGAGCCGGCACAAGCATTTGGAAAGCCGTGGAAAGCCGTCCTCCAAATTGGACTGGCGAAATCAACCGCTCCTGGAGCGCGTCTTGGCGACGCATGGGCAGGCGGTGTTCCCGTAATTCAATTCGCAAGCCCAGCGAGCATTCGTGCGGAGCGCAGGCGTAGGCCGGAGCGATTGCATATGGTCGTCGCGGAGCATGGTAAAACAGGTATCCTGTGTTCGACGCTGGATGAATTGAGGTCGGCGTTAAGCGACATACTTGTCGATATTTTGCCTGCACGCGCTGTCGCCCGCAGCGCGAAGCGCCGGTCTGATCCGGCCAACGAATGGGACATCCTTCTCAAAGCTATGCTGCAATGACTGTGGCGCCGCGCATCGCATGGCTTTCGCCCTACGGCTCCCGTTCGGATATCGGAGCCTTTACACGTTGCCTTCTTCCTCACTTTGCGGCCGATGCCGGCGGCGCATTGGATTGCGACCTGTTTGTGAATGCATACGGAGACACATATGATTCTCCCGTCCCTGCGATGGAAATACCGGCCGCAGGCTCGATTGGAGAAATCCTGTCCCGCTACGACTCCGTTTTTTTCAATCTGGGTAACAATGCTCAAAATCACACTCATATTATAAACGCGCTTCGATCCGTAGCGGGGATCGCGGTATTGCATGATTTCTCTTACCATCATTTTTTCGCGCACAAATGTTTTGAAGAACTGCGCTCGCCGCCTGTCTATGCGCGCCTCCTGCGCGACTACTATGGCAGTGTTGGTTTTAATATGGCCCTGAGGTCTGGGATCATCACCAGAGAGGCAACTTTATACGCTCCCTGGGACGGCGAGAATGTCGCGCAATATCCTCTTACACAGCCGGTTTCCGCGCTCGCTGCTGCGGTGGTCGTTCATTCGAAGTTCATGGAAGAGCACGTGGCCAAAACTTTCCAAGGCCCGATCTTGAGGCTGTTCCTGCCCAGCGATCAAAAAAAAGCGCCTTCCCCGGACGAAATCCTTCAATGGGGCAATGAGACAGCAAGCCGAGAACGTTGCCAGTTCACGACATTCGGTCACATCAGCCGGGCGAAATGCCTGGACGTGATTGTGCAGGCCATTGGATCCTCGCCTTTGCTGCGATCAAGAGGGCAACTCACGATCGCCGGCAATGCAAGCGATAAGGAATACGTTAGGGAAATCGAAGCTCTGGCGACAAAGCTTGGCCTTATTAAGCAAGTGACGTTTGAGTACAACGTGACCGATGAGAGGCTTCTGGCCATCAAAAACGAAACGGATGTATTTCTAAATCTTCGCTATCCCAACACCGAGGGCGCATCGGGCTCTCTTATTGAGATGATGAATGCGGGCAAGCCGATTATCGCCTATCGTTCTGGATGTTATGCAGAGGTGCCAGAGAATGCTGCGCTTTTGCTGGATCGTAGAGAAGGGCTCGATGGCGTCGTCGCGGCGATGGAGAGTCTCGTTTCGGCGCCAGAACGTCGAATTGCCATAGGAAAAGCCGCAAAAGCAGACTTGGCGGGTCGCGATAGCGCAAGTTATGTTCGAACTCTGAAGGAGTTTGCCGCAGATATCAGACCTCAATCGCGCCGTCGTGCTCACTACGTTGTTCCGGCGCGAGATGGTCTGCAATGGACGAGCCGAGATGTGCTCGATGAAGACCGTCTTTGGTTTGAAGAACTGACGCGCGCGAGAAGAACCTTTCAACTTCTCGAACGCGATCGATACGTTCAATCTCCAGATGCATTTTTGAATTGGTCAATCGACGATCTCACCAACTTTGTTGGCCGCGTGTTGCTTCACGCCGACAGGCCATCCGGGTTTGGGCCCATTACTTGCGAGCTACGCACTGAGGCTTGGCAGGTGGTCGTTCTACGGGCTTGTTTCCCGATTGCGGCGCTATCAAGCGCTTTGTGAGCAGTCGGAGATCAATAGATTGGATTTGGAATCTTTTGGCGAGCGTGTCCCCGATGTTGCGTTCTGGGATATTGCAACACGGCTAAAACCCGAGATTTTCGCCAAAATGCTCTATATTTTGGTGCTTGAGCGCGCTTGGTCGGGCGATGAACCTGACAGCTGGGCTCGAAGGATAAGGCAGGGCATGCCTGCAAGTGCAGCCCTATTGGAATTTTTGAGCAGCCTCGAATATCGGCAGACATTTGCAGACGATGCGATGTCAGACGTAGAAGACTGGGCGCGGCGCGAGAGCGCAATTCCCAGTACGCGCGCAGACCAGTACGCGCGGGCGCATGGTGTGGCCTCCATCCGTGGGCATACGGTTTAACGAGGACACCGTATTGACCGAGGCCTTGTTGGGCCAGTTTTGGCACCGCCGCGATGGTCAAGGGCGATGGAGCAACGGCCGAACGGGAGATTTGCGATTTGTGATACCGGATACCTTCGATGGCAAGGAGGCGCGTCTTGTCCTTCAGATACGCGTCGCCGGGACTAGGTATATTGGACAACGAAAAAATCAGCCTTCTGTGACAATCAAGAACTTGCCTCCATTGTGGTGAGCAATGATTCCCCGTTGATATGGACTATTGCCCTTCCCGCCGCGTTCCGCGCGAAGGAGGGGATTTGACCTGCTACTGATAGCGGATAAAGATTTTTCGCCCGCTGCCGGTGGCCAATCGACTGACAGGCGGTCCCTCGGAATCATGCTTATTGAGGGTATGTTGACCGATGGCGTCGAAGCGGCTTTGGAAAGCGCTGCTGTTTAGAGGTGGCTCCCCGGGCCGGGATCGAACCAGCGACCAACGCATTAACAGTGCGTCGCTCTACCACTGAGCTACCGAGGAACACTGCGGTTCTCTAGCGTGTTCACCTTGTGATGGCTAGGCCAAATTCAAGCCTGAAGCCACATCTTTACGCTCGCACAAAGCTTGGCCTGAGATAGGCAACCCTAGGTTTTCTTACGGCGCATCGCTGCTCATGTAAGAAAAAAAGGGCCGGGGGAAACCCGGCCCAAGGCGTTGGGTAATGGTGGGGTGTCTTCAAGGGAAGACAACGGGATAGTTACTCAATAAGGTTAACAAAATCTTAAACCGCTCGAATCTACCATTTGCTGGTGTTTTCTGCTCGTCTTTAAGATTACAGAGCTGTGGAGGCCACGTCCGGAATTGAACCGGAGGTAAACGGTTTTGCAGACCGCTGCGTAACCACTCCGCCACGTGGCCTCAATACGGACGCTGCGTATATCAGACCAAATCGTTCAAAGCCAATGGGCCTTCGTAAACCTGTTTTCCATTTCCCGGCACTAGTAGAAATTCCAAAGACTCTTGGATTTGCGCTCGCAATATCCAAATAAAGGCTTCGACGAGGGGAAGAACTGGAATGATGCCGATTTGCAACCGCGCTTTGCTGGGTATTGTCTCAGTTCTCTTGATGACGTCTTCCGTTTGGGCTCAGGGCAAATACCCTTCCACCAAGCCTCGAAAATTCGCCCAATCGGCCGTGCCAGGTCCTGCTCCAGTCCAGCCCGAGACGGCTGACAAGCCGAGCATGACGCTTGAGGAAGCGCTTGGCATCGCTTACGAGACAAATCCTGAACTGGCGGCTGCGCAAGCAGGGCTTCGGGCGAGCGACGAGCAGGTCGCGCAAGCCAACGGTGCTTGGCGGCCAACAATCTCCATCGGCGCGACTTACGGGGTGGAGAAGTATTTTTTTCCTATAGAGATTCAGGGCAATGGCACGCTGAACAGAGTTGCCACGCCGCTTTTTACCCCGTCGGGCGCGGCGCTTCCGAACAGCAGCATTTCAACCGCGAATGCATCGATCACGGACCACCCCCTGAACGGGCAGGCGACTATTTCTCAGCCGATTTTTCGCAGTGGACGTACGATCGCCGAGATCGGGCGCGCCAAAGCGTTGGTCCGTTCCGGAAGGGCGCAGTTGATAGCAACCGAGCAGACGGTTTTGCTGAACGCGGCAACGGCCTACATGAACGCGGTGCGCGATGGCGCAATCGTAAAGCTGCGCGAGCACAATGTTGAGGTTCTCCGGCGACAGCGGGATTCCACACAGCTTGAGTTCAAGGCTGGCTCTCTAACACGCACTGACGTCGCGCAATCCGAAGCACGCCTAGCCATCGCGCAATCTGATTTGGTGACCGCACGCGGTCAACTCGCTAGCAGCCGTGCAGATTTCCTTCAGACAATTGGACGCCCGGCGGAGGCGTTGCAAAGCAAGCCTGATCTTCCGAAAATGCCGTCCGAGCAAGAGGCGGTCCTGGATTCAGCCTTGAAACAAAACCCGGCACTCGTAACAGCGAAAGAAAACGAGCGTGCCGCGGAATACGCGGTTGACGACGCCTGGGGCGCCATGGGTCCTACTCTCTCGGTGCAGGGCCAATATCAGTTATTCGCAGAGCGTGTTAAATTCTGTGACGGGATTCACTTCGGGTGGACCGCCGCAATCGGTGCCGGAACATGCCGTCGCCATATTGGGTCAGCTCAACGTTCCAATCTACCAGGCTGGCATAGAAGAGGCGAATATACGTCAAGCGCGCGAGTTGCATGCTCAGACACAACTCAACATCTCCGTCGCAGATCGCCAGGTGCGGGATGCCGTCGAAGGGGCCTGGAGCACCTATCAGTCTGCGCTCGGCACCATAGAGTCCAATGAGTCGACCGAGAAAGCTGACGAGATTGCGTTTGAAGGCGTGAGCAAAGAGCAGCAAGTGGGCGGTACGGACAGTGCTGGACGTTTTGAACGCGGAGCAGGAGCTTCTCAATGCCCAGGTTGCGCTCGTCAGTTCGCAGCGCAATGCGGTGGTGGCAGCGTACCAGGTCTTGGCGTCCGGGGGCGGGTTGACCGCCAAATCGCTTGGCTTGCGGGTGAAGCTCTACGATCCGCTGGAGCATTATAACGAGGATGCATCCGCTTGGATTGGCTTCGGTGGCTAAGATTTGCAGCCGTTAATGAATTTTTTGCGTTCCTGAGGCGACTATCGTAAAGTTACGACAAGTCAGAGAAAACGCGGCCGGAGCGATGAGCATGGCGTCGAGTCCCCAGCACGAGCCGACAATGGAAGAAATTCTAGCTTCCATACGGAAGATCATTTCGGAAGATTCTTCGGAACCGGTGCCCGCCACAGTTGTGGCAGCGCCTGCCGAGACCGACGTCCTGGAGTTGACCCACGAAGTTCAGGATGAGCTGCCTGCACCCGTAGTCACAGCTGCAGAACCGCCCCCCATGCCCGAACCCGTGCAGACTTTGCCGTCGAGCCGCCCAAGACGGACGACGATGTCGTGTTTCAGCCGATCGAAGAGGTTCCTGTGAGCAACGAGGCGCAAACCAGCACACCAACTCACGACGGTATTTTTTCGGATAAAACCCGCAAAGCTCTCGAAGACTCCTTTGCCAGCATTTCCGCGCCGAAGGATGAAACCCCAGCACCGGAACCCACACCCGTAGCGTCGCCGCCCGCCATGCCAGATGGTCTGTCAGTCCAGGCTGTCTTCGAAAAGGCTGTGCGGGACGGTTTTGGCCCTGTCCTTCATCAGTGGCTGGGCGACAACTCCGACGCCGTGGTGGAAAAGTTAAAGCCGCTGGTCCGCGATTGGATGGATGAACACTTCCCGGCGCTTCTCGAAGGCGCGGTACGGGCCGAAGTAGAACGCATCGCGCGCGCCCGCCACTGATCTCAGTCCAATCGCAAGGCTGAACCGGGGCGGACGAGGCCCCGGATAGCCTCTTGACGTTCAGGCTCCCGGGCTCCACCAAGCCCCCAACAGCCGGAATCCAAAGGAATTTGCTCGCATGCTCGACAAGACCTTCACGCCCAAAGAGGTGGAGGCCCGCATCTACGAACAATGGATGGCGTCTGGCGCATTCCGGGCTGGTCGCAGACCGGATGCCGAGCCGTTCTGCATCGTCATCCCGCCGCCGAATGTCACGGGCCGCCTCCATATCGGCCACGCGCTGAACAACACGCTTCAGGACGTGCTCGCGCGTTTCGAGCGCATGCGAGGCAAGGACGTGCTGTGGCAGCCGGCATGGACCACGCCGGCATCGCCACCCAGCTTGTCGTGGAGCGCCAGCTCGCAGAGAAGCAGCAGAGCCGTGTCGCGATGGGACGCGAAAAATTCCTCGAAGCTGTGTGGAAGTGGAAGGACGAAAGCGGCGGCGCCATTGGGCAACAACTTCGCCGCCTCGGTGCCAGCGCAGACTGGTCGCGCGAGCGCTTCACGATGGACGAGGGGCTTTCGCGCGCGGTACTGGAAGTCTTCGTCGAACTCTACAAGCAGGGCCTGATTTACAAGGACAAGCGGCTGGTCAATTGGGACCCGCGCCTGCAAACCGCTGTCTCCGATCTCGAAGTCGAAAGCATCGAGATGAAGGGGCATCTCTGGTATATCAAATATCCGATCGAGGGACAGGCAGGTCGTTTCATCACCGTGGCCACGACGCGACCGGAAACGATGCTCGGCGATACAGCCGTCGCGGTGCATCCCGATGATACGCGTTACAAGGATTTGATCGGCAAGAATGTGAGACTGCCGCTCGCGAACCGGCCGATCCCGATTATCGCGGATGAGCATTCCGATCCGGAAAAAGGTACCGGTGCGGTTAAGATCACGCCAGGTCACGACTTCAACGACTTTGAAGTCGGCAAGCGTCACAACCTCCCGCTCATCAATATTCTGAACAAAGACGGCACGCTGAACGATAGCGTGCCGGAAGCCTATCGCAGTCTCGATCGTTTCGAAGCGCGCAAACGCGTCGTCGGCGATCTGGAAGCAATCGAACTGCTTGACAAGATTGAGCCGATCACACATGCCGTGCCGCACGACGAGAAGACCAAGACCGTCGTGCTCGAACCGTTCATGACGGAGCAGTGGTATCTGAACGTCGAACCGCTAGCGAAGAGGGCGATTGCGGCGGTCGAAGACAAGAAGACCGAAATTTTCCCGAAGCAATGGGAAGATGTTTACTTCCGCTGGATGCGCAACATTCATCCCTGGTGCATCTCGCGCCAACTCTGGTGGGGACACCGAATACCGGCTTGGTATGGGCCCCGCATCGCTGGTGACCCCCTATTCGGACAAAGTGCAAAAGAGTTCGTCGCACTATCGACCGAGGAAGTGTCGGATCAGGCCAAAAGCTATTATGGTGATAACGTTGGGATTTCGTTTACGGACGAAAATCTTTGGGCGCATCTCGGAGCAGAGCGGCGGTCGTCAAATGATCTCACCGAAATACAGCTTTATCGTGATCCTGACGTACTTGATACTTGGTTCTCTTCGGCACTGTGGCCGTTCTCGACGCTCGGTTGGCCGGACAAAACGCCGGAGCTAAAGCGCTACTATCCCACCTCTGTTCTCGTAACAGGCTTCGACATCATCTTCTTCTGGGTCGCACGCATGATGATGATGGGCCTGCACTTCATGCCTCCGGAGAGCCCCGGCGAGCCGGTCGAAAAATCGGTACCGTTCCACAAGGTCTTCATTCACACCCGCGTTCTCGATGAGAAGGGCGTGAAGATGTCGAAGACCAAGGGAAATGTCGTAGATCCGATCGATCTCGTCGACGCCTATGGCGCGGATGCCCTGCGTTTCACACTTGCGCTTGCCGCGGGCACAGGCCGCGATATGCGCATCGGCCCCTCGCGCGTGGAGGTGAACCGCAATTTCGCGACGAAGCTCTGGAACGCAGCGCGCTTCTGCGAGATGAACGGCTGCGAGACCCGCAAGAGTTTTGATCCCGCAGCGGTTACGCAGACTGTCAACAAATGGATCGTCGCGGAGTGCGCGAAAGCGGCCGCCGAGGTCACCGCACAACTTGAAGACCTACGCTTTAATGATGCCGCCGGCGCGGCATACCGCTTCGTCTGGGACATCTATTGCGATTGGTATTTGGAGCTCATCAAGCCGTTGTTGAACGGCACGGATGAGGGCGCCAAGGCCGAGGCGCGCATGACCGCTGCGTGGACACGCGACCAGATCGTGAAGCTGCTCCATCCGTTCATGCCCTACATTACCGAAGAACTTTGGGCGCGGACGGCGGAACACGCCGATCCACGAGATAGCCTGCTGATCGAGGCCTCCTGGCCCGACTTGGCGTTACTGCCGAAGAGCGATGCCGCCAGCGCCGAGATGCGTTGGGTCATCGACCTGGTCATGGGCGTGCGATCGGTCCGCGCCGAGATGAACGTGCCACCTTCGGCGAAGACTGCGCTTGTGTTGAAAGACGCGAGCCCAGAATCAAAGGACCGGCTTGAGCGTAATCTTGGCGTCATCATGACACTCGCGCGTCTAGCCAGTGCGCACACAGCCGATACGCTGCCCGACGGCTCAGCGCAGTTCGTCCTCGGCGAAGCCATCGTTGCATTGCCCCTTGGCGACGTGATCGACTTCGCAAAGAACGTGCGCGCCTCGAAAAGGAATTGAAGAAGGCCGAAGAAGAGATCGCCCGCTTCAACGCCAAGCTCGGCAACGAGCAATTTGTTTCCCGCGCGCCGCAGGATGTTCTGACAGAGCAACGTGAGAAGCTTGAGGAAGCAACAGCCTTGGCCTTGCGTCTTCGAGAAGCGGTGGCGCGGCTGGGCTAGGGAACTTTCCGGTTCAATCGTGGTTTTCTGATCGGTTTCCAACAGAGGATCTCCCGATGCTGACCAAGGCCTTTGCTATTTCGATTATGGCGCTCTGCGCGGTGACAACGGCGGCCGACGCCGGATGTGAAGGTCGCAAGACGACGGGAACCGTGGTAGGCGCCGGCGCGGGCGGCGTTCTAGGCAATGTCATCACGCATGGCAGCGTCGTCGGCACGGTGGGCGGCGCCGTAGTCGGTGGCCTGGCGGGACACTCCATCGCGAAGAGTGGCTGCACCTATCGCCGACACTATTCTTATCGTAACGGCCGCCGCGGTTATTATGACCGTTATCGCCATTGGCATTACGCATGATGCTTCGCGGGCGCCTATCTTAACTTAGTCAAAGCATTTTGCGCGGCAGCGCGTTCTTGCCGTGCTGTTCACTCACGCCGATATGGCCGCGTTCGTGTAACCGCTCAATGGCATCCTTCAGAACCACGTTCATCGATGCCGCTATCTCGCGCTCGCGCGGCTTGAGATAGGCGTTGCGCGAAGACAGCGCCAGACCGTCCGGCTCGCGCACGATCGGCGCGCCGACGATCTTGACGGGAAGGCCGAGATCCGCATTCAGCCGCCGGATCACCAGGAGTTGCTGGTAATCCTTCTCACCGAACACGGCGGCGTCGGGCATGGCCGCGATCAGGAGCTTTGCCACGACGGTCGCCACACCACCGAAGAAATGCGGCCGGAAGTCCGTTTCCAGTCCGATCGACGGACCGCCGACCTCGATCTTTGTCGTAAATCCGTCGGGATACATTTCCTTAACGGACGGCGCGAAGATGAGGTCTGCGTGGCTTTCGAGCTGCGCGGCGTCGGCCTCAAGGTTGCGCGGATAGCGGTCGAAATCTTCGTGCGGCGCGAACTGGGCCGGGTTCACGAAAATGCTGACAACCGTCTTCGTTGTAGGGGTTTCGTGTCGCATTAGTCAGCGCGATATGGCCAGCGTGCAAAGCGCCCATGGTCGGAACGAGAACGACGCGCTCACCGGCCGATCGCCAACCTACGATCCGTGCGCGCAACGCGGCCGCAGTCGTAACAATTTCAGGTGTTTTCATGCGCGGGGAACATTAGCGCGGCTGGACGCGTCCCGCTAGGATGCCGCCGCGATTCAAAGCCGCAGGCCCAATGATTTCCTCTCCGCTGCGTAAAGCCATTTCCGACGTCTATCTCGCCGACGAAAACAAAATTGTCGCCGAGCGCATCGCGCAGGCGCGGCTCTCGCCGGAAGAGGCACGCGCAACCCATGCGCTCGCGGAAGATCTGGTCAGACGTATCCGCAAGGAGGGTGCGCGTGGCGGCGGTGTGGATGCCTTCATGCACGAATATTCGCTTTCCGGTCCCGAGGGCGTGGCGTTGATGTGTCTGGCGGAAGCATTGCTGCGTATCCCGGACAACGACACGGCCGACAGGCTCATCAAGGACAAGGTCGGATCTGCCAACTGGGGCAGCCACCGGAACAAATCAGACTCCCTGTTCGTGAACGCATCGACCTTCGCGCTGATGCTCACGGGGCGCATCGTCAAGCTCGACGAAACCGCGAAATGGGATTTCGAGGGCATCGTCAAAAAGCTGATCGCGCGCTCCGGCGAGCCGGTGATCCGCCAGGCTGTGATGTATGCCATGCGCGTTCTCGGCAAGCAGTTCGTGCTCGGCCGGCACCATTGGCGAGGCGATGAAGGAGGGCCGCGCGTATGAGAAGGAAGGCTATCGTTATTCCTTCGATATGCTGGGCGAGGCGGCCTATACCGCGCACGATGCCAAGCGCTATGCGCAATCCTATCGCGATGCGTTGACGGCGATTGCGGCGGCGCATCCGAAGGACGGGCGTTCGATCTTTGAACGGCCTAGCATTTCGGTGAAGCTTTCGGCGCTGCATCCGCGCTACGAGTGGATAAAGCACGAGCGCGTGATGACGGAGCTTCTCCCGCTTGTCGTAGCGCTCGGCGAACAGGCGAAAGCGAACGATCTGGCGTTGACCATCGACGCCGAAGAATCCGACCGCCACGACCTGATGCTCGATTTCTTTGAAGCTGTGGGAGAGGCCGGAGCCCTGAAGGGATGGAACGGGCTGGGCCTCGCTGTGCAGGCCTATCAGAAGCGCGCCTTGCCGACGCTGACATGGCTCACCGACCTCGCCCGTCGTCAGCAGCGCCGCATTCCGGTGCGTTTGGTGAAAGGCGCGTATTGGGATACGGAGATCAAGCGCGGGCAGGAGCAGGGGCTCATCGATTATCCCGTGTTCACGCGAAAGGCCGCGACCGACACGTCGTACATCGCTTGCGCGCGCATCATGCTGGCGGCGCAGGACGCGATCTATCCACAATTTGCCACCCACAACGCGCATACCGTCGCTGCTATCGATACGCTCGCGGGCAACCGCACCGATTTCGAATATCAACGCCTTCATGGCATGGGCGAGGCGTTGCACGATCTTTACCGTGACATTCGCAAGGGCGTCGGCACGCGCATCTATGCGCCGGTCGGCAGCCACGAGGATTTGCTGGCCTATCTCGTGCGCCGGCTGCTGGAGAACGGGGCGAACACGTCGTTCGTAAATCGTCTGGCCGACGACGAAGCACCGGTTGACGACATTATCGCCGATCCGGTGACGAGCCTCAGCAAGGAAGCACCCTTGCGCAATCCGCGCATTCCATTGCCGGCCGATCTGCTGCCGGGGCGCAAGAATTCTGCCGGTTTCGTATGGGCCGATCCGGCCAAGAGCGAGCCGATGATCGCTGCGATGAAGACGTCGCTGGAGACGTTGCCGACAGCTGGCCCCATCGTATCGGGCAAGGAGACGGGAAAAAATCTCCATGATGTGTTCGATCCGTCAGATCGCTCCCGTCTCATCGGCAAGGTGGCAGAAGTAACCGAAGCCGATGTCAGCAATGCACTGGACGCTGCATGCCGTGCGCAGGACGACTGGGACGCGCTCAAGGGCAATGCGCGGCGCCGATATACTGGAACGCGCCGCCAATCTTTTCGAGGACAACAGCGCGCATCTTATGGCGCTGGCCGTGCGCGAGGGCGGAAAGATCCTGCCAAACGCGCTCGGTGAGTTGCGCGAAGCCATCGATCTTCTGCGCTATTACGCATCGCAGGCGCGCGAGAAGTTCGAGAACCCGATCGAGCTTCCTGGCCCGACGGGAGAATCCAACCATCTCTCGCTGCACGGGCGCGGGCCGTTCTTCTGTGTCGCGCCGTGGAATTTCCCGCTTGCGATTTTCATCGGACAGGTGGCTGGAGCACTCGCGGCCGGTAACTCAGTGCTGTCCAAGCCCGCAGAACGTACGCCGCTGATTGCGGCGGCCGCCGTGCGCCTGATGCATCAGGCCGGTGTGCCGCCCGATGTGCTTCATCTGCTTCCCGGCCGCGGCTCGAAGATCGGCAGGATCGTGTTGTCCCGACAACCGTCTGGCCGGTGTTGCGTTCACGGGATCGACCGAAACCGCAATCACGATCAACCGTGCCCTGGCAGCGCGCGACGGTGCATTGCCGGCCATCGTTGCCGAGACCGGCGGGCAGAATGCGTTGATCGTGGATTCCACCGCGCTGCCGGAACAGGTCGCGCGCGACGTTCTGTCGTCGGCCTTCGACAGCGCGGGCCAACGCTGCTCGGCGTTGCGCGTGATGTTCGTGCAGGACGACGTCGCCGACAAGATGATCGAGATCATTCTGGGCGCGATGGACGAACTGAAACTGGGCGATCCCATGCTGCTGTCGACCGATGTCGGCCCGGTGATCGACGAGGCATCGCGCCAGACGCTGCAGGAACACGCCGACCGCATGACTCGCGAGGCCAAGCTCCTGCGCAAGCTGACTCTCGGCCCCGAATGCGCCAATGGCGTGTTCTTCCCGCCACACGCTTTCGAACTTCAGTCATTGGATCAATTGAAGCGCGAGGTGTTCGGGCCTGTGCTGCATGTCATTCGATATGAAGGCGGCAAGCTCGACAAGGTCTGCGACGCGATCAACGCGACGGGCTACGGCCTTACGCTCGGCATCCACAGCCGCATCGAGGAAACGGCGCAGTTCGTGCGCCAGCGCGCCCGTGTGGGCAATATGTACGTCAATCGCAACCAGATCGGCGCGGTCGTGGGCGTGCAGCCCTTTGGTGGTGAGGGATTGTCTGGCACCGGTCCAAAGGCCGGCGGACCGCACTACATGCTCCGCTTCGCGCTTGAGCGGATGTACACGGTGAACACGACGGCGGCGGGCGCAACGCGGCGCTTTTAAGCGCAGGCTGAGGGAATGCCGTTTCTGATTGGCGCAATCGGGATCGTTCTGCTGATCTTGCTGTTCCGCATCGGCATCACGACCGAACCGAAAAAGCTTGCGCGGTTCGCACGCTACACCGCGATCGCGGTGCTGGGCGGGCTTGCGATCTTTCTCGGCGTGACGGAACGCTGGGTGCCGGCCGTATTCCTCGGCGGTGTTGTGTGGGCCCTTCTCCAGGGCGTGACGCTGTGGCCTGCAGGAAGACCCGATGAGGCCAGCGATACGCCCCGCGCTCAACAGTCCACAAGTACATTGTCGCGCGCCGAGGCGCTGCGTGTACTCGGTCTTCAAGAAGGCGCAAGCGACGAGGACATCCGCGCCGCGCACCGCAAACTGATCCTGCAGAACCACCCGGACAAAGGCGGTTCTGATTATCTTGCGTCCAAAATCAACGAAGCGAAGGACGTGCTGCTCGGTTCCTAACGCGCACCTATAGCCGCAAAGCAAGTTTGGCCACGTTCCGTCAGACGCGCGCATACGTCCCGCGCTTGCCGCTCTGCAAATGGGCCAAAGCGAGCACGGAACAGCGTGTGGCCATCGACACTTTTGAACGGCACGACAATGCGCGCCGCCTGACCGAGAACATCCATGGAGCGCTGCGCATAACTCGCGAGTTCGGTGCGCGCCTGCGTCTGATCGGCGTAGGCACCGATCTGGATCGTCCAGTCCGCAGCGCTGAGTTTTGGCGTGTCGAGATTCACATCACCGCTGTAATCGCCTTCGCCGATTTCCGGCTGGGCGGCCTGTTTGAGAGCCGCTTGCTTCTTGCTGGGGCGATACGCGGCCATGACGGTCTGCGGACGCGGCTTCGGTACCGGCAAAACGCCGGGGATCGACGCGGCTGCGAGAAGTTGCTGCAGCTGATGCGGGGCGCGGTTTGGGCATCGGATAGGCCGTTGACGGCAACGACGCTATCAACTGCTCCATCGAAGCGGGCCGCGGCTTGGGTACGGGATAATTGGTTGCCACGTGAGGGCGGCGGAATGAGTTGTACGGGCGCCGGCGACGTTGATACTTGCGCGACGGGAGGCACGGTAACCGGCGGCGGTATCTGCACCGCAATGCGCGCGTTGTTCGAGGCAGGCGCGGGCGGCGCGATCATGTTGCCCTGATCATCCGTATCGGAAAGAACTTCTGCCGCGTCCTCGTCCTCGGGATTGGCGGCGGCTTGCGGCGAGATCGCTGAAGGATCGAGTGCCGCAAGCGCGGTCTGTGTAACCGCCTCCTGCCACGGCACCTTGATGCTCGCGACCATCGCCGGGTTCACCTGTATCTGCGCAAAGGTCGCATCGAGCAGGTTTATCATTTCCTGGTCGCGGCGACGCGCAGTCACGCCACCCATCCACGACAGCGATGATGTGATTTCTGCCGCGCACAACCGAAGAGACGAGATTGAATCCGGAAGCGCCCGTATAACCCGTCTTGATGCCATCGGCACCCTGATAGCGGCCGATCAGATTGTCATGCGTCGGATAGGTGATGCCGCGATAGCTGAAACCCGGAATTCCGAAATAGTGGAAATATTGCGGGAAGTCGTAGGCCAGATGGTGGGCGAGAACCGCAAGATCCTCGGCCGTCGAAATCTGCAGCGGATCGGGCAGGCCGGACGCGTTGTGATAGAACGTGTTCCGCATGCCGAGCTGGCGCGCTTTCGCGGTCATCATCTCCGCAAAGTGCGATTCCGTGCCGCCCAATCCCTCGGCGACGGTCACCGCCACATCGTTGGCGGAGCGAACGACGATCGCTTCGATCGCTGAATTCACCGGGATCATGTCGCCCGGCCGCAAATTCAGCTTGGTGGGTTTCTGCGCCGCGGCATGTGCCGACACGGGCAGGTTGGTGTTCATCATGACCTCACCCTTCCGCAACGCTTCGAAGAGCAGGTAGAGGGTCATCATCTTGGTAAGCGAGGCAGGGTGTCGTTCCGCCGTCGCATTGCGGGCGTACAAGATTTTCCCGGTGGCACCGTCAACCACAAGGGCCGCGTCCTTGGCTGGATCCGTTAAGGTTGCGGGCGCGCGCGCAGGATGGCCGGCCCAGCGGTGATGGCGGGCACGGGCCTCTAAGGGACCGATGGCGAGCAGGGCCGCCAGGGCAAGCAGAGCAAACGCCACAACCGGCGCGCTGAATCGGGATCGTACCCGGTCAAGCATCAACAGCCTCAACACGAAGCAAAAAAACGCCCGCCCCACCGTAAACCACCAGAACAAATCAAAAGGGGAGAGCGCAAGCAAAAATCCAAATATATGATAACTTTCCGGCATTTACGTTTGGTTAATAATTCGATTCAGCGATGTGATTTGAGAGCTATATACACCCCTTGACATTCTGTATGCTGCACCGCATATAACCTCATGTTGCAGTGCAACAGCGCCGGAAGGACCTCCAATGTCTCGCGGTGCCCCACGAAACAGGAGATGCAGATGACGAATTCCAATACGACGGAACACATGGAATCCGCAGTGAAGAACGGTACGGAAGCCATGAAAAACGGCTTTGAGAAGGTCGTGAAGAACTACGATCACTTTGTCGGTTACGGCAAGGAGACGGTCGAAGCCTACACGAAGGCCGCCAATGTGGCCGCGAAGGGCGCCGAGACCCTTCACAACGAGCTTTTCGCCTATTCCAAGCAGTCCTTCGAGGATGCGATTGCCCAGGGCAAAGCGCTGATGGCGTCGAAGTCCGTCCATGAGGCGATCGAACTCCAGAGCGACTTCGCGAAAACGCAGTTCGACGGCTACGTCAGCAAGATGACGAAGCTCGGCGAAATCTTCGCCAGCACCACGAAGGACTCGTTCGCCCCGATTCAGGGGCCGCGTCCCAGGCGTGGGTCGGCGTAAGTGCAGAACGCGCGCGCCGCCTAAAGTATTATCGTTCCGCCGGTTCCTCCCCCTCCTAAATGGCGGGACGATGTGAAGGGCTCGGGCTTTATTGCCCGGGCCCTTTTCGCTTTTTCAAACGATTCCTGTGAAAACTTTTGGCGGTGATTGAGGTTGCAATCTGCCGCCATCATCCCATCTACTATCGATCCAATGACATCGAGGATGACTCGCATCGTCCTGAGGTATGCGCCAGCGAAGCTAGAGGCTCGCCGTGCCCGCGCCTCGGCATGACGCAGACGGGCCTCGAAGGACGGCGATGAGAGACAAACGCGATGGCGATGGCCTGATCGGCAATGGCGGTTCCGGAACGGGAACCGGCATTGTTACGAAAACGCGCCCGAAGACCAAGAAGCCGTCGCTCTACAAGTTCTGATCCTGAACGACGACTACACGCCGATGGAGTTCGTGGTTCACATCCTGGAGAAGTTCTTCAACAAAGGGCGCGAGCAGGCAGTCGAGATCATGCTGCATGTCCATCGTCACGGCGTGGGCATTTGCGGCGTGTTCACGTTCGAAGTCGCCGAGACGAAAGTGGCGCAGGTGATTGAGTTCGCGCGCCGCCATCAGCATCCGCTACAGTGCACCATGGAGAAAGAGTAGAAACGAATGCCATCACTCTCGCGTCATCTTGAGCAGGCCCTGCATCGCGCGATCAAACTCGCCAGCGACCGCCATCACGAATACGCGACGCTGGAACATCTGCTGCTGGCGCTTCTCGACGATCCCGACGCGGCACAGGTTCTGAAGGCCTGCAACGTCAATGTCGATCCGCTGCGCGCGGCTTTGCAGAAATATGTCGATGAAGAGCTGATGACGCTGGTCATCGAGGACGGCGAAGATGCCAAGCCGACCACCGGCTTCCAGCGCGTTGTCCAGCGCGCGGTTCTTCACGTTCAGAATTCCGGCCGCGATGAGGTGACGGGGGGCGAACGTTCTCGTCGCGCTGTTTACCGAGCGCGAGAGTCACGCCGTCTATTTCCTGCAAGAGCAGAACATGACGCGGCTCGACGCGGTCAGCTACATCAGCCACGGCATTGCCAAGCGCCCCGGCATGAGTCAGCAAAAGCCCGTGAAAGGCGCCGACGACGAGGAAGAGGGTGAGAAGGTCGTCAAACAAGGCACCGAGGCACTCGAAGCCTATTGCGTTAATCTGAACGAGAAAGCGAAGTCCGGCCGCATCGATCCGTTGATTGGCCGCGAAGCCGAAGTCGAACGCACCATCCAGATCCTTTGCCGCCGCCAGAAGAACAATCCGCTGTTCGTTGGCGATCCGGGCGTCGGCAAGACCGCCATCGCCGAAGGCCTCGCGCGCAAAATTGTAAAGAACGAGGTGCCTGAGGTTCTGCGCGGCTCCATCATCTATTCGCTCGACATGGGGCGCGCTGATTGCCGGCACGCGTTATCGCGGCGATTTTGAGGAGCGCCTGAAATCCGTCGTGAAGGAACTGGAAGGCCTGAAAGGCGCGATTCTTTTCATTGACGAAATCCATACCGTGATCGGCGCGGGTGCCACGAGCGGCGGCGCGATGGATGCGTCGAACCTGTTGAAGCCTGCGCTCCAAGCCGGATCGCTGCGCTGCATTGGGTCCACCACCTATAAGGAATATCGCCAGTATTTCGAGAAGGACCGCGCGCTAGTGCGCCGCTTCCAGAAGATCGACGTGAGCGAGCCGACCGTGCCCGACGCAATCAAAATCCTTAAAGGCATCGCGCCGTATTATCAGGAGTACCACAAGCTCCGTTACACCTCGGACGCCATCAAAGCAGCGGTAGAACTCTCCGCGAAATACATCAACGACCGCAAGCTGCCCGACAAGGCGATCGACGTGCTGGATGAAGTCGGCGCGTCGCAGATGCTGCTGCCGGAATCGCGCCGCAAAAAAGTCATCGGCGTCAAGGAAGTGGAAGACGTCATCGCCAAGATGGCGCGCATCCCGCCGAAATCCGTGTCGAAGACAGACGCCGAAGCGCTCCGCACGCTCGAAGACGATCTCAAGCGCGTCGTGTTCGGTCAGGATGCTGCGATCCACGCGCTGTCGTCGGCGATCAAGCTCGCGCGCGCGGGCCTGCGTCAGCCGGAGAAGCCGATCGGCTGCTATCTGTTCAGCGGTCCTACCGGCGTCGGCAAGACTGAAGTCGCCAAACAGCTCGCCAACATCATGGGCGTGGAGCTGATCCGTTTCGACATGTCGGAATACATGGAGCGCCACACCGTCAGCCGCCTGATCGGCGCGCCGCCGGGTTATGTCGGCTTCGACCAGGGCGGTCTCTTGACCGACGGCGTTGATCAACATCCGCATTGCGTGCTGCTGCTCGACGAGATCGAGAAAGCGCATCAGGGACCTGTTCAACATTCTGTTGCAGGTGATGGACCACGGCAAACTCACCGATCACAACGGCAAGAAGATCGATTTCCGCAACGTCGTGCTGATCATGACCACGAATGCGGGCGCGTCGGATGCGGCGAAGGAAGCAATCGGCTTCGGCCGCGGCAAGCGCGAGGGCGAGGACGAGGAAGCCATCAAGAAGCTGTTCACGCCGGAATTCCGCAACCGTCTCGACGCGACGATCACGTTTGCGCCGCTCAGCCGTTCGACCATCGACCATGTGGTGGAGAAGTTCGTGCTGGAGCTTGAGGCGCAGTTGGTGGACCGTGACGTGACGTTCGATCTCACGCCGGAAGCTACGCGCTGGCTGGGCGAGAAGGGCTATGACGACGCATTCGGCGCACGCCCGCTCGCGCGCGTGATTCAGGACCACATCAAGAAGCCGCTCGCCGACGAAATCCTGTTCGGCAAGCTCAAGGACGGCGGCACGGTGCGCGTTCTTCTGGATCGCGACAACGACAAACTCGCCTTCGAGTTCGTCCCCGCCGACGCCAAACCGCGCCCGCCCGCATCACGCAAGAAAAAGCCAGAGCCCGAAGAGAGCGTATGACGTGGCCCGTGAGGATTCCGGCGCGCTCTGAGAGTGGCAGCTGTGTGTTGTGCGGTTCTGGCTACCAGCGCATTGGCGGAAGTTCCGCTGACGAAAGACGCGACCCGGCATGTTCTGGTTCCCGCCTTTGTGAACGGCAAGGGCCCGTTTCCCTTCATGCTCGATACCGGGGCCGACGAGAGCGCGGCTTATGCCTGGTTTGCAAAATCGCTCAATCTTCCGAAGGGTGGAAAGCGCGAGCTAAATGGCGCAACGGGTTCTGTTGCGATGACCGGCACGCTGCTTTCCGAACTGCGCATCGACGGGGCACGCGCTTCACAATATCGACGCCGATACAATTCCAGACCGTCCCGATCACGCGCAGATTGCCGGCGTATCCGGTGCAGACATGATGACGGGAAAGCTGGCCGTTCTCGATTTTGAATGCGGCAAGTTTGCGCTTCTACCTTTGACCGACCCGTCCAAAGTGGCAGGCGCTAAGGCAGTGTTTGTGAAAGCGGGATCAATACCGGATGGAAAGCAACTCACGTTGCCGGTTGCGATAAATGGCGTCACCGGCGTGGCGATGCTCGATAGCGGCGCGCGCGCCAGCATCGTCAACATGAATTTCGCACGCGCCGCCGGCGTCGATATCTCGAAATTCCACGGCACGGCATCGACACGCGGTGCCGCAGGACAATCGGTGAACGCCGCCGTTGGCCCTATCGGTACTGTGCGTTTCGCTGGGATCGTGCGCGATCACGCAACCGCGCGTGCAGCAGACCTTCCTTCGCTCCAGGGCATGGACCGCGCGATGATCTTGGGCCTCGATCTGTTGCAGGGGACGCGATTGACGATTGATTATGCGTCGCGACGCTTCTGGGTCGCTCCATCGACCTGCGCGCGACATATGTGAGTGTCTAGCCATGCCGCCGAAGATCGAAGGCCTTTGTCCGCTAATCCAGGTCTTCGACATGGTGGAGTCGCTTGCATTCTATTGCGACGCGCTCGGCTTCGAGGTGCATCAGCATGCGCCGTGGTTCGACGTGCCGTATCGGCACTGCAACTGGGTGTGGCTGAAGCGCGGCACGGCGGAGCTGATGCTCAATACCGCGTATGAGGCCGACCGGCGGCCCGCGTCGCGCGATCCCGCACAAGTGCGCGCGCACCGCGACACGGGATTCTATCTCGGTTGCCCTGATATCGATGAGGCTTATGCGCAACTGAAAGCCGCGCGAATTGTCTGCAAGCCGCCAACCGTCGCTCCTTATGGTATGATGCAGCTTACTTTCAACGATCCCGACGGCTATAACCTCTGCCTGCAACTGCCGAAAGCTTAAGCCGACTCCCTACATTTCACGCTTTACGGCGCGACTACCAAATGGCGTCTTCCATGGAGCGCGTTCCAAGGCATTTTGGGAAATTGCTACATCCAAAGAAGATGTCGCCAGAATTTGTACCGCGCTTGGCGAGCCGCTTTACCATCGGTGCATCGCAGCGGGGGACACCGCACGGCTTTGTTTGTTTCGCCTATCCTTGAATTGGTTCGTTCGGGAAGATCACCATCAAGCCGAAACGGCGGTCGGGGCTCGTGTCTCTCAACGTATTCGTAGACGTAGTAGCCTGTCGCAAAAGACGATGCGCCCACGAGAAAGATTAGAAATCGCAGCTGATAAAAACCGTGTGGCACAAACACGCATGCGGTTATCAATGACAGCCACACGGCGAGGATTAGTAGCCCCGCCGCTGATCCCAATACTATGGATCTTTTAGCTTTGCGCATCGCTTTGGTCTCCAGCTTTGGAGCCTATGCCGTCAGGCTTAAGCGCGCGTTTAATTAGCGTGGCCTGCACTCGTATCCATCTTTACCTCAAGGCTTCGGAGCGCATTGCTACTGCTCATTCCTTGGCACACCGTCTTCGCCGATCTCGTAGTAGTCACCTTTGTCCGCCGTGAAGATGTGGACCGCGAGCTTCGTGCCGGTGGGTTTGTCGAACGCGCCCATCGAAAGCCCGATCCAGTCGCGGAAGATCGGATCGAAGAACAGGTTCGAGCCGCAGATCTTGCAGAACCCGCGCCGCACCTTTTCCGATGAGCGGTACCAGGTGACGTTCTCGCTGCCTTCGATCGTCACGCGCTCGCGCGGGATGTCGGTACCAGAATAGTAATGGCCGGAGGTTTTGCGGCAGATCGTGCAGTGGCACGCATCCGGCGGTACCAATTCTCCGTCAACCGTGAACCGGACTGCGCCGCAAAGACAGGAACCCGTGTGCATCTCACCGTTCTCCAACCGCACGCCCGGTACGTAACAAAATGTGAAGTGGCGCGATACTTGAAGCCGTCTTTCCCGGCCTTATTTCTGTCTTCCCCCGCGGATTCGTACTTTCTAAAGAAGGGGGGACCAGATGCAATGCAGCGAAGGAAGGCGAATTCTGTTTGTGTTCAAGACGTTCACTGCAAAAAAAGTGGAATTGAATTCGAAATTTGGATTTGAAGAAGGCCAAAGATAAATTTGAAATCGTCAAAAATCGCAATTCGAAAACGCAATATCGTTGCGCTAATGTGCGGGTGATGAGCGAGACAATTACCGGCGGGTGCCTCTGCGGCGCGGTGCGCTATGAGGCGCATGGCGAGCCGCGTTTCGCGGGTTATTGCTTCTGCAACGATTGCCGCCGCCAGTCGGGCTCCGGCTTCATCGGGTTCATGGGTTTTGACGCAAGCGCGATCGTCATCACCGGCGCGGTTCTGACCCACTCCCACAAGCTGGGCGACGGCCGCATTGCGGACCGCAATCACTGCGCCGCGTGTTGGAGCCTGGTCTATGGCGGCATCGTGGGCGAGACAGACAATCATACGATCTATGCCGGGTCGCACGACGATCCGTCGCGGTTCGAACCGAAGATCGGGATCTTCGCGAGCGAGAAGGCACCGTGGGTCGTCGTCCCCGAGGGGGTGACAATGTTCGACCGCATGCCGCAGGGCTGATATTCCTCAACGTGTCTCAGTCGCCCCCCATTTCATTCGCGGGAAACAATGACCACGATCTACAAATCGAAAGCCGGTGCGCGCGCCGTGCGGGAGCGCTACCTGCAATTCCTCGATCGCTGGCCTGTGCCGGGCGAGCGCATCGCGGTGCCGACGCGCGAGGGCGAGACGTTCGTGCTCGCTTGCGGGCCGAAAGACGCGCCGGCGCTGCTGCTGTTTCACGGCTCGGGCGCGAACGCGACGATGTGGCTGGGCGATATCGGGGAATGGTCAAAGCACTTTCGCTGTTACGCCGTCGATATGATTGGCGAGCCCGGCTTGTCGGCGCCGTCGCGGCCGAGACTGGACAGCGAAGCCCATGCGCTCTGGCTCGACGACGTGCTGGCTGGATTGGAGATCGAGCGCGCCTCCATCATGGGCGTATCTCTGGGCGGCTGGCTTGCGCTCGACTACGCGACGCGACGTCCGGGGCGCGTGGAGAAACTCGCATTGCTCTGTCCCGGCGGCGCCGGGCGGCAGCGCGCCGTTGTTCTGTTCGCATTGCCGCTGATGTTCTTCGGGGCCTGGGGACGCAGGAAACTGCGCAATTTCGTGCTTGGCGACACGATACTCGACACACCGGGCATGAAAGAAATGTCCGATTTCGCGTCTCTTGTCTTTGCGAACTTTCGTTTGCGCGGCGATCGCTTCCGATCTTCAGCGGGGCGCTGCTTCGGAAACTTGGCATGCCGGTGCTTGCTATCGTCGGCGGCAAGGACGTTCTGCTTAGTTCGCGCGAAACCCGGCGGAGACTGGAAGCCAACATAAAAATGGCCGATGTCCGTTTCTTGCCGGACACCGGCCATCTGATCCGCGGCCAGACCGAAACGGTCTGCGCATTTCTTCTGCGCTAAATGCGCGTCACGCGCTTCTGCGCCGAGAACGGCAAAACCTTTTTCGCAGGCGCATGAGATTTGCCGTCGTTGTAGGGATCTGCGTAACGCAAAACCTTGGAAAGATCCTTGCCCCGCACGATACCGGCCGAATGGTATGCCAGACCCCATGAGTCAATCGATGACAGGTCCGGAAAGATGCAAGCTTCCAGAACATCATTGGGATCGGTCAATAACACCCAACCACCGCCTGCCGCATTGATGCCGCCGAACAGATCGGTGCCGCCGATCAGCGAACAGTAACAGGAGCCCGGATTGCCGTTGCAGCTGCCCATCGGCACTTGCGCATAATAGGCGAGCGCCGCAAGAGATGGCTGCTTGGTCATCAGCGTCGGGAGCAGAACATTGATCTGGCTCCCATCTTTCTTCGACGTGAATTGGCAGAACTCTTTCTTGCCAGAGAGCACAAGCGGATCGCCGCCATTTGTCCCATATTCCGGAATGCGCGTCTGCACGACGCCGCCGTGCTTCACGCAATAGGCTTCCTGATCGCTTTGGCTCACGCTGGCCATAGCCGGCATTGCGAAGAGAACGCTCGCCGCAACAGCGATAGATAATCCGATTGCCCTGAGGGTCATGCCGCTCTCCTGCATTTTAAGCAAAATGTCATTTTGGCGGAAAAAACCGCAATGGCCGCTTAGTTGGGGCGGGATGCGGCAATAATCCTGCGCATGCGGCGCTCTTCGCGGGCGTGATTGATGGATAGGACGGCGTGAAGAACGCCGATGCCCCATAAAATGAACCCGATGTGGTGGAAAATGATCGTGATCCAGAACGCAATCGAGAGGATATGAGGATATAAAGGATAAAATTGGCAAGCGCCTGGAAGGGCTTGCCCGTCAGCAGAAGCGCCAGCGGCGAACAGAAGAAGGCCAGCAGATAGATCATTGTCTTTCCGAATATAGGGCAGGATTTAGCCGGTTAAAGGGCCGCGCGGATTTTCGCGGCGATGGGCTCAAGCACATCAGGCTTTACCATTCCCCGGCCATGGAGTTTGAGATCGAGGCCTTCGGCACGCGGCAAGATATGAAAATGGATATGCGGAATGCTTTGTCCCGCCGCCGCGCCGTTCAGTTGCACCAGCATGATGCCAGGCGCATCGAGAGCCCTTCTTCACAGCGCGCGCAACTTTCTGCGTAGTCTTGATCAGTGCCACTGCGCCGTCAGTGGATAAATCGAGAATTCCCTCCGCCAGTTCTTTGGTGATGACCAACGTATGGCCTTCGACCGATGGCATGATGTCCATGAAGGCGAGCGTGAGGTCGTCCTCATACACCGCCACCTTCGGCAATTCGCCACGCAGGATGCGTGCGAAGATGTTATTATTATCATAGGCCATCAGCGTTCTCCATGATCGGAACCAGTTTTCCGGAACGGTCCGTGTTCGGCAAGTTCGTCGATATGCCCGGCCACGGCTTCGCGTTCGCGGGTGAGATAATCGTCTACCGCGCGACGAAGACCCGGATGCGCGATGTAGTGCGCGCTGTAAGTTGGTGTTGGCATATATCCGCGAAGCAGTTTGTGTTCGCCCTGTGCACCCGCTTCAACCTTACGCAGGCCGCGCGCGATCGCGAATTCGATCGCCTGATAATAGCATGTCTCGAAATGCAGGAATGGTACGAACTCATTGCAGCCCCAATTGCGGCCAAAGAGGATGCCGTCGCCAAAGAAATTGAGCGCGCCGGCGATGTACCGCCCGTTGCGTTTCGCCATCACGAGCAGGATCTGGTCTGCCATGCTAGCGCCAACGCGGCTGAAAAAAATTACGTGTAAGGGTAGGGATGGCCCCATTTGCGGCCTCCCGTGTCCATGTAAAATTCGAAGAATGTGTCCCAGATCGCTTCGGTCAGATCGCTGCCGCACAGCCAGTCGAATTCGACGCCTTCTGCGCGAACCGCTTCGCGTTCCTTGCGTAGGTTCTTGCGCTTCGAGGAATTTAACTCGGTGAGGAACTGACCGAAATCCGCATAACCGCGATTCTCCCAATGAAACTGCTGATCTGTGCGCAGCAGATAGCCCGCAGCGCCAGCGCGCGCCACTCATCTTCGGTCAGGAATGTGATATGCAGCGATGAGGCGCGAAGTTCTGTCACCGCGTTGGCGCCGGTCGAAAGCAACGCGGCACGCATCGCATCTTCATCAGTTCCCGGCGCGATCAGCATCCGCCTTCCGGTTGCGGGCGTGAACGGCACGCTGGCCTGCAGCTTCGGATAATAGTCGCCGCCCGCGCGCTCCAGCGCGTCGGCCCAGGCGGTCGAAGACGTATTCACCCTGACTGTGATTTTTCAGGTAAAGCGGCAGAATACCTTCGATCCGTCCGCTGCGCTCCACAACCAGATGCAACGGCCGCCAACCGGTCTTCGCGGTCGCGGAGCCCGACGTCTCAACAGCATCGAAGAATTCATACCGTGTGAAAGGATTCTCGGTGCCCGCACACGCGTTCCACGCCATATGCCCGATGTCGGACGCGCAGCCAGCCAGGCGTGCTGAAAACTCCGAACCCGTCACGCGATTTCGAACACCGCCTCGACCTCGGTGGCGACGCCGCGCGGGCAGCGACCCGGCGCCGACAGCGGCGCGCGAATGCTTGCCCGCGTCGCCGAAGACCTCCTGGAAAAGATCGGAGGCACCATTGGCGATTTCGGGATGCTGTGTGAAATCCGATGTCGCATTCACAAAAACGCCGACTTTCACGCAACGCTTGACACGATCCAGATCGCCGCCGCATGCGGCCTTCACTTGTGCGATCACGTTGATTGCACACAATCGCGCGGCAGCTTTGCCGTCTTCCAGCGAGATATCCGCGCCGACCTTCCCGACATATTTCAATCCGTCCGCGGCCATCGTGACCTGTCCGGAGATGAAGACCATGTTCCCGGTGACAACGTACGGTACATAACTCGCCACTGGCGCGGGCGGGGCGGGCAGGGTGATGTTCAGTTCTTGCAGGCGCGCGTCAATCTTGCCAGGCATAGGTCTTCCTTTCGTGATTACGGAAGCTACCGCGCCGCCGCCGCCCACGCTATAGAAAGCGGCAAGATGGAACGCCTTGACGCAGACAAACCCGTGCCCTGTGCGCGATGGGTTTACGTGGCCGGCCGAATGGTCGGAACACGCACGCACGTGGATGTGCTGGCCATGCCGTACCGAAGCGTGGGGCGGCCCGGAGGGACTGCGCGCCAAGCAGGCATTTGCGCGAGTCGCGCGAGCAATCAGCACATTCGAGCCGGTGATGATGGCAGTGCGTCCGAGCGATGCCGCAGAAGTGCAACTCGCCTGTGCGGGCAAGGTCGAGATTTTCGAAGTGCCGCTGGACGACAGCTGGGCGCGCGATATGGGACCGACATTCTTGCGCCGTTCGGACGGCACGCGGGCCGCGATCCAGTGGCGATTCAACGCCTGGGGTAACAAATACCAACCCTATGTTGAGGACGCGCGGCTCGCGGCCCGCATTGCCAAAGCGAGTGGGGTGCGCGTCTATGATGCGCCGCTGTTTAACGAAGGCGGCGCGATCCACAGCGACGGGCAGGGCACGCTGCTCACGATGGAGCAGACGCTTTTGAACGTGAACCGCAACGCCAACCTGACTCAACAGGAAGTCGAAGAGATTCTCGCGCTCTATACCGGGACGCGCCGCGTAATCTGGCTGGGCGAAGGGTTCTCCGACGAAGAGACCGACGGCCATGTCGACAACATCGCCTGTTTCGTAGCGCCCGGACGCGTGATGGTGGGGATGCAACCGAGTAAGTCTCATCCCGATTACGAACCGGCACGGGAGGTTTTGCGTCGCCTAAAAGTCGCAAGGGATGCGCGCGGTGACACGCTCGACGTCATCGAAATCGAACAACCGCGCAAGGAGCGCACGGACTGGAACGGCCGTCCGATGCAGGCGAGCTACATCAATTTCTATCTGCCCAATGGCGGTGTGGTGATGTGGTGATGCCGTCCTTCGACGACCCCAACGACGAAAAGGCGCGCACGCTCCTTGCCACCTGCTTCCCCGACCGTGATATTCTTCAGATCGAAGCGCTCGATATCGTGGAAGGTGGCGGCGGCATCCATTGCATCACACAACAGGAACCGGCATGAGAAATATCACGCTCGCCGCAACACAATTCGCTTGTTCGTGGGACGCGCCGAAGAACATCGCGAAAGCGAAAGAGCTTGTGCGTGCGTCAGCCGCGAAAGGCGCCAACGCGATTCTGATTCAGGAATTGTTTGAGACGCCATATTTCTGTCAGGATCAGTTGGTCGATCACTTCAAACTCGCCGCACCGGCGGAAGGCAACACGTTGCTCGCGGAGATGTCCGATCTCGCGAAAGAACTCGGCGTAGTCCTGCCAGTCAGCTTTTTCGAAAAGGCCGGGCACGCGCATTTCAATTCGCTGGCGATGATCGATGCCGACGGCCGCATGCTCGGCGTCTATCGCAAATCGCACATTCCCGACGGGCCGGGTTATCAGGAGAAGTATTACTTCACGCCCGGCGACACCGGCTTCAAAGTGTGGACGACGAAGTTCGGAACGATGGGTGCGGGCATCTGCTGGGATCAATGGTTCCCGGAAAGCGCGCGTGTGATGGCGCTGATGGGCGCGGAAGTTCTGTTCTACCCCGACCGCCATCGGCAGCGAACCGCCACCGGCGCCGCCGGTCGATAGCCGCGATCATTGGCGCCGCACCATGCAGGGCCATGCCGCCGCGAACATGGTGCCACTCGTCGCCTCCAACCGCATCGGAACGGAAAAAAGCTGCGCCGCAGACAGTGCCAGCGAGATGACGTTCTACGGCTCATCGTTCATCGCCGATGAGACCGGAGGCCTCGTCGCGGAGATGGGCCGCACGGAAGAGGGCATCATTACCGCGACGTTCGATCTCGACGCCATCGCCCGTGCGAGGACATCGTGGGGCCTGTTCCGAGACCGCAGACCGGAACTTTATCGCGTGATCGGTAGTCACGATGGCATCTTCTGACTATCGACCGCTTCGATTGGGTGACATTTGGTCGTGCCGTCGCCCGCCGAGACCTCGACCTTTTCCGACCGCTTCGCCGCCGAATTTCGCACGGACTTTATCCATGGCGTGCTCAGCTTTGGCGCGTTTGCCAGCGCCTTTATCGACGAGATCGGCTGGGTCGCATTCACTCGCGGCACAGATATTGTGAAGCCCCGCGCCGATGAGGCGATAGAACGTACCGTCGATCTCGCGCTTCAGCATCTCACGTGAGACGCGGAAGATACGGTCGGCAAGCTGCGTCGGCGCGTCGAGCGAAACACTGCGGGTCTTGATCTTGAACCCTGCTGTGCGCAGCTTCAATGTGACGGTGCGTCCACCGAGATCCATCGCTTTCGCGCGCGCGGATACACGCTCGCACTGCCGCCAGAGGATTTTTTCGAGTTCGGTGTAGGTTGAGATGTTCTCATCGAATGTCGTTTCCGACGAGATGCTCTTCATCTCGCCGGAAGGATCGACGATGCGGGTGTCTTGCGCATGGGCTGCGCGATAGAGCCATAAGCCCGTGCTGCCATAGCGGCGCGCAAGGTCGCGCTCGTCGGCGTCCTGCAATTGCCCGATATGCGTGATGCCGTCTTTTGCGAGCTTGGCTTGTAGCGCAGCACCAGCACCGCGGATCATGCTGACGGGCTTGTCGCGCAGGAAAGCGACCGCTTCCCTTTCGCCGATCACCGCAAAGCCACGCGGCTTGTCGAGTTCAGAGGCGAGCTTGGCGAGGAACTTATTATGCGACAGTCCGACGGAGACGGTAATGCCGATCTCGGTCTCAATGCGTCTCGCGAGCGCCGCCATCGTCTTTGCCGGACTTTGGCCATGCAGTTTCTCGGTGCCGGAAAGATCGAGATAAGCTTCGTCGAGCGATAGCGGCTCGACCAAAGGCGTCAAATCCCGCATCAGTGCACGAACGCGGCGACCCTCCTCGACGTATTTCGCCATGCGCGGATTGATGACGATAGCTTTGGGACAAAGCTTCAGCGCCTTGAACATCGGCATCGCGGAACGCACGCCGTCGATGCGCGCGATATAGCAGCACGTGGAAACGACGCCCCGCTTTCCCCCGCCCACGATGACCGGCTTGCCGGCAAGCGATGGATCGTCGCGCTTTTCGATCGCGGCATAGAACGCGTCGCAATCCAGATGCGCGATCGCGAGTGCGTCGAGTTCGAGATGGGAGACGATGCGATGGCCGCGGCATTGCCTGCACTGTTTCGCGGCTTCGGCGGCATCGGTAAGGCAATCACGGCAGAACGCGCTCATTTTTCCGGCCAAAGCCACGCCGCGCCGCGTACGCCGCTGGAATCGCCGTGCTTGTTCTTCAGAATTGCGGTTGGCCCTTGGGGCGAAAACGCATAGCGCTCCACGCGCGACGGCAGTTCGCTGTAGAGCAGGTCGATATTCGACAGGCCACCTCCGATCACAATGGCGTCTGGATCGAGAATGTTGACGAGCGTCGAGATCGCGCGTGCGAAGCGGTCGAGGAATTGCTCTATAGCTACTTTTGCATCGATATCCCCCCTCACCGCCACCGCAGCGATTTCATCAGCCTTGAGCGATTTGCCGGTGCGTTCTTTGAACCGCGCTTCGAACGCCGGACCGCTGCACCACGCCTCGATGCACCCACTCCGTCCGCAATAACATCGCGGCGCGTCTTGCACCTCATCGACACTCGGCCGAGGCAGGGGATTGTGGCCCCATTCGCCCGCAATCGCGTGCGCGCCTGTCAACACGCGTCCACCGACGCAGACGCCGCCGCCAACGCCCGTACCGGCGATGATCCCGAAGACAATATCGCGGCCGGCGGCGGCCCCGTCTGTCGCTTCCGACAGGGTGAAACAATTGGCATCATTGACGACACGTACCTCGCGGCCGAGCGCGGCGCCCAGATCTTTATCCAGTGGATGACCAATCGACCGCGTCGCATTGGAATTTTTCACCAGCCCGGTCACCGGACTGATGGTCCCGGGAATCGCGACGCCCACCGTGCCGCGCGTATTCAGCTCGCCTTCGACGCCGGTGACGAGATCGCGCATTGTGGAGATCACATTGCCATAGGAGTCTTTCGGCGTGGGCACGCGGCGGCGTATGAGTTCGTGGCCGTCGCGATCGAGCGCGATGATCTCCGTCTTTGTACCACCGAGGTCTATGCCAAGACGCATCTTATGCCTTCAGCCGCTCGCGAATGAACGACTCCGCAGACTTCCAGTTTTCCGCGTAATGATGCGCGAGCGGCGAGGGGGCGAGCAACGGCTTCAGCCGTTCATCCCCGACCAAATGGATAAGTGCAACATCCGGCGCGTGATCCGCGGCGGATGCCAGTTGCTGCGGAATGTCGTCAATGAAAAATGCGGGCGCCCTTGCGTGATTTGCCAAGTCACGCACCGCCGGACCTTTCAATCCGCTGTTGGCGACAATCGGCAGATCGAGCCCCAATTTTCGTAGGTTTCGCAACCTTGCGGTTGCTTGCGCCGGACTGACATTCGTCAACACGACGACGTTGGCCATGTCGCCGAGCGCAGAAAGGGATTCGTGCGCACCGTCCACACCCTCAAGCCAATCGAGGTCGCCGCGAAACTCCTCCAGCAGCGCGGTCACTTCGACGTCGAGAATCTGCGTCCGGTCATCGATTCGCCGGATGTTGCCGTGCAGGCGATAAGAGGTGAGATCCAGAAACAATCCGCGTTCTGCCAGGAAGCGATCCAATCCCGCAACAAACCGCAACAGAACTTCGTCCGCATCGGTGATGATCAACGGACGCTTTGGCGTCAATCGCCGCAGTGCTGCACCGACGCTGAAATCTGCGCTCATTCGCCCGACAACACATGGCGGGCCATATGAACGGTCCGCGCATCAATGGATGTATCACCGCAGAAATCGACCAGAAGCGCCTCATTTGTCAGCAGAAAATCCAATAGCGAAACGAGAAATTCCGGCTCGTCAGCCCGCGTTCTAAGCGCGGTTCGATCAAGTCCCGAGAGTTCCAAAAACCGGTCCAGCGTGTCGCCGGAATTTACCAGCCACGCCAAGCCTTTGAGAGCGACCGTGGCCGCCTGATTGAGGGTTAATTGCAGCGCCATCGTCAAGGGAGCGTTAAGACATCCAATCTAATACTTACGGCACTTTGGCGCGACATGCGCCGGGGACGATTGGGCGCGAGGGCGCTTTGGAGAGTCAAGCAATGGATGCCAAGACCAAAACGGTCCTGATCGTGGAAGATAACGAGCTGAATATGAAGCTCTTTCACGATCTTCTGGACGCCCATGGCTATCAAATTCTGCAGACGAAGGATGGCATGGAAGCGCTCGATATCGCGCGCGAACACCATCCTGACCTGATTCTGATGGACATCCAGTTGCCGGAAGTGTCCGGACTGGAAGTCACCAAATGGCTCAAGGAAGACGATTCGCTGAAATCGATTCCCGTGGTTGCTGTCACCGCGTTCGCCATGAAGGGCGACGAAGAGGTGATCCGTCAGGGCGGCTGCGAGGCCTACATCTCCAAACCGATTTCCGTCACAGGCTTTTTGGAAACCGTACGCGCTTCATCGGATAACGGGTAACGTTGGACAAGTCATGACCGCGCGTGTTCTGGTCGTCGATGACATTCTTTCGAACGTCAAGCTGCTCGAAGCCAAGCTGAGCGCGGAATACTTCGAGGTTGTCAGCGCGTACAACGGCCGCGAAGCGCTTGCCAAGATCGAAGATAGCATTCCCGATATCGTTCTCCTCGACGTGATGATGCCGGGCATGGATGGGTTCGAGGTCTGCCGCCGTATCAAGGCCAATCCGAAGACTGCGCATGTTCCTGTCATCATGGTCACGGCGCTCGATCAGCCGAGCGATCGTGTCGCGGGTCTTGATGCCGGTGCGGACGACTTTCTGACCAAACCGGTCGATGACGCCGCTTTGTTCGCGCGCGTGCGCTCTCTCGTGCGTCTCAAGATGATGACCGATGAATTGCGCATGCGCGAAACCACCGGCCAGAGCATGGGCCTGCTGGATGCCACGGACTCATTGCAGGACGCCAATCCGACCGGCCGCGTGATCATCATCGAAGACCGCCCTGAATCGGTGGCGTGGTTCGCCGCCGCCTTGCAGCCGATGCATGAGATTTCATCCGTCGATACATTCGAAGAGGCGCTCGTTAGGGTGCGCGGTGGCGATTACGACCTCATCATCGTGAGCCTCGGCCTACGCGGCTTTGACGGTTTTGCGGCTGTGCTCGCAACTGCGCTCCATTCCGGAAGCGCGCAACACGCCTATCCTCGTTGTCGTGAGCGACGGCGACCGCCGCAAACTGACGCAAGCGCTGGAGATGGGTGTCAACGACTATCTCACGCGGCCTGTCGACAAGAACGAACTCATCGCGCGCGTGCGCACGCAGCTTCGCAAGAAGCGCTATGCCGACCGGTTGCGCCGCAACGTGCAGCTCAGCCTCGAAATGGCGATCACCGATCAGCTTACCGGCCTGCACAATCGCCGCTACATGTCGAGCCATCTCGACAATCTTATGGCCGCGGCCGCGCGCGCCGGAAAGCCGCTTGCGTTCGTGATCATGGATATCGACTACTTCAAGTCGGTCAACGATACCTATGGCCACGACATCGGCGACGAGGTGCTGCGCGAGTTCGCCAAGCGCATCGGCGCCAATATTCGCGGCATCGATCTCGCCTGCCGCTATGGCGGCGAGGAGTTTGTCGTCGTCATGCCTGAGACCGATGCCAGTTTCGCTTTCGCCGTCGCCGAACGCCTGCGCAAAAGCATCGAGACGACGCCCGTTCCCATCAGCCGCGCGCCCGGCAGGCTGAATATTACGATCTCGATCGGCATCGCGGCATCGGAGGGCGCGGACGACACCTCAGAACACCTGCTGCGCCCGCGCGGACCAGGCGCTCTATAGCGCCAAAGCGCAATGGCCGCAATCGCGTGGTGGCGGACGCGGCGTAAGCTGCTATTCTACGTCAATGCAGATCGACGTCATTTCCGACACAGTTTGCCCGTGGTGCTTCATCGGAAAGCGCCGCCTAGCGCGCGCACTTGAGATGCGGCCGGAGATTGAGTTTGAGATTGTCTGGCGGCCTTATCAACTCGACCCGAACGTACCGCGTGAAGGCGTGGATCGTGGTGCTTATATGAAAGCCAAGTTCGGTGATGGCCCGCGCATGTCTGCGATGTCTGAAACGCTTAAGGAAGAGGGCACGAAAGAAGGTATTTCTTTTGCCTTCGATAAAATTGAACGTCGCCCAAATACATTGGACTCTCACCGTCTCATTCGCTGGGCGGCGAATTCGGGTATTCAGGACACGGTGGTCGAACGACTGTTCGCGGCCTATTTTCTCGAAGGCCGCGATATTGGCGATCCAGCCGTGCTGGAATTTCTTGCCGCTGATGTCGGTATGGATTCGATTCAGGTCGCCGAATTGCTCACCGACGATACCGATCTCGCTGCGGTCGAACGCGAAGCCAAGCTCGCTGGGTGAAATGGGAATTACCGGCGTGCCGGCGTTCATCTTTGCGAACAAATTCGTGATCACCGGTGCGCGCGAGCCCGAAGTTCTCGTTCAGGTGATCGACAAGGCGCTTGAAGCACACGAACAGGCCGACGCTGAAAGCGCTTCCGAAGCGTAAACCTCGCCCGCATTGCCTGTGCGGCGGCGTCTGCTAACGTTTCCGTTCGCTATCACCCTCGCAGGAGTAGGTATGGGTCCGCTGCACGGCATTCGCATTGTGGAGTTCGCAGGTATCGGGCCGGGGCCGTTTGCCGCGATGCTGCTGTCCGATCTGGGCGCGGAGATCATTCGCATCGATCGCAAAGGTGGGCGTTCGCCATCGAAAACGGAAATTGCCATGCGTGGCCGCAACGCGGTTGCGCTCGATATGAAGAAGCCGGAGGCGGTGGAAGCCGCGCTCAGGCTTATCGATAAGGCCCGATGCCTTGCTTGAGGGCTTTCGACCCGGCGTGATGGAACGCCTCGGTGTCGGCCCTGACGTGTGCTTGAAGCGCAACCCGAAGCTTGTCTATGGCCGCATGACGGGATGGGGCCAGACCGGCCCTCGCGCAGGCTGCGGGTCACGACATGAATTACATCGCGATCAGCGGCGCGCTTCATGCCATCGGTGCCAACGGCGCCAAGCCCATACCGCCGCTCAATCTCGTCGGCGATTTTGGCGGCGGCGCGCTTTATCTCGCACTTGGCGTGGTTGCCGGAATCGTCGAAGCGCAACGCTCCGGCAAAGGGCAGGTCGTCGATGCAGCGATGACGGATGGCGCCGCTTCGCTCATGACGATGTTCTATGGCATGACGGCAATGGGCGTGTGGAAGGATGAGCGCGGCTCGAACATGCTCGACGGCGGCGCACATTTCTACGACACCTATGAGACGAAGGACGGCAAATACATCTCCATCGGTTCCATCGAACCGCAATTCTATAAGGAACTGATGGAAAAAACCGGCATCGACGATCCGGCTTTTGCAGCGCAGATGGACCGCAACGCCTGGCCAGCGCTCAAAGAAAAGCTTGCCGCAGTCCTCAAGACCAAAACGCGTGACGAATGGGACGCGATCCTGTCGGGCAGCGATGTCTGTTATGGTCCGGTGCTTTCCATCGCGGAAGCGCCGAAGCATCCACACAATGTCGCGCGCAAGACCTTCCTGGAACTCGACGGCGTGGTGCAGCCGGCGCCAGCGCCGCGCTTCAGCCGCACAGTGGTCAGAAGTGCAGGGGCCACCACGCGCTGCCGACAACGCAGGGTCGCTTAAGGCGTGGGGTTTTTCTGCAGATGAGGTCGCAAAGCTCGAAACTGCCGGCGCGATCTGATGCCGGCGCTTCCGGGGACCGCAGACCGGCGGCGCATCTATCTCATGCGTCACGGTCACGTCGATTATCTCTCGCGGCAAGTCGTCGAGAGCGGAACTCTGCATCAGGTGACACTCACCGTGCGCGGCAGAAGCGAAGCCGCCGCGGCGGGGAGGGCTTTTGCGCGTGTGCGTTTCGACCGCGCGGTGTGTTCCGGGTATCCGCGCACGAAGGAAACTGCGGAAGCCGTGCTTTCCCACATCGCGGATGCACCGGCACTCGAAACCGATCCCGATCTGGTCGAAATTCACGGCGGCAAGCCGTCGGCGGTGCGAAGCCGCGATGAACTGATCCGCCTCATGAACTCCTATTTCGAGCGCGCGCATGAGCCGGGTGCGACCAATCTGGGGGGCGGCGAAGTCTTCGCGGAAGCGCAGGTACGAGGGGTCGGCGCCATCGAGCGGTTGCTCCACGCCGATGACTGGCACACCGCGCTTGTCGTCGGGCATGAAGGCATCAATCGGCTGATCCTGAGCTGGGCGTGTGGTGCCGGTCTGCGCGCCATGAGTTCGTTCGAGCAGGATACGGCTTGCGTGAACATCATCGACTTCGACCTTGGCGGTGTCGGCGATGTGCGCCGCGCGCTGATTAAGGCCGTGAACCTCACGCCCTACAACTACCTGAAGCACGGCATGAACCTGACAAGCCTCGAAGCGATCATGCAGCGCGACGTAAAAAACGTGCCCGTGTAAACTGCGTAACGCTGAAACTGCGGCCGAAGCTCATGGCGCGATCTCCAGCCGGGCAATCGCGTCGCCTTCGAGAACAAAGGCGTAGCGGAGATCGACGGGACTGCCGGGGAAATCCCCTGTCACCCGGGAAGTGACAACAATCCTGTCACCTTCACTGACGACAGCAAAGGGCTCGCTGATATAGTTGAATTTACCCGACGTTTCGGCTTTCCACTGGCGTATGGCATCGCGGCCCGTATGGGTCTGCCGTTCATCGATGACAATGGCGTCTTCGGCGAAACAGCGTGCGACAGCCGCAGCGTCTTTCGTATCCGCGGCGAAATAGCTGGCGATCGGCTTCGGCAGGATGATGGACATTGCGGTTCTTCCGTTTGTGTTGCTTGACGAAAGAGATGCTCTATCTTCGCCGAATGACAAGAACGCACGGAAAAGTAAGCGACGCACTTGCAAGTAAGGCGCACGCCTATACGCGCGAGACTGCAACAGAAGGCATCGAAAAGGCGCTGCGGCTTCTTGAAGGCCGGTGGAAGCTGATGATCCTCTTTCAGCTCTTCGGCGGACATGTACTGCGTTTCTCGGACCTTGAGCGCGCGATCGCGGGCGTGTCGCAGAAAATGCTTATCCAGCAACTCGGCAGATGGAAAGCGACGGATTGGTGCGCCGCATCGTTCACCTTCAGGTGCCGCCGAAGGTCGAGTATTGTCTGACCGAGTGGGGGCAGGCGCTCTGCCCGGCACTTGACGCCTTGCTGACGTGGTCAACTCAGCGGGAAACAAACGCGGCTTCGAAGACCGCCAGCTAGATCGCCAGTTCGCACCACACAGGCACGTGGTCCGATGGCTTTTCCCAAGCGCGAACGTGCTTGTCGATGCCGCAGGCTTTCAGGCGGTCCGTTGTCTGTGGCGAGAGCAGAATGTGATCGATGCGGATGCCGTGATCCTTCTGCCAGGCACCCGCTTGATAGTCCCAGAACGTGTAGCGATGCGTTTCCGCGTGACAGGCGCGGAACGCGTCAGTCAGCCCCAGATATTCGAGCTTGCGCAACGCGTCGCGTGACTCCGGCTGATAGAGCGCATCGCCCGTCCACGCCTTCGGGTCCCACACATCGTCAGGGGTGGGGATCACGTTGTAATCGCCCATGAGCGCGAAGGGTTCTTCGTCAAGAAGGAGCGCCTTCGCGCGCGCGTGCAGCCGGTCGAGCCAGGCGAGCTTGTAGGTGAACTTCTCGGTGCCGAGCGGATTGCCGTTCGGCGCATAGATCGAGGCGACGCGCACCGCGCCGTTCTCTCCCGGTACGACCCGCTTCCATATAGCGCGCATGATCGTCGCCGTCGCCACCGGGAAGGCGCAGCGTCACATCCTCCAGCGGCCGGCGTGAGAGTATGGCCACGCCATTATAGGTCTTTTGTCCGTGTACGGCGCAATTATAGCCGAGTTCCTCGAACGCGGCCGCGGGGAAACGCATCGTCGACGCATTTGATTTCCTGCAGCACGGCAACGTCCGGCACTGCTTCCTTGAACCACGCCAGTACGGTGTCGAGCCGCGCCTTGATCGAGTTCACGTTCCAGGTGGCGAGTTTCATGAAGAATCCGCTTTCTGCCGATACGACCTTAGACTGGGCATCGGCTCGATTTCTTTCAAAAAATGCCCGGATTTGGGTTTGCGGACACGGAGCACGACGCATATAGTCCGCGGCCTTTCGCGAACCGGATTCCCCAATCCGGCGGCCAAAAGCCTAGCGAAATCAATGGGCACGGAGCGTGGCGCAGCCTGGTTAGCGCACCAGTCTGGGGGACTGGGGGTCGTGGGTTCAAATCCCGCCGCTCCGACCATTAAATATATGATTATATTGATATTTTTATTTTAATCCGCCCACCTAAGATTCAATAAAGTCTAGGCTATCTGGGCCAACTTGCGCAGACTCATCCCCGACCAAGCCACCAGTGCTTATGGGGTTATCTCGAAGATTGTGCCATTATCAAAAGTTGTTGTCCCGTAGAGCTTACCCCAGATCCCGCAACTAAGCCTGCTCGCGGTATTCCGCCGTCAGCGCCACCCGTGAAGTCATAGAGCGCGGTAAACTTATTCGTTTTTGTTTTTAACGCGAAGATGGCCCCTGCGCCGGATGAGGTTCCCTGCTGTGCCACGCCATAGAGCGAAGAATTGGGGCCTGCAGCGAGTCCGCCTGACGGAAATATCCCATCGGTACCATCGGTGAAACTGTACAGCGTGGTCGTAGCACCTGTGCCGGGATCCATACTGAAGATCGTTCCGTCACCGTCCGAGGTCGGACCGCCGGAAAAAGTAGTGCCGAACAAAACCCCGCCTTTCAGCAGCAAGTCCGAGCTGGGTGCATTGCCGTCGACATGGTAATCGAAGCCATGTAGCACCGTGTAGTTGTTAGTCGCCGGATCGAGCTCATAAACAATGCCCGAGCCGTGCGGGACCGCCTTCGGACGCTGTGCCGTACAGGATACCGTTGCCGTCGATTACCATACCGGCGGTCGAATCCGCCCCGTCGTCCGCAATCGAACGGAACGCGTGCAAAGATGAAAAACTCTTCGTGGCCAGTACTAGCTTATAAACCGTGCCACAACCAATCTGACAATCAACGAAATCACCACCTTGCACCGTTGTTCCAAACACGGTCGACTGCGCGGAATCGAACACCAGTCCCGCTTCAGGCGTGCCGCCGTCGCTTTGATCGGAGAAGGCATAAAGCGTCTTCAGCTGCTTCGTGGCGAGATTGAGCTTGAAAATCGTGCCGCAGCCGAAGTTGCACGCGGACGAACCGCCGCCCGATGTGGTGACGCCGTACAGCACGCCTTTCTTGCTCAAGATGAGTGGCGTTTGCGGGTTCGAACCTTTCTTGCCGCCTAGCGTAAAGGAATAGAGTGTCGTCAAAGCCTGCGTTGATGGATTGAACTGAAATACTGTGCCGCCGTTTCCAGCGCCTTCCGAGACAGTCGTTCCGTAGAGCAATCCAGTCTTAGCATCGAAGACCATGCGTCCATAAGGCACCGCACCTTCGGCACCGCCGGCGAAGCTGTGAAGTGTCTGAAATGTTGCGGCCTTCACAGGCGACACGGCAAGACCGTTAGCGGTGGCCAGCGCAGCAATGACAAGAGAGCCAATCGTAGCGATATTGAGCAGGGTGTAATTTTTTCTCGGCATAGCGCGCCCCATTTAATGGATAGGAACGCTATCGCAACTTATGGCTTTTCCCTAGCCCACTGCGGATGATGAAAACGAGCCTAAGAAACCTCAGAAACGCACGATGCCATCCGCAGACTATAAAATGGAGCGGAGTGAAGCGTCATGCCCTGACTGCACATGATCGTGCGCGCGGCATTTGCATCAACATTTAACTGTCGCAAGACTGCAACGTTCCCGATATAGTTGTGTCATCGGATTGGGCGTCACGGCCCGCTGTGGCCGCGGCTTTAAAAAAAGGGAAATGCCATGGCTAGGAGAAAGAAAAGCAAATCCAAAAGCGCTTCGCCACAAACGTCAGACGCAGCAGCAGGCGAACGTTATCGTTCCGCAACGCGCACGCTGGACAGGCCTGTGTTCTCACAGCCGCAGCCGACCGAAGATCCGACGACATTCTCGATCAAGCACGCGTCCGACAATGCCGCCTATCAGAAGATCGATGCGCTCAACAAAGAGCACAAGATCAAGGCGCTGCCGTTTCCGCCGCCGCGTGGTGGCGTCGAGCCACGGCTCACGCTTGAGCAGGTGCTCGGCGGCGTGAGTTCCGCAGCTGCGAATGCCAAGGCGGATGCCAAAGCGGCGGTCAACGCGATCGCCAAAAGAGGCCAGATCGTTTTCCACTCGCTTGGCGATTGTGGCAGCACCCGCGGACCGAAGACACAGAACGAGGTGGTGGACAAGCTGCTCGGCGACTTCAAGGAGCCGAACCAGGAAGAGGTGCCGCAATTTCACTTCCTGCTCGGCGACATCGTCTACAGTTTCGGCGAGGTCGAATATTATTACGATCAGTTCTACGAGCCTTACCGCGACTATCCCGCGCCGATTCTGGCAGCGGCGGGCAACCATGACGGCATGGTCTCTCCGCTCGTCGGTACGAAAAGCCTGGATGGTTTCCTGCGCAATTTCTGTTCCGAGACTTCTCGGTAATGCCGGAAGCACATGGCCTTTCGCGCACGGCGCAAATCCAGCCGGGCGTGTTCTTCACGTTCGAGGCGCCGTTGCTGCGCATAGTCACACTTTATAGCAACGCGCTGGAAGATCCCGGCGTGATCTCGAACGGCGACATTGGCGACAGCCAACTCAAATTCCTCGAAGCCGCGCTGAATCGCGTGAAAAGCGAGAAGTTCGAAGGCGCGTTGTTCTTTGCCGATCATCATCCGCCCTATACCGCCGGCCGGCATGGCTGGAGTGTCGAGATGCAGGCGCAGATCGATGCGATCTGCAAACGCACCGGTGTCTGGCCGCACGCCTTTCTTTCCGGTCACGCACATAACTACCAGCGCTTCACGCGCACGCGCGGCGATGGCACGCAGATTCCATATATCGTCTGCGGCAATGGCGGTCACAACTATCAGCCTTTGTCGAAATCGGGCGGACACACGATCCGCGCGCCGCAGGTCATCCAGAAAGCGGATGCGCAAAACGATCTGGTCGTGCTCGAGAACTATGACGATCAGGACTACGGCTATCTGCGCATCGTGGTCACGGAAACGCAGCTGCGGATCGAATATCATCTCGCAAGCGACGGGACCTGGACCAAGGCGCCGGACGATTCCGTGACGCTCGACCTCGCGTCGCGGCAAATCGCGCATTATGTGGCCAACGATCTGGGTCATCCGCGAGCCGGTAAAGCCATCAACAAAACGCGAAGATCGCAATAAGGGCTGCATCCGGAAAGCTGTTGGCAACATCCGCCATGCGATACCTTCGGGTGTCGCAGGAATCGGCGGTGATCATGGCGTTTGCAGGCAAGTCCGTCTTTGGCACTGTGGGGCTGTGTTTCGCCCTGCTTGCAGGGCCTGTATCGGCTGAAGGGTTTGCAGCCCTATCGCCAGCGGATCAGGCGGCGGCAATGCATCGCGGCGTTAATGTGCTGGAAGACGATCCGGTGCAGAAGAATCCATCCGCGGCGCGCTTCCAGCCGCGGCTGTTCGCGCGCATCCGCGAAGCAGGGTTCGACACAGTACGTCTCGACATGCATCCCTTCGCGCATCTGCGCGACGGCGCCATCGATGGCGCATGGCTTTCGATGCTCGACCGCATGATCAATGCTTCGCTTGATGCCGGGCTGACCGTCATCCTCGACGTGCATGACGATCTCTCCTGCCAGGAGAGCGCGGCGGACTGTCGTACGAAGCTGCGCGCCGTGTGGAGCGTGTTGGCGCCGCGTTACCGGAGCGCGCCGAACCGGTTGCTGTTCGAGATTCTGAACGAGCCGCACGGCGTGCTCGACGCCGCAACGTGGAACGGCATGCTGCGCGAGATGCTCACGTCGATCCGCGCGACGAACCCGGCGCGCAACGTCGTCATCGGTCCAACCGATTATGATGGATTGTGGGAACTCGGCACACTCGATCTTCCTGCCAGCGACCGTCACATCGTGGTGACGGTGCATACCTACACGCCGGTCACTTTCACTTTGCAGGGCGCGCGCTGGGTGCCGTCGGCCAAGGATCTGTCCAATGTAAGCTGGGGCAGCGATGCGGAGATGGCTGCGCTGGTGAAAGCTTTCGACCGGGTAAAGACATGGAGTGACGTTCACCAACGGCCTGTTTTCTTAGGCGAGTTCGGCGTCTACGAAAAAGCTCCGATGGATTCGCGCGTGCGCTGGCTTTCCTCCGTGGCGCGGGTTGCGGAAGCGCATGGCATCCCGTGGTGCTACTGGCAGTTCGACACCGACTTCGCAGTGTACGATATTCCGCACGACCGCTGGATCGCGCCGGTGCTGAAAGCGCTGGTGCCGTAATCCCGCCGGTCCAGAAGGCGGAAACAATGCGTGAGCTTCATGCCGGAGTTCTGGCGATACAGGGCCTCCCGGTTATCATCCTGTTCGTTCTCGCGGTGTGGATCGCCTATTACCTGCGCACCGCGGTGATGGAGCTTCGCAGGATCCGCAAGACGATGGAGTCGCTGATCGTGCGGTTTGAGGATGACGGTCCAGATACGCCGCCTACATGATCCGCCCATGGAACGGACGCGTGCCCTTGAAACCGGCGCTGGCACTCCAATATCTCAACTGCCGGAGAACCCGTGCTAGGGTGCCGGAACAGGGATTCTCAAGGGGTTACGACCATGTTCTCATCGATCCGCAGATATGCCGTCCGGTTTGCCGCCGCGGCGGCAGTTGCCGTGGGCCTTTCGGGGTGCGGCATCAACGCCGTGCCGACGCAGGACGAGCAGGTAAAGGCGGCGTGGAGTCAGGTGCTGAATGAATACCAGCGCCGGTCCGACCTGATCCCGAATCTGGTGCAGACCGTGAAAGGCTATGCCGCGCAGGAGAAGTCCGTGCTGATCGGCGTCACGGAAGCGCGCGCAAAGGCGACGCAGATGACGATGAGCCTGCCGCCCGACGTGACCTCGAACCCGCAGGCGTTCCATCAGTTCGAGCAGACACAGTCGCAGCTCGGCGCATCCATCGGACGGTGCTGGCGGTGAGCGAGAGATATCCCGACCTGAAGTCGAACGAGAATTTCATGGCGCTGCAAAGCCAACTCGAAGGGACGGAAAATCGCATCACCGTCGCGCGCAAGGATTACATAGACGCGGTGCAGACCTATAACACCACGCTGCGCACGATCCCGAGCCGGTGGATCGCCGCGATCTTCTATCCCGATGCCAAGGTGAAAAGAGACCTTCACGATCACCGAGAAGGCACAGGAAGCGCCGAAGGTGTCGTTCTAAATGTCTCAACGCCTCTGGCTCGGCGTCTGCTATGTGCTGGCGGGCATCGTCTCGCTCGTCTGGCTGACGCTCAGCCACGCATACGCAGCGCCAGCATTCCCGGCTCTTACAGGCCGCGTGGTCGATGAGGCAGGGGTTCTGTCCGACGACACCAAGCGCGAACTCGACGGCATCCTCGCCGGCGATCAACAGCATTTCGCCGGACGCCAGATTGTCGTGGCCACGCTCAAATCGCTGCAGGGCTATGAGATCTCGGATTACGGCTATCAGCTTGGCCGCGCCTGGGGCATCGGACAGAAAGGCAAGAACAATGGCGCGTTGATCATCGTGGCGCCGAACGAGCACAAGGTCCGCATCGAGGTCGGATATGGGCTCGAAGGCGATCTGACCGACGCCCAAAGCCGCGTGATCATCGATCAGTATATGCTGCCAGCCTTCAAGAAAGGCGACTACAACGCCGGCGTTCTGGAGGGAACCAAGGCTGTGCTCGCCACACTGGGCAACAAGAATTTCGCCGCGCCCGACTACGACCGGATCCGCGACGATGAGCAGGCGCCGTCGGGCTGGTCCACGGCGCTTATCGTCTTTGTGCTGATCTTCTTCTTTGCCGGCCGCTCCTGGTTTTGGCCTTTGTTTTTCCTCGGCGGTATGGGCGGACGCGGCGGTTGGGGCGGTGGTGGCTTTGGGGGAGGTGGTTGGAGCGGCGGCGGGGGAGGCGTGGCTTCTCCGGTGGCGGCGGATCGTTTGGCGGCGGGGGCGCGTCAGGCAGTTGGTAGATGCACTGCATACATTGAGTGAGGCCGAGCGTCGGCGTGTGCGCGCCGCGGTCGAGGCCGCGCGCAAATCAACGGCCGCGAAGTTCGATTTCGTCGTCGTGCCGGCGAGCGATCATTACGCGGTCTATCCCGTTGTGTGGAGCGCGGTATTGTCGATCGCACTGACGGGCGCTCTGGCATTGTGGCGGCCGCATCTGACCATCGGCGCCGGTGTGATTGTGACCGCGGCTTTGTTCGCGCTGCTCAGCCTTCTGCTGGAGACATGGCCGGTGCGGATGGCACTCGCGCCGCGCAAGGTAAAGCGCGCGATGTGCGGGCGCATGGCGCGCCACCAATTCTCTGCGCATATGATTTCGCGCGATGTCGAGCATAACGGCGTGATGGTGTTCGTTTCGCTCGCCGAACGCCATCTGGAGATCATCGCCGAACGCGACGCGCACACTGCCGTATCGCCCGGCACATGGGACCGCATCGTGGCGGATGCGACAGCGAAGATGTCCCGTAATCTGGCCGATGGTCTGGTCGATGCCATCACCGCTTGCGGAATTCTACTCGCAAAAGCCTTTCCCGCACTGTCGTAAGAATTTTCTGAAATTAAAGGTGGCGCTTATTGTTGACTTGATGTATATAAAACTATACATCAAGTCTTGAATTTCTGACACGAGGTTTTCATGTCTTTTCGGGAAAAAAGCGCTTGGGTTTCGCTGCTGGCCTATTTTGGCATCTACGGATTTTATTTCGCCAGCGTTGCTGCGGCACTGGGCCGTGGCGCTGCGGACAGCGCGCATTTCCTCGGGCTCTTCGCGCAGTCGGTCGTGCTGTTCGTCGTGGTCGTTGTCATAGGCACGGTTGCCGCTGCCGTATCGGCGCCGAAAGATGCGCAAACGCCACTGGATGAGCGCGAGAAACTGATCGCGCTGAAGGCCGGAAATGCGTCGGGTTATGCATTGGCGACGGGCGTTGTCCTGGCTATTGGCGCAGCCCTCTTCGGCGCGGACGATTTTCTGCTGATCAACGTTCTGTTCTTCGCGCTTGTCGTGTCGGAGGTTTTCAAGATCGCGATCCAGATCGTCCTGTTCCGCCGGGGCGTGGCATGAGCGGAGAGCAACTCCGCAACGACATCCGCAGGCTCCGCTTCGACCACAACGAAATGACGCAGCAGGAATTGGCCGAGAAGATCGGCGTCACGCGGCAGACCGTGAACGCGATCGAGCAGGGCAAATACTCGCCGTCTTTGGAGGCTGCGTTTCGAATTGCTGCGGTATTCGGTGTGCCGCTTGAACGCGTCTTCCAGTATCATCCGTGACATGGAGGTGGAGGGGATGATGTTTTTGCGGAAATTGGCTCTGGGCGCGCTCGTGCTGTTGTTGCTCGGTGCGTCCGCGCCTGGGCCTTCGCCGGCGGCCCCGGAACGCACCGTCGTCGTCGTCCTGTTCGACGGCTTCGCGCCGGCGGAACTCGATGCCGCAAAACCGACGCCGAACTTCGACCGCTTGAAGCGTGAGGGCGCGTGGTCGCGCCATCTTGTGCCGGCGTTTCCCACCATCTCGCTCATCAACCACACGACCTTTGAAACCGGATGCTGGCCCGAGCATCACGGCATCATGTCGAACATCTTCTACGATCCGCAGAAGGGGTTGTTCGCAAACGGTCATCATGAAGCGGACGCCGATTGGCGCACAGGCTGCGAGTCGATGTGGGAGGCGGCCGAACGTCAGGGCGTGAAGACGGCGGTGTTCAACTGGGTCGGCCGCTGGTCGACAAAGCGCGGCAAGCTGTCGACCTTTGCCAACGCCGACGCGCCATGGTCGAAGCGCGAAAGCAACGACACGATCGTGTCGAAGGCCATCAAGCTGCTGCACGACACCGGGCCCGGTCATCCGCGCCTGATCGCGCTCTACTTCGACATTCCCGATCATGTCGCGCATTTCAACGGGGTGACGGACCGAAGACAGGAGAGGCCGTGCGCCAAACGGACGCCATCACCGGAAAGCTCATGGCAGCGATCAAATCGATGCCCGCGGGCCGCGAAGGAACGCTGATCATCGGCACCGATCACGGGATGATGGACATTGGGCCGGTGATCAATATCGGCCGCCTGATGAACAAGTACGACATTCACGCGAAGCAGGCATCGATGGGGCCACGACGTTCTTCTATCTCGACAGGGGCGAAAGCGCCGATCGCGTGGTGAAGGCGTTGAGCGGCTATTCCTACGCGTTCGATGTCTACAAGAAGGGAACTATCCCGCTTATGCGCATCTGGGCAACGGCCCACGCGCGGGCGATATCCTCCTGGTCGCAAAGCCGCCTTATTGGGTCGTGGGTCCGGAGGAATATCCGGCGTGGGCGCGATGGCTCGGCGTCAATCACATCTGGCCGGTGACGTTCACGCCGCCGATAGACGTTTTGAAAGCCACCCACGGTTACGATCCGCGCATCGTGCAGATGCACGGCATTTTCTACGCGTGGGGATCGGGTGTCGCGCCGCACGAGATCAAGCGGCTGGACATGATCGACATCCATCCGACGGTGATGTCGTTGCTCGGCTTACAGCCCGGCAGGTCGGTAGATGGACATGCGTTGATGCTCAATTAATCTCTCGGCAGCCAGAGATGTCTATGGTGTAGATCGCCGCGTAACGGAAGCGTCACTGCTGGCTTGGCGCCGAGGGCGCGAAAGCTCACAGCCCGGTGTGGAGTGTTATCAACACCGCGAGCAAGGTTCAGTTCTTCAGTGCGTAGGCAATTAGCGAGTCGGTACCGCGAAAATAGAGCATTCCGTTTGCCACGACTGGTCCCGGAGGTTCGGTAGAAGATGGCGGTTGTCTTTTGCCCAGACTGGACGACCACAGGAGCTTCGCGGTCTTCGCGTCGAAAGCGCAAATCCCGCACGATCCAAAAGAATATAAAACGCCATTCACGATAGTCGGCGCGTACTCCATGACTGAGTAAGGGTTAGTTTCTGTTTCCGTAAGCTGTCCGGACCCGGAGTCAAATCGCGAAATGAAATAAGCTGTATCGTACTGATCGAAGAGGTCGTTTTTCGCGAGAGCAAGACCACCGCTGGGAATTTTTCCCACCCACATCTTCTGTCCGGTCGCCATATCGTTCGCCTGCACTGAAGCGGCAGTTGAATACACATAGTGCTTGCCAGCCACTAGCCACGGGTTCCAGCCAGAGTTTTCGTCTTCCCAAATTTCTGCACCGGTCCGGGCGTCATAGGCGTGAATGCCTGACGCGCTTGTAAAGTATACGGCGCCCTTCGCGACCACGGGCGCGCTTTCAAATACTGAGGAGTAGAGCTTCGCGTCCGACTTCCACAGCCGGTTGCCCGTGCGCGCATTGAAGGCGTAAGCGAACCCTTGGTTATCCTGGATGAATACGCGGCCGCCGAACACTGTGGGCGATGTAAGGCTCACCCCACTGTCTAAGCCCATAGACCAAATCGCTGTGCCGCTCGCGGCATCGAAGGCGTCAAGATGCCCGTCCGACCTAGCTATATAGACAATGCCATTCGCGACAGCCGGCGCGGTGCCATATTCATTTGCGACGGTCCAAATCGTCTTCCCGGTGATTGCGTCAAGCGCATAGAACAAAGGAAAGCCGCTAACGTACACAACGCCATCGACGACCGCTGGCGAATAAGGGCCTGAGCCGAGGCCGTTGACCTGCCATGCAAGCTGAAGCGATTTGACAGTCTTCGTGTTGAGTATGGTCTCGTGGCGATTGTTACGGGTGCCTTGTGCATCATAATTCATCATCGGCCAATCGCCCTTGGCGGCATGTGCCTGACACGCGATGACGGACATCGCCGCTGCTGTCACGAAGGTGCGCAAAGTCGCTTTGCCTGAAAACGGCTCCAT
>JBBCHP010000033.1:0-34625 GCA_037201525.1 Rhizomicrobium sp. | reverse complement strand
GTTACGTCTCGTCGTGGACGGGACGTCCGCGCGCGGCCCCACTCACCGCTTACATCGGTCAGTCCCGCCGCGATGCACTCGACTTCGAGCCGGATCGCGCCGCCGCCGGAGAACACCAGCGTGATTGCGCCGCCCGGATCCTCATCCCCTTTGGGTTCGAATTCGACGGCGAGCAGCGACACCACCGCGTCCGGCGCCCCCATCTTGATGTTCTTTGCCTGCACAGAGAGCACATCGTCGAAATGCAGCAGCGAGCGCACGCGCAGATTTGCGTTCTTGCGCTTCTCTTCCCAGACAAAGCGATTGAACAGCGCCGCGAAGCGCCGCGTCTTTGGCAGCCAGACGATTTCCTTCAGCGGCGCGACCGCGTCCTGCAGCCGCGCAGAGATTACCTCAAGATCCTCGGCATCCTCTGCCGCCAACGTCAGTTCCGTCATGTCGATTGCCGTTCGATATCCACACCCACGCGGGAGAGCTTCTCCTCAAGCCGCTCGAATCCGCGATCGACATGATAGACGCGATTGACGACGGTCTCACCTTCCGCGACGAGAGCGGCGAGGATGAGGCTGACACCGGCACGCAGGTCGGTCGCCTGCACTGGTGCGCCTTTCAGCGTTTCGACGCCGGTCACGGTCGCGGTATCTCCGCTGGTTTTGATGTCCGCGCCCATGCGCACGAGTTCCGGCACCTGCATGAAACGGCTCTCGAAGATGGTTTCTTTGATCTGCGATGTGCCATCGGCGATCGTCATCAGCGCCATGAACTGCGCCTGAAGATCGGTCGGAAAGCCCGGGAACACTTCTGTGGTCGCGTCCACGGATTTAAGACGCGCGCCGTTGCGATGCACCGCAAGCCCGCGATTGGTTGCCTTCACATCCGTGCCGGTCTGACGCAGCAAACCAATTAGCGACATGAGCATGTCTTCACGCGCGCCGATCAACTCGACCTCACCGCCCGCCATAGCTGCTGCGATGGCAAACGTTCCCGCTTCAATGCGATCCGGCAGAACCGGATGCTCGGCACCGTGGAGTTTCTCTACGCCCTCGATCATCAGGCGCGACGTGCCAAGACCGGAAATCTTCGCGCCCATCGCAATCAGGCATTTGCCGATGTCATCGATCTCGGGTTCGAGCGCGGCGTTGACGATGACGGTCTCGCCCTGGGCGAGTACCGCCGTCATCATCGCGTGCTCGGTGGCACCGACGGAGGCGAACGGAAACTCGATCTCCGCACCGCACAAACCATTCGGTGCCTGCGCGACGATGTAACCTTCCGCGAGTTCAACCTGCGCGCCGAGCGCTTCGAGCGCCTTCAAGTGATAGTCCACCGGCCGCGCGCCGATAGCGTCGCCCCCCGGCAGGGAGACTTTCGCGTATCCGGCTCGCGCCAGCAGCGGACCCAGCACCAGAAAGCTCGCGCGCATCTTGCTGACGATCTCGTATGGCGCGGTCGTGCCGGCGATTTGCCGCGCGGTCAGTTTCAACCGTCCGCCATGCCCCACGCCCTGGCTCGGCGTCCAGTCGACCTCTACGCCCAGATGGCGTAGCAGGTCGAACATCACGAACATATCCCGCACAGCGGGCACATTGGTGAAGCAAAGTGTCTCGTCGGTCAGGAGACAGGCAGCCACAAGCGCGACCGCAGCGTTCTTGGCGCCGCTGATCGGAATTTCGCCCTTCAGGCGCGCGCCGCCGCGTACGTGAATCCGGTCCATGCAATCCCCGATATCGAAGCTCTTGTAACGCGCGAACGCGCATGAAAACAGCGGTCCGGCCAAGAGATGTTAGTCGGGCTTTGGGGCCTTATTCTGGCGTTGTTCCAAGGCCTCGCCGCCCTGACGGTTCGATGGCGTGGCCATTGCCCGGTCCCGGGCCTTGCGGCGTTTCAGGTTCTCGCGCAGGGCCGCCGCAAGGCGCTCCTGCCGGTCTGGAATTTTTGCCTTCATGCCCTTTGCCCTTAGCGTTCGGCTGGGCTATAGCCTCCGCCCCGGGCCGGTTTCCGGCCCGTACCAGTCTTGGAATGCCGGAGTAGCGTAGTGGTAGCGCAACCCCTTGGTAAGGGGTAGGTCGAGAGTTCGATTCTCTCCTCCGGCACCAGGCTTCGCTCCCGCCTACGCGGGAGCTACGCCTTGGCGAGCCAGCGGGAGCGAAGCCTGGTGCCGCCACGCCGCAGCTGCGCAGCAGCGAAGGCAGGCTCTATCCACATAACGCCTTCCCCAGACCCAAATCGCTCTTTCAAGCGTTACCGCTTACGTCATTTGGAACTGGAGCTTTCGCATGATCGATATCGTCTATATCCAGCCACTGGTCGCGCTGATCTTTGGAATCCTGATCCTGATCGTGCCGCGCGCACTAAACTATCTGGTCGCAATCTACCTGATCCTTGTCGGCCTCATGGGACTTTATCCCCACTTCGCCCACGCGATACATTAGCGGACTATTCCGCAGCGACTTTCGGCGCGATGTGCTTCGCGGCCGCGATCCGCTCCTCCGCAATGCGGTCGGCTATGACGTTCGTCGGAAGATGCTCTGCATCCGCGCGCTTGAAGATCGCAGTCAACGTGTCGGCGATGCCGAGCGCGCGGCGTTCGACCTCCGCCTCTTCCCAATCGCAGATTTGACCCGCCACGCGGATGATACCGCCGCCGTTGATGACGTAATCCGGCGCATAGAGGATGCCACGGTCCGTAAGCACCCTACCTTGCGGATCACGGGCGAGTTGGTTGTTCGCGCCGCCGGCCACAACCTTCGCCTTGATAGTATGCACGGTCTGATCATTCAGGATTGCGCCCAGAGCGTTTGGCGAAAACACGTCGCACTCGACGGTGACGATATTGTCGGTGGACGCTTGCCGCGCGCCGAACGCGTCAACGGCGCGGCGCACCGCATCGTCGCTGACATCGGCAACAATCAACTTGGCCCCTTCTTCATGGAGCTGCTTCGCCACGGTCATGCCGACCTTGCCGAGGCCCTGGATCGCAACCGTCAGTCCCTTGGTCGTGTCGACGCCGAATTGGTGCTTCACCGCCGCCTTGAGACCCACGAACACGCCAAGCGCCGTCGTCGGGCCGCTATCGCCGGCTCTCTTGCCGGGCTGATCGAAACCCGCGATGAACTTCGTATGACGCGCGATCAGCGGCATGTCTTTCGGACCGACACCGACATCCATCGCCGTGATATAGCGGCCCCCGAGCGCGCTCACCGCGTCGGCATAGGCCGTGAAGCGTGCTTCGCTCTTGTCGGTTGAAGGATTTCCGAGGATGACCGCCTTGCCGCCGCCGAGCGGAAGGTTGGCGATCGCATTCTTATAGCTCATGCCGCGCGACAGGCGCAGCACATCGGTCAGCGCGTCGTCGGAGGTCGCATAAGGGTACATGCGTGTGCCTCCGCATGCGGGGCCCAGCACGGTGGAATGCACGGCGATGATGGCTTTCAGGCCGCTCGCCTTATCGTCGAAGAATGCGATCTGCTCGTGGTGATCGAAATCGGGCGAATCGAAAACGTTCATGGCGCTGGGCGACTCCGCAGATCAAACACGCGGACCATACGCCGCGCTTTCGGTAATTGTTTTGCCTTTTCAGGGAACCGCTGAAATGGAAGCTGCGTCTGCCGGGCGCTCACAGCAATTTCCGAACCTAAGAGTCTGATCTGCTCAAGCGATAATCAGGATGAGCGGGATCGCGGTGCCGACCAGCAACAGGATCAGCGATGTCCGGCGCATCGACAGGTTCTGCAGCGCGATCGCAATGCCAAGAAGCGCCGTCGCGATCAGCCCCAGCGCCACGGCAATAGCGAACGGCTTAAGCGGCACGAAGGCTTCATCATCGTCATCGTGGTGATGATGAGGCTCGCCTTTGGGCGGCCCAGCTTGAGGCCCCGCGTCATGATCTTCGTGCTCGTCATGGCGTTTGGGCAGAACCTGATCCTTGTGCAGGCTCGCGATTGTCACGATCCAGGCCGGCGGATGATAGGTCTCGTTGCCGCGCGACTCATGAAGACCCAAAACTTGAAGCAGACCACTGAACGCGAAGAACAGGATCGCCGGCGCAAAGAAAATGCTCAGATAACTGTGCCAGCGACGAAGCCGAAGCATGTTCAGGCCTCGAGGCCTTGCTGGCGTGTCGGGCGGCGTCACGGAATCTCCTTGTCAAAGGGCCTAGCGACCGACTGCCTGAAGCACAGCATCGGCCGTCAGGATCTGCGGCAGCACTGTCGCATCGGATGCATGCGGGGCGTAGTACAGATAGAGCGGCACGCCGTCGCGGCCATGGACTTCCAGCAGCTTGGTGATCTCTGGATCGCGGCGCGTCCAGTCCGCGATCAGGTACGCGACGTGATGTTTCGCCAAGGCATCGGCCACAGCGCCGCTGGAGAACGCAACACGCTCATTGACCAGGCAGGTGATGCACCACGCCGCCGTGGCATTGACGAAGACCGGACGGCCCTCTTTTCGCAACTGTTCAAGACGCACAGCAGAATAGGCTTCATGCGGGATGCCGCCACCTTCGGCGCTTGTCAGCGCCGTCGTGGTTGCTGGCGTGGCCTGCAGGAGAAAGGACAGAAATCCGAACATCGCGAGTAACGCAAGCAAGGTCGCAAATGCGCCGAAGCCGCGGCCGCGTGGACCGGAGTTGCGACTGGTCGTCCAGATCCATGCAGCCAGCGCGAAGGCGATCATTGCGCCCAGCACCGCGACGATGGAATTGGCGCCAGCCTCATTGGCCAGCACCCACACAAGCCAAACCGCTGCCCCCATACATCGGGAACGCAAGGAACTGCTTTAGCCGCAGCATCCACGGTCCGGGTTTCGGGATCATGCGCAGCAGTGCTGGGGAAAACCCGACGAGAATAAAGGGCGCGGCGAAGCCAAGCCCCAGCGCCACAAACACCGCAAGCGCGATCGCTGCGGGCTGCGTCAACGCATAGCCCAATGCCGCGGCCATGAAAGGCGCTGTGCAGGGTGCCGCGACGGCGACGGCCAGTACGCCCGTGAAAAACGCCCCAGTCGCGCCGCTCTTGCGCGTCAGAGCATCGCCGCCGCCGAATCCCGGCACTTCGTAAACACCGGAGAGATTGAGTCCGACCGCAAAGATCAGCAGCGCAAAGACTGCAACGGCGATGGGCTCCTGAAGCTGAAAGCCCCAACCAAGTGACTCGCCACCGGCACGTAGCAGGATCAACACGGCACCGAGCGCGACAAAGCTCAGGATCGCCCCGATGCCGTAAGCGAGGCCTTCACGGGCGGCGTGCCGGCTCTCGCCGCCGCCATGACCCGCGAGCGCCAGTGCCTTCATCGCCAGGATCGGCAGCACGCATGGCATCAGGTTCAGGATCAATCCGCCGAGAAACGCGAACAAAAGCGCCAACCACAATTCCGTTCCGCCCGCGCTCGGCACTGCGCCCGGCGTGGCATCGACTGTGAGTGCTTGCACGGAACCGTCGGTGGAGGTGAGAACCAGAAGGCCTTTCAGCGAACCTGTGCCGGGCTTTTTGGGTGGCTGCATCGAAACGATGAGGCCATTATTCGTGTAACGCACAGTCTGTGGTGCGAGGCCGGATTTGATCTCGTCTGCCGAGGCTGGAAAGAACTCGGCCTTTGCCGGATGAGCGTTCGCAAGCTGCTGCGACTGCACAAACAGATCGATCGTATCGCCAGCGTGATAATGCATCGGCCATGGCGATGTGACCGGCAGCTTGGCGCGCGCCTTCGCGAAATCGGGATCTGGCGGCAGGGTCGCCTCGCCAATACTCATCGGCAAAGCAAGCGTGGCATCTTCCGGCACACAGACTTCGGCGCAGACGAGCCACTGTGCTTTCGCCTGCAACGTCACCGTGTCGTCGGGCTTGGCATCCTTCGGTGCCGCGATGTCGACCAGCAGCCACGGCTTGCCTTCGTAGCCGTAATCCATGATCGGGCCGACAATTTCGGATTGCGGCGTTGGCCACTGGATCGGACCGGCCTTCCAGCCGGCAGGCAATGTCCACACAATCTCCGTCGCCGTGCCGGCATCGCCCGGATTGCTCCAGTAAGTATGCCAGCCTTTGCGCGTGTCGAGTTCGAGCGCGACTGTCACAGTTCCGCCGGACTGAACCGCATCACGCTCTGCAATCAGGCGCGCGTGTACCTTCAGCCCCGGCGCGATTTGCGCGACAGCGGGTGCGGCGGCAAAAAAGGCGAACAACACAAACAGGACGGCTCGAAGCATGGCTTGCGCTATAGCCTGCCTTCGGGCTGCCGCCAACCGCTCGCCTGCGGACGTGCGGAACGTTAGGTTGAGCATGAAATCCACGAAAGAAAATGCGCTTTGAGAATTACGGGCGGACAGTTTCGCGGAAGAACGCTGATCGCGCCGCTGGACGCGCGTGTGCGACCGACCTCCGACAAGGTGCGCCAGGCGATTTTCAACATCCTTCAGCACAACGATTTCGGCGTGGGCTTCACGCTCAGGGGCGCGCGGGTGTGCGATCTGTTTGCCGGTACCGGGGCGCTCGGCATCGAGGCGCTGTCGCACGGTGCCGCGTTCGCGCTACTGGTGGATGACAGCGCAGAAAGCCGCGGCCTTATCCGCAGCAATGTCGAAACATTACAGCTTACAGGCGTCACGAAGATCTGGCGGCGCGACGCGACCGATCTGGGTCCCATGGCGGCGGGAAGCGGCGGGCCGTTCGAACTCGCGTTTCTTGATCCCCCTTACCGCAAGGACCTCGTGCCTCGTGCGCTCACATCATTGCGCGATGGCGGATGGTTCACGCCGAACGCCGTTGCCGTTTGCGAACTGGCGGAAGATGAAATCCTTCCGCCGGTAGACGGCTTTCATCTCGAAAGCGAGCGCACCTACGGCGACACGCGCGTGCTGTTCCTCACAAAGCCGTAAAGCGGCCTGGTCACGGATACGCGGCTCTTTCTTTCTCACCGCCCTATCCGGACACATCCGCTTTCGGGTTCGACGCTACGGCAGGCGGGCAGCATCCGGGACGAACCGGATAAACTCCGCACCTTTGCGCCGCCCCGGTCTTCGCTGCGTGAGGAGATATCTGTCCGGATGGCCGATCCGGCACGCGATATCTTCGCCCACCACGCAACACGGATGCGCGCGAGTTCGCACCCTTGTCCTGTATGTCCTCGCGACATCGTCGCTTCATACGTGGAGAGATCGGGTTTTCGACACCGCCATTCAAGGCCGCGATTTTGCGAAATGAGCCTTATGCAACAAGGTTTTTGAAATCATCCGCGCAACGCCTGCGAAAATATTTTCCTTATCGAACAGCGCCAAAACGGGCGGATACTGAGAGATTTTGCAGGCGTCTTGACAGTCCGAGTTTATTTCAATAATCGTTGAAATATGGAATCTGAAACCGCAGTCAAACGCCTCTCCGCCATCGCGCAGGACGCGCGGCTCGATGTCTTCCGACTGCTGGTAAAAGCCGGGCCGGACGGCATGGCCGCGGGCAATATCGCGCGCAAGCTCAAGACTGCGGCGAACACGTTGTCGGCGCAGCTTCTCGTCCTTTCCAATGCCGGGCTGATCCGTGCGCGCCGCGATGGGCGGTCCATCATCTACGCCATCAACTTCAACGCCATGCGCGACCTCCTCGTCTTCCTCACGGAGGATTGCTGCGGCGGCCGCGCGGAAATGTGCGCGCCCTTGGTGGAGATCGCCTCTCGTGGCTGTTGTGACGCCAGGCCTGTCGGGGCGCGCCAGACATCTGCCCAGCGCCGCCGGGGATGACCGTAACATGCGCGACCAGAAGCTCGTTCATCCCTTCAACGTCCTGTTCCTGTGCACGGGCAATTCGGCGCGCTCCATCCTTGCCGAAGCAATCCTGAACAAGATCGGTGCCGGAAAGTTCGCTGCCTGCTCCGCCGGATCCCGGCCGAAGGGCGCGGTACATCCGCACGCGCTCGCGCTGCTGCAACGCCTGGGCTATTCGACCGGCGGGCTGCGCTCCAAAAGCTGGGATGAGTTCGCAGTGCCCGGCGCGCCGCATCTCGATTTCGTGTTCACCGTTTGCGACAACGCCGCGAGCGAAGTCTGTCCCGTTTGGCCGGGCCAGCCGATGACGGCGCATTGGGGAGTGCCAGATCCGGCAGCGGTCAAAGGCTCGGAAGCGCAGATTACCGCAGCATTCCGTGAGGCCTTTCTCACGCTGCACAGGCGCATCGAACTGTTCGCCAGCCTGCCGGTGTGCAGTCTCGACCGCATGGCACTCAAGAAACGGTTGGACGAGATCGGCACAACCGCAGACGAGACGGCAAAGACGTGAGTACATCGCGGCGCATTTTCGCCGAGGCACTCGGCAGCGCGTTTTTGCTCGCCGCCGTTGTCGGCTCCGGCATCATGGGCGAACGTTTGGCTGGCGGGAACGCCGCCATAGCCCTGCTCGCCAACACGCTGACGACTGCGGCGGCGCTTGCCGTGCTCATCAATATCTTCGGTCCTATCTCCGGCGCGCATTTCAATCCGGCGGTGACTCTGTTTTTCTGTCTGCGGCGCGAAATCGAACCGAAACTCGCGGTTCTATATGTCGTGGCACAGTTCGTGGGTGCGATCCTCGGGGTATGGGCGGCGCATGCGATGTTCGCGATGCCAATCCTCGAAACCGCGGAGAAACTGCGGGACGGCCCCGCACAATGGTGGTCGGAGCTTGTCGCGACATTCGGACTGATTCTTACCATTGCGGGCGCGGTTCGCTACACGCCGCAGGCAGCGGCTTATCTCGTGCCGCTCTATATCGGCGCGGCGTACTGGTTCACCGCATCCACTTCGTTCGCCAATCCCGCCGTGACCGTCGCGCGCGCAATGACGGACAGCTTTGCCGGGATCGCGCCACACTCGGTGCCGGGTTTCATCGCCGCACAGATTGCGGGCGCGCTTGCGGGCTACGCGCTGACACGCTGGCTGTTTGACGCTTCCGTACCTGCCTAAACGAGCGGCATGCGGAACGTGAAGCGTGTTTCTTCCGGCGAAGACGTTGCGGTCAATGTTCCGCCATGGGCGCGCGCGATCTCCGATGCGATGTAAAGGCCAAGCCCGAGGCCTTGCTGATTGGGCGTAACCTCGCCGCGCACGAAGGGTTTGAAAAGCTGCGACAGCGCGGCGGGCGAAATCTGTTCGCCGGCATTGCTCACCGACAGTTCGAAGACACCGCCCGCCGTCAAAGCCTTCACACGAACCGGCTTTTCAGGCGCGCCGTGCATCAGCGCATTGCCGAGAAGGTTGGAGAACATTTGCCCGATGCGCCCGCTGTCCACATGGACCGGCCGGCCGATCGCGACCTGCATGTCGATCTCGCGTTCGGGATGGCCGGAACTGATTTCGCCGGCAACCTGCGTCAGCACCGCGGTAAGGTTCGCCTCGCCGACATCGACCGCGAAGCCGCCGCCCAACCGGCCGCGCGCGAAATCCAGCACATCGCCGATCAGCGCGGTCATGCGCCCCACACTGGCTTGCATCAAAGTGAGGATAGAGCGCGATTTCTCGCTTTGCTCTTCTTTTTGAAGAAGCCGCAGGCCGCCCGAAATGGACGCCAAAGGATTACGCAGATCGTGGCCGAGAACGGCGATGAATTGCTCGCGCAATTCCGCCGTTTTTCGCTCGTCGAGCAGGCTCGCCTCGCTCGTCTTCAGGAGTTCGCTCGCCTCGAGATGAAAGGCGATGAGATCCGCGAAGGCCTTGAACATGCCGATGGTCTCGACGTTCTCCAGCTTCGCGGTTTCGGATCGATGGCGCAGAGCGTTCCGAAGAAGCGGCCGTCGCGCAGGAAGATCGGAATCGAGATGTAGCTCTGGAAGCCGTACATCTTCGGTGTCCGATGGTCGCGCCATCTGTCGTTCTCGGCGACGTGATCGATGACGACCGCTTCTCCGCATTCGCGGATCTCGTGGCAGATCGTGCTTTCGACGTTCAGTTCGCCGCCGGGTTTGAGGCCGAACGCGATATCGTCGCGGACGCTGAGCGCGATCCATCGCTCCCGGCGTGACGCGCGCGACCGCAGCGAAGCCCATGCCGGTGATGCGGCAGATGACATCGAGGATCGTCGGCACAACGGCGATGTTGCCGATTGCCTCTATGTCAGCCTGAAAATCGTCCTTCACGCCCGTCGTCGTTCTTGGCCCTCACCGGGTTTAGCGCCTTTGGACCGTCCGCGACAGGATTATCTGTACGGTATGGAACACTAACATTTGTCGCCTATTAATCTTAGGTTGCGGCTGGGGAACAGGGCTTTCTATGGTGTCATTCCCGCCCTTGCCGCGTAGTAGCCGCGCAACTGGAAGAACGCGGCCGACAATCCGATTAGCGGCAGCAACAACACCACCGGGAACGGGATGCCGCGCCAGATCAACGCCGCCGCAATCAGCAAGCCGCCCGCACAACCAACGTCCCAGCCGCCCTCCGTCGCGACGTGGAAGCGCAGGGTGCAGGGGCGCACGCTGTGCCTGGTTGTAAACCGCCGTCATCAGCGTCGGCGCATAAAGGCACGATCCGACTGAGGCCAGCGCGTTCGCGGCGACGGCAAGCCACGCTCGCGCAGCGCGGCTGCGCGCAGCACAATGAGACAGGCATAGCTTCCGAGTGCGATGGCCGTCATGCGCGTTCCGTGACCGGCGTCGATGGTGCGCCCCAGAACATGCCTGCAATCGCTCCGACGAGTGCTGCCAATGCGAGCGCTCCGCCGAAATGCAGGAAGTTCTCGCCCAGTGACAGGAACAGCGCGAGCTGCCACACGAAATACCCCGTGCCGACGATCAGCCATCGCACAGGAACAGCTTGATGCCGGAGAGCGACGCGCGGAACGCGCCTGGAGACTGCAGCGCCACGCGCACATCCGGCGTCGCGAACAGCGGCAGCGCCGCGATCAGCAGCACAAACCCCGTGAGGCCGAATGCGACCGCCGGTCCGAACTGCACCAACGCGAAGCCGGTCAAAAGCGGCGAGACGACGCCGACCATCGCCGCAATCGCCTCACGCGCGCCGACATGATGGCCGCGATGCTCGTCCGTGCCGAGCGCCGCGAAATAGGCGTGATAGGTCGACCAGTAGACCGTGTCCCCCGCCGACGACATGGCGCAGAGCACGAACAGCGCCGGCCCCACGCCATGCACGAAGGACAAGAGCGGATACTGCATCGCGCTCATGCAGGTGCCGGCGATCACCAGCGCACGTACGCCGAAACGCACCGCCAGCGGTACGATAACCGGGCGGATGAAAAGACGCCCGATAAAGATGGACGCCAGCGACACGAGCACCAGCGGCACAGGTACGCCCGCGCGCAGCAGATAGACGCTGAAGAACGCGCCGCCGCCCGTCAGCGCGATCGAATGAATCCCGTAGTGAAGATTGAGCAGATTGACGGTACGATTCTGGAAGAAGGCCATGCGCTATTTCAACCCTCCCCTTGAGAGAGGGTCAAACTGCTAAAGGCGGTTTGGGGAGGTGCCTATTGTGGCCGGAAGTCTTTCGAGATCGCGTCGGCCTCGGCTTGGGAGAGCGGCGTCATGGTCTTGACGATGCAATGGCTCGGCAGACTGCCCGGCACATCGCGCGCGACTTTCAGATCCAATCGGCGGCGCTGCACATCAAGTTCGACCCACTCACATCGGTGATGATGTGCGTCCCTTTCTCAGTAAGCAGCGGACATACGAAGCCGAGGTCGAGACGATAGTAGCGTGTCTGGCTGACCCGAATGAAAATCGTCTTGGCATCCTGCGCGCGCCAGCCGTCGAACTCGCCCATCGGAAAACAGCTCCTCGCCGGGTCCGCCAGCGCAGCGTGAGCGACAGCGCGAACAGCACGGGAGCGAGTATCACGATACGGTTCATAATCGATCCTCCGTCAAGTGGCTCAAGCTTACACCCGTTGGCGTGCGGTGTCGCGACCCGTAAACCGCGCTACCGGCTTGGACGCATTGCACAGAATTTCCCGCAATGGTTAGGTGCCGCATATTATTGGAGGCCTAATGCGCTGCCATCTTGCGATCATCTTCAGTTTGATCTGCGGCCAAGCACTGGCAGATCCTGCCGTCGTTCCTGTCCAGGAAACGCCTGTTGCTGTGGGGCCGCGCTCATTCTTGCGCGGGGAATTATCCTGCTGCGGCGATAGAAATGCATGCCGAGGAATAACATTGCTGGGCTTTACCATTTCAGCGGATGGCACCGTCAAAGATGCGAAGGTCTTGAAAAGCAGCGGCAACAACGAGTTGGATAACGCGTCGCTGAAATGCGCTTCCAGTTGGCTGTATAAGCCTGCGACCGAAGATGGCGTCCCGGTTCAAACGCCGTGGCAGGCCAATGTGAGCTGGAGGATTCCCGATTCGCCAGAGGTGCGCCGGGGCCGCTATGTGCTTGAGATATCGCAACGACACACTTCCAATTCCACCGAATGTCGGTGCGACGAGCGTCACATTCCGCGTGATGCCTGACGGCACGATGAAGGATGCAGTGGTGTCACGTTCGAGCGGCGATAAATCACTGGACGATGCCGCCATTCAATGCACCGCGGCGGGCCACTTCGATACTTCGATCATTACACTTCCGCTGGAAGGGATTCCGGGGCACGCAGATCTGGATTGGGCGCATTTGCAATTGCCTCCGCCATCACAGGTGTCAACGCCGCCCAAATAGCCGCTCGATATCGGAGAGCTTCAGCTCCACATAAGTCGGGCGGCCGTGGTTGCATTGGCCGGAATGCGGCGTGGCTTCCATCTCGCGCAGCAGTGCGTTCATCTCGTCGGCATTAAGGCGGCGGCCGGAGCGCACGGAGGTGTGGCAGGCGAGCGTGCCCGCGACGTCTTCCAGCCGTTCCTTCAGCGATAGCGCCGAACCCGTCTCCGCGATGTCGTCGGCGAGATCGCGGAGAAGCCCCTTGATATCCATCTGGCCGAGCATCGCGGGTGTCTCGCGCACCGCCACCGCATCGGCCCCGAAGCTCTCAACCACCAGCCCGAGTTCGGCAAGCTGGTCCGCGCGGGCGAGCAGGCGCTCGACCTCCGCCGGATCGAGATCGACAATCTCCGGGATCAGCAGCGGCTGACGCGCGACGCCGCCATTCTCCATCGCATGCTTCATGCGTTCATAGACGAGACGTTCATGGGCTGCGTGCTGGTCGACGATGACGATGCCATCCGCAGTTTGCGCGACGATGTAAGTCTCGTGCAGTTGCGCACGCGCGGCGCCGAGCGGCGTGTCAGGTAGCGGTTCGCCCGGCGCGGCTTCAAAGCGCGTCGAAACCTCCGGCGTAAACAGCGGCGCATGATATTCGCGCGTCTGTTCCATCATTCCGCGCGGCTCCGGCCTGAAATAATACGGCGCGGCCTGCGGACGCAGCGACGCCAGCGCGTCACCCGCAACCGTCGTGGAGGCACGATGTCCGGCATCATGCAACGCATGTTTCAGCGCTGACACGATCAATCCGCGCACCAAGCCCGCATCGCGAAAGCGCACTTCGGTCTTCGCCGGGTGCACGTTCACATCGACGAACGCCGGATCGCATTCCAGGAACAAGGCGAGCGCCGGATGCCGGTCGCGCGCGAGGAAATCCGCATAGGCGCCGCGCACAGCGCCGATCAGAAGCTTGTCGCGCACCGGCCTGCCGTTCACGAACAGGAACTGCATCGCACTATTGGCGCGGTTGTAGGTCGGCAAGCCGGCAAAGCCCGCGAGTTTCACGCCCTCGCGTTCCGTCGAGACCGGCGCGGCGTTGTCGCCGAAATCGCGGCCCATGATCTTTGCGAGACGGTTGAGCCTGCCGCTGAACAGATCGGCTTCCGCCGGAAGATCGAGCGCACGCCGCCCATCGAGCGTCAGCGTGAACGCCACGTCGGGCCGCGCCATGGCCAGACGCTTCACAACATCGCCGGTCGCGAGATCTTCCGAGCGTGCGGATTTCAGGAATTTCAACCGCGCGGGCGTGGCGAAGAACAATTCGCGCACCTCGACACGCGTGCCGTGCTGGCCGCGCGCGCGAAATCCCGTAGGCGCAGGGCCTTCGACGCGCCCACCTTCCACTCTGATCTCATGCGCCTCACCCGTTGCGGTGCGGCTGGCGATGGCCAACCGTGCGACCGCGCCAATGGACGGCAGAGCCTCGCCGCGAAACCCCATTGTGGCGATATGCGAGAGATCGTCGTCGCTGAGTTTCGAGGTCGCGTGGCGTTCGATGGCGAGCGCGAGATCGTCGGCCTCCACGCCGATGCCGTTATCCTCGACCAGGATCAGGTCCGCGCCGCCCGCGCCCATCGCGATCTCGATGCGCGTGGCGCCGGCGTCGAGCGCATTCTCGATCAGTTCCTTGGCGGCGCTGGCCGGACGCTCGACCACCTCGCCCGCGGCGATGCGGTTGATCGTGCCCTCGGAAAGACGGCGAATCCTCATGGCCTATCCTACCGCGCGCATCGGGGCGGAAGGCGGCCTATCGCCTATTTTCCACTCAAATATTCCCGTGCCAGGACCTTGCCCTCTTCCACGCCGGGCTGGTCGAAGGGGTCGACGCCCATGAGCTTGCCCATGAGGATCGTCTCCAATATGAAATGCATCATCAGCGCGCCGATGGAGCGCTCGTCAATCTTCGGCAGATGAATGACGCGTACTGGCCGCCCATTGCGGCTCAACGTTTGCGCTGTCGCGCGCGCCTCGGCATCGACGAGATCGCCCATCGCCTTGCCTGCGAGATAGTCAAGGCCCAGCGCCTTCGACCGTTCAATCGGCGCTATGAGGCCCGCGCCTTTTGTGTCAGTGGACAGGATCGTGTAGAGCGACTTGCCCGGCCCGTCGCGGAACATCTGCAGCTGGCTGTGCTGATCGACGGGACCGAGGGCGCCAACCGGCGTCGATCCCTTGCCGTCCTTGCCGAGGCTCTCGGCCCAGAGCTGCCGCCACCATGCGTGGAACGTGTCGAGCCGATCAGCATAGGCCCACAAAACCGTCTGATCGAGACGGTCTTCCTTCGACAGCGCAGAATGCAGTGCCGCGCCTTTCGCACATTCAGGCTGCGCGTCGGAGAGCGCGTAATCGAGATATTCCTGTGCGCCGTCGCGCAACGCCTTGATGGCAATGCCCATAAGGATCGAAGGGAACGCACCGCACATCGTCAGCACCGAATAGCGTCCGCCGACATCCTTGGGATGATCCAGGACCGGCGCACCGATGCTTGCTGCGAACTTCCGCAACACATTGTCGCCAGGCTCGGTGATCATCACGAAATGATGCTTGAGATATTTACCGCCGCCCGCCTTCTCGATCTCGTCGGCCGCAGTCAGCGCCTGCATCAGCGTCTCCGCCGTACCGCCGGATTTGGGAGATCGCGACAAAACGCGCTGTCTTGAGATCGACTTTCGACAAATATTCCTTCCACGCAAATGGATCGGGATTGTCGTGGAAGGTCACGCGCGGTCCACCGCGGTCATGGCTTTCCAGCGCGGCTTTCAATGCCTGACCGCCGAGGCTCGAACCGCCGATGCCGAGGATGGCGATATCGGTCGTGTCTTTGACAAACGCATCGGCGATCTTCCGCGCAGCCTCGATATCGTCGGTGCGCGACGGCACGCCGAGCAATTCGAGCGACTTGTCGGCGCGGGATTTGCGCAGCCAATCCAGATGGGATGCGGTCGCGGCAAGCGCAGCGTCGTAATCCGCCTTCGCGACGGCGCCTTTGCCCGACAGAGCGAGATCGAGGGAAACTGTGAAAGGAAGCGGCATGGCGGAACTCTCCAATTGGCGCTGAGCTAATGCTTCTTGTCCGTCATCGTTCCCGCAACGACGACGGTCAATCGCCTGGGATCGAAATATTTTTTCGCAACACGTTTTACATCATCGAGTGTGACAGCATTGATAAGCGAATTGCGTTTCGCGACATAGTCGACCGGCAAACCAGAACGTTGAAAAATGCTGAGCTGGCTCGCGGTTCCAGCGTTCGACGAAAACGCAAGCGGATAGGAACCCGTCAGGTTGGTCTTTGCGTCGGTCAACTCTTGCGCCGTTGGGCCATCGCCGGCGAATTTCGCCATGGTGTCCTTTACGGCGGCAATCGTCTGATTCATCGCATCGGCGCGCGTCGCAACCGTTCCTTCGATCAGACCGGCCTTGCGCAGCGCCGCTTTGAGCTAGTGTAATATGCACCAGCGGCGCTAATGTTGCCGTTTTCTTGACTGGATCAATTCGTTCGTGTACTGATGACCCTGCGATTCATCGGGATGAATTGCACCGCGCGGGGCGCGTCTCCACAACAATCAAATCTACTAGCAGCGCCCGGCGAAGCCATGCGCGCCGAAGGTTCACATGTCCAAAAATTCTAAAGTAATTCAAATCGAGGAAGACTTGAAACGAAACCGTGCAGCGGGCCGGTCCGCGCGCGGCATTCATTACAGTCACGATGCCGGATTGGCCGAAATGCTCGCCCGAACGCTGCCGGGCGACTACTCATTTGCTGCGCTTGAACAAGCGCTCGCGCGCGAAGTCTCTGCGTTTCCAACTTTTCTCGGGCAGGCCGCAGACGGTTGCGAAGATGACATCGCCGAGAAAGCGGCGTTCGCAAAAGCAAATCCGAGCCAAGAGACCCTACGCCATATGACGGCGGCGGAGCGTTTAGCTCATGCAAATAAAAAGCAGCGCGACGATGCGAAAGCCGCAGAAGCAGAAGCGCGAAAAGAAGAAGTAAAATCGAGCGGATTTGATAGCGGAAAGCCGCTGTCCGCTGCGCAACGATTAAGCCTCGCCAATTCTTGGAAGGGCGTCGGCGTCGATTTGCGCGAATTAGATAAACGCAAACCAATGACCATCGAGCAATTACGAAGCCTCGATGCAAGCCAACGTCTGACCGCCGCAAACAGAGAAGAGCAGGCGCGCAAAAACGTCGAAAAGCCAAAGAAATGAGCGTTGTTGTAAAAGTCGATGAGCGTTGCGCGACCGCATCGCGCACGATCTGCACATCATGGCGATTCAATTTCCCCACACCTCGCTTGCTGGCGACATTTTGCCGGAGCATTGGCACACAGTCGTGGAGAATGTCGCGAAGTCTATCGAGATGACTTCGAGCGACTTTGAGATTTGCCTGCTTATCGCGCTCCAAAAATACAAATCCAAAAATCCAGTCCACTTTCTCCGCCGCCGTCGCCCGCACGACCCCGGCCTCCCCAAAAGGAATTTCAAATCTTGAGCAAGAACAACATCACTTTGCGTGAAGCCGCGCAGATCGTCTCCCGCGCCGCTGGCGAAGAAATCACCGCGCGGCGAATTTTATATTGGAGCAAAAACCGAACCGGCGAATTTCCGCCGCTGGCTTTGGCGCTTCAACCTAAATTTTTCCGCTTGGACCGGGAGAAGGTCGAAAATTGGACGGAGCGCAACTTCGGATCACGGAAGCTCAAAACCGAAAAGGCGCGCAATGTCGGATAACCTCGAATATTCTGAACTCGCGTCCACATTCGGCGTTCGCGACACGACGCGCAAGATCGTGAAGCAGATCGCAGTCACCTTTTCGCGGGACAATGTGATTGTCGCGGTCGAAGAAAACGCCGGGCGCGAATGCATGGAAGATCGCTTGATCGTTTTTGCAGAAAGCCGGACCGGAATCATCGCACTGCGATATAGCCCGTTGATTTGCTGGGTGGGCGCAACCCCGCATTTCGTCGGCGGCGAGTATGCTGCGCAGCGTGTCAGTGAAGCCGTCGCGTCCGCCGTGCGGGCCACGTTGCGTCGGTGGGCCGAGTGACGATGTCATCAGCATTCGAGACTGCCAAAATCGCCGCCGCGCAGGGGCTTCGCTGCTTCCCCGGCTCGGCTATTTGGGCCGCTGGCGCAGATGGTCTCGCGACGACAGACCTTGCGACCTTGGCGAAAATCGATTCACTCGACCCGCGAGCGATGTGGCTTGCCGCTCTGCCGGATTCCGGAATCGTTTGCCTGTCAACGCCGCGCGCGCGGGACTACGACATTCTCGCGGGGCAGCTTGGCGAAATTCCTACAACGATGAGCGTGTCGCGCGGAGATCAAAACGAATCCGTTGTGCGCTGGCTCCGCGCACCCCTTAGCGCGAATCTAAAAATCCGTGAGATGTTTTCGGGCACCCGTGCCATGTTCAAGAAGAATGGCGTTTTACCGGAGAGCATCAATGTTCACACCGGCGAAGTTTATTACATCGTTGAAGGCGGCGAGTTTGATCTTCGGCGCTGCGCTGAATTGCCTCAAAAGTGGATCGACGCCGCGCCACGCAATTCCGGCCCCGGAATCACCGCGACAGTAAACGCAAGGCACGAATGGCAGCCTCAGATTCGCGAAGAAGATTTCGCGCGTCGCTCGTATCGCTCATTCAACGACTAAACAAAAGTTTCGGCGTGCAGCGCACGTCGGAAGGCGCGCGACTTCACACTTCGGGATATTTGTGCCGTCGCCGCCTCAAAATTTACAACAAGGAACAGAACTATGACGAATGTAGGTTTTTTTGACGCCAGTGTGAAAATCCCTGTCAGCGACTCGGCGGCTGCATCTTTTACCGTTGACGCGCCCCAGGATGCGCAGCGGCACTACCATGTAATTTCGGATGTCATCGTTTATCTTTCTCGCGTCGGTGACGCGACAACGGACTCAATGCGCTTGCCTGCCGATCAGCCGATCAGGTTTTCTGCGATGGGCGGCGACGTGATTAGCGTATTGGGAGACAGTAGCGGCTCGATCTGGCTGACGTTGATCGCATAGTGAAAGTCTTGCTCGTCATTTTGGTGATTTACACAAACGGAGTCGGACTCGGTCACGCGATCACCGCGCCGACTTGGCAGGACTGCCAATTTGCGAGACCGACGATAGAGCAACAGTACCGAGATGCGCCGCAAGCGACAGGGTGGCGGGTGCAGAACGTAAAGTCGGTTTGCGTCGAATTTGTTTGAGCCCCGCGCTGCAACTTCTCCTCCTCAGTCGATTCGTTGACGAATCGGCGAATCGGGTTTAGCCCGGTCGTAGAAATCAATGCAGCAAAAGGGGCGTGCCGCAGTCAGGAAGTTGTTATTTGCACGACGTTGAACGCCTTGAGACTGCTTTGCGAGCGCTTGGTATTGACCCGCGCCACGCCGCCGATGGCCTCCGCGCCCTGAATCCCTTCGTCGTAGCAGTCTTGCTTGCCGAACACGGTATTCGAGTAATGCCGTCCAACAAGCATAAGATTCCAAAAATCAAGAATTGGCAGAACGATGCAAGCGACGATCCGGCCCAACTCGTTCGCTGGCAAGCTCGCTTCACGTCGCCGTGCTGGTCCGTGTTGGCCGGTCGTTATCCCGAAGGCGGTGGAGTCTGGATTCTAGACGAAGATGATCTAGCCGGACGCGAGCGCCGCGAAGAATTGGAAGGCGAACTAGGCCCGCTTCCGCAAACGTGGTCCGTGGTCTCCGGGCGCGAAGGCGGCGGGCGTCACTACTGGTTCGCACCGGCACCCGAAGGCCCGGACCTCAAGACCGTCGCTCATGCGATGATCGCAGGCCAGCGTGGACGTATCGACCAGAGAGGCCGGGGCGGTCACGCCGTGTTGCCCGGCTCACGGCATAAGAGCGGACGCCGGTATGCGTGGGCTCCCGGATGTGCGCCCGACGAATGCGAACTCGCGCCATTGCCGCCGTCGTGGCTTGCCGCGCTCGATATGGCGGACACGCCCGCGATGCGATCCGAACGCCGTGTGAGTTCTGGTCCCCGTGCGCGGATTGAACACGACGGCTCCAATCGAGTCTTTGGCGATGGACCAGGACGCGGCGGGTTCAATGGCCCGATCTATTACTGGTCTTGCTGGTTCTTCGGAGAATACGGGACCGACGCGAACGCCGCCGATCTTATCGCATGGCTGCAAACGAAAATCGAAAGCGCGCCGCGCGATCCGGGCCGCTCCGATTCAGACATTGCTCGATACACGAGCGATTCCTACTTGCGCGAACAGGCGGTTTGCGCGCGCGACTACATCGAAAATCAGGAAGATATGTATGGACTACAGCAAAATGGATGATGCTTTGGCGCAAGCTGAGGCAGAGAATGAACAGACACAAAAGACGGGCAGCCTCCGCTCGCGACTCAAAGCGCTTAATAAGTGCAAAGACTTCGATGAATTAAGCGCCCTCGCGCGGGAAATCGGGAGAGCAACTGATAACGACGCCGTTGAATTTTGGGGTTTGTTACTACAGGCGGCTTCTGGCGAGGGCGCGAAAAAATTTGTTCGCGACCGAAGCAAAGAGGACAAAACCAATCGCAAGATCGCAAAGCGCGCCCTTTGGTCTGCCGCCTTGGAATCTGAATTTACCGATCTCGACTTTACGAACGAAGATGATCTAGTCGCCGCATTAAATAAAGTGACGGCGCTGGTTCGTCGGGGTGAGGAACGGCGCTTTCTCTATTTCGACTCCAAAGAACAGAAATTCAGGTTTCTAAAAGAGCGTGACGCTCGACTCGAGTTCGCAAAGTTTAAGCTGAGCTTGCAAGATGCAAATGGAAATCTGGGCAACCCGTTTCCGGGATTCAAGTTCTGGCTGGAATCGCCGGACCGCAGAGAGTACGCGCGCGTCGTGTTCGATCCGAAAGAATCTCGCGTCGATCCTGATGAACTAAATATGTGGACCGACTTCGCTACCAAGGAGAGGAAAGGCGATTGGTCGCTTTTTCGCGACCATCTCGAAAAGATCGTATGCGCGGGAAACTCCGATCACTTTCTCTTTCTCATGGCATGGCTGGCGAAGCTAGTGCAGGAGCCATGGAAAAAGCCGGGCGTTGCGATTGTCATGCGTGGCATTCCAGGTTCCGGAAAAGGCACCTTGGGCGAAATGCTGGGCGCGATGATTGGTCTGAAATACTACGTTGTGACGGGACAATCGGACGTTTGGACGGGGCGCTTCAACAGTCAGCTCGAACAAGTCTTGCTGCTGTGTGCCGACGAATCATTTTTTGCCGGGTCGAAAGACACACGCGGCAAGGTGAAACATCTGATTACGTCAGAAGACTTTATCTATGAGCGTAAAGGCGCTGAACACTATCAGGGCAAAAACTATACGCACATCATCATCACATCTAACGAAGATTGGGTTGTGCCTGCGGATATCGGAGACCGGCGCATGTTCGTTCTCGACGTTCTTGGGACAAAAGCGAAGAACCAAGAATACTTTGCACCTCTGCGCAGACAAATGTTAGACGAAGGCGGACTCGAAGCGATGAGGTATGACCTCGCTAGGTTCGATTATTCCCGTGTCGATTTCCAGAACCTTCCCCAAACTGCCGGACTTGCGGACCAGATTGAACGCGGACTTCCGGCGGAGAAAAAGTGGCTTGTATCCTGCTTACGCGAAGGGCGTCTGAACTTTCGCGATTCAATGCCGCTTAAAGACACGGAATTTGAAGACGCGGCAGTGACGATCCCAAAGACGCTTGTGTTCGAGAGTTTCCGGGAGTCCGTGTCGGGGTATCGTGACCAATGGACGGACGCCGCAATTGGGCAGTTCCTGCACAAAAGCGTTCCTGACATCAAGCAGGTTCGGTCTGGCAGCGGGGGCAAGCGGACTCAGGAATATGTGTTCCCGCCCCTAGCAGACATGCGCGCTGAGTTTCTAAAAGCCAATCCCGGTTTCCAATGGGGGGATGAAATGCCCATTGAGGAACAAGCCGATGCTACCGGGCCAATCGCCGAACCGGAAAGCACGGTTGAAGACTTGCAAGAACATCGTGCGAAGCGCCGGAGCCGTTTCGACTAACTCGCGTTTCGCGCCGCGAGTCTAACGGGCACGTCCTTCCTGTCGTGACCGTACAGGCGGGCATCGGTTCAATCCCGGTGTCCGCCTTTTCTTTGGCTTTCATGGCTGCGCTGGCGCTTGGGTAATTGCAGGACGAACTGCGAGCGAAGCTGGCGCGAAGCGCTGTTAGACGTGCGGGGGATTGCGTCAGGGCGTCAGGGCAAAAGGAGGGTAATTCGCTACCGGTTAAAATAAAAAAATCGCACGCATTTTCTGATGGAGAGTGTGAGAATGTTTTTCCTGTTCTCTATCTTAATATCTATTATGACTACCCTGACTACCCTGACGTAAAAAAATAGATCAATGAATCTGTGAGTTTTTGATGCCCATTCACGTCAGGGGTCAAAATTCCTGCCCTGACGCGCCCTGACCATCCAGACTGTGGAAGCCGCCAGCGCCAATCGCCGCTCCACTCGCCCACTGCGTCAGCCGTAAAAAGCGGATTGTTCGGCTGCATCGGCGATGACTTTGTGGAATCGCGCCCGCGAATCGCGCGCCGATTAAAAGATGACTCCGCGTCATTTTTCTAAATTTGAACCCTTGCCGGGGATCGCATCGCTGCACGGTCATCATCAAATTACCGAAATTTAACATTAATCCGTGTACGGATTAACTTGTTCGCACTCGTGTCACATCACATTCGCAGACGCGGGCTCGTCGCCACACAGACGCGCCGGTTGCTCGCGCTACATCGCGCTCCGATCTGAAACTTGCCGCTGTACGGGCTGCGCAACGGCGCTGCGTTGTCGTTTCGACGCGATGCGAGCGTGACACACTCTCACGCAATGCAGCGCGAGACGATGTGTAAATAAGCCCGTCAATCCTGCACGAAATGAAACAATGGATTCACCAATTCGGCAGAGATGACTCCGTATTCGGCGAGATTCATGGCACACACAGTTTCGCCAATGCTCGAACGGGAAACTGTGTGATGCTCCAGAAAACAACGAAAGTCGTGACCTACGCCCGCGTAAGCACACAAAAGCAAGGTATCGAAGGCTATGGAATTTCTGCGCAAGAACGTCTGTTAGCCGACTACATCGCGGTTCATGGTGCGACGGTCGTAGCTGAGTTCGCAGAAGTGAAGTCCGGTTTGAAAGAACGCCCCGCGTTGAAGCAGGCTATCGCGAAGGCAAAGGCGACACGCTCAGTTCTGGTTTGCGCTAAGCTGGATCGCATCGGCAGGCGGGCTAGTGAGGTCTTATCGCTGCTAGATCAATCTGGCGTGAAGGTTGTTTTCGCTGATACGCCACACGCCAGCGACCTCCAGCTAGGGATTATGGCCGTTGTGGCGCAAGAGGAAGCTCGCGCCGTGTCAGTCCGCACAATTGCCGCCTTGGCGGCGGCGAAAGCGCGTGGCGTCAAGCTAGGCGGGCCGAACGGAATCGCGCCGTTGACCGCGTATATGGCGTTGAACGGCAACACGGCGGCGGCGCAAGGATCGAAGAAAGGCGCGGATAAATTTGCGGCAGATACACGCCCGTTTATCGAGCCGTATGTGCTGGAAGGACTGACAGACAAGGTGATCGCGGAGCGCATGAACGCCGATGGCACAGTGACGCGATGCGAAGGCGGACGTTGGCATGAAACATCCGTTCGCCGCCTTCGCGCACGTTTGGCAATCTGATTTCAGACAAATCAACCCGCGTTGCCTACGCGGGTCCTAGCTTGATGGTCGCGATTGTCTCCAGATCGGAGGCGGTCGCGATTTTTTTTGCATCGACAAGGTTCCATCGACAAGGTTCCAAGGTGCCCCCTTATAAAGTGGCACGAAAGGTGCCCTCAAGTGCGCCGGGATGGGTTTGAAATTTCATCCGTGTACGGCGGATAATTGAAGGGTCAGGGACCCAGCCGCCCATCGAAATAAAATCAGCTGAATCGAAAATCGCCATATATTTTTGCAAAATTAGTTTCGTTACATCAGTACATGTTCATTGCGTGGCTGCGCCTTCGGAGCGCCGTCATCCGAACTCAATATGTCGCGAAGCTGCTTCCTTATCAGCGGACCAGTCAATTGACGATTTACGTCGAGATACCCCTCGCGCTGCAAGCAAGCGGCAATTTCTTGGAGTGTTGTTACGGCGCGAGTTCTCGCGACTTGGAAGGCACGCTCAATCGTGGTGGGGCGAAGGTCCGACATGCTTCTACAGTGACCGCGCATCGCAAGCGTTGAGCGGTTCGTCGCCCTGCTTCACGCGGGCGACTTCACGAGCTCCCTGCCACACTTCGACGATGTGATCGTTGCAAAGTTTCTTTGCGGCTGCGAGGGCGTCTAGATCGTCGCGAAGGAGGTGATCCTGCGCCCGAAAGATATGGCCCTGGTCGTCTAGAAAATAGAATTTATATTGGTTCATGCGCTCTTCCTGCTGTTAGCGGGAGCGCGGGCACCGTTCAAATGGTGTCCCTGATGTCTCTCAAGCGTCAGCGCATAGCGGACCTGACGACAACTCACTCTACACCTCTGCAACGGCAGTGTCCGAACTTACTTTGTCGCAAATCGCACATAGTGAGCGGGATACCGCACAATTTAAGCGATATTTCGGCGTGGAGCCCGTATGGGGCCATCGGGCGTTACCTCTGTAGGGCAGTGTCAGAGAATCGCGCAGACGCGCGTTTGAACTCCGGCATATGGCTCAGTCCGTAGGGTGCCAATCGGCGCGCCAGCCAAAAAAGCTGCGGTTCCACTGCTCGCCCGGTCGAGCGGATAAGGATCGCGCTATGGCAGACTTTGCCAAGAATGGCTTTTTAAACTCGTTGCTTCCGGCGGACAGGAAGCATTTGGAGGCCCACGCCTCGCTAACGACGCTCATTCACGGAAAGCAGCTTCAAGAGCAGCGCGCGCGCGTCGAGCATGTCTATTTCCCCTTGAGCGGAATCATCTCGCTTTTAGCCGTGATGAAAAATGGAACTGCGGTGGAATCCGCGCTTGTGAGCGCGTCGGGTGCAGCGGGAATCGCCGTGGGGCTGGGAATACCACTGGCGATCAGCCGGGCCGTCGTTCAAGCGCCGGGCAGCGCGCTCCGGATATCGGCGGCGCATTTTTTGAAAATCGCTAAACAGAGTGCGACGCTGGTTATGCGCGTCGGCGTCCATCAAGAAAACTTGTTGGCCCAAGTACAGCAGACCGCAGCGTGCAACAGCGTCCATACAGCGGAACAACGCTTGGCGCGATGGCTTCTGCAAGCTCAAGACAACATCGCAGACGGGGAGTTAATCCCTTTCACGCACGAATTTCTTTCCAATATATTGGGCGTTCGCCGCTCAACCGTGACCCTCATTGCGGCGGCGCTCCAGCGCGCCGGGTCCATTCGCTATGTACGCGGACGTATTGAAATTTTGGATAGACCTGCACTTAAGCGCACCGCCTGCGAATGCTATGAAGTCATCCGCATCTTGAGTGGTCAAGGCCTTAAGCCCGAACTGTCGCGAGGAAAAGGCAAAGACACGCGTTTTGTTAGGGGTTGATTTTTGACTCGCGAACTTACGTCTATTACGCCGATCAAGTGCCTGAACTGCGGTCAGGCGGGTTCGGCGGTTTGGAACACGCCATCCGCTGGCGGCGAAAAGGCGAAATCGCTAGATAATCTTGTGAAGGTTTCGTCCGGCTTCCATTGGGAAATTGGGCGCGGCACTCCTGATCGATTGCACTTTATTTGCGACCGTTGCGACGAGATTCTTCCACAAGGCTAATGTATAAGATGTTAGCCGGAGAAGCCGGAGACGGGCATTGTTCTGACACGCGAGGACCGATGCAATCTGCAACAGTGCCAGCAAGTGAATAGGACGTGAGCTTATGAACTATGTCGAAGAGCATCGGGCACTCACCCGCGAAGTCGCAAACTATGCCGCAGGTGGAGGCGCACAGCGCAGGACAGCCAGCAGTTGGTTTCGGGACACAACCGAAGAAAGACGGAGATATGCGGAGCGGCGTATTGCCAAACTCGAAGAATATTTTCAGCGGCACGGGATTGTCGTCAACGTCTAGTGCCCGCCGGTGTACCGTCTAATGCCGATTGTTTCCAAACCTCAATCGCGCTGCTTCTCGACCGGCAACTTACCTGAAAGACGCGTCCATTAAAGTTGCCATCGGCTGTCCACCTAGTCTTGGAGTTTTTGTAGACGTGGATTTCGCAATCCGAACCAGCCCAGCACCATTTCACGGTTTCAATCATACAAACCTCACGCGAGTCGGCTGCGAATAGCTTGTCTTGCCGGTACGTGCCGTGCAAGGCACCAGCGCCAGAAGATCAGCGCCGCCCAGATGCCGCGATCTACTTCAATCCCATTCTCTCAAAAAATGCTCTGTGATTCCGCTTCGCATCGCGCAGCACTTTTTCTAAAGGGACCAATTCGACATGCGCGTTCATTTCAGGGTTATATAAGAAATAGCCCTCAAGGCCGTTGAATAACGGTTTGAACTGATACCGCTTGACCAATTTTTGTATTTCATCGGCGTCAACGTCGCACACGATGTAGCAATAGAATTGAGTGTTGTCGCTCGCCTTCACTTTGTCGCCGTTGTCGTTATAAACGCCCTCTCCGATCAATTCGATGTAGCGAAGAACTTGTTCGTAAGGATTTTCGACACGCTTTCCCACCGGCCCCGGTCTTTTGAATTCCACCAGCACTACATTGTGCAGCGGACCCTCCACAGGGTCGGACGAAAAGCCCATATTGAAATACAGCGCTAGATCAGGTTCGCCGCCGCCAGTCGCATCGAAAAGCACTTTGTGTTTTTTGATCGGCATGTCGGAAGCGATGTAGTTGGCGTAAGTCAGCCGTTCATCGACCAACCAAAGGTTATGATCGAGATACGCCTCAGAACTGTCGTGATCCTTTCCCATTGGGAAGATCAGGCTATGGAGGGCGGCTTCTTTTTCAAACTGACCATCGCTCTTTTTTAGAATTTGTTCGTACAGCTCGATTATGGCTTTACGAAACAAAAGATAGCTCACCAACCCCGCCTGATTGACCTCTATTACTTGCTGATAGCGTTCCTCAAATTTCTTCACGAAAGACGCAGAGTCAAACGACGCATCATTCTCCATCTCACTGACGGTCTGATCGAGAAGTGCCCGTCCCGTTTTTTGGTTTTGCAAATGGATGCTTGCTACAGCGTTTTCAATATCGCCTTGGCTTGCTTGAAGCGGGATACGATCCAACGCTTCGGGACTGGCCTTTTTCAAATAGGCGTATTCCGGCAAGCGCTTTTCCAACACTTCCGCGATCCGCGCGTCTCTCGCACTTTGCAAAGCGCCGATTAGCGGGCGTAAAAAGTCTTTTGCGCTGTTCTCGACACTGCCGCGAATGTCAGAATACGAAATGTCATCCAGAAAATTTGCATCTTCGTCGATAACAAACGTGGTTCGTTCGGAATTCGCGTGTGAATCCAGAAAGTCGGAGGAGACATAGGCTTGATAAAAAAAATCGCCGTCCTCGTCCTGTAACCGCTGCGGCGGTAGTAACTTCACACGCTCCGTGCGAACGACGCGGTTGTCTGCGCAATAATAGATCGCATGCTGCCGGTTGTCTGGCGTCTTTATCTTGAGATGATCGACCGCAAACGTGTGCCCCTTTAGATCGAATGTCGCACGAGTTTTCTTGATGCTATCATCAAGGCTCACTTCCACGGCTTCACCATCACTATCGATAATCTCGATCTTAGGAGGCGTGTTCGCCAAGAAATACGCGAGAAAGTGCCGTGTAATCTCGCTGGCGATGGTCGTCGCGCGCTGCCTTAGATACGGTGCGAATTCAGGCTGCGTCCCCTTCATGGCTATCGTAGTGCCGGTATCCTCAGCCGAAGACGGCTTCTCGCTTACATTTTCAACGCCGTCAGGAAGGCGAAAAAGCAGCCGCCGTTCGCGCATCGCTCCCGAAGCCGAAAATACGGATGTGATCTCAACGGACTTAAAAGCCCGCAACCAAGTTAGTCTGCCCACGCCCTTACCACCGATTTTCAACTTATGCCGGAACCGACGCGCCGGAATGAATCGAAGTTGTCGGCAGAAAATCCGATGCCGTTGTCTTGAACTTTGATGTCGGTGATTTCTGAGAGGCTACGATCATTGTTGCCCCCCTCATACTCGAACTGCATAGCAGATTGAGCCGGATCGCGGGTGAGATAAATGCGAATCACGCCGTCAGCACGTTTTGCAGCCTGTATGGCGTGAAGCGAATTCGATAGAGCCTCGAACAGTGGTTGTAGAACATGACTCTTCGGACTCATGGCGAGCCGCTCCACAAGGCCCTGTAAGTCTGTCTCAATCATTACGAAGCGCGCCCTTAAGGCATGGAGTAAGACGGCCTTTTCAGGTCGCTGTCAAAACGAGAACGCAAAGAGAAACCGCGTCCCGCAACCGTCCCGCAGGAGCTTTTGGCACCCCCCGTAACCCATTGATTTTACTTGTCACGGATTGTCACCGTTTGTCACGCAAAAGCCCACGCAAAATCCGCCTTCGTTCTAACGGAAAACGTTGATTTTATTGGCTTAAGTGAATGGTGCCCAGGGGCGGAATCGAACCACCGACACGCGGATTTTCAGTCCGCTGCTCTACCGACTGAGCTACCTGGGCAAACCGGCAAAAGGACGCGCTTTTTAAGGGACGCGTCCCTGCCTGTCCAGCGCCCGGTCAGCGGTAAACCAGTTCCAGCGCCACCAAGGTTGCGTCGGTGTTCGAGACGCCCTGCAGGCTTCCGCGCAGCGCATTTCCGGGCTGGAGGGGGTTCTGGTCGATCCGGCTCGATGGCGTGAAAAGATGGCTGACCGCGAAATTAATGTCGGTGTGCTGGTCCCAGCGGTAGCCGACACCCGTGGAGAGCCAGTAGCGCTGTGCATCCGGGATACGCGGGACGACATTGGCATCGGGAGTTGCAGCGTTGTCGTAACCCGTTCCGGCGCGGAACGCCCATTGGCTGTCCGGCCGGTATTCCACGCCAAGCGATCCGAACCATGTCCCGTGCCAGTTCGTATCCAGAAGGTCCGCGGGATTGGCAGGATTGTTCGACTGCAGCACAATCTGATTGAAGCGTCCCCAATCGGTGTATTCGAGCCCCGCCATCACACTCCACTGCGGATCGACATCGTAGCGGGCGCCGGCATTGATCGTTGCCGGCAAGGGAAGATCGGCACTCGCGCCGCTGTTGGTGAATGCGCCCGTCAGCGCGTGGAGCGTCGCAGCCACCCCACCTGTATCGTAGACAAAGCTCTCATGACCTTTCAGATTTTGATCGATGCCCGAGCGATAGGAAACGCCGAGCGTCAATTGCGGCAGTGCCTTCCATTGCGCACCCAACACATAGCCGTAATCCCACGACGCACCTTTTATTCTGGCCGCACCATCATCGCCGCCGGGCGTTACTGGGAAGCCGTTGATCGCGCCGAGCGTACCGAAATCGATCGCTTCGCTCAGATAGGCATGGGCATATTGAAACTGCATGCCACCCGCCAGCGTCAGATCCGGTGTCGCCTGCCAGGACACGACCGGCGTCACATTAAGAGTGATGAGGTTGGTGGTTTGCGCGTAATAGCGGCCGACCCAGTCGGAGGGATAATTCGTGGTCTCTCCGAACGGAGTCGAAACCGTGAGCCCGACCGCCCAGCGATCCGAGAGCCTGTACCGGAATGCCGCCGAGGGGAGAAAAGCGCTGCCGATGAAGTCATGGGGATGGCTGGGGCCCGAAAGCGGTGTACCCAGAGATGTTTGCCCAGCAAAGTTACCACTGGAACTCAGAAGCAGCCCCGCGCCGTTGACGGACATATCCCAGTCCTCGACGCCGGCCAGCGCCGCCGGGTTATAGAAAAGATCGCCGGGCGTGGAATCGCCTGCGGCAGCACCGGCATAGGCCGTTCCCATCGCGCCGGCACTGGATTCCCGCAGTTCGAATGCGGAGGCGAAAACGGGGCTAGCCGCCAGAACGGGCGCTGCGGCAAAAACGACAACTGCAAATCCACGATGCATGTGAGGTCTCCTCCAACTCAAAACTGCAAATGCAGGCACGCGCCCCAGCACGCCGGCCTAATCCAATCCATATAGGTACGAAGAAGCGTCAGTGCTCGCCGTCAGGCTGCGTTAGATCGTCCTCGGCATCAGCGGCGGGAACGGCGTAGCGCTCCCCAAACCAATTGCCCAAATCGACATTCGCGCAACGTTTTGAGCAGAACGGCCTGAAATCGCGCGATTGGGCCTTGCCGCAGACCGCACATTTGCGCGCGTCAGGCGGCGGTTGAGACATCGAACCCCTCGCGGGCGTAGCATTCGTGCGATTCAAAGCGCACGCGCGGCGCGCCCCGGCGGGCGAGCGCGGCGCCAACCTCTTCGCCATGATCTTCGAGCCAGCGCACCACATCCGGCGCGGCGCGCACGACAATGGCTTTGCCGGGTGCAGCCGCGGCCGTGCGCTCGACCCGGCGCATGACTTCCAGCGCTACGTTGTCGCGCGTACGTTTGCGTCCGTGACCGTGACAGCCGCGGCAACACTCGCTTGTCAGTTTGAACAGCGGATCGCGCACGCGTTTGCGCGTGATCTCCACCAGTCCGAATTCCGACATGGGCGAAATCTGCGTCGGCGTGTGGTCGCGCGAGATGCTGACGGCCAATGTGTCCAGCACTTTGACAATATTGTCCTTGCCGGCCAGATGGATGAAATCCACGACAATCAACCCGCCGATGCCGCGCAGACGTACCTGACGTCCGATCTCATCGGCGGCTTCGAGGTTCACCTTGATGCTTGTCTCTTCGAGCCCGGTAGACGCCGTGAAACTGCCGGAGTTCACATCCACCGCCGTCAGCGCCTCGGTGGATTCGATGGTGATCCATCCGCCTGACGGCAACGGGACGCGCGGGATCGTCAGCTTGTCGATTTCTTCTTCGATATCGTACATGTCGAACAGCGCGCCGGGGCCGTCGAACAATTCGATGATTTCTTCCGCTTCGGGCATCGCGCGGCGGCAATATGCTTTGGCAGCCTCGACTGCGGATGCGTCGTCTATCAAAACGGCCGCAGTGTCAGCCCGCACCATGTCCCGCAACGTGCGCTCCACGGGATCGAGGTCGTGATAGAGCGTCGCGGGCGAGATCGCGGCCTGACGTTTGGCAAGTACCGGCCGCCACGCATCGGCAAGACGTTCGGCATCTTCTTTCAGATCGGTCAGTGTTGCATCGGTCGCGGCGGTGCGCAGGATATAGCCCGCGCCGGGTGTGAGACGGTCGCCACCTTCGGCAATCATCTTCTCGCCCATCTGGATCATGCGCGCGCGCTCATCATCGCCTTCGATGCGCCGCGAGAGCGCAACGCCGGGCTGGTTCGGCACCAGCACCGACAGCCGCCCCGGAATGGTCACGTTCGCGGAAAGCCGCGCGCCTTTGTCGCCGATGGGATCCTTGACGACCTGAACGAGGATTTCTTCGCCCTCGTGGACGCACTCCCCGATCTTCGGCGTGCGTTCTTCCTCAAAGCCCGGAAGATCGGCGAGACAGCGCGCCTCGCGTGCGCCGAGAAAACCCGCCTTGTCGAGGCCGATATCGACAAACGCTGCCTGCATGCCGGGAAGCACGCGCTGCACGCGGCCGAGGACGATGTTGCCGACGAGACTGTGTCCGCTGCGGCCTTCGCCGCGGTTCTTGTGCGCGCCATCGTCAAGGCCGATTGTGCGCTCGAGCGTCAGCTCCTGCAGCCTGCCGTCGTCGATAAGGGCGACACGAATCTCCCCTGCCCCGCAGTTGATCAGGACTTCTTTCGGCATCCGGAACTCAAACAAATAGCGACGGCGGCGAGCTTAACACGGATAGTGCGCACCACGAAGCATTGTGACAGTTTCCGCCAGCGGCAACCCTACAACGTTCGAATAGGAACCGTTCAGTGTGCGAACGAATATTTCGGCGCGGCCCTGGATCGCGTAGCCGCCCGCCTTGCCGATTCCCTCGCGCGACTCGATGTAGGTCTGCATTTCAACCGTATCGAGCCGCCGGAACACGACGCGCGTAAGAACTGTGCGTTTGCGCACAGTGCCATCCGGAACGATGAGCGCAACAGCCGTTATCACCTGATGCGCGCCGCCGGAAAGAAGTTTCAGACAGTCCGCGACCTCTTCGTCGCTCTCCGCTTTCGGCAAGATGCGCCGGCCGCATGCGACGACCGTATCGGCGGCGAGCACAAGCGCGGGCGCGCCACCCCAGCGATCAGCAATCGCGCGCGCCTTATCTGCCGCGAGACGTTCGGCATAGACGCGCGGCTGTTCGGCTTTGTGCGGCGTCTCATCGATGGAAGCGGCGCTGATGTGGTCGGGCGTTATGCTCGCTTGCGCCAGAAGCGCCTTGCGCCGCGGGCTTTCGCTCGCGAGCACCAGCAGCGGATGCGATATCTTACTTGAAGCGATAGGTGATGCGTCCCTTTGTCAGATCGTATGGCGTCATCTCCACCATCACCTTGTCGCCTGTCAGCACGCGGATGCGGTTCTTGCGCATCTTGCCGGCGGTGTGGGCGATGATCTCGTGGCCGTTCTGCAGCATGACGCGGAATGTCGCGTTGGGCAGAAGTTCGCTCACGGTGCCCTCGAATTCGAGTAGTTCTTCCTTTGCCATTCGTCCTCGGTACGGGTTAACGGGGCGGGAGATTGCACCGAAATGCGCCAAAAGCAAGGGTTTAAGCCCTTTTAGACATCTGAGGCGGGGCGAGCGGCGAACCGCGCCTGAATACGCCTTTCCAGTTCGTCGCGGACGTTGCGATAAGCGGCCAGACACTGGTCGCGCGAGCCCTCGACCGCCGTGGGATCCAGCGTTGGCCAATATTCGATCGCGGCGGCAGAGGTACGGGTAAGTTCTACCGCCTTGTGCTGTGCCTCGGGCGACAGCGTTATGATCAGATCGAAAGACGTGTCTTCGAACTCGTCGAAACTCTTGGGCTTATGCTTGCCGAGTTCGATGCCGATCTCGTCCAGCACTTCGGTCACGAACGGGTCTGTCTCGCCTGCGCGCACACCGACGGAGTCCACATAGACGAAACGTCCAAAGCGCTGGCGCATAATCGCCGCTGCCATGGGGCTACGCACCGAGTTCAGCGTGCATGCGAACAACACGGCGCCCGGCAACTCCTCGCCGTTTGGCCCGTGCGGCATCGCCTAGCCTTTCAGATGCAGCACGCAGATCAGCGTGAACAGGCGGCGTGCGGTATCGAAATCGACTGCGATCTTGCCATCGAGACGTTCTTTGAGCAGCGTCGAGCCTTCGTTGTGCGAGGCGCGCCGCGCCATGTCGAGCGCCTCGATCTGCGACGGCGGTGCGGTGCGGATCGCCTTGTAATAGCTGTCGCAGATCAGGAAGTAGTCCTTAATCACGCTGCGGAACGGCGTGAGCGACAGCATGACCTTGCCGTGTGCTGCATCGTCTTCGAGATGGATATCGAAGACCAGCCGGTTCTCTTCGATGCCCAGAACGAGGCGATAGGGGCCGCCATCGGAACCCACGAGCTGAAAGCTGTTGCCTTCCAGCAGATCGTAGATCGCGATCTCGCGCTCCTGCTCGATCTGACGCGTGCGATGGACGACCGTCCGCTCGTCAAGGGTGACGGCCGCCAGGCGGAAACGATCGTCGTCCGTCATCGGTTGAGCCGCGCCGCGATGGAGCGTGCATGGGCGTCCAACCCTTCGGCTTCCGCGAGCGCGATGGCGTCGGGACCAATCTCATTCAATGTCTGCGGCGTACAGGATAGCAACGTCGTTCGTTTCATGAAATCGAGCACCGATAGGCCAGACGAGAACCGCGCCGTGCGCGAGGTCGGCAGCACATGGTTCGGACCCGCGATGTAATCGCCCATCGCTTCCGGTGAATGACGCCCGACGAAGATTGCACCGGCATGTCTCACGCGCTTGAGCAGCGTGTCGGGATCGTCGGTCGCGATCTCCAGATGCTCCGGCGCGATACGATCTACCAATGGAGCAGCGTCTTCCAGCGTTGCGACCAAAATGATCGCGCCGAAATCGCGCCAGCTCGCTGACGCGATCTCCTTGCGGGGCAACGTTTCGAGCGCGCGCGCGACGGCGGCCTCGACCTTGTCCGCGAAATCGGCGTCACCCGTGATGAGAATGGATTGCGATGAGGCGTCGTGCTCGGCTTGTGAAAGCAGATCGGCCGCGATCCAATCGGGATTGCTACGCGCGTCGCTGACGACAAGGATTTCCGACGGTCCAGCAATGGAGTCGATACCGACTTTGCCAAACACCTCGCGTTTCGCGGCGGCGACAAAAGCGTTGCCGGGGCCTGTGATCTTGTCCACCGGCGTGATCGTCGCGGTACCATAGGCCAGCGCCGCCACCGCCTGCGCACCGCCGATACGATAGATTTCGCTCACGCCAGCGCGTTTCGCCGCTGCCAGCACCAGAGGATTGATCCGTCCGCCACTCGCCGGTGTCACCATCGCGATACGCGCAACGCCCGCAACGCGCGCCGGTATGGCATTCATCAGCACCGAACTCGGATAGCTTGCAGTCCCACCTGGAACATAAAGGCCAACACTGTCGAGCGGCGTCCAGCGCCAGCCGAGAGTTGCGCCGGTCTCGTCGGTGAAAGAGTCATCCTTCGGCAACTGGCGACGGTGATAGATCTCGATGCGATTGGCCGCGATATCGAGCGCCTTCAGCGCCTCCTTCGAGCATTGTGCTTCGGCGGCATCTATTTCTGCTGCACCAAGGCGCAGCGAATTCGGCCTAACTTTGTCGAATCGCTCTGTGAGTTCAACGAGGGCTGCGTCGCCCCGGGCGCGCACATCGGCGACGATCGCGCGCACAGAAGCCGCCACGTCCTCTTCCTGTTCGCGCTTGGCATTCAGCAGCGCGTCGAACGCGCTTTCGAAATCCGGCGCGCGCGCGTCGAGACGGCGCGCCAT
>JBBCHP010000032.1:0-34979 GCA_037201525.1 Rhizomicrobium sp. | reverse complement strand
GTTTCCTCCATACGGAAGAATGCCATGGGCCTGAAATTGGTTGGCGCGCTAATCCTGTTGATGGTTTCCAAACGTGATCGGCGCGATCAATCCGGGGTTGATCGAATCGATGAGCGCATTAACCACAGCGTGTAAAATTGATCCTGTTTTCGATAACGCTATACGCTGACGTTGAGACACCACCGAGAGACAACGTGAACGAGATTGCAGACTACAGAGCGGTTGCAAAGCTCTACAACGCGCTGATGACCGGTCTGGTGCTGACATTGGTCAGCCGCAGGGGAGCGGATGCTGCTCAAAAGTTCGTGTTCGGACATTTCCGCCGCCAGCACCTGGAGAAATTTCTCCGAGGCCTGAAGAAACTCAACCTTGACGCGCTGCCTGACGCCGTTGCGTGTGCCCAATACCACTATTTCTCCAATGCGCTCGGCGGTGTGAAAACGGAATATGTCGTGGAGTCGGATCGCAAAGCCTGGGTGCGATATCCGCCGCCGCGCTGGATCTGGCAGGGCACGGCGATCTGCGCCATTCCGCGGGAGGTGAACGAGGGGATGCTGCACGGCTGGCATGGCCATAACGGCGTGTCTCTGAAGAATCCGCGTTTAGGTTTCGTCTGCACGGGTCAGACGGTCGAGGGCGATCCGGGACTCGAAGGTTACTATTTCGAATATGACCACGACATCGAACCGCAACAGCGTGTTCGCTTCGCGACCGATGAGCGCATGCCGAAATTCGATCCCGCGCTGGCGCCGAAACTCGACACCGCCGACTGGCCGGAAGAGCGCCTGCGTAAGGTCGAACGTTCCTATGCGATGGAATACGTGCGCTCGCTTCTTCCGACCATGCAGGAGTCGTTCGGGCCGGAAGAAGGCTCGGCTCTTGTCGCCAGAACGGCGCGGCTGATCGGGCTGCAATTCTTAGAAGAGACATTCGCGATGACCGGCGCTGAGTCGTTCGCCGCCTATCTCGAAGCGATGCAGCGTGCGCAAAGCGAAAGCATTGCCCGCGAAGGCGACGCGATCGTTCAGGAAGGCTGGCGCCTGATGAATGGCGTGACACTCACTGATCCTGGCTCCGCGTTCCGCGCTTGGAATACACTTTGGGAAGGCGCCCTCGCTGCATACGACCGGGATCTCACGCTCACAACCGAATACGGCGGCGGCAAGATCACCTGGCGCGTAGCCTGAACGGCAGGAGCTTCTCGTAGAACGGCCGCGCATCATCCGCGACGCGCTGCAGATGCGCCGACAAATCTTCGTAACGTGCCGGCGCACGCAGTGAAGCGAACCCCGTCGAATGCTCGACGGACGCATACCAGACCGGCGCCCACACACCGTCTGTCGCGCGTCGTCCCGAAGGCCATGAGAGCATTGCTTCGCTGAACGGAATATCGAGCGCCACACAAAGAGCACGCAGCGTGCCGCGCGGATCGGCAAGCACGTCCTCGCCATGAACGACCGGCGGCGTATGACCGAGGCGTTGCGCCTCGCGATCGAACAATTCGGCCTCGCTCACGAAACCGATATCGTCGAGCGTGACGGCCTCGCGCTTCTGCACATAGGACGCCAGCACGTCTTCCGGCGCACGGATCAGAAAGGCGTTGCGCATCTGCGCGATCCAGTCGCGCGGAAAGCCGTCCACCATGTGATGCGTCATGTGCTTCTGGTACCAGATCGGCTTCCCGCCCGGCACCGGCCCCGATATCTGCGCGACAACAGCATCCGGATCGGTGGGCTGCGAGGCCATCGACTCTTCGCGCATGGGATGGTCGATACCGGTCGCGTTCAGGAAAGCCGCATAAAACGGTTCGTCGATGACAGTGGTATCGGCACGGTTCTCGAAAGACCGCATCATGGCGGTCGAGATGTTGCGCGGCCCCGACCACATCGCGATCCGTATCGGTTCGCTCATCGCGCCGCGTCCGCATCCTTGAGCCGGGCATAGAGAGAGCGCAGGCGCGTGGTCACCAGTCCCGGCAATGTCTGCGGCATGGTGTAGCCGTCGATCTCGCGCACCGGCGTGATGCCGCCGAACGTGCCTGTGACGAATGCCTCGTCCGAGGCGTGGATGTCGTCGAGCGTGAAATTCGCGATCTTCAGCGGAACGCCGTTCTTCTCGGCGAGTGCGATGACATTGGCGCGGGTGACGCCATTGAAGCAGAATTCGCCGGTCGAGGTCCTGAGCACGCCGTTCTTCACCGAGAAGAAATTCGTCGCGTTGCAGCTCGACACAAAGCCCACGGGATCGAGCATCAACGCCTCGTCCGCGCCATCACCCATCACATCCAGAAACGCGCGGATCAGCGACAGCCGACTGTGCGAATTGAGCCGCATGTCGAACATCTCCTTCGGCGTGCAACGGATCCCGGACGTTACGAGCTTGAGGCCGCGGGTGACGATCTCCTCGCTCGGTTCCTTGTGCTCGGCGACAATGACAACGGTGGGTTTTCCCAGCGCGTTTCGCGGATCCTGATTTGGCGCTTTCTTCGGACCGCGCGTCACCATCAGCCGGATGTGAACGCCGCTCTCCATGTCGTTAGCGCTGACGGTCTGCTGCATAGGCGTCGATCATCCCGTCGCGCGGCAGGCCGATATCGAGTGCAATGGGCGCGCGCCGCCGTCATAGAGCCGGTCAAGATGCGCGTCGAGAAACAGGAATGTCCCCTTATGAAGCCGCAGCCCTTCCCAAACCCCGTCGCCCAAGACGAAGCCCGCATCGAAAACGGAAACTTTCGCTTCGGCGCGCGGAACCAGGCTGCCGTTCAGGTAGATCAGAACCTTTTCGTTGCGGGGATCTGGCGCAAAATCCTGACTTCCGGGCATTTTTCACCTGAGGCACAGTCTGAATACGATCCAGACATATACGCCAAAAATAGCGCCGGACGACGCCTGCCCGGTTGCGAGGGACGCGGCTTTTTGCCGCATGATAGGGGTCAAGGTGCCAGCCCGTGGCCGGGACGGGCGGCGCGCTGTGTCAAACTCTTCCGGCCAGGTGCGGCATCGGCAGATATGGCGAATTTCGACAACGGTAATTCCGGACCTCTCGCAAGAGCTTCTGCGAAAGGCACGGTCAAGTGGTTCAATGCGACAAAAGGATTTGGCTTTGTAACCATGGATGATGGCGTGGACGCCTTCTGCCATGCATCGGCGGCTTCAATCGCTCGGCACACCCAGCCTCCTGCATGGGATCGACTATCGTCTGCGATCTTCAGAACTCGCAGCGCGGTCTTCAAGTGGTGACAGTCCACAGCGTCGACACGAGCACGGCGGAAGCCCCTGCCGCGCGCAAGCCCCGGCGGGATTTCGGCGATGGCGGCGGCGATCGCTTCGGCGGCGGCCGCGGATATCAGGGTGGCGGTGATCGCTTCGGCGGCAGCGACCGCTTCGGAGGCGGAGATCGCTTCGGCGGCGGAGACCGTTTCGGTGGCGGCGACCGTTTCGGCGGCGGCGATCGCTTCGGCGGCCATGACCGGTTCAGTGGCGGCGGCGGCTATCGCGACCGTGACTCCGGACCCAGCGGCCGATGGTCGAGGGGAAGGTGAAATTCTTCAACGATCAAAAGGGCTTCGGCTTTGTGATGTCCGATGGCGGCGGCGGGCGACGTGTATTGCCACGCCAGTGCGCTGCGGCGGTCTGGCGTACAGGTCCTGGAGCCCGAGCAGCGCATTCGCTTCTCGACCCGCCAGGGCAACAAGGGTGTCGAGGTCGACCGGATCGAACTTCTCTAAGCGAAACTCGAGGAAGTCGGCGACGCAACGGGCAGAACGGCTTTCCTGATGCTCAAACGATTTGCGATTGTGGCATTGCTGTGCGTGCCCGGTGCTGCGCTTGCCCAGCCAAACGCTGCCATCAGCGCCGGGGAAAGCAAGGGGAAATCGGATGCGCGGCTATTCAAGCGCGCTATCCCAAAGACGGTTACAAATGCTCCGACTTCTCGGTGATGCTGATGAGTCCGGGAAGCGATGGGCTGGGAATTGGGAGCATCTACAAGACAACTCCGCCAAGCAAATCAGGGGAAAGCCCCCAACGCTATAGTGTCCAGGAAAACCGGCGAGGTTCTGCATGTCGGCGATTATGCGATGTGACCAGCTTTTGAGCCGGGTTCCTCGAAGCGTTAACGCCGACTTTTGCCTCTCGAACGGAAGTATAGCCGCCCATACCCACCCCATCTCTGGTATCTGGCGCTAGTGCGCATGCCCCGCGCGGGCCGCGCCCGGGCATTGCGAATTCTACACACCAAAGTGACTTGAATTCGGAAAGTCCGAACCTATATAGACCCGATCTATATCAGACCAATATAGATAGGGGCCGAGACCGTGGACGTTCGCACGATCTGCTTGGGGATTCTCACCCGTGGCGACGCCACGGGATATGAGATCAAGAACCTTTTCCAGCACGACGGTTATCAGCATTTCGTCGAGGCGAGCTTCGGTTCGATCTATCCGGCGCTGAACCGGCTCTGTGAGGAAGGCCTTATCTCCGTGCGCGAGGAAGCGCAGGAGAAACGTCCCGACCGCAAGGTCTATTCGGTCACGCCAGCAGGGCGTAGCGCGTTCCTCGCCTTTCTGCTCAAGCCTCTGCCAGAAGACCGGCACCGGTCCCCGTTCGTCTTCGCGATGCTGTTTTCCGACCTGCTGCCCCCTGGCCGGGTCAGTGCACTGCTTGAAGACTACATCAACCAGACCGAGGCCAAGCTCGCGCAGTTGGATGAGGGCAACACCAAACACAAATCTGCGGGCGAAGAGTTTGCGAATGGCTTCGGCCGCGCCATCTACGAGGCAGCACTCGAATTCCTGAAGAAACAACGCCCCCGCTTCGAAATCCCCGAAGCCGTCGCCGCCGAGTAACGAAAGTACGAAGACATGTTCGCGCGCCTGATGAATGCCATCGACAGTTTCTACGAGCGGATCGCCCCTGGCTTCTGGCTTCGGATGAAGCCGAGCTATCAGTGGGCCGCCTGCGATCATGATCATTGCGGCGATGTGGATCGGGTCGAGCTTGATCGTGCGTCCCAAGACGGAGATCAGCACGGAAAGCGCGGATGCGAAGACGGCCGCGACGGCGACGCCGCTGGTGCGCGTCGCGGCGCTGACCGCGACGGACCGCGCGGCGACCGTGACGGTCCGCGGCCGCACCCAGGCGCTGCATGCCGTCGATGTGCGCGCCGAAATCGACGGTACGGTCAAGGCCATCCACTTCGACAAGGGCCAGAAGGTCAGGACGGGCGACGTGCTCTGCGAGATAGACGTCAACGACCGCGGCGCCAAGGTCTCGCAGATGCAGGCGATGGTCGCACGACCAGCAAGGAACTCGAAGTCGCCAAAGAGCTCTATGCGCAGGGCTTCCGCTCCAAGACGCAGCTTGCCCAGTCGCAAGCGGCCTATGAAGCCGCGAAGGCGGGCGAGAGCACGATGGGCATCCAGCTGTCCAACACCAAAATCCGCGCACCGTTCGACGGCTATGTGGACGACCGCTATGTCGATGTCGGCGATTACATGAAGGCCGGCGACAGATGCGAGATGGTCTATGCGCCGGAGCCTTTCCTCGCGGTGGGTGCCGTCTCCGAGCATGAAGTCGGGCAGATCAAGATCGGCGATCCGGCGAATGCGACGCTCGTAACCGGCGAGACGGTCAGCGGCAAGGTGCGGTTCGTGGCCGATCGCGCCGACGCGACCACGCGCACGTTCCGCGTCGAAGTCGAACTACCCCAATGCCGGCAACACGCTGCGCGACGGCGTCAGCGCCGATATCCATATTCCGGTAAAGCAGGTCGCCTCCGTTCATATCTCCCCCGGCATTTTGGTGCTGAACGATGCCGGCGCCGTCGGCGTGCGCGTGGTGCAGAACGGCGTTGTCCGGTTCGTGCAGATCCAGATCGTCTCCGATGGACCTGACGGCATGTGGATCGCGGGCATTCCGCAACATGTGGACATCATCACCGTCGGTCAGGAGTTCGTGACCCGAGGGTGAGAAAGTGAAGACCGTGGTCGACAAGAACGGAGTGCCGTCATGACCAGAATCGTCGACTGGGCGGGTCAACAATACGCGCGTCGTCATCGCGCTGATCGCGGTCGTACTTTTTGCCGGCGTTTATGCGTTCATCAATATCCCAAGGAAGCCCAGCCGGACATTCCGATTCCGTACCTGATCGTTCAGGTGACCTATGCGGGCATCAGTCCGGAGGACAGCGAACGCCTGCTCGTCAAGCCGCTTGAAACCGCGCTGCGCTCCGTCGAAGGCCTCAAGACGATCACGGCGCGCGCCTATTCGGGTGTCGGTGTCATCATTCTCGAATTCGACGTGAACTTCAAGAAGGAGAAGGCGCTCAACGACGTTCGTGCGAAGGTCGATGAAGCGCGCTCCCTGTTGCCGGCGGAGGCCGATCCGCCCACCGTCCAGGAAATCAACACGGCGCTGCAGCCCGTTATCTCTGCGGCGCTTTATGGCGACGTGCCGGACCGCACGCTGCTCAAGCTCGCGCGCAGCCTGAAAGACGAGATGAAGGTCATACCGACCGTGCTCGACGTCGACATCGACGGCGAGCGCAAGGAGATGCTCGAAATCGTCATCGACCCGGCAAAACTCGAAACCTTCGGCATTTCGCAGCAGGAGATGTTCAACGCCGTCTCGAACAACAACCGCCTGATCGCGGCCGGCCTGATCGATACCGGTCACGGCAGCCTTCGCCGTGAAAGTGCCGGGCGTGATCGAGACGGCAAACGATCTTCTCACGCTGCCGATCCGTTCGACCGCGAATTCGACGATCACGCTGAGCGACGTGGCGCAGGTGCACCGCACCTTCTACGATCCCACGACCTATGCGCGCGTGAACGGCCAGCCGACGATCTCGCTCGACGTCACCAAGCGCATCGGCGCGAACATCATCGCCAACACGCGGCGGTGAAAGCCGCCGTCGAGAAGGCACAGAAGACGTGGCCGGCCGGCGTTCACGTCACCTATCTGTTCGACGAATCCACCGACATCCACGACATGCTGAGCTCGCTGTCGGATTCGATCATTCTGGCGATCATCCTGGTGATGATCATCATCGTGGCCGCTCTCGGCGTGCGCGCGGGCCTTCTGGTGGGCGTCGCGATCCCGACTTCGTTCCTGATGGCGTTCATGGTGCTGAACGGACTTGGCATGTCGCTGAACGAGATGATCATGTTCGGCATGCTGCTCGCCGTCGGCATTCTCGTCGACGGCGCGATCATCGTCGTCGAATATGCCGACCGGAAGATGACGGAAGGCTATCCGCCGAAGGGAAGCCTTCGCGCAGGCTGCGACCCGCATGTTCTGGCCGGTGGTGAGCGCGACGGCAACCATGATCGGCGCGTTCCTGCCGATGCTTTTGTGGCCGGGCATTCCCGCAAGTTCATGAGCTTCTTCCCGATCACGCTGATCATCGTGTTGTCCGCCTCGATGATCGTCGCGCTGATCTTTCTGCCCGTACTGGGCGGATTCTTCGGCAAGCGGCCGCCCCACGACGAAGCCCACGAAAAGGCATCGAAGCGTCCGAAACCGGCGATTGGCACGATATCCCGGGTATCACAGGCTGGTATGCACATCTCGCGGAAAAACTCACACGTCACCCCGGCCGCGTGATCTGGGGTGCGCTCGGCACCGTGGCGGCCGTGATCGCGTTGTTCGTTTTCTTCAACAAGGGAACGATCTTCTTTGCCGATGAAGACCCCGGCTATGCGCGCATCTATGTTTCCGCGCGCGGCAATCTTTCCGCCAATGAAAAAGCGCGACATCGTCATGAACGTCTCGCGCATTGCCAAACCGTGCCCGGTATTCGCGCCGTCTATGCGACATCCGGCGGCCAGGGCAATTCGATGAACAACCAGGGCGGCGAGCCGGTCGACAACATCGGCCACGTCAGCCTCGAGATGAAGGATTATCGCCTGCGCCGCCCCGGCAAGGAGATTGAAGAGGAAATCCGTCGGAAGACCGCGAACATTCCCGGCGTGAACATCGAAATCCGCGAGCCAGGCAATGGCCCGTCAAGCGGCAAGGACATCATGATCGATGTTTCTTCGGACAACTATCTATCCCTTGCACAGGTCACGACCGCGATACGCGAGCACATGAACAAGATGCCGGGACTGCGCGATGTCGAAGACACGCGCCCGCTGCCCGGCATCGAGTGGGATCTCGACATCAACCGCGAGATGGCAAGCCGCTTCGGCGCAAACGCCCAGTCCATCGGCACCGCCGTGCAGCTTGTCACGAACGGCATCATGGTCGGCAAGTATCGCCCGGACGACAGTCAGGACGAGGTCGACATCCGCGTGCGCTATCCGAGCGAGTCGCGCGGCATTGCGGCGCTCGACAACCTGCGTGTCGCCGCGAATGACGGCACCATGGTACCGATCAGCAACTTCGTGACGCGCAAGCCTGCGCAACAGGTCAACTCGATCGAGCGTGTGGACGGACATCGCGTCTATCACGTCCCGCGCGAACGTGAAACTTGGCGTCAACGCGAACGCGGAGACGGCCAAGATTTCAATCATGGATCGACACGCAGAATTTCTCCCACGACGTCCGCGTGTCATTCAAGGGCGGCGCGGAAGAGCAAAACGAATCCGGCACTTCCTTCTCATCGCGGCATTGCTGGCACTGTTCCTGATCGCGATGGTTCTGTTGATGCTGTTCAACAGCTTCTATCACGCCGTCTTGATCCTGATTGCGGTAATCCTCGCCATGATCGGCAGTTTGCTCGGCATGGTCGTGATGCGGGAGCCTTTCTCGATCATCATGTCGGGCACCGGCATGCTGGCGCTGGCCGGTATCGTGGTGAACCACAACATCGTGCTCATCGACACATTCCATCGGTTGCGTGACTCGGGCATGGATCCGATCGAAGCGGTGATCCGTTCCAGCGCACAGCGTCTGCGCCCGGTGTTTTTGACGACGATCACGGCAATCGGCGGTCTGCTGCCGATGATGTTCGCGATCGAGATCGACTTCGCCACCCGCGAGGTCACGATCGGAGGCCCGAACGGACTGATGTGGGTCGGGCTTTCGACCGCGATCGTGTTCGGTCTGGCGTTCTCGAAACTGATTACGCTGGGTCTGGTGCCGTCGATGCTGGGCGCTGCCCTACAAGATGCGTGAAAAGCGGGAGGCACGGCGTGCGGCGCGCGAACGGCAGCACAATGTCGGAATCATTTCGCAACCGGCGCCCGTGTCCCTCGACCAGGCGGCGGAATAATCAGCCCGCGTCGACAGACGTGGCACGCGTGATTCCGGGCGCCACGTCTGGGTCATTCTCGACCTCTTTGAGTTTTTCGCGGCGCGGCGGCGGCTTCCTTCTGCTTGTTCCACATCGCGGCGTAATGGCCGCCCGCGGCGACGAGCTCATCGTGACGCCCGCGCTCGATGATCTCGCCGTGATCGAGCACGAGGATTTCGTCGGCGTCGACGACGGTGGACAAACGATGCGCGATGACGAGCGCGGTGCGGTTGCGCGAGATTTCGTTCAGCGCACTCTGGATTTCGCGCTCGGTCCCGGTATCGAGCGCTGACGTCGCCTCGTCGAGCAGCAGGATCGGCGGATTCTTCAGGATCGTGCGCGCAATGGCGACGCGCTGCTTCTCGCCGCCGGAGAGCTTCAACCCGCGGCTCGCCGACCATCGCGTCGTAGCCGAGCGGCAAGTTCGACGATGAACTTGTCGATCTGGGCATAACGAGCCGCGTCCTTGATCTCGGCCTCGGTCGCGCCGATCCGGCCATAGGCGATGTTGTAGCGGACCGTGTCGTTTGAACAGCACCGTATCCTGCGGAACGATGCCGATGACGGCGCGAAGGCTTTCCTGCGTCACGTTCGCGGATGTCCTGTCCGTCGATGGTCACGCCGCCGACTTGATATCGTAGAAGCGATAGAGAATGCGCGAGATTGTGGACTTACCCGCCCCTGAAGGCCCAACCACGGCGACCGTCTTTCCGGCGGGCACCGTAAAGCTGATGCCCTTCAGAACGGTTCGGGCGGGTTCATAAGAGAACACGACATTGTCGAACTTGATCTCGCCGTGCGTCACGATCAGCGGCGGCGCGCCTGGCTTGTCCTTCACCTCGCGCGCTGGTTGAGCAGGCGAAACATCGCCTCCATGTCCACCAACGCCTGCGTGATCTCGCGATAGACCGTGCCGAGCAAATTGAGCGGGATGTAGAGTTGTACCAGGATCGCGTTCGCCGCAACCAGCGTACCGACGGAAAACTGTCCCGCCTTGATACCCATCGCCGCCAGCGCCATCACCACACCGAGACCGAGTGCCATGATCAACGCCTGCCCCGTGTTCAGCACCGAGAGCGAGATCTGCGCCTGGATCGAGGCGCGGGAATATTTCTCCATCGATTTTGTCGAAGCGCCGCGTCTCGTGCTTCTCGTTGTTGAAATATTTTACCGTCTCGTAGTTTAGCAGGCTGTCTACCGCCTTGGTGTTGGCGTCCTGATCGCTCTGATTCATGTCGCGGCGGAATGGATGCGCCAGCGCGTGACCGCAATGTGAACCAGATATAGGCGACGACCATCGCGACCGTCACCAGCGCAATCGTCAGGTTCAGCTTGACGAACAGGATGACGGCGTAGAAGGCCAGAAGAACGATCGTCGGAAAAATACTGAACAGCGCGAACGACAGCAGCGTGTCGATACCCTTGGTGCCGCGCTCGATCACGCGCGACAGGCCGCCGGTCTTGCGCTCCAGATGGAATCGCAGCGACAGCGTGTGGACGTGCGCGAAGGTCGAGACCGCGACCTCGCGCATCGCATGGTACTGCACCTTCGCAAACACGCCGTCGCGCAGCTGTGCGAACGCCTGCATCAGGATGCGCGAGACGGTGTGTAAGCAGCGATCCACGACAGCGCGGCGCCCAGCACGATCTGGGCCGGCGTTTTGGCCAGCACATCGACCGCCCAGCCATAGAACAGCGGCGAGACGCTGGGTCGCAGAGGTCGCGAGCACCAGGAAAAATATCGAAGTGAAAACGCGGATGCGAAGTTCCGGCTGACCCTTCCGGCCAGAGGTAGGGCATCAGCATCCACAGAGGACGGAAGGACGGTGCGCCGTCGCCTTCCTCGACCACCGATTTCGCCATTCAGTGCCCCATATTCGCGCCGCCGAAAACCAGGAACCCGGCAAGCATGGCCATCAATGCAATGATACCGATCGTGATGAGCCAACGCGGCACGCGGGCCTCCCTTGGGGCATGGTCTTGTTGTTTGAACCTGTTTAGGAAGAAGCCCGCTGAACCGCAACCCTGATTCCCGCATGGATAAGCACCGCCCGAGATCTGCGTTTTCTGTGCCTCGTCGCATGGCGCCGATTCCCGCTTACGCGGCGGCCGGCGAAACGGTTCGGAACGCTCCTCGGCGAAGCAGGATACGACCTCGTGTTCGGTGGGGGCTATGTCGGTTTGATGGGCGAGGTTGCACACGCAGCGAAGCTCGCGGGCGCGAACGTAACCGGAATTCTGCCGGAATTCCTGCGCCATCTCGAACCGCCTTCGGCCGAGGAAGAGATCATCTTCACCACCGGCCTTCCGGAACGCAAAAAAACTCATGCTGTCGATGGCGGATGCGTTCACGGTTCTACCCGGCGGAATCGGAACCATCGACGAGTTCTTCGAAGTGATGATCGCGATCCAACTTCGCGTGATCGCGAGCCGATCTTCCTTCTCAACACCGAGGACTTCTTCGCGCCGTTGCAGATGCTGGTCGAGCAAGTGGTTCTCGCAGGGGTTCGCCGGTGCGTCGGTCTCGACATACTTCCACGTTGCGATGACGCCGGAAGCGGTTTATCGCAGCGCTGGGAGAATGTTTAAGCCAGATCGCGGGTGCGCGCGCGTAGGACGGGCCCTTCCAGACCGACAAGCAACAGCGCACTCCAAACACAACCGAACGTGATCGCATCGGTGCGGGGTGAAAGCCTCGCCCATCAGCAATGTCCGCCACCAGCAATGTTATCGACGGCGTGATGTATTGCAGGAAACCCAGCGTCGTCATGCGCACGCGGCGCGCACCAGCCGCGAACAGGGTCAGCGGCACCGCCGTGATCGGTCCGCCACCTACAAGCAGGAGGTCGCGCACGGGTGTAGCCGTGGTAAATGCACCGGTGCCGTTCACGGCCAGTGTGCCAAGAATCGATGCTGCGACGGGAAACAACAGTATGGTTTCGACGGTGAGCCCGTCGAGTGCGTCGACCGGTGTGCGCTTGCGCACGAAGCCGTAAGAATCCGAACGACAGCGCCAGCGCCGGCGCGGGCCATGGCAGGGTTCCGAGTTCAAACGCCTGGACTATCACTGCGAGGGTCGCGAGCCCGATGGCGGCGCGGCGCAGGCGCGAGACCTTTTCGCCCAGCAAAATAAGGCCCAGCGCATCGACACCAGTGGCGTCAGATAGTAGCCGAGGCTGGACTCCACCAGATGATGCGTCGACACACACCAGATGAATATTCCCCAATTGAGCGCGATCAGCACGCTCGATGTGGTAAGCGCAAGAATTGTCTCGCGCTTCCGGAATATCGCGACGATTTCCCGCCAGCGTTTCCGCAACACGGTCACACCACCGACAAACAGGGCGCCCCAGAAAATCCGGTGCAGCGTGATCTCGACCGGCGCCACACCCGCGAGCATCGCCCAATAGAGCGGCACGAAACCCCACAACAGATAGGAACCCCCCTGCATAGAGGATGCCGAGCGCCTCGTCGGGATGATCGTGGATGCCTTGGGGTTCGCTCATGGAAGCAATCTATGCATCGCCGTGCACACGTCTCCCCACGCAAATGCAAAGTAGATATGCACCAACTCCACCCTCCACTTGAGGGGGAGGGTTAGAAGAGTTCACCGCTTCACCTCCCATGTCGTGCCGGAAGGTCCGTCCTTCAGCACGATGCCATTGGCAAGAAGGTCATCGCGGATGCGGTCGGACTCCTTGAAGTCTTTTGCCTTGCGCGCGGCGTTGCGGGCGGCGATGGCGTCGGCGATGGCGACTTCGCTGACGGCGGCTTCGCGGCAATCTTTTCCTGCACATTCGAGAAGCCAAGAAGGCCCAAGCCACCCGCCAGTTCGTGCTCGCTGCCCTTGTGCAGCTCCGCAATCGCTTGCGGCGTGTTGAGGTCGTCGCACAGCGCGGCCATGAACGCCTCATTCATCGGCGGGTCGGCCAGCGGCTCGGTCACTGCGTACCATTTCTCCAGCGTCTTCCAGCTCTCGTTCATGCCGGCGACGGTCCAGTCCATCGCTGACGATATTGTGTGCGCAGCATGTTGAAACGCAGCACCTGCCCTGGCCAGTCCTTCAGCAGTTCGTTGATCGTGACGAAATTGGCCGAGGCTCTTCGACATCTTCTCGCCTTCGACATTCAGGAAGCCGTTGTGCATCCAAAATCGCGCAAGCGGGTGGCCGTGATGCGCGCCTTCGCTTTGCGCGATCTCGTTCTCGTGATGCGGAAAGACGAGATCGATGCCGCCGCCATGGATATCGATGGTTTCTCCCATCGTCGCCTCGATCATCGCGGAGCATTCGAGGTGCCAGCCAGGCCGCCCGCGACCCCAGGGTGAATCCCAACCGGCGTGGCCGCGTCCCGATGGCTTCCATAACACGAAGTCCATCGGGTCCTCCTTATACGGAGCAACGTCCACGCGCGCGCCGGCGAGCATGTCGTCGGTGCTGCGCCGGGCGAGCTTTCGTAGTCGGCCTTCTTATTGACGCGGAAGAGCACATGACCTTGCGCCGCATAAGCGTAACCAGCCTCGATCAGCTTGGCCGTCATCGCGATCATCTGCGGCACGTCTCGGTCGCGCGCGGCATGAGTGTCGGCTCAAGGCAGCCGAGCGCCATCACGTCCTGGCGATAGATGCCGTAGGTCTTCTCGGTCAGCTCGCGCAAAGCCGCAAACACGTCGCCGCCATTGGCGCGTTCCCGCCGCCCGCGCGTTGATCTTGTCGTCGATGTCGGTGATGTTGCGGACATAGGTGACATGCCCCTGCCCGTACAGATGGCGCAGCAGCCGGGAACAGGACATCGAACACGATCGCCGGCGCGCATTGCCGATATGCGCATAGTCGTAGACCGTCGGTCCGCACACATACATGCGGACATTGGCGGGATCGAGCGGCACGAAATCTTCCTTCGTGCGCGACAGCGTGTTGTAGAGGCGAAGCTTGCTCATGACCCCGCGGCCTTCCACGCCCACGTTTCAGGCCGTGCTCGCGTTCGATTTGATCGACCAATGCATTCGCAAAGCGCACTATGCCGCGCATGCGCCTGAAGTTGGTCTTATGTACCCTTTTGTGACGGCCCGTCTTCTCCGCATTGGCATTTTCCGGGCTGTCCGCCCCGCCTTCGCGGCACTGTTATTTCCACACTGTCCATTCGTTTTTTCATTTTCGCTATTTTCTTGGCCTGATCTGCACCGGACCTTTGGGTCCGGGACACAGATCAGCCGGCTAATATAAAGCCGGTTTGACGCTGTTCGATAAGTTTTAATGTTCGTAAGGGAGCGCGGCGTCAGCCGCAGCAGCACACAGGACAGTAATGACGGACGAAGATCACGCCGTTTCCCCTTTGAGCCGCGCCAGAGCTTTCGCGCGCCCCATGAGCGGTAGCGAGCTTTTTTGAGCTCCGGTCCATGCTCGCGGCCGGTGAGTGCGAGACGCAACGGGTGGAACAGCGCCCTGCCCTTTGCACCGGTGGCCGCGCCGACCGCTTTGGTCCACGGCACCCCATGTCTCTTCGTTCCACGGTTCGGGCGGCAACGCCGTCGCTGCGACGGAACATAGCGGAGGGTTCTCAATCACCGGCGTCACAGGCCCGGTAATGAGCGTCGCAAGATCGGCGGCATCGGACAGACGCATGAGGTTCGGCTTCACCGCGTCCCAGAACTTTGGCCCGCCCTTCGATACCCATCGCCCGAAGGCGCGCAGCGACCGCGTCATAAGAAAGGCCGTGCAGCAGCTTCGCGTTCAGGCCATCGAGTTCTTTCGGATCGAAATGCGCGGGCGCGCGGCCGATCTTCGCGAAATCGAATTCCTGGGCGAGTTCATCGAGCGAGCCGCGCAACTCGACGGGATCGGAGGTGCCGGTCTTGGGCGAGATAGGAGTCGAGCGCCAGCGGCTCGGTCCCGCCCTCGCGGATTTCACGCAAAGAGAGCGAGCCGATGCGCTTCGACAAAGCCTCGCCGCCGCTCCCGATCAGAAGCGGGGGAAATGCGCGAATTCCGGTACGGTCGCGCCCAGCGCCTCGAATATCTCGATCTGCGCCGCGGTGTTGGTGACGTGGTCCTCGCCACGCACGATATGCGTCACCGCGAAGTCTATGTCGTCCAGCGACCGACGGGAGCGTATAGAGGAAGCGTCCGTCTCTGCGGATCAAGACCGGATCGGAGAGATGCGCGGTTGTCGATCTCCACTTCGCCGCGGATGCGGTCGAGCCATTTTACTTTGGTCTGGCTGAGCTTGAAGCGCCAATGCGGCTTGCGGCCCTCGCTTCCAGCTTCGCACGATCTTCTGCGGTGAGCGCGAGCGCGGCACGGTCATAGACCGGGGCTTTGCGCATCGCAATCTGGCGTTTGCGCCTGCGATCCAACTCATCTGCCGTCTCATACGCTGGATAAAGCCGCCCACTCGCTTTCAGCTTTTCCGCAGCCGCCTGGTGCGCATCGGAACGCTCCACCTGCCGCGCGAAAAGATCATGCGTCAGACCCAACCACGCCAGATCTTCGATGATCGCCGCTTCGTATTCCGGCTTCGAACGCTCGGTATCGGTGTCGTCGATGCGCAGGAAGAACTTGCCGCCGGTCTTCTTCGCAAACAACCAGTTGACGACAGCCGTCCGCGCATTGCCGACATGCAGCAATCCGGTGGGAGACGGCGCGAAGCGGACGAGTGTGGTCATAGATCGCGCGCGTCCCGGAATGCATTGGTGATCGGATAGCGGCGGTCGCGGCCAAAGTTCTTCTGCGTAACCTTCACGCCGGGCGGGGCCTGGCGGCGCTTGTATTCACTGACGTAGAGAAGCTGTTCGACGCGCTTCACGGTCGCGGGGATGATAGCCCTTCGCACAGGTCGCCTCGAACGTCATCTCGTTCTCGACCAGGCATTCGAGAATGCCGTCGAGGATGTCGTAAGGCGGCCAGCGAGTCCTGGTCCTTCTGGTTCTCGCGCAATTCCGCGCTCGGCGGCTTGGTGATGATGCGCTCCGGGATCACGCGGCCCTTCGGCCCCAGCGCGCCATGCGGATGATGCGCGTTGCGCCAGTGCGAAAGCCGGAAGACTTCCGTCTTGTAGACGTCCTTCAGCACATTGTAGCCGCCGCACATATCGCCATAGAGCGTCGCGTAGCCGACGCTCATTTCGGCTCTTATTGCCCGTGGGTCAGCACCATCGGCCCGAATTTGTTGGAGATCGCCATCAGAATCACGGCCCGCGCGCGCGACTGGATGTTCTCTTCGGTCGTGTCGGGCTTCTTGCCCGCGAAAACGTCGCTCAGCGCGGCGCCGAACGCCTCTACCGCGCCCTCAATCGGCACGCTTTCATACCTGCAGCCGAGCAGCTTCGCGCATTCTTCTGCATCGTCGAGGCTTTCGCGCGAGGTATAGCGCGACGGCAGCATCACGCAGCGCACCCGATCCTCGCCCAGCGCATCGACCGCGACCGCAGCCGAGATCGCGCTGTCGATGCCGCCCGAAAGTCCAGAACCACGCCGGGGGAAAGCGGGTTCTTGTTCACATAATCGCGCAGGCCCAGCACCATCGCATGATAGACCTGCGTCTCACGGTCTTCTTCTTTCGTGATCTCACCCTTCGCACAGACCCAGCCGCTCTCCGTACGCGATCCCAATCCGTGATGACAAGCTTCTCTTCCCACGCCGGAAGCGCGTGCGCGAGTGTGCCGTTGGCGTTGCAGACTAGCGACGCGCCGTCGAACACGATTTCGTCCTGCCCGCCGATCTGGTTGAGATAGACAAGCGGCAACCCGCTTTCCCTCACCCGCGACTTGACCAGCCCCAGGCGCACACCTTCCTTGGGGCGCGGGCAAACCCCGCCATCGGCCCGGGCCTGCGCGGGAATGAACACGGCAAAGCACAGCATGAGCATCATGCTGCGAAGGATGGCTTTCATAACGTCCCTCTTTTGTTTTGCCCGACCGGTCCTCAAACCTGTGCCGGCAACCACACCCGTTAGCACCTGAGAATGACATACAATCTCGTGTCGGGTGAAGATATATAAATGACGGAAATCGGGTTCCGGTACCGCGCTCGCCGTCGCGGAGCACAAAGGGTAGCGTGTGCCGATGATTTTCCCGTCCATCCTAACGCTGAGCGCGATCTTCTTGGGCTCGATCCCGGCCGGTGTGGCCGCCGCTTTCATTTCCCGCGAGCTTTCCGAGACAGACCGCCTCCCGATCGTCTCGATGACCGGCGCCAGTGCCGCAATCGGCATCTGGGCGACGCTCCTCGTGCACAGCGCTCCCCTGCTCGCGGTCAGTTGTGCGCTCGGCTGGACTCTTCTTGTGCTTGCAGCGGTCGATGTATTGGCGTTCCGGCTTCCAGATGTTCTCACACTGCCACTGATGGCCGCCGGACTGGGCGTGTCGTGGTGGCTCCCGGAACGGGACATCCTCGGCCATGCCGTTGCGGCGCTGCTCGGCGTGGCGATCTTCTATGCGATCGCGGCGGCGTATCGGCGTGCCCGCGGCCAGGAGGGATTGGGGCTGGGCGATATGAAACTCGCCGGCGCCGCGGGGGCGTGGCTCGGATGGCAAGCCCTTCCCTTCGTCGTTCTGCTTGCCTGCGCCGTCGGCTTCCTGTGGGTCGGGGATCGCGATGATCCGCCGTGGCAAAAGCGCGCTGACTGAGCGCATTCCCTTCGGCGTAGCGCTGTGTTTCGCGATCTGGATTGTATGGCTTTACGGATCGCCGGATCTTTCCGGCATGTTCTCATTCTCGTGATCAGTCGAGATAGCGAAGCCAGTATGGGTTGGCGGGGTTCCCGGTCAGTTCAACGATCGCCGTGCGCTTGAGATAGGTCGCGCCGCGGTGCGCTTCGACCCTCACGGTCAGCGTGCGCCCGATCAGGCTCACCTTCGTGAGAGTCAGCGGGACGGGCACTTCACCGGCGAGTTCGCGCTGGCGCTCCATAACTTCCGGAGAGTTGGCGGCCACTTCACCCAGCACCTGCAACGCCAGAGGCTGCGCGGTGGATTCACTGAATCCGCCGCTCTCGCCGAAGAACACGGTCAATGACGATTCGAGTCGCGTATAGAGATCGTTGGTCATGCCTTTGACCATGCGCAATTCGCCGAGCGTGCGAAAACCGGAGTTGCGCGGCTTGTATCCGAAGCTCGCATAGGCCGGCGCTTCGGCACCCGACGGACGCGCCGAGTTGTCGGAATCCTGCCAATCCTCGAAACTGTCGGCAAGGGTGCTGAGCTGCTGCGGGTCCGTCACGCCGGCGGCAGTGAAAATATCGCGGACCTCTTCTTCGATGATCCCGTTCAGGGGAATCTTGCCGCGCTCGTCTTCCACCGTGACGACAAGAGAGGTGTCGCCGAACTGTACGACGCGCGAGCGTCCGTCTATGCCCCAGCGCTGCGTAATGTCGCTGGTCGCGAGGCCGGAGATGGCCATGTAGAGGCCGGCATTGCAGGCCGCAACGAGTTGCGCCTGTTCTTCCTCGCCGCGGACTTCGGCGAGCACGCCGCGGTCCTGCGCCATGAATTCGAACGCGATGAACCCGAACGCCGCGACACCGATGATCGCAGCGATCATCGCGTAGCCGTGCTCGCGGCCCGCATTCAATGGATGACGCCTCTCGGCGGGCCCGGTGGCGCGACGGTGCCGATCTTTTCCTTGAGTTCGTCGGTGATCGACTTCGCATCGAGGGCATTGCGGATCACGCGCGGCGTCAGCAGCACCAGAAGCTCCGTACGGTTGTCGATGTTGTCGGTGGAACCGAACAGTGCGCCGAGATACGGAATCTGCGAGAGATAGGGAAGTCCGTCGCGGCCGTGGCTGTTGTTGTCGCGGATCAACCCGCCCAAAGCGATCGTCTGGCCATCGTGCACGGCGATCGAACTGTTGAACTTGCGGTCTTCGATCGTGGGCGTTGTGTTGTCACCTCCGGACGAACCGGGTTTAACGTCACTAACTTCCTGCGCGATGTCGAGCAGAACAAGTCCGCTGTCATTCACACGGGGCGTGACCGTCAGGATCACTCCGGTCGGCATATATTGGATCTCATTCGCGACTGTCGGATCGACGCCTGTTCCGCCGCCCGTGACCAGGTTTCCAGTCGAAATCGGCACTTGATCGCCCACCTGCAGCGACGCGGTGTGGTTGTTCAGCACCAGTACTTTCGGCGCCGAGATCACCTTGACCGTCGTGATGGTCTGCAGCGCGTTCAACGTGGCCTGGATTTCGTTGCCGCTGCTCACGACATAGGAGAAGCCGGGGAATATCTGCGTCGGCACGGCCGTTGTGCCTTCCGAGAATCCGACCGAACCTACGCCGGTGTTTAGCAGCCACTGAACGCCGAACTGCAGTTCCTTAGTCAGGGACACTTCGGTGATCGCGGCCTCGATGACCACTTGCAGCGGCGCAGCATCGAGCTGGCGCAAGGCCTCGGAGACGATCGCATATTGACGTGCCGTCGCGTATACCACGATCGCGTTGTTGGTTTCGTCCGAGCTGACGCTGATCGGCGTGGAGCTGCCTTGCAATTGCAGGACTTGCGAGACGTTCTGCGGCTGCGTCGACGTGGTCCCACCCAACGTCGACGATGTTGAGCCGGTGGTGCCGCCCTGCGAGGTCTGCCCAAAACCGCCACCCGACTGAAAGCCGCCGCTCTGGAACCCGCTACCGCCCTGGAATCCACCGCTGCCAAAGCCGCCCGAGCCAGTCGTGCCGCTTTGCTGCGAGCTGCCAAATCCCGACGAGGTGCCGCCGATCTGGGATGGCTGGCCGGTCGCGGCAAGGTTGGGTGCCGTCGGATGCGGCGCAGCACTTTGCCCCGATCCACCGCCGAAAGCGCTGATGAGGACGCTCGCAAGATCCGCGGCGCGTCCGTTCTGCACGTGATAGACGAAGAGCTTGCGATCGTTATCGCCGCCGGCACGGTCGAGAACGTCCATCCACTTCTTCAGGTCTTTCAGATATTGCGGCTGCGGCGAAATCGCGAGAATGCCGTTGAGCCGGTCGATGACGACAAGCTTCACAAGCCCCTGGGTCGGCGAATTCGGCGTATTCACGATCGCGTCGAGTTCCGGTTGAAGTGTGTGGGCATCGGTGCGTTCGGGCACCAGAAGCGCAAACGACATGCCGTGCAGCCAGTTCACGTCGAACTGCTTGATCAGCTCGCGCATCGCGTTGCGCTGATCGGCGGTGCCGGTGATGAGCATAATATTGCGCCCGGGGTCGGCCTGGGCGATCGAATTTTCGGGCACCAGCGGATCGAGCAGTTTCTTAAGCTCCACCGCGTTGACGAAGCTCAGCGTGATGGACTCGCTGCCATAGCCCGGCTCAGTCGCATTCAGCAGTTGCGGCTGGCGCTTGGCCTTTGTCGAGCGGAATGACGGTGTACACCGCCCCTTTCTTGATCAGTCCCAGTTTTGCCGCGCTCAGCGACTCCTCAAGGATTGGCAGAACATCGGCCTTCGCGACCGGTTCTGCGGTCTGCACGGTGACCGTGCCGGTCGCCGAAGGATCGACGGCATAGTTCAAACCGAGAATGTCGCCAAGGATCGACTTCGCCACTTCGTGCACGTCGGCATTGGGGAAGTTGAGCGTGACGTTGTTCGGCTGACCCCGACGTGCGCGTCGCCTTGTGCGGCAGACTGAAGGACTCCGTGCCGGGATAGACGGCGGTGCCGTTTTCTGTGGCCGCGGGCGGACCGTCCGCAGCAGCGGCGCCGGAGAGCAGAAGCACGCAGAGCGTGGCTATGGTGTAGCGGTTCATCGTTCTCTCAATCGTCGCTGTCGTCGTCGTCATCATCGTCACTGCTTTTGGCCGCAGCCGCAGGACCGGTCATGCCGCCCGCCACGCCCATCTTGGTGGCGGTACCGGCTCTCGCGGGCGCTGTCGCGCTGATCTGGACCGAGCGGCGTTCGCCATTGCGATCGAACACCAATTCCTTGGGTTCGATCGAGACAAGCTTCCAGCCATCGAGATCTTCGCCGATCTTCAGACGGGAGAATTCTCCGTCGGCGTCGCGGACCAGCGCGGCCGAAACCTTGCCTGCGATCGCCGTTCCCAGAACTTCGACGCCGCTCAGATTGCCAGTGTCATCCGCTTCGGCGGCCGGCGGCGCGCGATCGGGCGCGAAAATCGGATGGGCCATGATGGCGTTGTAGGCGTTGAGCGCGGCGCGCACGGGTTCGACCGCGGGCGTTGCAGCAGGAGCTTGACGCGTGACAGCCGGCAAACTGGCTGACGATGGCAGCGCCAGTTGCAGGCCCACCGCGAGGAGCAAGACGATCGAAGCCATTGCAGGCATCAACTCCGGATTACGACGGCTGACTAATTCGGACGGGAGCCGAGATTTCAAGCCGGACATCCATTGTCGCAAGGTGCCCGGTTTGAACTGCCCGGTCGGCCGTGACCGAAACGTATCTAACAATGACATACGGCGCCTCATTTTCGAGCCGGGGTGAGGCTCTTGTAAAGTTGACTCATTGTAAGCTGCATATCGACCCGCACGCGGACAAAGCCGTCCCCCTCGGCGGGCAGTTCCGAAACCGTTTGTAGGCTCCCGCCAATCGTGCTGCTCATGCGGATCAAGCGCTGCTTGAGATTTTCCGCCGCCAGTACCTTGGTCGGCGCGGCGATGGCGAATTGCGATTGCGTCGCCTGCTGCTGCTCCGCCTCCTCGCGCCACGTGGAGATGCCGCGAGGATGTGCGCGTTTCGCTTGTAGGTCCCGGTCAATTCGCTGCGTTCCTGGGCGCGGCCGATGAAGCCGCCGATCACAGGCTGAATGAGTCCGAACCAGACGATGACAAGCGCCAGGACGAGAATTCCCAGTGCAACGATTTGGCGCTCGCGCGGCTCCAGCGGTCTCATCGCGGGCCTCCGAATTCGCGGTCGGCCGACATATCGAATTGCTGAATGGTATTGGCGTCGCCCGCGGTGCGTGTCTCGCCGGAAAGCGAACGGGCGTTGCGAAGAACAGGCGAGGCTTCGAGCCGCGCCAGAATGTCGTTCGAGGTCTTTCTTTGGCCGCGAACGTGAACGGTGCGCCCGTTCCACTCAAAGCGGCTGACCCAGGCATCCTGCGGAATGGCTTTGGTCACGGCATCGAGCACCGGCAGCGGCGACATGCGCTGCTTGCTTTGCAGCAGCTCCGTACGGCGCGCCGCCTCACGGCTGACCTTGTCGCGCGTACGCAACGCGACGTTGACGCGCACCTGCTGGGCTTCGACGGTCTGACGCAACTCGTCCAGACTGCTGGAATCGCGATAGGTCAGAAAGCCGATATTGACGATGAGCAGCACCGCCGCGGCGGCCCACCAATAAAGAGAACGGCGTTGCGCCGCCCCTCCGCCCTGCGCACCGCGCATTGCCGAAAGAAAATCAAAATCGGGTGCAAGCGCGCCGTTGCGGGGCGCCACGCCGATGGCGGCAGGCACAAGGTCGTTCTCGCGCATGAAGCCGAATACCTGGTCGGCGGTCGTGCGCTTGAGAATGCCAAGCACGACTTGCTGGCGGCCATTCTCGGTATCGCGTGAAACGACGTCAGCATCGAAATAGATCTGATCCGCCTGGAAGGGGCTCAGCCGGTCGATATCCAGCGCGACCATGCGCTTGACGTCGCTCAACGGCAGCATCGGCAGATCGAGTTCCCGCACGAGCACCTGATTGGAGGGGATCAGGAACTTGATCGGGCCCGCGCGGTTTGGCCTGCAGCACCTCGCCGCTTTCCTCTTTGCTGTAGACAATGGAGCCGCCGCGGACCTGCGCACGATGTGGCTGCGCCGCCGCAGCCGCTCGCGCCATTCCGCGGGCAGCATCGCCATCAACTCTTCCGTCCACCAGCGCCAGAACTGCTGCAGAAGCTGCAACGCAGACGCCATGTCCAGATTCAGGATGTCTTTGAAGTTCATTGCCGGCCCCGGCACTTTCCACTCATGACGTCAGAACGCACATGGAGTCGACCGTAGCAAAGGGTTTGATCAGAAGGTCCGGCCAGGAGCGGGCATCTTCAGGCGCGAATTGTACCGCACCCGCATTAACAATGGTAAAGTCGGCATAAGCTGCCATTGATCGTGCCAGGCGGGATCCTTGTCCGGAGGGACCACGCCGAAATAGCCGATATCGAGTTGCTGCACATTGTGCAACAGGACCAAGGGTTCCCCCGGGGCTGTGGGGTCGATGGCCAGATCGCTGAGGGAGGAAAGCGCCAGATCGCCATTCGGCGCCAGCGCCAATGTGTAGCGCATCAGCCCCCAGGGGGCGTGGATGTCGCGAGGAGGCGACAAGAAACTGACACCGCTGGCCGTACCGAAGAAGTCCGCATAACTCGGGATCTTGTCGTAACGCGTCGCCGGATAGGCCCGCTCCAGCCTTGAACGCAACAACATCTGCGCGCCCGAAATCGTCTCTCCCCGCGCGTTGGCGACGTCCGCACGTTCCCAGACGCGCCGGCCCGTGGTGATGCCTTGCAGCATCATCACGCTCACCATCGCCAGAATGATGAGGCTCACCATCAATTCGATCAGCGTGTATCCGGCTTCGCGCGACCGCATGGCTCAGGTGCTCTTCACAAGCGTCAGCGTCGTCAGATTGGCGAGTGGCCTGCGGTTGGTATCGCCGACCATCACGTGCACCGCGCACAGAACGCCCACCATATTCGGAGGCGTTCCGAATCCGGCTTGTTGCGGCGCTGTGCCGTAAGGTTCGATGTCCACCTGCCAGTAGAAATCGCCCTGGGTGCCTTCTGTCGTGCCAGGCGCCGCAGGAATGATCGAACCCACGGCGGCGAGTTCGGACTGCGCGATCATGAAAGCTATGCGGCGCTGCTCGATCATGTGATTGTGCGCGGCGCTCTCGCGGATCGCGCCGAACATGCCCGCAAGCGTCCCGGCGACGATGGCAGCACCGACCATCGCCTCGACAAGTGCCGATCCGGATTCGTGCCGCTTCATTGACCGTCCACCGTCACGCCGCCGGTAACCGGATCGACTGCCAGTGCGTGACTGCGCCGCTCCGATGACATCACGATCGGCGGCGCGTCGACCGACCCGTCAGGGTAGACGACAAACGGCCGCGACATGCTGAGCGTGATCCCGGCAGGAAGAAAACGCGATCCGCCGATCCAATCGTATTCGTGTCCGTGATCGGTCGCTTCCAGATCGACGCTCTTGCCGGTGCGCAGCGCCGTTGCCCGCGCGACCCGCAGATCGGCCTGCAGCAACCGCACATTCTGCTGAAGCTCCAACGCGTCGAGTGTCCGTTCCATATTCGCCGCGACAATGCCGGAGATCATCGCCGTGATCGCGATCACGACGAGCATTTCGAGCAGCGTGAAACCGTTGCTACCAGCTTCCGACATCCTGCGCCTCGCCGGTTCCGCCCGGCGCCTTGTCGTTTCGAGCGAATAGACGTCGACTTCGCCGTGCTGACCCGGAATTTGGTAGAGGTACGGATTGCCCCATGGATCCTGAAGGGCGCTTTCCTTCTTGAGGTACGGGCCGTTCCAGTTCGGCGCGCTCTGTGTCGGATTGACGAGCGCCTCAAGACCTTCCTGTTGCGTTGGGTAGCGGCCGACATCGACGCGGAACAATTCGAGCCCTTGCATGACGTATTGGATCTGCACCTGCGCAGTCATTGGTGCGCGATTTGCCGAGATAGCCAATCACCTGCGGGGCGATGATCGCAGCCAGCATGCCCATGATCGCAAGGACGACGAGAAGTTCGAGCAGCGTGAAGCCGTTCTCAGTATGACGGCGGCGGAAATTGCACATGGTCATGGTCCTGTCGCTAGATCGTTGAAGCCCAGAATTGCAGGACATGATGGAAGCGATGACAGTTGCGACGATGGCGCCCATCGCAACCGTGATCGCGGGGGTAAGTACCGCAATGATGCGCTGGATGGAATTGCGGACTTCGCGGTCGAGAACGTCCGCCAGGCGGCTCAGCATCAAGCCCAGTTGCGCCGTCTCCTCACCCGTTCTCAGAAAGCTGAGCGCCATCGGCGGGAACAGACCGGTCGCGGCCAGCGGACTCGAGAGACCGCCACCCTGACGCAAGCCGGAGGACACTTTGTCAACCGCTTCGGCCATATGCATGTTCGCGATCGAGCGCTGCGCGATGGCGAGCGCGGGAGGCCAGCGGCACGCCGCCGTCGAGAAGGCTGCCCAGTGTGCGCGCAAACCGCGCCGTTTCGGCGTTGCGTACGACAGGGCCATAACCGGCATGTTGAGAATCTGCCGGTCGAGAACACGCTTCACGGCAGGCTGTCTGGCCCAGCGCACCAGAAGAAAAACCCCGACCATCCCCAGTATCGCCCCGACGATACCATAGTTCTGCACAGCGTGACTCGCGGCCATGACGACTTGCGTCATGAATGGAAGCTTCGCGCCGGTATCTTTGAACAGGCTTTCGAATTGCGGCACAACGAAGAGCAGCATCACCAAAATGACGCTCGTGGCGATGACGATCAGCATGATCGGATAGACCATGGAAGACACGATCGTCTGACGCAGCGTTTCGGCGCGCTCCATGGTTTCGGCGAGGACGTCCGAGACTTTCGTCGAGCTTGCCGCTGGCCTCGCCGGCTTCGGCCCATCGCCGACGCCATTGGCGAGAACGCGCCGCCGCTTTCCTGCATCGCGCGCGCGAGCGACGCGCCGTGGCGCACGCGGTTCGCGCAGTTTTGCGAACGTCGCCTTCACGGCCGGCCGCGTGAGGTTTTCAACGCAGACGCCGAGAGCACGGTCCAGCGGCAAACCGGCGTTCAAAAGAACCGCAAGTTCGCTGACCGCATTGACGATGCCGCGCCGGGTCTGGCTGTTGAGGCGCAGCTTCGGCTCCGCCGAGACCTTGGAGGAGGTTTCAACGGTCTCGATCGGCATCAGTCCGAGACGCTTGACCCGTTCGACGGCATCGGCACGCGAACTGCCTTCGAGCATGCCGGTCCGCAACTGACCGGTCGCCGTCGCCGCGCGGTATTTGTAAGTGGCCACCGTCAGACCTCTCGTGTCGCCCGGAGGACTTCTTCGATGGTCGTGAGGCCCTTCTGTGATTTCAGAAGTCCGTCGGCGAGCATCGTGCGCATGCCGTGCGCGACGGCCGAGCGCTGAACCTCGCGCGCTTCGCCGCGTGACAGGATCAGCGACGCAATTTCCTCGTCGACAATCAGCAGCTCCATCACCGAGAGACGCCCGCGGAACCCCGTGTGACCGCATGCCTCGCAGCCTTTCGGTTTGTAGAGCTGCTTCACGCTGGTCGTATCGGTTCCCGGCAAAAGGCCCTGCAGGAACGCTTGCGTCGGTTGGTAGGCCTCACGGCATTTCGGACAAAGGCGGCGCACCAGACGCTGTGCGAGAACTGCATTCAGGGTCGAGGTAATAAGGAACGGCTCGACCCGCATGTCGATGAGACGTGTCACCGATGCCGCGGCACTGTTGGTGTGGAGCGTTGAGAGAATGGTGTGACCGGTGAGCGCCGATTGGATCGCGACCTCGGCCGTCTCCAGATCGCGGATTTCGCCGACCATCATCACGTCCGGGTCCTGGCGCAGGAAGGAGCGCAGAGCCGCGGCGAAGGTCAGCCCGATTTGCGGCTTCACCTGGGTCTGGTTGATGCCGGCGAGACGATATTCGATCGGGTCTTCGATGGTGAGGATCTTGCGGTCCGGCGAATTGATCGCGGCAAGCGACGCGTACAGCGTCGTCGTCTTGCCGCTGCCGGTCGGACCCGTCACCAGCACGATACCGTGCGGCTGCTTGAGAACATGCATGAATTGTTCGAGCACGTCGTCCTCGAAGCCCAGAGTCTTGAAATCAAGCGACAGGCTGGAACGGTCGAGAATGCGCATCACGACGCTCTCGCCGTGGATCGTCGGCGAAGTCGCGATACGAAGATCGATCTCATGTCCGCGCACTGCGACGCGCAAGCGTCCGTCCTGCGGCAGGCGGCGCTCGGCGATATCAAGCGATGCCATGACCTTGATGCGCGAAACCAGCGGCAGCTTCATCTGCGCCGGCAGCGTTTCGACATCGATCAACGCGCCGTCGACGCGGTAGCGGACGCGGACGCAATCTTCCGCCGGCTCGATATGGATATCGGAAGCCCGCGCCTCCGAAGCGCGCGCGATAAGGTTGTTCACGGTGCGCACGACCGGCGCATCGCTGGCCAGATCTTTCAGCCGCTCAACGTCGGATTCGTCGACGGTCTCGTCGTCGGATTGCGCCTGCGCCGCGGCGCCATAGAGCCGGTCGAGGGCGAGTTCGATATCGTTCGCCTTGGCGACCACCGGCCGGACTTTGCGGTCCAGCGCAAAAGACAGCGCTTCAAGCGGATAGGGATCGAAAGGGTCGATCAGCGCCACATCCACCGCCTCGTCCGAGGCGGCAATCGGCACGGCTTTCACATCGCGCAGGAATCGTGCGGAAATCGCGTCGCCAAGGACAGGCTCGGCGGGAAAATCGCTGGTTGCGGCGATCGCGAGCCCGGTCTCGTCAGAAATCGCCTTGGCAAGAGCCTGCTCCGCGATCATGCCGAGCCGGGTCATTACCGAGTCGAGGCGTTCGCCGGTTTCAGCCTGAACCAGCGCGCGCGCGACAAGGTCTCGGGGGCGACAAGGCCGCGATCCAGAACAAGCTGCTCAAGCTTCATACGAAAGGGTTCTTCTCAGGGGTTCCCAAGGCCTTAGCCTATTCCGTGGCGCCCAAAAACGCCACGATGATGAGGTCCGCGCGCACAGCGATGGTTGCAGTTCCGCAACGAATCATCACGGCAGAATGGACGTCAAATTGTTAATGGCGGGCAATGCTTGCCGGATTTTCCGCTGCATACTGACTTTTGAAGGGGCATGCGACGGCTTTGTGACCAGCGCACGACATCGCGTCGAAACGAGCATCGAAGAGCACCCAATGAACTTGCCGACAGGTTTGGCCATTAAATTTTCGTCAACGCCTCTCTTCTCGTTCCTTCCATCCGCTCCCGACGGCGCGCATTGATCACGAAAGCGCAATTCGACATGTCGGGCGCCAAACATCCCTGGCTTACAATCAATCGCTCGGGAACCGGCAATCACTCACACGCCGGATCCGCTGGTGGGCGTGTTCAAAAAATTCTACGAAACCGCGAACAGGCATATAAAATTTGTCCCAATTGCCCCGCTGACGCCTTGGGGTGGTATCGCTGGCCCGGTTCGTCTCGCGGCTGCAACATCGCTGTATTCGCACCGTTCGCATGCTTGCCTTAGTTTGGCCACCTGCCTAACATCGCCGTAATTCTCCAAGTCACACGAACCGCATGGGGCGGGCTTTGACCTGCGCCATCCAACCGAGCCAATCCGAAAGGGACTTCGTCATGCGTTCCAGCCGTTTCACCACCCTTGCTGCTGTCGCCAGCGCGCTGCTCGCGACGAGCGCGCCTGGCCCACCCGCCGCTGACGCCTGCGCCAACGCGCAGCGCGCACTTCATTCCGGATCCTTCGAAGCAGCCTTTTGTCGCGCCGAAGGGTTCGAAATCGGGCACATGGGCACCCATCGCCAACAGTTTCCCAGGGTCCGGCTTCCCGGATACATCCCTGCTTCTGACCGACGGAACGGTCATGATGCACGATGGCTGCGCGGCGAACTGGTACAAGCTGACGCCCGATAACACCGGCGGGTATCATAACGGCACATGGACGAAGATGGGGGCGATGCCGTCCGGCTACACACCGTTGTATTTCAGCTCGCAGGTGATGCCAGACGGCGTGCACGTCATGGTCAACGGCCGGCGAGTACATCAATTGCAACGCCGTCTGGACCAACAAGGGCGCGATTTACAACAGATCTACCAACGCCTGGACCAATGTCACGGCGCCCGCCGGCTGGTCGAAGATCGGCGACGCACAGAGCATCGTGCGCTCGGACGGTCAGTTCATGCTTGCGGATTGCTGCACGAGCGGCAACGCGATTGCGTCGATCAGCGGCGAGTCGGTCACGTGGACCTCAACGGGTACCGGCAAAGCCGATGAAAACGACGAAGAAGGCTGGACGCAGCTTCCGGACGGCACGACCTTTACGGTCGACGCCAATCGCGATCTCGGCAGCGACAACGACGTCGAGATCTATTCCGAAACGACGGGCGCCTGGACAACCCAGGCCAATAAGACACCCGTCTCCTGCACGGACGCTGGTTCGCACGAAATCGGTCCGGGTGTGTTGCTCGCGAGCGGTCTGGTCTACCAAATCTGCGGAACGGCACACACCGCCGTTTACAATCCTCTGAAAGGAACGTGGACCGTGGGTCCGGATATTCCGGCGATCGGCGGCAGCCTCGACGTTGCCGACGGCCCTGCAGCATTGCTGCCGAGCGGCAACGTTCTGATGCAGGCCAGCCCCGCGTGTTCCAGGGTGGGCCTTCGCATTTCTTCGAAGCCAAGGTGAAGATCACCAAGAAGGGCAAGACGAAGGTGAAAATCACGCAGGTGAACGAGCCCGCAGCGGCGCCCGACATTAACTCGTACCAGGGCCGCATGCTTCTCCTGCCGACCGGTGAAGTTTCTGGTCCAGCGACACCGGCGACGTCGAAATCTACACACCGCAGGGCAAGCCGGCGAAGCAGGCCATTCCGACGATCAACTCGGTGGCAACGACGCTGACGCACGGAAGCACCAACAACGCCATCAGCGGCGTCGGCTTCAACGGCGTGAGCTACGGCGGATACTACGGCGACGACGTTCAGGAGTCTTCGAACTATCCGATCGTGCGCATCACCAACAACGGTACCAGCCACGTCTGCTATGGCAGCTCGCACAATTACGCGACTGGCATCTCCGACGGGTCCGTGACCAACGCGCAGTTCGACATTCCGGGCTCTTGCGAGACCGGCGCGAGCAAGCTTCAGGTTGTCGTCAACGGCCGTCGCATCCGCGGCGACGAGTGTGACGGTCAACTAGTTCAGAACATCCGTTGAAACGACGCGGGCCGGAGGAAACTCCGGCCCGTTTCTCTTTGCCGCGGCGGCGGCGGGCACTACTCCCCGCGCTTCGATGCCAGCCAGCGGTCCACTTCCGGCAGACGCTTGGCGCGGACGTCGGCGTTGAAGCCGATTGCGCTCGTCGCCTTGACCGTATCGCCGCGGGCCGTGGCGGGAATATGCGCAGCCGCATAGGCGTTCAGCTTCGCGATCATCTTCGGATCGTTCGAGCCGGTCGCGATGCGCGGCGCGAACTGGTTCTGGCTGTCTCCTTCCAACCAGGACATCACGAGCTGCTGGTGCGCGGTCACAAAATCGAATCCCATGTCCGGATGCGCGATAGCGACCGCACGCACGATCGAGGGGCGGGTCGTGAGCGCAACCTCGTCGCCGAGTGTCAGCGCGAGGGCTTTGGACGCCAAAGCGCGGTCGCGAACCGTGCCGAGCGTCCGGTAGAGCTCGTCCTTGACCATTGCGGTCTTGCCCGCTTTTGCCAGACTATGCAGCTGGTCCCAGGTCGCGGCGTCGCGTGAAGCGCAACGATCTTCAACATGCTGCGGCGCGTGTCCGGGGCGATGTGCACGGGGTCCTTCAGGTAGGCGGCAAAGCGCGTGCGCGCTTCGGCGATGACAGCGGCGTCGTCGAACTGGCTGAGCGCGTCCAGCAGCGTCGCGCGCAGAAGCGCCGCGTTCTGGCTCTCGGCCGGCTTGGCATCCCAACCGACTTTGGCGAACAGCGGCTCCAGCAGGGTTCTGCCAAAGGACCGGAACGCCGGTTGGCCGGGCAATCCGTCATAGAGGAAATCGATCCCCTGCAGTCGCGCCGCGACAGCCGCCTGAACCTGCGGATCCATCGCCGATTTGGTCTGCTGCGCGAGCGAGAGGAAATCCGTGAGCGGCGCGTAACCGGAATAACCCAGCGCATGAGAATCGTTGAGGAGGCCGAACTGGTTTTCCGGTGGACAGGGTGGCGAACCGCGCGGCAACCGCTTTCAGCAGCACGGGATCGTAAGCCGTGCGGAATAGCCCGCCTGCCCTTCATTCACCACCACGCCGGGCTTCGCCGCGATCTGGACCGGCGCACCTTTCGCGACCACACCGCGCGAGGGCGCCTTGTCGCCGGGCGATTGCGCGAGGAACGGAACATGCCAGGTCAGCGGCGTCCGGGCGGTCGAATCCATCGCGAAACGCTCCTGCGAAAGACGAACACCGCCCGGCGGCCGGCGCAACGCGCACCAGCGGCACGCCGGCCTGCAGCGTGAAATCATGCGCGATCTGTGTGACCGGGCGTGGAGAGGTCTTGTCGAGCTCGCGCCACAGATCGTCGGTGACCGTGTTCCCGTAGGCATGGGCCTTGATGTAGTTGCGCACACCCGCGCGGAAGTTGTCCGCGCCGACATAGTTCTCCAGCATGCGGATGACCGCCTGGCCTTTGGAATAGGTGATCGTGTCGAACGCCTGGTTGGCCTGCAGCACGTCGAGGATCGGCGTGACGATAGGATGCGTACCCGCACGGGCATCGACGCGCATCGCGCCTTCCTTGGCATCGATGGAATCCATCCAGACTTTCCATTCGGGGATGGAATTGATCGGTCGCTTTCAGTTCCATCCACGACGCGAAGCCTTCGTTCAGCCAGAGGTCATCCCACCAGTCCATCGTCACAAGATCGCCGAACCATTGGTGCGCCATCTCATGAGCGACCACGGTGTAGACACCACGTTTGTCGGACTCGGTTGAGGTCCCGGCGTCGATTTCGAGATCGTGCTCGAAATAGAAGATCGCGCCCCAGTTCTCCATTGCGCCGAAGAACTGGCTGGAACCGGGTCCGGCGATCAGGTCGAGTTTTGGAAGCGGATATTTCACGCCGAAATAGTCTTCGTAGAAGGGAAGTATCTTCGACGCTGCATCGAGTGCATATCCGGCCTTGTCGGTATCGCCGCGCTTTACGACGATTCCGATATCGACGCCGTTGACCTTGCGCGACACACGCTCGAAATCGCCGGCGCCGAAGAACAGCAAATAGGACGACATCTTAGGCGACTTCGCGAAATGAACGCGCTTCAGACCGCCGGGAAGAGAGTCGGTCGTAACGATCGGCGTATTGGCCAGAGCCATCTGGTTCGCCGGGACCGTGGCCGTGAGCGTGAACGTCGCTTTCTTGTTGGGCTCGTCCCAGCACGGAACGAAGCGCCGCGCGTCGGAATTCTCGAACTGCGTGAACAGCGCGCGCGTGCTGCCTTTGGGCGTCTCGTAATCGAGCGCAAAGAGTCCAGCCGCCTGCTGATAGATCTTGCCGCGGTACTCGATAGTGAGCGTATGCGCGCCGGCGGCAATTTGCGCCGGAAACGTCAGCGTCGCCGTCTGCTGTTTCGCGTCGAATGCGACCTTTGGCGCGCCAGCGACCCCCGACAGGCTGACACGGCCGAAACTCATGTCCGCAGCGTTCAACGTGATAGTCTTTGTCGGCTGCTTGACCGACACATCGATCTTGACACTTCCCGTAAAGCTCAGATGCGCCGCGTCGGTTGCCACGGCGATGTCGTAGTTCAAGGGCGTGACATTCGCAGGAAGGACGATCCGGTCGGCGGCAAAGGCGCCCGTCGTGGAAAGAAACACTGCAGATATGGCGGCCAATTTTTTCATGGAGGTCCCTCTCACCGCGCGAAACGCGATCAAACCGGTCGAAACTACACAATCGGCGTTAACGCGGGAAACGCCAAACCGTATCAAGATATGTCCGTTCAAAAGAACGTCATCGGCGGCGCGCGTGGCCGCCAGCCATGGTGCAGGCCAACGTCGCCGCGCCCAACAGCCCGGCGTTGTCGTTGACGATCAACCGCGTGGGGATGGCTTTCATGTAGTTCTCAAAGCGTCCCTTGGCTTCGAACCCGGCACGGAAATCGCTCTGCTCCAGAAAATCCGCGACGGCGGGGAGAATTCCGCCGGCGAGCATCACCCCGTCTCTCGCGCCGAAGATCAACGCGACATCGCCGGCAACCGCACCCAGGATCGCGCAGAACCGTGAAAGAACCCTGCCGCAATGGGCGTTCGGATTCGCGAGCGCCTGTGCTGTGATGTCGTGAGGACCGAGATGCTCGAACGCAGCGCCCTCTACTGCCGACAGCGCTTCATGCAGATTGACGAGCCCGGGACCGGATAGCATGCGCTCGTTGGAAACGTGGCCGAATTTCCCGCGAAGATATTGCAGAACCGCGATCTCGACATCATCGGCCGGGGAGAACCCGGCGTGACCGCCCTCCGAGACCAGCGGGATCATTTCGGTCTTCGATCGAACGTAACCACCAACGCCAAGTCCCGTGCCCGGACCGACGATGGCGACGGTCTCGTGATCTCCCTGCTTCGCGTCGATCCGCGGCCCGATCTCGCGAAGATCGTCTTTGGATAACCTAGGTACCGAACGCGCAATCGCCTCATAATCGTTGATGAGACGGACCTGCGCGATATTCGACGCCGCGCTCAATTTCTCGCCCGAGAAATTCCAGCCCAGATTGGTCATGTTGATCGCATTGTCGCGAACCGGTCCGGCGACGGAAAAGACGGCCAGTGACGGTGGCGCTTTCTGACCCTGATCGGTCAGATACGATCTCACCGCGTCTTCCACGCCGGCAAAGTTTCGTGAGACGCATTTTCGCGGAGCACGAAGAATAACGCCGGCCGTGTCGTCGAGATCGACCAGCGCAAAGCGTATATTGGTTCCGCCGGCGTCCGCCACCAGAGCGTATCTGTTCATGGCATCCGCATAGCGCAAGAAGATCGTGGCCGCTAGGACGTCGGGACCAATGCCTCAAACCGATAGGCGCCATCGAGCCACGCGACGACTTCCTGTGCGGCCGGATGATCGAATTCACCGTAGCGTTTGCGTAGCCGCTCTGCAGCACCCTCCAGACGGTCGAGACCGGTGTCGTTCAAGAGCAGAATGTCCTGCCGAAGCGTCTCCGCGAGTCTCCGTCCGGCGACCGCGATGGCGGCCGCGTCAAATGCACGGCCATATTCGTAAGACTCGCCACGGGTATAGCTTTCCACGAGCGACAGCGAGGGAATACGCGACAACACCGGCTGCAGCGCCGGATTGATCGCATGCGCGGCGATATGATTTCCCATTGCCGCAGGCCTTCCCGTAAACGCACGCAGATGCAGGTACTGCGACATGCGTTTGCCGTCGTTGACCGGGTAGTTGTCCCAGATCACGGGCTTGCGTCCGAGGAGATGGCATATGCGTTCGAGATGACCCGGCATGAATGCCTGCGAACACACTTCCTCGCCAGTCCAGAAGATATCGATGCTGGGATCGAGCCGCGCACCGAATTCTTCGAGATAGTTCTGCGGCCGCCGGCCGAAGATGCGATCAAGCACGGGATCGTCGGAATAATAGGTCGGACACACGATCAGGCGCTTCGCGCTCATGCGCTCGGCGATCCAGTGCACGATGTCCGTCTGCTTCTCTGCAAGCCCGGGAATATCGCCCTTCATGTCGTCGAACAGGATTGCCAGATCGTCGATGCCGATGTCGGCAAGGTATGTCAGCTTGCGCGCGAGCGCAGCACGCGCGGCTCGATCGAAATCGCGATAAATCTCGAACGGGCTCAGGCCCACGCCAAAGCGCACGCCAAGCTCTCGGCAGCGCGCGGCGAACATGCGCAGATGCTCTGCCTCCTCGCGCGGATGATCTTCCTGCCAGCGTTCGCGCAGGAACACATCGGCCTTCGGAGCATAGATATAGAAGCGATATCCGTGCGGCGCGAGGAACGCAGCCGTTTCGGCGCGCGCGGCCCATGACCACGGCTTGCCGTAAAAGCCTTCGATGATTCCCAACGCAACCTGCAT
>JBBCHP010000031.1:0-62575 GCA_037201525.1 Rhizomicrobium sp. | reverse complement strand
GGGCGTGGCGCCGCCGCTCGGATGAGGCGGTCGTTGATCGCTTCGCCGAGCCCTTCGTTGGGGATTGTCATCACTGCGATCGCGTCCGCCTTCTTGTCCAGCGCGCGCAGCATCGCAAACAGGTTGGCCGCGGCTTCTTTCAGATCGCCGGATGGACTCAGATTGTATGAAGCTTGGGAGGCTCCCGCCCCAAATCCGAGAAGGATTTCTCCTAGCTGTGCGCCGTGCGCGTTCAAGCGGAGCTTTGCGTGTGGTGCATAGTGACTTTCGAGTTGACCAGGCGACTGTACGTTCGCGTTTGTGGGTGCAGCGACAGGGCCAACAACTTTCTCGATAGCGTCACGCGCAACGCCGCCGGGACGCAGCAAAACGGGGTTCCCGAATTCAAATCCGACCACGGTGGATTCGATGCCGACTGTGGTTGGTCCGGCGTCGAGAATGAGATCCACCTTGCCGCCGAGTTCTTCGGCGACGTGCGACGCGGTTGTGGGGCTGACATGGCCGGAGACATTGGCGCTTGGCGCGGCGATGGGCTTGTCCGCAGCGGCGAGCAGTTGCTGTGCGACCAGATGCGACGGTACGCGGATCGCAACTGTATCGAGACCAGCGCTCACGAGAAGCGACAGTGGCGAGTTCTCTTTGCGCGGCAGCACGAGCGTGAGTGGTCCGGGCCAGAATGCGTCCGCCAAAGCGCGTGCTTTGGGGGTGAAATCGACGAGCGCTTCCGCGGCGGCACGATCCTTCACATGCACGATCAACGGATTGAACGAAGGCCGCCCTTTCGCCGCGAAAATCGCGGCAACCGCTTTGCCGTCCGTCGCGTCCGCGCCGAGACCATAGACGGTCTCGGTCGGGAAGGCGACGAGTTTGCCTTCGCCCAGCATGTATGCCGCGATCATAATCCCATGCGCGTTGGCGGGAACCACAGTGGTCATGTCGCACCGTAGCGCGCCGCGCCGCGCGCTGCTAACGCGCCTTTGTCGCGTTGAGATCGACAAAAACACCGACCTTGTGGGAGACGGGCTTCTCGCCGGACCATTCCGGTCCCGCGCCAAGGCCCCAATCCAGACGCATTGCATCGGCGGTGCCGCTCATATGCGCCTTGTCGCCGGCAATCTGTAGCGTGAAATTCAATATCACCGGCTTCTTCACGCCCCGGATCGTGAGGAAGCCTTTTGCCGTGTATTGATTGCCGGTGCCATGCGTGAAGCTCGACGCTTCGAACTTCGCGGCCGGGAATTGCGAGACCTGAAAGCCCTGCGCACCCTGAACGCCATCATCGTTGTCCGGCGAGTCCGACACTTCGCTTGCAAGATCGATGGTCACGGTTACGTGAGCATGCGCCAGATCGCCCGGATCGAAGTCGATAACGGCATTCCATTTCTTGAACGTTGCGCCGAAGGGCTGGCCGCTCCACTGCACGCCGAAGCCCAGCTTGCTGGAGCTGTAATCGACATTCCAATGCGCGGCGAACGCGGGCGTGGCGGCGAAGGCGAGCAAAAATGCCGGTATGAGAAGGCGTTTCATAAGGTTGGTTCCACCGTGGTGCCGAACCACATGCGTCGCAGCACGCCGTCGCGGCGGATGAAGTAGTGATACAGCGCTGCACAGATATGAATGGGAATCAGCACGATGGCCGACCACGCGAGATAGACGTGCGCTGTCTCCCAGGTCTCGTGGATCGGGTGGAGCTGCTCACGCGTCATGCCGGTGAACAGGGGCAGGTTCGGCCAGTCGAACAGGAAGAAATACGACGTTCCGTTTCCGAGCGGTGAGGCCGAGACCATGATGTAACCGGTCAGCGGAATGAAGACGATGAGGAAATAGAGCAGGAAATGCGAAACATGCGCGCCGAATTTCAGCGCCGAGTTCATTCCCGCAGGAAGCGGCGGCACGGGATTTATCAGCCGCCACACGAGCCTGAGAATGCTCAATAGCAGAACCGTGAGCCCGATGGATTTGTGGATCTGGAAGATCGTGAATTTCATCGGGTCGCTGCGCGGCAGATCTCCCATATAGAGACCCACGCAGATGTTGGCGATGACCAGCAGGGCGATCACCCAATGAAATGCCATCGCCACATTGCCATAGCGCAGCGCCGTGCTCCTTGCGGGCATCTATTTTTCCTTGGCGTGCTGGAACATCGCCTCGATGGCGAGCTTCACCTCGTCGCCCACGACGGAATCCCATACCATGCCCTTGAGACCGAAATCGGAGCGTTTGACGGTGGTTGTCGCGTGAAAGCCGATGTCGTCGGCGCCGGAGAACGGATCGGTGGTCAATCCGCCGAAGGTCGCATCTAGCGTCACGGACTTCGTCACGCCGTGCAGCGTGAGATCGCCAGTGATCGTGCCGCTGGTCGATCCGGTGCGCGCAATGGAAGTCGATTTGAAGGTGGCTGTCGGATATTTCACGGCATCGAACACACCGCTGCCGGATAACTCCCCGATCAATTCCTTGCTCGGCACGTCGATGCTCGTCATGTCGATGGTGACATCGACGGAGCTTTTCGCCGGCGCGCCGGAATTGAAACTCAGACTGCCGGACAGCTTGTCGAACCGGCCGTAATAGTTGGTGATACCGAGATGTGGGATCGCGAACACGACCAGGCTGTGCCGCGTCTCCAGCGAATAGGAGCCGGTAGGCGCCTTTTTCACGTCGGCGCTGGGCGAGGCCCCGGCGGCAGCAGCGGCCAAGACGAGCAATGCAAGCGAAGCAAATGCGATACGCATGAAAATCCTCCAACGCCCCCAAATCACCTTAGCCCAACTATGGCCCCGTTGGGGAGATCAGTCTGGAAACTTGACGCCGTAAGCCACGCCTTCGCATAGTCGTCCCAATCGCTATTCGAAAGATGACTGTCGTGGATGAGTCTTTGGCGCCGGCACGGCCGGGCCGCAATCTGGATTACCCCTTCGAGATGCGCCCGGAACTGGGCGAGACGATCGAGGTCGCGCCGGGCATTTACTGGATTCGGATGCGGCTGCCGATGCAGCTAAACCACATTAATCTGTGGCTTCTGGAAGACGAGGGCGGTTGGACGGTCGTCGATACCGGCCTCCGCAACGAAGAAACCGCGAATGCGTGGAAGCAGCTCTTCGCGGGCCCGATGGGCGGCAAACCTGTCAAACGTGTCATCATCACTCACATGCACCCCGATCACATCGGGTTGGCCGGTTGGCTGGTGCGCAAGTTCGATGTCGAACTGTGGATCACGCGCACCGAGTTCCTGATGTGCCGCAACCTCGTCGCGGACACCGGGCAGGAGGCGCCGCAGGAGGGTGTGCGCTTCTTTCGCGCTGCGGGCTGGGGCGACGAGATGATCGAGAATTACAAGGCGCGCTTCGGCGGTTTCGGTCACGGCGTCTACAAGCTGCCTAATGCGTATCACCGCATTGGCGAGGGCAACGAGATCGAGATCGGCGGCCGCATCTGGCGAGTCGTTACCGGCAACGGCCATTCGCCGGAACATGCGTGTCTGTGGTGTCCGGAGGCGAATATCGTGATCTCGGGCGATCAGCTTTTGCCGCGCATCTCCTCGAACGTGTCGGTGCATCCGACGGAGCCGGAAGCGAATGCACTGCAGGACTGGCTGGATTCCTGCAACAAGCTGAAAACGGTGTTGCCGTCGGACGTGCTCGTGCTGCCCGCGCACAACGAGCCATTTCGCGGCGCGCATATGCGTTTGGATGAACTGATCGCGGGCCATGAGACGGGAATGGACAAGCTGCAGGAGCTCTGTGCGGAGCCCAAACGCGCCATCGATGTTTTCCCAGCGCTGTTCCGCGCCAAGATCACGCAGGGCGTTTACGGAATGGCGACGGGCGAAAGCATCGCGCATCTGAACTGTCTGCGCTTCCGCGGCCGCATCGAACGCAGCGCCGACGACAACGGCGTACAGTGGTATCGGAGCGCTTGACGATCAGGACATCGAACGCGGAGCACATTGCCGGGGTTCATGCAAAGGTTAACCCTGGTCCGGTTTGGCCTGTCATGGAAATGCGCCAAAGGCTAAAGGGATCGCCGGGCGCGGATATTCTTGCGTCCCTTATCTGCGTGTTATCGGGAGAGAGGCAATGTTGTTGCGGGTTTGCGCTTGGCTTTTGCCGGTCGCGTTTGCAGCGTTCCCGGCTGTTGCCAGATCCTTGCCGGACTGCGCCGGTCCGCTTGAAGTGACCTCGGCGCATGTTGTGCGTGTCGAGCCGACCAACGATGTGCTCGTAATCCGGGACGGCCGCGCGTTGCATCTGGAAGGAGTACGCATCCCGCATGCGACGCCGGACCGCGCCCCGGCTTTCATCGCCGATCAGGCTTATGACGCGATCGGTGCGCTGGTGCGCGGCAAGGTCATCGACGTGACCGCGGTCGTGCCGAAGGAAGACCGCTATGACCGCGTGCGCGGACAGGTGTTCAACAACGACAATCAATGGGTGCAGATGAATCTCCTGCGCAACGGTCTTGCGCGCGTCGATATCGCGCCGGATCGCACGGAATGCGCCGCTGAGCTGTATGCGGCCGAAAATACTGCACGGGCCGCGAACAAAGGTTTGTGGGCCGTATCTGCGTATCGCCTGCGCGCGCCGGAGGATCTGGGTGGCGACACCGGCACATTCCAGATCGTGCAGGGCAAGGTGTTGAATGCCGACGTGAAGAACGGCCGCGCCTATCTCGATTTCGGTCCGGACTGGCGGACGGATTTCACCGTTACGATCGCGCCTGAGGATCTGGTGAACTTCCGTTTCGATGGTGTCGATCCGCGCGACTACGCCGGCAAGACGATCCGCGTCCGCGGCATCGTTCAGCGATTCAACGGCCCCGAAATCGAGATCGCAAATCCAAAACAAATTGAAGTGTTGCAATAGCGAAACGGCCGACAACCGCGTTCACAACTATCAACTGCCTCTATAAGCTTCGGTGCGGCGGTCGAATCGAAAGCCGGGGCACTATGGAAACGCTCAAGAAGTGGTGGCAGCACGAGACGTGGTGGAAGCGTTGGTGTTTTCGCATCGCCGCCGTGTTGCCGATACTGGTCCTCATCACCATCATCGGAAATTACATCTCCAATCTCTGGGCCTTCTGGGATCAGGATCCGGAACGTGGCGCGCTGGCGGTCGCGCAAGATGTTTTCGGCGATCGCGCCACGAAGATCGTTTATCTCGATAACAGCAAAGACCCCAAACATTGGCGGCTCAAGGATTCGCTCTGGTTCGATAACATCACCCAGGGCTCCGACTTGATCCCTTACGATTTCTTCCTGTCGGTCGAGCAGCCGGATGGAAAGCTGTTCCGCAACAACGACACCATGAACAACCGTTATCGCTATCTGGTGCGCAAACCGACCTTCAACAATCCGGACGGCTTGCCCATCGGTCTGGTTAAGGACACTCATCAGGGGCGCGCGTTCATGGGCTTCACCTGCGCGGCCTGTCATACGGGGCAAGTCAACTACAACGGCACCGGCATCCGCATCGACGGCGCGCCCGCCATGGCCGATATGGATACGTTTCTCGCGGATCTGTCGGCGGACATCAGCACGACAAGCGAAGCCGGCGCCAATCCCGCCCTGCATGCGCGCTTCGTGAAACGTGTGCTCGCGCTTGGACATTACAAGTCGCAGGACAAAATCGACGCCGATCTGAAAACATATTCGTTGCGGCTCGCGACTTACAGACTCATCAACAGAAGCGACACGCAATATGGATATGCTCGGCTCGATGCATTCGGGCGCATCTATAACCAGGTGCTCCAATATGTGATGTCGACGAATGACATCCAGACAGCGGCGGACATGCTTGTCGCAAAAGGAGCGCTTACCCAGGCCGATCTCGATGGCTGCGGGTTTACTGCGACCCTAAAGGGCCTCAAGACGCGCGAAAAGCGTGATGGCTACATCTTGAAGGGTCCGGACCGCGACCGGTTGCTCGAAAGCCTGGCGAAGATTGCCTTCGATGCGCGGGGAAAGCCGTCGGCGCCGGGCTTTGCCAAGCTATTGAAGTTCCGCGATCAGATGTTCAACGCGCCTAACGCGCCGGTGAGCTATCCATTCATATGGGACATACCGCAGCACGATTATGTGCAGTGGAACGGCATCGCGTCGAACGCCGCTCTCGGACCCATCGGTCGCAACACCGGCGAGGTCATCGGTGTGTTCGGCACAATGAACTGGTCGCGCAGCAAGCACTGGACGCCGGAAGGCGTTTTGAGCGGCCAAGGCTGGTTCAACTCCAGCCCAATCGATTTCAGTTCATCCGTCAACGTGCACAATCTCGCTCTGATCGAAGACAAGCTGAAGACTCTCTATTCTCCGGTTTGGCCGCAGAATATTCTGCCGAATCTTGACGTGGCAAAGATTGCGCGCGGCGAAGTCGTGTTCGCGAAATACTGCTCGGCCTGCCATGCGGAGATCAATCGCACCGATCCGAACCGCAGGGTCGTGGCGCACATGTCCGCGCAATCCAACATCGGCACCGATCCGCAGATGGCGGTGAACAGCGCGGCCTATGCCGGGTATAGCGGCATTCTGCGCAACACCTACGTCGGGATCGGTCCCGGCAGCGTTCTGATCAACAAGCAGGCGCCGGTCGCAGCCCTTTTGACCAAGGCGACATTCGGCGTAGTGTCGGCGCCCGATTCCGACAAATGGTGGTGGCAGCGTTTCGCGGAGTGGGTCTATGACGTGATCTTCTCGCTGCGCAGCAACGATATCCAGCCATCGATGAAGAACGGCGACTACGATCCCGATACGACGGCGGACCCTTTGTCGTCGATCATGGCCTATAAGGGCCGTTCGCTGAACGGCATCTGGGCGACGGCGCCGTATCTGCACAATGGCTCGGTGCCCGATCTCTACGATCTGTTGCTGCCGGCGGAGGCAAAGCCCGGCGATCCCGCCGGCACGAAATACAGGCCCACGCAATTTGTCGTTGGATCGCGTGAGTTCGATCCCGTCAAAGTCGGATTCAAGAGCGACGGCTATGCCGGATTTGTTTTCCAGACCGACAAACTCGGCAACAGCAACAAGGGCCACGAGTTCGGAACGCGCGATACGAAAGACGAAGACGGAAACCTCATCAAGGACAAGGACGGCAACATCGCCTATCCCGCGCTGACCGAGCAGCAGCGCTGGGACCTGGTCGAATATCTGAAGAGTTTGTGACAAGAGGTTCGAATCCCTCTCTGTCCGCGCCATACGGTGTTGAAAAGTCTTATCTTTTTCTATGCTTTCCGCTTCCCCCCCGGTTAAACTCCAGACCGGGAGAACTTTCAGTTTATCCGAACGCGCGTTCAATAGCAGCCGGGGTAGTACACCCGCCAAATGCCGTCGATCAGCGCATCAGGGCTTCCGTTGAGAGCAGAAGCCAAAGGACCTATTCGTTGTTCAACAACGCGCGCAAGCACAACGCGACCCCTTGTGCGCTCGCTATTTGGGAATTTGTCGGTCGCAACAAGCCGCCGTCAGCAGTAAATTGAACCGAGTGCATTTGTTGAGACATTCACCGCGCCCGCCGCGCTTGGCGCTGTCGGTTAAGGCAAATCATGCGGCAAGTCGTGAGTGCGGGATTGTGCGGCTGGTATGCCGAGCCAATGGCAGCGTTCTATCGCGACCGCGCGATGGCAGAGGGCCAGGAGCGTCAACGCGGCGGGAGGTTCTATTGAGCGAGCCGATACGCGCGACCATCACGTCAATCGGAGACATGCAATTTCGCTTTGATAAGGACACTGCGGGATTTGAACTCACAATCCTTGCCAACGATCCCACCGGCAAGTCGGATGAGGTCGGACGCAAGATCGCTTTCGTTGTTCGCGTCGATCAAAAACCTGTTCTATTGCCACAAATGCCACGAGCGCGTGAGTGCAACAATCGTCGCGCCGTGGGATAGGGGTCTAGCGATATTAGGTTATTGGGAAGGTCCTGTTATTAATCGAGAGGCTATTGTAATCTCGCGATAGTTGCCGAGTTTTTTTTGGTGGAGCGACTAATGGCACCTATCCCTTTCCTCCTTGGGCGTGCTTGCACTGCGTTATTCTCGTTAGCTGTGTCTCTATCAGGCGCTGGTTTAGCTGGATCGGCCAACGCAGGGGTAGTTGAATTCTCTGTCCCGGGTGCCGATATGACCGTTCCGCTTTCCATAAACGATGCAGGGTGGGTAGCCGGGGCGGCAGGCAGCGGCAGTACGTTCGAGGGGTTTCTGCGAACCCCAGATGGCTCAATCACCACATTTCAAGTGACCGGCACAAACAATATCGGTGTGGGCGGAATGAATTCTAGCAACGTTATTACTGGCTGGGCGAACAACAACGGTGGTCTCGCGGAGGGATTTGTCAGGGCTGCTGACGGAACAATCACCACTTTCCAAGTATCCGGAGCAGAGAATACCTCGGCAAGCTCTATCAACGACTCTGGGATCGCTGTGGGCTTCTTTGGTGATGGTCATGGCGAGTACGGGTTTGTGCGCACGCCTGACGGGTCCATAACACAGTTCGATGTGCCCGGTGCTTCAAGCACTTTCCCAGTGAGTATAAACAACAACGATGAGATCGCCGGGTATTATCAGGTGGGCGGCGGGCCCTTTCATGGTTTTCTACGACTTCCAAATGGCGAAATAACAACTTTCGACGCGCCGGGATGTGATCTAGATAACGTCAGCGGCATAAACTCCTCTGGGGAAATAGCCGGATTCTGCACCGAGGGATTCAGTTTCGTCAGGTTAAAGAAAGGCTCTTTCATCACGATCTCGAAAGGCCGAAAACAATTAGATGCCAATGCGATAAATGGTAACGGCACCACAACGGGCACGATTTCTGGCCGAAAAACGGGAGTTGGCTTTATCCGAACCGCGAAAGGCAAACTCACGAAGTTCGAAGTACCCGATAAGTCACGTGGCACCACTCCTTTTGCTATCAATAGCAGTGGCGTTGTGACAGGAGAATCTTACTACTCTCTTCAATCATACGGTTTTTTGTACACGACAAATAAGTGAACTGCTTTGTGCGGCAAGTTCACAGGATAGGCTTTCCTCACGCGAAGGATTCCCGCAACTCGGCGAAACTTGTTTAAACCATCGTGTCTAACATCCAGGTAGTACATCGCTGTCCACCTCCATCGACACACAATAATTCGGCTTCTCCCGGACAGAATAAGATTCTTTGATTCGCGGGCGCTCCGAGCCGAGATAACAATTTATACTAGATTCTCGGACGTTGCGCGTTCAACTACGACTTGGCAGTCTTGCTAACGCCCATTAATTTCAAAAACACCAAACACCAAAACAAAAAGGCCCGGAGGTTTCTCTCCGGGCCTTTTGCAGTCGTTAGAGGAAGAAGTTTTACGCTGCTTTCTTCATCAGCATGCCTTCGACGCGCTTGACGGCCGTGGGCTCGTCCGTGCGTTCGACGGCGGCGACTTCGCGCGCCATGCGGGCGAGCGCCGCTTCATAGAGTTGACGCTCGGAATAGGACTGCTCCGGCTGGCCGCCCGCGCGGTGCAGGTCGCGCACGACCTCCGCGATCGAGACGAGGTCGCCCGAATTGATCTTCGCTTCGTATTCCTGTGCGCGGCGCGACCACATGGTGCGCTTGACGCGCGCGCGGCCCTTGAGCGTGTTCAGCGCATTGTTGACAACGTCCGGCGAAGACAGCTTGCGCATGCCGACGGCCTTTGCCTTCAGCGTTGGGACGCGAAGGGTCATCTTGTCCTTCTCGAAGGTGATGACGTAAAGCTCGAGCTTGGCGCCGGCGACTTCCTGCTCCTCGACGCGCATGATCCTGCCGACGCCATGGGTCGGATAGACGACATGGTCGTTGGTCTTGAATTCGTGCTTCTTGTTGGAATTCGCCGGAACCTTCTTGGGAACTGCTACCGGTGCCGCTGTCGTCTTTGCTGCCGTCATTTCATATCCACCTTTTGCCCGCGTTCATGCGCAACGCGGCTGCGTTCATTGTGTTGCTCTGCAACTGAATGCGGCGCCGGCCGGATTTCACATCAAATCCGGTTGGGGGAGCGCCTTTCGAGCTAATTGATATCGTGGCTTATATAACACGGCGGGGGCCAAAATGAAAGGCCAGAATCGCCAAACCTTTGAATTGTCGTGGTTTATTCCCGGTTATGCTCGAAAAGGACGCGATCCTTGCCGCGCAAACCGCGTTTGCGACAGAAATCTACAATTGACGCTAGTAATTCCGCGATTTTACGAGCCGGAACCGGGTTTATCGGAGAAATACTTCTCGAACTTGTCGGGAACACCCTCGAAATCCTTGCCATCAGCGGGTGGGGTTCCCTTGACTGTGATGTTCGGCCATTTCTTCGCGTATTCCGAGTTCAGCTCCAGCCATTTCTCAAGCCCCGGCTCGGTATCGGCCTTGATGGCCTCCGCCGGGCATTCCGGCTCGCACACGCCGCAGTCGATGCACTCGTCGGGGTGGATGACGAGCATGTTCTCGCCCTCATAGAAGCAGTCTACCGGGCAGACCTCGACACAATCGAGGTACTTGCACTTGATACAGGCTTCAACGACGACGTAGGTCATAGGAACTCCGGGATAACGCTGGGTTCAATTAAGCGCACACCGCTTAAGGATCAAGCACACTGTCACTGAGGGTTTCGTAGAGCAGTTGCGCCTCGCTCGCGGGGCCTCGGCGCTCTCCACAGTCCAGCACACGCACCACCGCGACCTCGCGTCCGCGGGGCAGGGTAAGGATATCGCCGATCTTCACTTCGATGCTGGCCTTCCCCACACGCACATCGTTGCGGCGGATGCGCCCCTTGGCGGCTGCCTCCTGGGCGAGCGCGCGCGTCTTGTAGAACCGCGCATGCCAGAGCCATTTGTCGATGCGGATGCGTTCCGTCATTTCCGGAATTTCGCCGCGAGATCGGCAAGCGACGCGGCGGTGGGCTGGGTTCGCTCGACGGGTTTGTGCTTTCGTTCACCCTGCTTCTCGCGCTTCTGCGAGCGCTGGCGAACGGGCGCGCGGCGCCACACGGTGCGCACACCGGCCTCGGCATCGGAGACTTCGAGCGCGCGCCAGCCGAGCGTGGAGAGAATTTCCTTCATCTCGTCATTGCCGCAGCCCAGCAACGACACGAGCTTCGGCAGCAGCACATCGGCGGTCGCACCGGAGGTCGCGCCTTTCTCGAGTTCGTCTTCCAAACGCTCCAGCATGTCGAAGCGAATGGCGCGCGTCGCGGCAACGCGGAAACCGCATGCGGCGAGGAACGGATAGGGCGCACCGCTGTCGATCTCGAACGAGGTGAGGCCTGGCTGCGGATGCGCGGGAATCTGTTCGAGATTTTCCCACACGCCCCATAGCAGGCCGAGCAACGACGCAGGCTCGGGCCGCAACAGCTTCTGCATATAGATCGTGCGTTTGCCGAACCAGATGCCGAAGCCTTTGAGCGCGCGGATGTGCTGGCCGATATTGTCGGGAAGCACGAGCAGCGCGCGGTCGAGCGATCCGAAATTCTCCACCACCTGATGGGCAATGGCGCGCGCGAAACCGGGAAGTGCCTCCGGCGTTCCGGCCTTCGCTTCCGACGCGTCGCGCAGCGCCAGCAAAGGCTGGAGCCGGTCGGCAATGCGTTTCTGGATCCAGCCGTCGAGACGCGCCTGCATCGCTTCGCGCTGTTCGGCTTTGAGATTTTCGTCGGCGAGCAGCGTGACAATCGGCGCGAGCGGGGAGGGGCCTTTGCTCAACTGCGCGACAATCGCGCCGTCCCACCAGATGCGGCCGTGCTCGCTCAACGTCAGCGCACTGTCCTCCGCCGCGACAAGCCGGTTGGCGCGGGCGAGATATTCGCCTTCGAGTCCTTTCAGTGCCGCGGCCCGCAAGGTGCGGCCATGCACGCCTTCCGCGCGCTCATCGGGCGCGAAGCGGAAGCCGTCGAGCTTGCCGACCGCTTCGCCGCCGATGAACACGCCGCCGGAATCGTCGAGCGTCAGATCCATGATTTCGTCTTCGCGCATACGCTTCATTAGCACGGAAGTGCGCCGGTCGATAAATCGTAAAGTGAGTTGTTCGTGCAACGCATCGGAGAGGCGATCTTCCACCGCGCGCGTCACGCCCTGCCAATGATCGTTGTCGCGCGTCCAGCCGGGGCGGTGCGAGGCATACGTCCAGGTGCGGATCTGCGCGAGGCGGCCGGAGAGCGTGGCGACGTCACCTTCGGTGATGTCGAGCCGTTCGATCTGCCGCGCCAGCCAGTCATCGGGCAGAACGCCGTCGTCGCCCATGAGAAAGCCGAAGATCGTGTAGACGAGCTTGGCATGTTCGTCGCTCGACAGTTTGCGGAAGTCGGGCAACTGGCACACATCCCACAGCCGCCTGACGCCCGTTGTCGCGCGCGTGAGTTCGCGCACGTCTTCCATGCCGGAGAGATGACGCAACGCAAGAAGGTCGCTCGATGGCCGCGCCTTCATCAACCCGCGCGCTGGCGGCAATTCTTCAAGGCTTGCGATCAGGCCTTCGAGCGAATGATAATCGAGCGCAGAATTGCGCCATTGCAGCACGCGCACCGGATCATAGCGGTGGCCTTCGACACGGCTGACGATCTCTTCGTCAAAAGGCTCGGCCTCGGCGGTGACGCCGAACGTGCCGTCGTTCATGTGGCGTCCGGCGCGGCCCGCGATCTGGCCGATCTCTTCGGGCCTCAACGGACGGATGCCGACGCCGTCGAACTTGTCGAGCGCCGCGAACGCGACATGGTCGACATCCATGTTGATGCCCATGCCAATGGCGTCGGTCGCGACCAGAAAATCGACATCGCCGTTTTGATAGAGTTCGACCTGTGCATTGCGTGTGCGCGGGCTGAGAGCGCCCAGCACTACCGCCGCGCCGCCGCGCTGACGGCGGATCAGCTCCGCGATGCCGTACACATCCTCCGCCGAGAAACCGACGACCGCTGAACGCCGCGGCAGGCGCGTGAGCTTTTTCTGTCCCGTATAGGCGAGATCGGAGAAACGCGAGCGCGAGACGAAATAAGTCCGAGGCACGAATTTCTGGATCGCGCCGCGCATCGTGTCGGCGCCCATGAACAGCGTCTCTTCCTCGCCGCGCGCGTTCAGCAGCCGATCCGTGAAGACGTGGCCGCGCTCGGGATCGGCGCAAAGCTGGATCTCATCGATGGCGAGGAATGCGGGCCTGAGATCGAGCGGCATCGCCTCGACCGTGCAGACGAAATACTTCGCCTCGCTCGGCACGATCTTTTCCTCGCCGGTGATGAGGGCGGCCTGTTTCACGCCCTTGATGCGCGCGACCTTGTCGTAGACCTCGCGCGCAAGCAGGCGCAGCGGCAGCCCGATCATGCCGGATTTGTGCGCCAGCATCCGCTCGATCGCGAAATGGGTCTTGCCGGTGTTGGTGGGGCCAAGGATGGCGGTGACGCGGCTGACGCTGTCTCTGGAATGGAAATTCATCGCGGGCCGGAACATGAAGATTTTGAACGGCGGCGACAACGATAATCGCTGCGGCCCATAGGCTCCTACATATGGGGTGTCTTGCTATATCCCAAATGCTCGAAATCCCGCGCATAGAACGCGACCGCGCGCTCGACATCGGGGATATCGAAGATTGCTTTGGCGTCGACATCGCTCGTGGCGAGTTCGTGCCCGATCTCCGCCGGCGCAGGCACACCGATCTGCCGGGCGACCTCGGCAAGCGCGGTCAGCACACCGTCCTCGTATTTGAAAACTTTGACGGCTTTGGACAGGAACTCCCATTGCGGGCGGATGTGGTTGTCCTCGGCCCAGGAATTTTTCGAATACGAATCCAGTTTGTTTTCCAGCCAAGTCGAGAACCGCGGCGCGCCTTTCCAAATTCCATTTTTCTGGGCCTGCAGGGCGTGCAGCCGGTATTCGCTGGCCAACCTGTCGAACGGGTTGCGCACGATGGCAAACGAGTAGTCGAAATATCCGTCGCCGAGCAGCTCGCAGATGTCTGCATAACGCAGATGCTGCGGCGTGATCTTGGAGAAGCGCGGCGTGCTGTAGCTGAACAGCTTCAGATCGCCCAAGCCACGCATCCAATGTTCGACGGTGGTGCCGCCCGTGCGCGGGATATGGACGAAAAGGATGTTGCAGTCATGGACCCGGATAAACGGCATGATCCTCACATAGCGCCATTGCGCTTATTTCCTAACCAGAAAGACTTATAGGCACATGCGAGACGATGCCTGCTGTAGTCTTATGCGTATCAGCTTTGCAGCGGTTAATTCAGTGCGTGTAACGGATGCTGAAGCGCAGCCGTCAAGGCGCCAGCCATCGAGGTCGTGTTCATATCCATGTCCTCTCTATGGTCAATTCCACTGCGAGCCCACAAAGTCTAACGGAATGGGACGGCGGCGTCACAGGCAAACGAGGACACACACAGGTGGTTAGGGCGACGTTACACTTGCCGTCCCCAGCCACAAAGGCTAGATAATGACTGTGTGTCACGATTCTCGGGCCATATCTCGGACCGAGTTCCACAAGCATCGGGGTTGGAACCTCTTGGAGATCATTACACTCAAGGCCCGGTACTTCATGGACCTCGGGGCGGTCTTTCACGACCTGTCCGCGCTCTACCATGTCGTCCCCGGAGACGCCGCGCCTAACCTCTCGGCTGCGGAACTTGGAGACGTACAAGAGCATTTTGAGAATGTCCTTCGGCTTTGCGGAGAATTGAAACTTCCGGTCTCGGCGGGGCTAATCAGAAGCAGGCTAGACCACGCGAAGCTGCCACGGTCGGAAGAAGCTTTTAGCCTGCTTAGAGATGCGGTCTATGCCGAGCTGAAAGACACTTGGTTCGCATACATCCCGACCGACCGACTCGATTACTTCGACACGGATAGGATTGTCAGTTTCGCCATTCGCCAAGCTTTTCCGAGTGCTTCGGAAGAAATCAAAAATGCCGGTACTTGCTATGCCATGGGCCTCGCGACCGCGAGCGTCTTTCATGCGATGCGAGCGGTCGAAATCGGTATTCAAGTTATGGCCGCGAAGCTCAACGTAACCCTCGGATCACCGATAGAGCTTTCGTCAATGGGTCCGATCATCGGCGGGATTGAAGATCAGATTAGAGAAATGAAGAAGGGCGCACGGTCTGCTCAAAAAGACGAGGACATACGCTTCTATTCAGAAGCTGCGGCGCAATTTCGCCATTTCAACAATGGCTGGCGCATCCGAGCGGCTCATGCGCGCGCAACATACGAAGATGCTCAAGCAAAAGCCGTCCTAGACCACGTTATTCCGTTTTTCGAGACGTTGACTGAGCGACTGGCGGAACCTGAGTAATCTTATCGAACGCCTTGTCGAAATCATTCGCGTCTTCCGAAGCTTCGATTTCCCGCGCCATATCGACAAAGCGTTCGTGCCGCTCGTAGTCGGACAGCTTGGGTTTTTTCTCTGATTTGCTCGCCATGCCCGGGACAATAGCACTTCCGGCAATCCGTCGCTATTGTCCGCCATAAGAACGGCCTCATGCCGTTCCGGGGCGTGGAAACCCCTCAAGTCGGCGGCGCAAGTGCCGCCGTTATCAGCACTCTCCGCCCATATGGTCGGGGAGGCCGTCGCGTATGTCCGAGGATCGAAAGGTCTAAAGGCGACGGCGAACCTTGCCGACTTGAGGTTTTTCCAACTCCCCGATCACCAGGGGGAGTACATCGACATGGCTGATGCCAATCGCACCGCGAAAATCGTAATTGCAAGCACAATTGGAATTTTCGTTATCGCGTATCTTCTCAGTCCGAATAACGATCACGCGACACCGCCTTCGAGCGATCAAAGCAGCACAACTCAATCCTCAGAACTTTCTGACAATCCTGAAAAGCCAGATCTTGTGACATCTGGAAAAACGTTGACGGTGCAAATGCAGATAGCAATCGCAGCACCAAATCCCCTTACCGTCGTTGGGACCACAAATCTTCCCGATGAAACGCCGATAACCGTTTGGCTCAAAGGCGAGATGCCAACATGTCTTCCGCATTGTGGTTACGAATTCAAATCTACGAACGTGAAGGGTGGGAAATTCACCGCTACGCTGGACTATGATCGCCAACTTGTTCCAGACGCATATACCGTAGATGTGGTCAGTGGCCCTGCAAATCTATCTCCGACAGAGGTCCAATTTGTGATTGGAAAGGCAGGCGGAAATCTGCGAGGCCCCTACATCGTGACCGTGGAGAATGGCAATTACGTGCCGGCCGACTTTTCTCCCAATCATATGCCAACCAAAGATCAGGCGCTTTTTGGCTTCTTAGTTCACTTCACCCAAAGAATTCAGATAACAGAAGATGGTGAGGCTGGTCTTGTTCCGTGTTCGGGACAAAGTGAAGGTTCTGGAATTGATTGCGGACTTGCGACCGCATTGTCGCCTCCGGTCACAGCATCCGCGCAACCGGAAAAGCCCGCGGAAAATATAGATAAAGCATATACAGAATGTCTTATGCGCGAAGGTCAGAGCCCGGAATTCACATCATCGGACGGCGGACACTCCGCGATGATGCTCACGCAAAACTGCGAAAAGGAATGGAATGCAGTCATCGACGCCTGCATGAAACGAGGTGATAGCGATGGCGATTGCACAATGAAGAGCGTCGCAATCTCGCAGATGACTCTCAAAATGCTTGGGAAGTAGGGCAAAGCAGTTTACAAAACGAAACGGGCCGAGGTGCCAGCCCCAGCCCGTGAGAATGCATTGAGACCGCGCGCGCGGCTAGAAACAATCTAGCCAATGCGGTTCGCTATGTCCACAAACGAAAACGGCGCAACAGAATGCGCAACACCCATCCCGCTTGAGTTCGACATCGATCGATTGATGGCCGATGTCGCTACGCTAACGCTTGATGCGCGTGAACGTTTTCTTGAGGCCCTTAACGGCGAGATCGCGGACTTGCCGTATGATCTCGTCCCGCGTGAAGACTTTTCTGCATCCGGTGCACACCGGCTTGTACTCATCGCTAGAATTCACGATAGCTTTGAACGGCGCGCCGCATGACGGACATTTGAATTTAAGTGTTTCGCTCATGGTCTTTCTCCTTTTCCACTGTGAGCAAAAAGGGGAGAGAAGCGCGAACTTCTCTCCCCACTTTTTTACGCTTTGCGCTTACGTCTGGACTGCCAACGCTGGCGCCGCTGTTCGCGCGCCGTCTGTTTCGCCCAGTATGCGAGAACCTCTGCGAAGCTCTCGAATTTCGCTCTCGGCTTAGTAGCCTCTAACAGTCGTTCGATAGGTGAGCCGCTTACCCGGAGCGTTCTGCAACGCTATATCGGCGCGGCTCACGTCATCGACGCCAAGCTTCTCACGATTGGAATAACGGAAATCAAATTCGCAAAGGTAGCGGCTCAGATGCTCGTCGCTGACGTGCTGATATGTGCCGTAGAGCCCACGTTTCAGGATTGAAAAGAAACCCTCGACGCTGTTGCTATGGGCGTCACCGCGAACGTATTCCTTCTTGCCGTGGTTCACGACCTCGTGGCCGTCGAAATTCCAGCCAATGAATTTGTAGACCGCGTTCTCATCCGTCATGAGGCGCGACTTACGGTCCGCGTTCGCCGCAATCGCCTCGCGCAAGGTGTTCGCGCGGACATTCGGAACATGGACCGAACGGGCACGACCGCCGCGCTCCACAAGCGAGAACACGACGCGCTTTTCGACCGGAAGACGACCCAACTTCTTGCCCGCCTCGGCTCCTACGAACGTCTCATCGGCCTCTAAAGTCATGCCCGCGCCGCCCAGCGGTCCAGCTGAGCCATCGTTCATGATTTCCCGGATGCGGTGCGTCAGGTGCCACGCGGTTTTCATGGAGCAGGAAAGCATCCGCTGGACCTGACGGGTGCTAATACCCTTCTTGCTCGCGGACATGAGGTGAATGATCTGGAGCCAGAGGTGCAAGGCGAGGTGGCTGGACTCGAAGATGGTCCCGATCCGCACGGTGAAGGGCTTGCGGCACTTGTAGCACTTGCACAGGCCCGGACGGCTGGTCTTGCCGTTCAGGCGTCCAACCTTCTCCTTTTCGCCGCAATGAGGGCAGACAGGGCCGTTCGGCCAAAGGCGGGCTTCAACGTATTTGAACGCCTCGGCTTCGGTCTGGAACTGGGGGGCATTCAGGATGGAATTGGCCATGTCCGGGCGTCCTCTAGCCCTAGTACTACATTCCATAGCGTTGGGAATGTCAAGTGTAACGTCGCCGTGGTTAGGGTCCGTGAACAGACAAAAAACGAATCACGTCCGAATCGCTAACCGAATCAATATCAGGGTTTGTTCTCATACTATTAGATGGTTGTCAAGAAAATGACATCACAAAATCTTGTGGGTGGGTCGAGCAATGGAGTCCGGCGCGGTTATCCACGGAATACTCCGTAGGCGGACAATGTAGGATTTGCGACGAATAAATACTATCCTAATACTTGACAATATTCCTATTAATTCCCATCTTTATGAAATGAGCGATGAAAGCGCCGCCGGGCCTAAAACGGACCAAGTGGGAAACCGCGTCGAGCGGGTAGCCACAACGCTTGAGCAGCACTTCGGCCATTGCAGCCGGGTGCTCAGCGACACCATGCGTGGGGTGGAAGGAAGGGGAGCATACCGCCCGCACGATATCGACGACCTCGCCAAGTACCTGAAGCTCAGCGCGCAGCTTGCCGGGCAGATTGGGCGGCTGGAAACCATCCAAAATCGCAATTCAAAGGCGCAATAAAATTGCCTCTTGTCCGTGGAGCCCGGCCCGGAAACCGCAACGCCCTGAAGCACGGGCGGTTCACGCGCGAAGCCTATGCCCGGCGTGCCAGCCACCGGAGATTCCTGCGTGCCGTGCGGGCAACGCTCGCAGAGGCAAGGTTGCTTGTCGCTGAGGAACGTTTGACCCGGGTTTCGCGCCTGCGATACTCCGCGCCTTCGGAGACAGGCGATGACAGACAAGAATCCCGCGGATTGGGCGAAGCTGGCGGCGAAGGAGTTGCGCGACCGGCTGCTCGAGAATCTCGACTGGCGGACGCCGGAGGGCTTCACCGTGAAGCCGCTCTACACTGCTGCCGATCTGGAGGGGATGGCGGAGGCCAACTCGCTGCCCGGCCTTGCGCCTTACCTGCGCGGTGTGCGCGCGACCATGTATGCGGGCCGCCCCTGGACCATTCGCCAGTACGCGGGCTTCTCGACCGCGGAAGAATCCAATGCGTTCTATCGGAAGAATCTGGCGGCGGGGCAGATGGGCTTGTCGGTCGCCTTCGATCTCGCGACCCACCGTGGCTACGACAGCGATCATCCGCGCGTGGCGGGCGATGTCGGCAAGGCGGGCGTTGCGATCGACAGTGTCGAGGACATGAAGATTTTGTTCTCCGGCATTCCGCTCGACAAGATGAGCGTGTCGATGACCATGAACGGCGCGGTCATTCCGATCCTGGCCGGCTTCATCGTTGCGGGCGAGGAGCAGAGTGTTCCGGCAGAAAAACTTTCCGGCACGATTCAGAACGACATTCTCAAAGAATTCATGGTGCGCAACACCTATATCTATCCGCCCGCGCCTTCGATGCGCATCATCGCCGACATCATCGAATACACGGCGAAGAAGATGCCGAAGTTCAATTCGATTTCGATCAGCGGCTATCACATCCACGAAGCCGGCGGCACCGCGGTGCAGGAACTGGCGTTCACGCTCGGCGACGGCATCGAATATGTGCGCGCTGCGCTGGCGAAAGGTCTGGATGTCGATGCGTTCGCGCCGCGCCTGTCGTTCTTCTTCGGTATCGGCATGAACTTCTTCATGGAGGCGGCGAAGCTGCGCGCCGCACGGCTTTTGTGGTCGAAGATCATGGCGGGCTTCGGCGCGAAGAACCCGGAATCGCTGATGCTGCGTACGCATTGCCAGACCTCCGGCGTGTCGCTGACCGAGCAGGACCCGTACAACAATGTCGTGCGCACGGCATATGAGGCGCTGGCCGCGGTGCTCGGCGGCACGCAGTCGCTGCACACAAACTCGTTCGATGAGGCAATCGCGCTGCCGACCGAATTCTCCGCCCGCATCGCGCGCAACACGCAGCTCATCCTCCAGAACGAGACGCAGGTAACAAAGGTCGTCGATCCGCTTGGTGGTTCGTATTACGTCGAAGCGTTGACCCATTCGCTCGCCACACATGCGCAGGCGATCATCGACGAGATCGAGGCGATGGGCGGCATGACCAAGGCGGTCGAAGCTGGCATCCCGAAGCTGCGCATCGAGGAAGCCGCCGCGCGCCGTCAGGCCCGTGTCGACCGCGGCGAAGACGTGATCGTCGGCGTCAACAAATTCCAGCTCGACAAGGAAGACCCGATCGAGGTCCGCGACATCGACAACGACGCGGTGCGCGATGCTCAGATCGCGCGGTTGAAAGAGGTCCGCGCCAGACGCGACCCGCAGAAATATGCCGAAGCGATTGCGGCGCTGGAGAAGGGCGCCGCGATGGGAGAGGGCAATCTGCTCGCGCTCGCCGTGGAAGCCGCGCGCGCGCGTGCGACCGTCGGCGAAATCTCCGATGCGATGGAGAAGTCGTTCGGCCGTCACCGCGCCGAAATCCGCTCGATCAGTGGTGTGTACGGCGGTGCCTATGAAGGCGACAACGAATTCGCCGCCATCCAGGGCGAGGTCGAAGCCTTCGCGAAAGATGAAGGCCGCCGCCCGCGCATGCTCGTCGCCAAGATGGGGCAGGACGGCCACGACCGCGGCGCCAAGATCATCGCCACCGCGTTTGCCGATCTCGGCTTCGATGTCGATATCGGTGCGCTGTTCCAGACGCCGGACGAAGTGGCGCAGGACGCCATCGACGCCGACGTGCATGTCATCGGCGTCTCAAGCCAGGCGGCGGGTCACAAGACGCTCGTCCCGCAACTGATCGAGGCGCTGAAGAAACGCAAGGCGGGCGATATTCTCGTCGTCGTCGGCGGCGTGATACCCGCGCAGGATTACCCGTTCCTGGAGGATGCCGGCGTCGCCGCCATCTTCGGCCCCGGCACCAACATCCCCGACGCCGCCCGCGACGTGCTGAAACTCATCCGTACACGGAAGAAGTTTGCGGCTTGATATTCAGGGCTTCAGCATGAAGACCGTGCCGCCAGCGTAGCCTTGAGTCGGATGGCTACCGCCATAGCTCGTTGCGCCGAAAAATACGCCGCTTGGCGCACTGGTCACTCCATCGACTGGGCTTCCTCCGTCGGCGCAATCTGCGAGCGAGCAGAATACGTGCAGGACCTTGTATTTGCCGTCGGCGCCCATCCGGAAAAGCACGCCTTCGCCGGACTGTTCGTCCGCGTTGCCGCCGCCTTCCGTCGTGCCGAAGATGTCGCCTTGGTTGTCCATGGCGATGGGACCGCCAGGATATTCACCGTCGGCGCAAGCAGGCTTGGCACAGAAACTGTGGAGGATCGTGTATGAGCTTCCGATCGAGTACAGTGTCCCTCCTCCTTGGTGATAATAATCGATCGTGTTCCCGCCGCCGTCGGCCGTCACGCCTACCAACGCGTCCGATGGAGTGAACGCCACACGGCCATCGGGCTGATATCCATCGCCCGAGCCATATGGTCCGAACGAATAAACATCTTGATCACGCCATTTTTCGCCGTCGAAGGCGACATGGAAAATCGCGCCACTACCGTTCGCGCCGCCCGACACCGGTCCGTAAAGTGCGCGCCTGCCCAATCCATCGTCAGGCCATATCCGGGACCGCCGTCACGGCAGTGGGGATCTTCCGGCTTTGCGCAAAAACTATAAATGACGCGATGCTTCCAGACACCGTGTTTGGATGGGATCAACTCGAAGATCGTTCCCTGTCCAGCGTTGTTATTATCGCCGCCATGCCCACCTCCGCCTGTTGTGCCGAACAGCGGCGAGGTGCCGTCATAAGGCTTTCCTTCCCATGCGCCTGAATAGGTCAAGCCGGTCGCAAGAGGCATGTCCCCGTCGCGGCAGTATTCCTCCATCGGCGCAAAAATTATAGATGATCTGATACGTCCCAGTGATCGTGCAGCGTGTCGCTGATTAGTTCGAATGCGACACCGGCGCCATGCGCGCCACCCTGAGAGGTGACACCGTAGAGATTGCCTTCTCCGTCGGCGACAAGCCTGCCCGATACATATTGGCCGTCCGGACAGGCGGCGATCTGGCAAAAGCTGTAGAGTCGTTGATAGATCCATCCAGGCCTTCCTGCGGCACGAGCGCAAAAATCGCGCCACCGCCATATTCGCCGCCGGCCGCAGCTACACCATATAGCGTCCCGCTGCTGGCCAGAGTCAGGCTCGTGATGCTGGACCCATCCGCGCAATTCTCCAGCGCGCAAAAAGAATAGATGGTCCTGGAGCTTGTCCTTGTGCGGCGAGGTTGCGCCGAACGATGTCGTTGTCATTGCCGCGAGCAACGCGGTCGCACCAAACGCCATCTTCAACATCATGCTTCCCCGAAGTTACTCAACGCCACCTCAGCTTCTTAGCGACAGCCGCCACAATAGGCCAGAGAAACTCGACGCCTGGTTGCGTCAGCTCTTCGGCGTTTGGCCGTCTACCTTCAACGACGTCGCGACGGCGGCGACGGTGCCGTAGTCGGTGTCGGCCCATACGCGCAGCGGCACGACATAGGTGCGGCCGGGGATCGAACTCGGGAATGTCGCGATCCAGGCGTTGATCTTCGGGAAGCTCGCATTCTCCTTGATGATCTTCGGCTTGAACCCGGCAAGTTGTTTGTACTTCATTTCGCAGAGCAGTGCTTTGCCTTTGTAAAGGCCGTTGTCCATCTTGATGGTCGTGTCTTTGACCTTGACGATCTCGATGTTGTAGCGCCGCCGCCCATCGAACACCGGCGCGACCACATCGCACGGGCTGTCCGGCTTCGCGCCGGCACCCGATGTGATGTAGACGACAGCACTTAGTGGATCGAACGTGCCCTTCTGTTGCTCCGGCTTCACGTCATAGCCGTTGGTCTTGAACACCGGGTTCGCATACATGCGGACCGGCGTGTCTTTCTCATAGGTGAGCGCGACTTCCTGTTTCTTGCCGGAATGGTTCGTGTCGAAGGAATCGTAAAGCGCGGGCTGGAAGGTCTTGTCGGCGATTTTGCCGCTGGATGTCGCCTGAATCTGCGCCTGCCAGAATGCATTGACGATGCCGCTGGTCTCGAGGTTCGAGACGACATGGTATTGGTCGCCACGGATGGTCGCATCCATGTCCACCTTGCCGAGCGTCACGCCACCGGCATACAGCGTCAGCGCCATGTTGAGCTGGGACGTGGCTTGCGCCGGGGCGTCGGCGGCTTCACCGCCGGCTGCGAAAGCAGGTCCGCCGAGCGGCAATGCCGCAAGCGCGAGAGCGATGGCGCGGAATTTCATCGTGAGGACTCCGTAAGCGTATGGCGATATCGCGATGGTCTAGGCTGTCGATCCAGTATGGTACAAATATGGCGCGCATGGCACGACCGATCATCCGTCCACGGTTAATAATCTCGCAGCGTCGCTTCTCGAAGGCGACCGGCGGGCGCTGGCGCGTGCCATCACGCTGGTCGAGTCCACCAAGGTGGACGACCGGAAACAATCCGAAGAATTGCTGGGCTCGTTGCTGCCGCGAACCGGCGGTGCGATGCGGATCGGAATTTCCGGCGCGCCCGGCGTCGGCAAGTCGACCTTCATCGAAGCCTTCGGTCTGTATCTTACAGGGCAGGGCAAGAAGGTCGCGGTGTTCGCGATCGATCCGTCGTCGCGGCGCGGCGGTGGTTCCATCCTCGGCGACAAGACACGGATGGAGAAGCTGTCGCGCGATCCCAACGCCTACATCCGGCCATCGCCCGCGGGTGTGACGCTGGGCGGGGTCGCGCGGCGCACGCGCGAGTGTCTATTGCTGGCGGAAGCGGCTGGCTTCGATGTCGTGATCGTGGAGACGGTCGGTGTCGGACAATCCGAAACCGCTGTCGCCGACATGACCGATCTGTTCGTGCTGCTGGCCAGTCCCGGCGGTGGCGACGATCTGCAGGGCATCAAGCGTGGGGTGATGGAGCTTGCCGATCTTGTCGTCGTTACCAAAGCGGACGGCGATCTGATGCCTGCCGCGCGCCGCGCAGTGGCGGACTATCACGCCGCCCTCCACCTGATGCGGCCCAAGCATCTTGGCCTCTATCCCAAGGTGCTCGCTGTCTCTTCGCTTCAGGGAACCGGGGTTGATGATACCTGGCGGGAGATGGCCGAGATCCGCGCGGCCCTTCTGGAGGACGGGCGACTGGACGCACTGCGAGCAGATCAGGCCCGGCGCTGGTTCTGGGGCGAGGTACAGGCCGCCTTAAGCGAGGCGATGCTGGGCGACGCCGAATTGGCCCTCAAGGCCCGGGAGCTGGAAGGGAAAGTCGCCGCAGGGGCCACATTGCCCTATGCCGCGGCCAGAACCCTGCTTTCCAGCTTCCGCCCGGCTTGACCGGGGCGGGGCTGCCCCTTATGAGAGCCCCTCTTCGATCCGAATCCTAAAGAGACTGCCATGTCGCGCCGCTGTGAATTGACCGGTAAGGGCCTTTTGGTTGGCAACAACGTCAGCCATGCCAACAACAAGACCAAGCGTATCTATCGCCCGAACCTGCAAACCCTGTCCTCGCCAGCGAGGCTCTGGGCAATTCCTACAAGCTTAAGGTCAGCAAGCATGCGCTTCGTACCGTCGACGCGCAGGGCGGTCTGGACCCCTTCCTCATGAAGGCAAAGGACACTTTGCTGTCGACGCGCGCGCTGAAGCTGAAGCGCGCCATCGCCAAGAAGCTGGCGTCCAAAGAAGCCGCTTAAGTCTTTCGCTGAATAACTCTTCTAACGCGCCGCGACATGCGGATGGCGCTCGTGCCGTACGCGCGCAAGCCGCGTGGGCGAACCGCGGCGGCCGTGATCCTTTTCTTCTGCGAACAGGCTGATGAGCTGTTCGGTCATCGCGCCGCCGAGCTGCTCGGCATCCACGATCGTCACAGCCTTGCGATAATAGCGCGTCACATCATGGCCGATGCCGATGGCGGCGAGTTCGACGTTCGACTTGTCCTCGATCTCCTCGATCACATGGCGCAGATGGCGCTCCAGATAGTTACCGGCGTTGACCGAGAGCGTTGAGTCGTCCACCGGTGCACCATCCGAAATCACCATCAGGATTTTGCGCTGCTCGGGGCGATGAACGATGCGGTTGTGCGCCCACATAAGCGCCTCGCCGTCGATGTTCTCCTTGAGCAATCCCTCGCGCATCATCAGGCCGAGGTTGCGTCGCGCGCGCCGCCACGGCTCGTCGGCGGCCTTGTAGACGATGTGGCGCAGATCGTTCAGGCGGCCAGGATGCGGCGGCTTGCCGTCGGCGATCCATTTCTCGCGCGACTGCCCGCCCTTCCAGGCGCGGGTCGTGAAGCCGAGAATTTCCGTCTTCACCGCACAGCGCTCCAAAGTGCGGGCGAGGATGTCGGCGCACATCGCCGCCACCATGATCGGACGGCCGCGCATCGAACCGGAATTGTCGAGCAGCAACGTCACCACCGTATCGCGGAAGGTCATGTCCTTCTCCCGCTTGAACGACAGCGGATACATCGGATCGATGATGATGCGCGGCAGGCGCGAGGTATCGAGCATGCCTTCCTCGAGATCGAACTCCCAGGTGCGGTTCTGCTGCGCCATGAGCAGGCGTTGGAGCTTGTTGGCGAGGCGCGAGACGACGCCCTGCATCGCCGCGAGCTGCTGGTCCAGGAACGCGCGCAGCCGCGCCAGTTCTTCCGTGTCGCAAAGCTCGGTCGCCTCGACGATCTCGTCGAACTGCGTGGTGTGGACCTTGTAGCCCCACTCGTCCTGATGCGCGAAGGGCTGCTCCGGCCGCCACGGTTTCATGCCATCTTCGGGCTCCGTCGCGTCGCCCATGTCCTCGGTCTGCTCGGAGCGCATCTCTGCGTCGGCATCGGCGTTCTCTTCGCCCTCCGCCTCCCGCATGTCGGCTTCGGAGGTTTCACCCTGCGCGTTTGCGTCTTCCTCGGCGTCGCCTTCCTGGTTCTCGGAAGAGTTCTCGGCGTCCTCACCCGCCTCATCGGCTTCGGAGTCGAGATCGGAATCGTCGCCATGGTTGAGGTCGCGCAGAATCGTGCGTGTGAGCTTTGCGAACGCCTTCTGGTCGCGGATCGTCTCGCCGAGTTTGTCGAGGTCCTTGCCCGCGCGCTGCTCGATCCATTCGCGCCAGAGGTCGAGTGCCTTTTGGCCGGACTCCGGCGGTGGCTCGCCGGTGAGCTTCTCGCGCACCATGAGACCCAGCGCATCGGCGATCGGGACGTCACCGCGCACGCGGGCTTTGGCAAGGCCGCGCGCGCTTAGCCGCTGTTCGAGATTGGCGGTGAGATTGTTGGCGACGCCTTTCATCGCCAGCGCGCCAATGGCTTCGACGCGCGCCTGCTCGGCGGCTTCGAACATCGCCGCACCTTCGGCGGTTTGCGGGCGGTATTGGTCGTGCAGCTTGTCTTCGTGATAGGCGCGGCGAAGGCGCATAGGCATCACCGGCGCCGCGCACGACAGCGACTTCGCTGGGCGGCAGGTTGCGCGAGGGCAGGGGGAGCTTCGCCTTCAGCCCTTTGAGCGACGGCGGTTCGGCTGAGAAATTGACCTCAAGCTCCGGCTCACCGGCAAGGCTGCGAACGGCGGTCGCGACGGCACGCTTGAAGGGCTCGGTCGCGTTCTCCGGCTTCACGCCACCAGCACCTTCGCCGCGCTCTCTGGCAGTTCCTCGCCGAAGGCACGCTGATAAAACTCGGCGACCGAGGCGCGCTCAAGCTCGTCACACTTGTTCAGGAAGGTCAGGCGGAACGCGAAGCCGACATCGTTGAAAATCTCGGCATTCTCCGCCCAGGTGATGACGGTGCGCGGGCTCATCACGGTCGAAAGGTCGCCGTTGATGAACGCGTTGCGGGTCATGTCGGCGACTCGGACCATCGAAGAAATCTGCTTCTTCTTTTCCGCCGACGCATAGGAGGGCACCTTCGACAGAACGATATCCACTTCCGCGTCATGCGGCAGGTAGTTGAGCGTGGCGACAATCGACCAGCGATCCATCTGGCCCTGATTGATCTGCTGCGTGCCGTGATAGAGGCCGGTCGTGTCGCCGAGACCGATCGTGTTGGTGGTCGAGAACAGGCGGAACGCGGGATGCGCGCGGATCACCTTGTTCTGGTCGAGCAATGTGAGCTTGCCCGCGACTTCGAGCACGCGCTGGATCACGAACATCACGTCGGGACGCCCGGCATCGTATTCGTCGAACACCAGCGCTACAGGGCGCTGAAGGCACCACGGTAACAGCCTTCGCGGAACTCGGTCACTTGCTGACCGTCTTTCAGGACGATGGCGTCCTTGCCGATCAGGTCGATACGGCTGATGTGGCTGTCGAGGTTGATGCGGATGCACGGCCAGTTGAGGCGCGACGCGACCTGTTCGATGTGCGTCGATTTGCCGGTGCCGTGATAGCCCTGGATCATCACGCGGCGATTGCGCGCGAAGCCGGCCAGGATCGCAAGTGTTGTTTCACGGTCAAAGCGGTACGCGTCGTCACGATCCGGAACGTATTCGTTCGCGGTCTTGAACGCAGGCACCTTCATCTTCGCGTCGATGCCGAACACCGTCTTAACGTCGACAGTGGTATCAGGCGCGGCCGCGGTATCGAGGCCCTGTTTCTCAGCATCCATATTGCTTGATCCGGCTCAAATGTCTCAGGCGGGAGCCGCCGCGTGCAGGGAGGGCGCTATTCGCGCCGCATTAGGTCAGCCCGGAGGCGCGCAACACGCCATAGGCCTTGATAACCTGCTTCAGACGCTCCTCGGCGCCCCGATCGCCGCCGTTCGCGTCGGGATGAAACCGCTTCACAAGCTCCTTATACCGCGCCTTGATCTCGATCAAGGTGGCGGAAGGCTCCAGTTGGAGCGTATCGAACGCCGTGAGTTGCAGGCGTGTAACCTGACGTTCCGGACGGCGCGGTTTGTTGGGCTCTTTCTTCGCTTTCGTCGCACCGAACGCGCTGTCGAAGTCGAAGTTGTTGAACGGATCCTGCATGCGCGCACCGCGTTTGCCGAGCGGCCAGGTGGGGCGATGACCGATGATTGCTTCGTTACGGAAGCTTTCGATATCGCGTTCAGTCATGCCCTTGAAGTAGTCCCAGGACTCGTTGTGCGCGCGTGCATGGGCGAGGCAGAGCCAGATGTGATTGGAAAGTTCCTCGCGACTCTTCGGCACGCGATAAGCGCCTTCATCCTTGCAGCCAGGTTGGGCGCAAGGGCGGACATCGACAACCGTCGCAGCAACCGCTGCGGTGTTCGGTTTGATACGGATACCTTCCCGAAGGCGGGAACTGGAACGCGGCCTGACCATTCGGGAATTATGGGATCGAAGCGTGAAAAAACAAGAAAACGTATTGCTTGACAGAAGCGCGAAACACCCCGATGCCTGATTTATGACAATGGCCGATACCATGCGCGAGAAATTAACGGCGGCGTTCGCGCCGGAGGCGCTTGAGATCGTTGATGAGAGTAGCAAGCATGCCGGTCATTCCGGCGCGCGTCCGGGTGGCGAGACCCACTTCAATGTCAGAATTGTCTCAAAGGCATTTGAGGGCGTTTCGCGTGTCGAACGCCAACGCCGTATCTATGCGACCCTCGCGGAGGAGCTGAAAAGCGCGTGTTCATGCGTTGTCGCTGACGACGTTGACCCCCGCTGAAGTCTGGAACGAGCATTAACCGGGCGGCAGGCTGTCCTTGTTGTCGATTGCCGGCGGCGTGACTCTCAGGGCCGTGATCTGATTGCGCTGGCGGCGCAGGATTTCGAATTTGTAGCCGAAAAAGGCAAAGCGCTGGCCCACTTCCGGAATGGTGCGGGCTTCATGGATTACGAGGCCGGCGATTGTCGTCGCTTCCTCATCGGGCAAGTCCCAGTCCAGATCGCGATTCAGATCGCGCACCGGCACAGTGCCATCGATGAAATAGGAGCCGTCGGGCTTGCGCCGCACGTCGGGGCGGCTTTGGGGCTTCGTGCTCGTCCGGCAATTCGCCGAAAATCTCGTCAAGAATGTCGCCTACCGTGACCAAGCCTTGTAATGCGCCGTATTCATCGACGACGAGCGCAAAACGCGCACGCTTTTCCCGGAATGCCTCAAGCTGTTCTTCCGCTGTCGTCGTGTCGGGCACGAACCAGGGCGGTGTCGCGAGCGCAATCGCATCGATTCCGGAATACGATCCGCCGTTCTTCACGAGGGCGCCGAGAATATCTTTCAGATGCACGATGCCGATAATGTTTTCCGGCTCGTTGCGCCACAACGGAATGCGGGAATGGCCCGATGCGACGATGGCCTCGATTGTTTTCTGCGCCGGTCCGTCGGCATCCACGGTCACCATGTTCTTGCGATGGATCATCACTTCGCTGACGGTGAGTTCGCGCAGATCCAGAATGCCGCCGATCATGTCGCGATGTTCGCGTTCGACGCCGCCTTCCTGATGATGCAGTTCGACAGCGCCGCGTATCTCGTCGTGGGCAGGAACGACATCCTCTCTTGTGGTCTGCTCAACGCCGAAGATGCCCAACACCTTCCACACAAGGTACTGCACGCTGCTGACAATCGGGCTGAGGATCGCAACGGCGCCGCGCACCGGCCATGCCACGGTGAGGGCAAAGCGATCGGTCCGCGCGATGGCGAGCGTCTTCGGCAGCACCTCGCCGAAAACGAGAATTATGATGGTCATGACGACGGTCGCGATGGCGACAGCGCGGGGCCCGAAATTGGTCTCCAGCAAGGTTGTTGCCAGCGAAGACGCGAGAATGTTGACGAATGTATTGCCCAGCAGCAAGGAACCGATCAGCCTCTCGCGATCGACGACAAGTGCGTTCACATTGGCTGCGGCCCGCGAGCCATCTTTCTCGAGCCGGTGCATTTTTCCGCGCGAAACGGCGGTCAGGGCGGTCTCAGACCCCGCAAAGAATGCCGACGCGAGCAACAACACGGCGATACTGCCGACCCAAAAAACAATGGACGAAGGGCCCATGGGAATCCTCAAAATTAGGCCCTCATTATAGTGGATGGGCGGCAAACGGCGAATTGTGTAGACTCGCCAAAACCCGGAGAGATCGATGCGATTGTTTGCGTGGCTGGCTGGAGCCGGATTGCTCGTATTTGCCGTCGCAGCGAACGGTGAGCCCTATTATCCTTCAACACCGCGATGGAACAACGCTGTCCTTCCGGCTTTTGTTCTAATCGCGCTGCTTGGCAACGCTTTCATTTGTGGCGTGTTCTCGGGTCCGCATTCGCGCTATCAGTCGCGACTCGTCTGGTTGCCGACTTTCGTGTTGCTGCTCGCGGCATCGTCCGGAACCGAAATCTTCCAGCGCAAACGCAAAGAGACCGCCTGAGTTTACCTTGCGGGAACGCAGAGAATCCGGCACACCATGAGGCGCCATGGCCTCACCCGTACGCATCGCGCCATCCATCCTTTCTGCCGATTTCGCGCGTCTTGGCGCGGAAATCGAAGCGATTGAGAAGGCGGGCGCCGATCTCATCCATGTCGATGTGATGGACGGTCATTTCGTTCCCAACATCACCATCGGCCCCGCCGTCGTAAGAGCGATCAAGCCGCACGCGAAGAAGCCGTTGGACGTGCATCTGATGATCTCGCCTGTTGATCCGTATATCGAGGACTTCGCGAACGCAGGTGCCGACGGCCTGACCGTTCATCCGGAAGCCGGTCCGCATGTGCATCGCACGCTGCAGCTCATCCGCTCGCTCGGAAAGAGACCCGGCGTTGTGCTAAATCCGGGAACACCTATCGATGCGCTCGACAATGTCATCGATCTTGTCGATCTCGTTCTCATCATGAGTGTCAACCCCGGTTTTGGCGGACAATCGTTCATTTCGAGTCAGCTCAAGAAAATCGAAGCGGCGGCAAAGCTGATTGCGCAGACGGGGCGGAATATCGCGCTGGAAGTCGATGGTGGCATCACGCCGGAAACGGCGAAGCAGGCTATCGCCGCCGGCGCAAATGTGCTCGTTGCCGGAACATCGGTGTTCAAGGGCGGTGCTGCGCACTATGCTGCCAATATCGCAGCCTTGCGGGGATAGAGCGTGGCGAAGGTGGGACGCATGCCGCTCTCGCTTCTACCGGAGCTGCTTCGCGCGATGCTGCATCGCGCGATGCGTGGGCCGCGCGTGGCGTGGCGGCGAAGCTGGTTCTATCGGCGCCTGCTGAAAGGACCTCTGACCGACCGCATCATCTTTCATCCCTATGATGCACTGCCGCGCCGGCTTGAAGACGCCGATGCGTTGCTGCATGGCAAGTTTCGCTTCGGCGGCGATATGGTGGAGGTGAAAGACGGCTCGATCTTCGACAAGCCTGCGCCTTCGCACCGCTGGGAGGAAGCGCTTCAAGGCTTTATGTGGCTGCCGCCATTGTCCGCCGCGGGCGGTGAAGCGGCGCGGACATTGGCAACCAACCTCATTACCCAATGGCTGAAGCGCAACACGAAGTATGCCGAGCCCGCCTCGCTGGCGCATGTCGTTGCGCGGCGGCTGATCAATATCTTTGCGCATGGACGCCTGGTCCTGTCGAACTCCGACATGCTGTGGCGTTCTAAAGTGTTCGTTTCGTTGCGGGAGCAATCGCGGTTGCTCGCACGGATTGTGGGCGAGGCTCCGCAAGGCATGCCGCGGTTCGAGGCCGCTGCGGCGCTTGCGCTCTCGGGAGCGTGCCTGGCCGATGCGAAGCGCACCGAAGCCGGGATTGCAATGCTTCAGGTGGAGATTGCGCAACAGATTCTTCCCGATGGCGGGCACATCACACGTTCGCCGGAGGATTTGGTACACGCCTATCGTCTGATCAACATGGCGATGGATGCGCTGACCGCGACTTCGCAGGAAATTCCGCATGAACTGCGCGCTGCGCACGATCGCATCGCGCCGATGATCCGTTTCTTCCGCCACGGCGATGGCGCACTGGCATTGTTCAACGGCGGGCGTGAGTGCGACGCGCGCATGATCGCTGGATTGCTCGCGCGCGATGAAGTTCGTGGCCAGCCTTTCGCGTTTGCGCCGCATTCAGGCTATCAGCGCATTGCCGCCGGCCGCACAATTCTGGTGATGGATTGCGGCACCGCGCCACCCAGCGGCTATTCCACCGAAGCGCATGCGAGTTGCCTGGCCTTCGAACTCAGCTCTGGGACGCACCGTATCGTCGTCAATTGCGGCACAGCGACCGATGCGCGACGCACAACCTGGGACACCGCGCTTCGCGTCACCGCAGCACATTCCACGCTTACAATTGCCGACATCTCGACCGGCTCGATCTTGCAGGCAGGCATGGCGCAGGATTTTTTGGGTGCGCGTCTGTTGGGCGGCGTAACGGCCGTCGAGGCCCGTCGCGTGGAAACGCCTAACGGATGGATGGTGGAGGCTTCCCACGACGGATATGTCCCCGCGTTCGGTATGCGCCACGAACGGCAGGTTACCCTTGCGCCTCAGGGTCTGTCGTTCACAGGTTCGGATCGCTTGTTACCCTCCACGAAGCAGAAGCCGGGCGGTCACCCTTTCGCCATCCGCTTTCACATCCACCCCGAAGTGCGCGTGTCGTTGTCGCAGGGCGGCGACGTGCTGCTCAAGCTGCCGAACGGCGAAGGCTGGCGCTTTCGCGCGTCCGCGCCGGTTGTCGTTGAGGAAAGTGTCTATCTCGGCAGCGACACGTTGCGCCGCACAGAACAACTCGTCGTGGCTGGTAGCGTCGGAGATGCTCCCACCGACGTCGCGTGGATTTTCGAGCAGATCGGCCGCGAGTGAATTGACGCCAGTGAGCCTATCGCAGATCTCACGCTGAAGGTCCTTTGGCTACAAGCGTGTGGCCGCGCCATATTTCAAACCGCCTCAACTCTTCCGAAAATTTCTGCAACGCAACCATAAGTGCATCTTCATCGCTCGCGCAGCTAGTTATCAACAGATGCGATACCGACCCATCCGCATTGAAAAAGCGGACTTCGTAATCTTCGCTGACCAATCAATCGCCCCATATGTGCCCATCGTGAGTGTATGAATTCGCGCTGTTTCCTCGACAACATTCTTTGTCTGAAACCGAACACTGGTCTCGCGCGTTTATTGGCAACGAGAGTCGAGCCGTATCAAATCGTTTCAGTGATTTGGTCCGTGAGCGGATTACGCCAGCCATTCTTGGAAGCAATAGAAACCTGCATGAAGCGAAATCATCTGCTTTCCTATCTGAACACAAACGATCTTGATCTGTTGAAGCCCCATCTCGAGCCAATCGAGTTGCCGCGGCTTTATCAGGTCGAAACTCCACACAAGCCGATCAGCCATATCTATTTCCCGCAGGATGGCATTGTCTCCGTTGTCGCTACGATCCCGCGCGATCACCGTATCGAAGTCGGCATTATCGGGCGCGACGGACTGACCGGACATGCCGTCGTGATGGGTTCCGATCGTAGTGCCAATTCGACCTTTATGCAGGTTGCAGGTCATGGGCAGCGGATCAGCACAGAGCACTTCAGGTCCGCAATGCAGCGCAGCGACTCATTGCGCGTTGGATTGCTTGCGTTCGTGAATGCGTTCTCGGCTCAGGCCGCGCAAACGGCACTCGCAAACGGGCGCGCCACACTCGACGTGCGCCTCGCACGCTGGCTCTTGATGGCTCATGACCGGATGCAGGGCGACAGGGTTCCGCTTACGCATGAACTTCTTTCCATCATGTTGGGCGTGCGCCGCCCGGGCGTAAGCCTTGCCCTCAACAAGATGGAAGAGGAGGGCATGATCGAAACGCAGCGTAGCGTGATTATCATAAAGACCCGCGCCGGCCTGAAGAAGACCGCCAAAGGCTTCTACGGCGTGCCGGAGGCCGAGCAGGAACGCTTGACCGGCTGGCGCCCGCTGCACGATCACGAATAGACGCAATTAAACCCAACACCTTTCGTTCCTTCGCCATCACTGCTCCTGCCGCCGCGTGGGGCACATGGGTAACAGCTTTGCGTGAGAGGAACGCAGCTAGCCCGGGTTTCCCCATTCGCGGATGCGGAAGAGCGCGTGGATTTCATCGACGGCTGCGTTGTAATTTTCGGCCCAGGCGCGTCCGCGCTCCAACAGGTGGCCGGCCGTTGCCTTGTCCTTCGTATACTCCGGGCGTGTCCTGCGATGACCGCGCCACGCGAAATTGATTGGGCAGCCCATCGCGACGCCCGCCTGGAATAGAGCGTGGCGCGGATGGGCGGCGGGATCGCCGGCCAGTTCGGCCGCCTCTGTGTGCAATGCCCATGCGAACCACATGATATCGCCGTCCAGCGTGTGACGGCCAGCCGTAGCTTTGCGGGGGTCGCTATCGGCTATCCTGGCGCTACGCTCCGTGGCAGTGGGCAGCGTGTCTGCGGCGAAGCGGAAGATCGCTGCAAGATAGTCGGCTTGCACCGCCCGGTCGTGCGCATCGCCAAAGTGCTTTGCAAACAAACGAGTCAGCAATTCGTCGACTTCAGAGACCGCAGCGGCAACCTCGGGAGCCCGCGCCGCCTCCACAAACGCCGACCGAGGGCCTGTCTGAAGCGCCATCCGCGTCCACGCTGTGAAAACGGGCGGCCGCCCCTCGCGCGGCAGGAAACGGCCGAGCAGGCCTTTCTCGGTTTTGCCGTCGCCGAAATAGAACCGGCCGGCGGTTTCCGGGTGATAGATGTCCCAGTATTCCGTCCAGGCATCGAGTTCATGAAACCAGGCAGCATACCGCGCACCGTCCGCGTCATCGGCCGCGGGCGAAGCGTCGGGTATGCCTGGCTGCGTGGCGGGATCGTCATCTGCCACGCGGCGGACTCACACACTGATGATCGATATGCCGCCGGCTTCCTTCGCATAAGCGCCGACTTCTTTTTGCACGAACTCCGTCAGAACGCTGCTCACGCGTTCCGCGAGGCCTGGAGTCTTCAAGGCTGCCAATTGGCCAAGGATCGATACGACTTTCGAAACTTCCGAGAGCTGCTCCGGATTCCAACCGGGAACGTGATGAATCTTGCCGTCGGCGCCGATGTACCAGTAGCCGGCATCGCTTCCGAAATTACCAAACAAAACGAGATGCGTAGATAAGGCCATAGGATGGTCCTCCCAGGTCCGTTTATCCGACAACCGGATGAGAGCTGGACCCATGAGCTCTCGTGAACGAATAGCCCCCGCTCACGCTGTTTTGCTCCGATAAAACTTTAGGTAATTTGTATTTATTTTTCTACCATGGATATTGGGACTCTTATAACTCTCCGCGATTACTGCAACAGCTTTGCGACCGGGCGAGCAAGAATTGCGGTTGGCGGCCCGCGTTGCGTTGTCTTTACCGGCTTGCTAGACCGAACCATCGCTATTTTCCAGGATTGCTCATGGTCCAGTTCACGTTGCCGAAAGGAAGCAGCCCGAAGAAGGGCAAAATCTGGCCTGCGCAGACGCAGGCCAATGGGCGCAAAGCGAAAGGAACCAAGGAATTCAAGGTCTACCGTTACGATCCTGACGTGGACGAGAACCCGCGCATCGACTCCTACACCGTGGACCTCACGACCTGCGGGCCGATGGTTCTGGACGCGCTGATCAAGATCAAGAATGAGATCGATCCAACGCTGACCTTCCGCCGCTCCTGCCGCGAGGGCGTGTGCGGCTCGTGCGCGATGAACATCGCCGGCGGCAACACGCTCGCCTGCACCAAGGCGATCACGGATATGTCCGGCGCGATCTCGATCTATCCGCTGCCGCATATGCCGGTGGTGAAGGACCTGGTGCCGGATCTCACCAACTTTTACGCGCAATACGCCTCGATCCAGCCCTACCTCCAGACCAAGACGGCGCAGCCGGAAAAGGAATGGAAACAGACCCCGGAAGACCGCAAAAAGCTCGACGGGCTTTATGAGTGCATCCTGTGCGCTTGTTGCTCGACTTCATGCCCGAGCTACTGGTGGAATTCGGAACGCTATCTGGGCCCCGCGGCGTTGCTCCAGTCCTATCGCTGGCTGATCGACTCGCGCGACGAGAACACCGGCGAGCGCCTCGACAATCTCAACGACCCGTTCCGCCTCTACCGCTGCCACACGATCATGAATTGCGCCCAGACTTGCCCGAAAGGTCTCAACCCCGCGCAAGCCATCGGCGAGATCAAGCAGATGCTGGTGAAGCGCAGCGTCTAGAAGCAGGTTCCGTATGGTTCGGATCGCATCGTTAGCGTTGGCGGTTTTGATCTCTCTGACCCTGTTGGCAGGCGCGATCATCGGCGTCGACTGGACAATGGGCCACGCATCATCAGTCGCTCGTGTATTTGCGGGACATCGCAATGCGATCATTGTCGGGGAGACGATTGCCGCCTTTGTCGGCTTGTGGCTTCCGCTGTTCTTCTCCGGCGTCTTCACGAAACCGAAGAAGAAAGTCGAAGAGATCGTCCGCCTTACGCCGCTTGTACGGCGAGATTCTTTGACAGGCCTGCGCGAACTCTGAGCATCCGCCACAGAAGCGCGCCGGCGGCCTTCGTCATGCGACCTTGCGGATCGGCACCGCAGGCTTTTGATACCATCTGAGTGAGCCGCTGCACGTGGTGGCGACGATAGATGCGCAAGATTGTCTTGTACGACTCCTTGGCATACTGCGCGCGCACATATGGCGTTGCCGCTTCGCCGCCTTTGGGCACCGCTGCGCAGTAATAAGCGTATGAGAGTTCGTCGTCGTCGGATTCGTTGATGCGGCCCACAGCGACAATCAGCTTCTTCAGAAGGGCAGGTCTTTCTCTTCCTGCGCATTCATCGTCTCGTAGAAAAGCTTGTAGTGGCGGTATTCGTCGGCGGCGATGCGGCCTGCGATCTCCTTGAGCACCGGTTCATTCGTCGCCTCACGGATGCGGAATAATAGGAGGACGTGCCGCTCTCTACCACGCAGCGTGAGATCATCTCGCCGCGCTTGCTGCCGCGGATCGAGCCTTCGTCCTCGCCGGTGAAATGCGGCGGGCGATACCCCTCGCGGAAGCGCGCGAATGTTTCCTTCAGATTGAAGTCCGGGTCGGCCATCTCGGCCCAGCGTCCGAGCGCGCGTCCGTGCTGCGATTCTTCCTTGCCCCATTCTTCGATGAGCGCGTGGGTCGGAGCGTCGTGAAACACGCGCTTGAGATAGGAGACGTAATCCGGCGCGTTGAACTCGACGAGCGCGGCACCCTTGATCGCCGTGATCATCCAAGGCTCAGCCTTCGACGCGTCGAAGCAATCCCATGGGATGTCTTCGAGCGTCCAGCCTTGGGTATAAACCGCGCCACTCATTACCGAAAATCCATATACCGGCCCGGCCATCATAGCCGAGTCCGTGGACCGCTTGAAGGCGGTTAAAGTGCCGCGCGCAGGTGCTTGAGATGGTCGAGCATGCCCCGTGCTTTGGCCATCTCGGACTCGGTCTTGGCGGTCGCGATGTCTTCCTCGGCGTCGACGATGCGCTGGCTGATCGTCGCCTCATCGAGAGAGGCAACTGCGATCGCTTCCTCGGCCAGCACGGTGATCTTCGTCGCGGTGACTTCTGCGAAGCCGCCTGAAACGAGGAAGAGGTGGTGATTGCCGTGCGCGATCTTCACATCGACCGTGCCGGGCTTGAGCGTGGTGATAAGGGACATATGTCCCGCCATCACGCCCATCTCGCCCTCCGTGCCGGGAATGGTGACCATCTCGGCATTCTCCGAAAGGAGAAGCCGTTCCGGCGAAACAAGGTCGAAGGAAATTTTCGCGTCGGCCATGATTACGCCGCTTCCGCCGCCATCTTCTGGGCCTTCTCGCGGGCTTCTTCGATCGCGCCCACCATGTAGAAGGACTGCTCCGGCATGTCGTCGCATTCGCCATCGACGATCGCCTTGAACGAGCGGATCGTGTCGGCCAGCTCCACGAACTTGCCGGGCGCGTTGGTGAACTGCTCGGCGACATGGAACGGCTGGCTGAGGAAGCGCTGGATCTTGCGTGCGCGGGCGACGACCAGCTTGTCGTCTTCCGAGAGCTCATCCATGCCAAGGATCGCGATAATGTCCTTCAGCGCCTTATATTGTTGCAAGACTTCCTGCACGCGGCGGGCGACGGTGTAATGCTCTTCGCCGATGACCTGCGGGTCGAGAATGCGTGACGTGGAGTCGAGCGGGTCCACGGCCGGGAAGATGCCGAGCGAGGCGATATCGCGCGACAACACGGTTGTCGCATCCAAGTGGGCGAACGAGGTCGCCGGCGCCGGGTCGGTCAGGTCGTCGGCCGGTACGTAAATCGCCTGCACCGAGGTGATCGAGCCCTTGGTCGTGGAGGTGATGCGCTCCTGAAGGTTGCCCATCTCGGTTGCAAGCGTCGGCTGATAACCCACCGCGCTCGGGATACGGCCGAGAAGCGCCGACACTTCCGAACCCGCCTGGGTGAAGCGGAAGATGTTGTCGATGAACAGCAGCACGTCCTTGCCTTCGACGTCGCGGAAGTATTCCGCGACCGAAAGACCGGTCAGCGCCACGCGCGCGCGTGCGCCCGGCGGCTCGTTCATCTGGCCATAGACGAGGGCGCATTTGCTGCCTTCGGTCGAGCCGTTCTTCTTCGGGTCGACGTTCACATTGGACTCGATCATCTCATGATAAAGGTCGTTGCCCTCACGCGTACGCTCGCCAACGCCAGCCAGCACCGAGTAACCGCCATACGCCTTCGCGATGTTGTTGATCAGCTCCTGCATGGTCACGGTCTTGCCCACGCCCGCGCCGCCGAACAGGCCGATCTTGCCGCCCTTGGTGTAGGGGCAGAGCAGATCGACGACCTTGATGCCGGTGACGAGAACTTCCGCGGCGCCTGCCTGCTCGGCAAACGTCGGGGCCTCGCGGTGGATCGATGCCATGTGGTCCTGGTTGATCGGGCCGGCTTCGTCGATCGGCTCGCCGATGACGTTCATGATGCGGCCGAGCGTGGCGGGACCGACAGGTACGCGGATCGGCGCGCCGGTATCGACAACCGCCTGACCGCGCACGAGACCTTCCGTCGAGTCCATCGCGATGGCGCGCACCGCGTTCTCGCCAAGATGCTGCGCGACTTCGAACACCAGACGAATCTTCTCGCCGGTGCGCGGATCGGTGTTGGTCGTCTCCAGCGCGTTCAGGATCGCGGGCAGTCCGCCTTCGAACTCCACGTCCACGACGGCGCCGATGATCTGCGTCAGGCGGCCCTTGCTGGTGATGTTTGCGGGTGCGTTCATGGTCTTGTCTTCCTTTAGACGGCAGCGGCGCCGGCGATGATCTCGATCAGTTCGGTCGTGATCTTGGCCTGGCGGGTACGGTTCATCTTGATGGTGAGGGCGTTGATCAGGTCGCCTGCGTTGCGCGTGGCGTTGTCCATCGCGGTCATCTGCGACGCGAAGAAGCCAGCCTGATTTTCCAGCATAGCGGACAGAAGCTGCACGGAGATGTTCTGCGGCAGCAGTTCCTGAAGGATAGAAACTTCGTCCGGCTCATATTCGTAGAATGCGGACGGACCGGCGTTCTCTTCGATGACGGCGGGGATGAGTTGCTTCAGCGTCGGCGTCTGGGTCACGACCGATTTGAACTTGCTGTAGACAAGCGTGACAACGTCGAACTCGCCGGCATTGTAGAGATCGAGAATCTTTTTCGCGATCGGCTGAACGAGGGCGAGGCCCGGTGATTTCAGGCCGACTTCATAGCTCTCGACAAACTGCGAACCGTATTGGCGGCGCAGCTGGTCGCGCGCCTTGCGGCCGATGGTGATGACCTTCGCGGTCTTGCCTTCAGCGGTGAGTTTCGCGAGTTCCTTGCGCGCTTCACGCACGATGGAGGAATTGAACGCACCGGCGAGGCCGCGGTCGGCGGTTGCCACCACGAGCAGATGACGGTCGCTTTTGCCCGTGCCTGCGAGCAGCAGCGGTGCGGACGGGCCAGACACGCTTGCGGCGAGGTTCGAGATGATCGCCGCCATGCGCTGCGCATAGGGACGCGCGGCTTCGGCCGCCTGTTGCGAGCGGCGCAGTTTCGCCGCCGCTACCATCTGCAGCGCCTTGGTGATCTTCTGCGTGGACTTCACGCTTCCGATCCGTGTGCGCATTTCCTTTACGGTTGCCATAGCGGCTTAAGTCCTCAACCGAAGCTCTTGGAGACTTCGTCCAGCGCCGTCTTCAGCATCGCTTCGAGATCTGGCGTCAGCGCCTTCTCCTTGCGGATGCCTTCGAGGAATTGCGGGTATGCGCCTTTGAGCTTGGAGATCAGCGCGTCCTGGAAAGCCTGCACTTTGTTGGTCGGGAACGGGTCGAGATAACCGCGCGTACCGGCGTAAATCACGGCGACCTGCTCTTCGACGGCGAAAGGCTTGTACTGTGGCTGCTTCAGCAGCTCGGTCAGGCGCTCACCGCGCGCCAACATCTTCTGCGTCGAGGCATCGAGGTCGGAACCGAACTTTGCGAATGCCGCCATTTCACGGTACTGCGCGAGTTCGCCCTTGATGGGGCCGGCAACGGTCTTCATCGCCTTGATCTGCGCCGACGAACCCACGCGCGACACCGAGATACCGACGTTCACCGCGGGACGAATGCCCTGATAGAACAGGTCGCTCTCAAGGAAGATCTGACCGTCGGTGATCGAGATGACATTGGTCGGAATGTAGGCCGACACGTCGTTGGCCTGCGTCTCAATGATCGGCAGCGCGGTCAGCGATCCCGAGCCGTTGTCTTCGTTTAACTTCGCGGCGCGCTCAAGCAGACGGCTATGGAGATAGAACACGTCACCGGGATAAGCCTCGCGGCCCGGCGGACGGCGCAGCAAGAGCGACATCTGGCGATACGCGACGGCCTGCTTGGAGAGATCGTCGTAGATGATCAACGCGTGCATGCCATTGTCGCGGAACCACTCGCCCATTGCGCAACCGGAGAACGGCGCCAGGAACTGAAGCGGCGCGGGCTCGGATGCGGTCGCAGCGACGATGATCGTGTATTCGAGCGCCCCGGCATCGGCTAGCGTCTTCACGATCTGGGCAACGGTCGAACGCTTCTGGCCGATGGCGACGTAGATGCAGTACAGCTTCGCTTTCTCGTCGGTGCCGGCGTTGATGGCTTTCTGGTTGATGATAGCGTCGATGGCGACGGCGGTCTTGCCGGTCTGGCGGTCGCCGATGATCAGCTCGCGCTGGCCGCGGCCGATCGGGATCAGCGTGTCGATGGCCTTCAAGCCCGTCTGCACCGGCTCATGCACCGACTTGCGCGGAATGATGCCCGGCGCCTTCACATCCACGCGGCGGCGCTCCGCTACGTTGGTAAGATCGCCCAGACCGTCGATGGGATTGCCCAGCGGATCGACGACGCGGCCGAGGAGGCCACGGCCCACCGGCACGTCCACGATCGCCTTGGTGCGCTTGACGGTATCGCCTTCCTTGATGGTGGAGTCGTTGCCGAAGATCACAACGCCGACATTGTCGCTCTCAAGGTTGAGCGCCATGCCGCGGATGCCGCCGGGGAATTCGACCATCTCACCGGCCTGCACATTGTCGAGGCCATAGACGCGCGCGATGCCGTCGCCGACGGACAGAACCTGGCCGACTTCGCTGACTTCGGCTTCGGCGCCAAAATTCTGGATTTCGCGCTTCAGGATCGCGGAGATTTCGGCGGGCTGGATATCCATGTCTTCGTCCTTCTTCTTCGTCTCGGTCGCGTCGTCCTTCGAGGCTCGCCTTCGGCTCGCACCTCAGGATGACGCTTCAGCTTTATTCGTCGCCCTGAGGTGAGCCGCGCGAGCGGCGCCTCGAAGGGTGTTTACTCAGTGTCCGCGCATCGCGGTGCGCATGCCGTTCAGCTTGGTGCGCAGCGAGGAGTCGATCATTTTGGAGCCGACCTTCACGATCAGGCCGCCGAGCAGGGTTGGATCGACATGGGTTTCAATCAGCGGTTCGCGCTGGAGCTTGTCCTTGAGGACGCGCTTCAGCTCTTCGATCTCATTGTCCTTGAGCGCGCGGGCCGAGGTGACCTCGGCGCGCATCTCGCCACGCTGGCGCGCGACCATTGCGTCGAAGGCCGCGATAATGTGCGTCAGCGCAAACAGGCGGCGCTTATCGGCGAGGAGCGCGATGAAACGCTGCGTAAGCTGGTTCGCTCCCATCTTGTCGAGAACGGCACCGAGGCCTTTCTTCTGATCGTCGCGGCTGAACACCGGCGCGCGGACGAGGCGGGCAAGATCGGGGCTGGCTGCGATCATGCGCTTGAGCGTCGCGAAATCGGACGCCACAGCGTCGAGCGATTTCGTGTCGACGGCCAAGTCGAAAACCGCCGTCGCATAGCGCCCCGCAATGCCCGAAATATGTGCCTCGTCAGCCACTCGCGTTCTCTTGCCTTTGGCGCGCTTTTCCGGAGCCGCGTGCCCGTGATAACATGTTGAAAAATCTATGAAATTTACTCGCAAAGGGAATCGCTTCCGCTCCGCGCGAGGCAGATAGCATGGGGCAGGGGGCGGCGCAACATTATAACCCGGCGCGCGGTGTCGCGGGCGAGAAGGTCTCGATGCGTTGGTGGCCACACGCTCTTGTGGCCGACATCTGCAATGGCTGATGCTTTCGCGAGATGCGCTCGGCGAACGATCAGCTCGCCGGCCGACAGGCTGGTTGCCCAAGAGCAACTCAACAGGGACGTGCCTCGCGCGTGGTAGGCGCAGGCTAATCGAGTGCCTTGAAGAAACGGCCCGCACGCAGACGCTCGAACAGGCCTTTGTCCGCTATAGGCACCAGATAATCATAGGAGCCGACCACGACCCTTGCGTGACCGACGAGATTCTCAACCGGCACAAATCCCACGCCGCCTTCACTCTCGGACACGCGGCTATCGAGCGAGTCATCGCGATTGTCGCCCATCATGAAGAAGTGATCCTTTGGCACGATGAATTCTTCGGTGTTGTCCAGCGGTCCGTTCCAGCCTTCCTTGAAGATCGGATGCTGAATGCCGTTCGGTAGCGTCTCGGTGAAACGCGCAACTTGATACATCTCGCCATGTTCACCTTCTGCTGTTCCTGCGCCATCTTCTTTCAGCGGCAGTTGCTTGCCGTTGATCCAGAGACGGCCTTCGATCATCTGTACGCGATCGCCCGGCAAACCAATGAGCCGTTTGATGAGCATCTTCGAAGGCTCGCTCGGGTCGCGAAGATCACGATGTCGCCGCGTGTGGGAGATTTCTGCAACAAGCGTGTTTGCGAAGCAGGGCCGACAGCGAAGGGAACTGAGTAGCGGCTGTAACCGTAGTCGTATTTCGTCGCGATCAAACCATCGCCGATCTGCAAGGTCGGCTCCATGGAACCGGACGGAATGTAGAAGGGCTGCGCAATGGCCGTTGTGGAAACCAGCAATACAGCGGCCACGATCACCGGTTCGCGGACATAATCCCATGCAGCCCTGAGCTTTTCTTTCGTGGGCAAGCCATTTCGGCAAATGGGCATCAATATCTCCCCTTTTATCGCTCAAATTGAGGTCGGGATGGTTCCTCGCAGTTTCAAGTCCGTTATGGTGCTTTGCAGAACAAGGAGACGGACCATGAAGCGGATTTTAGGAACTATAGCTTTGCTCGCGTGCATCACCGCCGCGCCGGCGCAGGCAGCGCTTGCCGTTGGTGCAAAAGCGCCGGACTTCGACCTCAAGGCCGCGTTGGCAGGCAAGGAATTCGATTTCTCGCTCAACGCCGCGCTGAAGAAGGGGCCTGTGGTGCTCTATTTCTTCCCGGCGGCTTTCACACAGGGTTGCACGATCGAAGCGCATGATTTTGCCGAAGCGACGGACAAGTTTGCAGCGCTCGGCGCGACCGTGATCGGCGTGACGTCTGGTAATCCCGATCGCGTCACGGAGTTCTCATCCGTCGAGTGCCGCAACAAGTTTGCGGTTGCCGCCGACGCCGACCAGAAAGTCATCAAGGCTTACGACGCGGTGCTGGCTAAGAAGCCGGAATATTCGGACCGCACGTCTTATGTGATTGCGCCGGATCATACGATTCTGCTGGCCTATACCGACCTCGACCCGGACAAGCACGTCGATCTTACGCTAGCGTCCGTGCAGAAATGGAAGGCGGCGCAGCATTGACCACTGCTTGACGGCGGCGGTCGCGCCTGCCAAAGCGCGGCGATGGCGAAGAAACTTCAACTTGGACGTAAAGTCGCGCTGCCCGCATCGCCGGAAGAGGCGGTGCTTGATCCCGTGCCGAACCTGCACGCAGATACGAATTACGTCGCGCGCTTCACCGCGCCGGAATTCACTTGCCTTTGCCCGGTGACGGGACAGCCCGACTTCGCGCATTTCGTCATCGACTATTGCCCCGCAAAGTCTCTGGTGGAATCCAAATCGCTGAAACTTTTCCTCGGCAGCTTCCGAAATCACGCCGGATTTCACGAATCCACGACGGTGACGATCGGCAAACGCATAGTTGCCGCGATCAAGCCGAAGTATCTGCGCATCGCGGGCTATTGGTTTCCGCGCGGCGGAATGCCGATCGACGTGTTCTGGCAAGTGGGGGAGTTGCCGGGTGGCATATGGCTCCCCGATCCCGGCGTATCGCCGTATAAGGGCAGGGGATGAGCGTTGAAGCCAAATTCGCCTCTGCAACTCACATAGTTTTCACGCAAAGCGGTGCAGGGACTCTTCGCCAACGCATTTCCGAACTTGGTTTCTCACCTAAAGTCATTTGCCTGTGGGACAATCTGAGTTTAGGACCGCTTGATTGCACGGTTGAGGCGCGGACAGAGTGGTTCGTGGAATTTTTCGACAATCCGGGCTGGTCAGAGGTTATTCAGCAGCGTCGTGCCTTTTGGGAAGATACAGCCGGAGTTGAAGGCGATTGCTGTGTCTGGTTTTCGCGCAGGCAGACAGGCGATTATTGCGGCTATCTCGAATGGGCCTCACGTAGTCAAGGCAGGGCACACAAAATTGTTGACGCCGATATGCCCGTGGGATTGATCAATATTTTGCCCGATTGGCTGAAATACTTTGCGCAAGCCCGACCAGCAGATCACGACCAACAATTGTTAGAAGCACAGGATTGGCGCCACCTCATTTCCGAGAATGCTCTGGTTCGCAAGATCGTGAACGGCAAAATTGTGTCAGCGCCACTCGATTGCTTCGACGGTTTGCTTCTGGCCAAAGCCACGCCGGAATGGAAATCGGCTGCGCTGATGGTCGGGGAAGTACTGGGAAACGACTTCGAGGAAATTCATCAGACTGGCGATCTGTTGCTGGTGAATCGGCTATGGTAGTTGGTTGACGCAGAGCGGTTGGAAGCCCGCGGCGACGAGAGTTCCATCCGGTCCGTGCAAATGCGGATCAAGCCTGTCTAGCCAATTTCTCGCACGCCGCGTGGCGTGGACAATTGATCACATGATCGTTGACCATGCCGACGGCCTGCGCGAAGGCGTAGATGATCACCGGGCCGACGAAATTGAAACCGCGCTGCTTCAGGTCTTTCGACAGGCTTTCGCTCATCGCTGTTTTCGCGGGCAACTGCTTCATCGTCTTAAAGCGGTTGACGACCGGTTTGCCGTCAACATGCTTCCAGATGAAGTCCCGGAAGCCGCCGGGTTCTTTCTCTTCAATGTCGAGAAAGAGCTGCGCGCCCTTGATCGCCGCCTTGATCTTGGCGTTGGAGCGGATGATGCTTTCGTTCTTCATCAGCCGGTCGAAGTCGCGTTTGCCGTAGCGCGCGATCTTCTCCGGATCGAAGTTATGGAACGCTTTGCGGAAGTTTTCGCGCTTCCGCAAAATCGTGATCCAGGCGAGCCCTGCCTGAAATCCGTCGAGGACCAGCTTTTCATAGAGCGCGCGCGAGTCGAACTCGGGCACACCCCATTCTTCGTCGTGATAGGCGACGTAAAGCGGGTCCTCGCCGGGCCATGCGCAACGGACGAGCGGTGCGCTCAACCGCGCTTGGCCTTCTTTTCCGCACGCTTTTTCTTCTTTCTTTTCCTGGCAAGTCTGGCCGCAATCTCCTTCGGATCGAGCGGCGGTTTTCCCGCTGCGGCGCGCTTCTTTTCGCGCTCAGCCTGGCGTGCGGCCTTCTCTTCCGGTGTGCGGGACTTCGCGCCGCCGGGAGCGTTCGCCACCAGTGTCGCTTCGAGCTTGTTGCCATCAAGATCGTAGATAAAAGCGCCGTAGTAATCGGGACCGTAGTCCGGGCGTGGGCCCGGCTCGCCATTGTTGCTGCCACCCGCCTTCAACGCCGCTTTGTGGAACGCGTCCACCGCTTCTTTCGAGCGCGCAATGAAACCGATATGGGCGCCGTTGCCGACGCTGGCCGCGCGCTTGTCGTGCGGAAGGCCGACCCAGAATTGCGGCTGATCCTCGCGCTCGCCATAACCGATGGCGCCTGGCGAATAATCGGCGACGCGCTTGTAACCGAGTGCGGCAAGCACGGGATCGTAAAATTTTGCAGCGCGGGCAACATCGCGCACGCCGACGGAAACATGATGAAGCATATGGCTTCTCCTATTGAGCACCGCGACTCTGACCTTCCGCGCGTTTACGTCAAGCGGAAAGCCAGGGCTGTTTTGTGACGGCTACGCGCACCCCTTCGGCTTCAACGACTGTATCGCCAGCTTCTTCCAGCCGGTCAAGCCGCACGAGCGCAAAGCCCCGTGCGCCATAGGTGGAAACAATTTCCCCGACGCTATGCCCGCCCGCGCGGAGATCGCCAGATGGGGGCAAGACGGCCTCGCTTTCGATCAGCAGGAGCCGCTTGCGGGCCGTGCCGCGGTGCTTCATGCGCGCGGTCAATTCCTGACCGACATAGCAGCCTTTGTTGAAATCGACGGCCTGCAATTCGTCCAGATCGGCATCGAGCGCAAACATCCGGTCGCTGCCGAAGTCCCTTGCCTCCGGCACGCCGAGCGATACGCGGTGCACGGTATAAATCTGTGCGCCGGGAATCATCTCCGGCATCTCCGCGCGCGCGCCGATGATGCGATGGCCGAGCGCAGGCAGGCGTGGATCCTCGAAGGTGATGCCGCGGTGCGCCGCCGGACCATCCAAGCCGGCGAGCACGGCCAATTGCTCTCGCGCTTCGATCTGGATCTTGGCGCGCAGCTTGTACATCGACAGCCGCCTGATAAGCGTGTCACGCGCATCGCGGTGACAATCGATCAAGATGGCGGCGTCCCCTTCCGTAATCAGAAAATCGAACAGGATTTTGCCTTGCGGCGTCAGCAGCGCGGCATAGATCGCGCGGCCGTGCGCGACCTTTTCGATATCGTTGGTGATGAGACCCTGCAGGAAGGTCCGCGCCTCCGCGCCGGTGACGGCGATGATGCTGCGGTCTTCCAGAAGCATGGCATGGGTCATGCGCCGGAAGTAATCCTTAAGCTTACGATTGCCAAGCCGGGAACGCCGCCTTACTCCTTCGCTATGTCGGAAATATTTGATCTGCTGATAAAGGGCGGGATCACCGCTACGCCAAACGGCATCACCGAAGCCGATGTCGGGGTTCGTGGCGGCCGCATCGCCGCCATCGGTTCCCTGAGCGATGCGAAGGCCGCCGAGACGTTCGATGCCAAAGGATTGCATGTCCTGCCTGGTGTTATGGATACGCAGGTCCATTTCCGCGAGCCGGGCAACGAGCACAAGGAAGACTTGGAAACCGGATCGCGTGCCGCGGTTCTGGGTGGCGTCACGGCGGTGTTCGAGATGCCGAACACCAGTCCGCCGACGACCACGCGTCTTGCGATCGAGGACAAGCTCGCGCGCGCGAAAAAACCGTATGCACTGCGACTATGCGTTCTATGCCGGTGCAACGCCCGGCAATGTTGGCGCACTTGGCGAACTCGAACGCATTCCCGGCGTGTGCGGCGTGAAGGCGTTTCTCGGGTCTTCGACCGGTACGCTTTTGCTCAGTCATCCCGACGATATCCTCGCCGCGCTGAAAAGCGGCACGCGCCGCATGGCGGTGCATTCGGAAGACGAGGATCGTCTCGAAGCGCGTAAGGATTACCGCGTCACCGGCGATCCACGTTCGCATCCGGTGTGGCGTGATGCCGAAACCGCGCGCGCCTCGACCGAGCGTGTTATCGCGCTTGCACGAAAGGCGGGACGGCGTCTCCATGTTCTCCATGTCACGACGCTGGAGGAGTTGCCGCTTCTCGCTGACGCGCACGATTTCGTGACGGTCGAGACCACGCCGCAGCATCTCACCCTTGCCGCGCCCGAATGTTACGAGCGGCTCGGCACCTATGCACAGATGAACCCGCCGATTCGCGGGCCGGAACATCGCGAGGCGCTATGGAAAGCGGTTCAACAGGGGCTGGTCGATGTCATTGGTTCCGACCATGCGCCGCACACCCGCGAGGAAAAAGACAAGACCTATCCCGATACGCCGTCTGGGATGCCGGGCGTGCAGACGCTGGCAACGATCCTGCTCGATCATGTGAATGCAGGGCGTTTGACGCTGGAACGCTTTGTCGATCTGACGAGCGCGGGTGCCGCGCGCATCTTCGGTATCGCGGGGAAGGGGCGCATCGCGCGTGGCTACGATGCTGACTTCACCATTGTCGATCTCAAGAAAAAGCGGAAGATCGAAAATAGCTGGATTGCGTCGCGCTGCGGCTGGACACCGTTCGACGGCGTGACGACGACCGGCTGGCCCCTGGCCACGATCATCCGTGGACGGACAGTCATGCGCGATCACGCGCTGGTGGCCGAAGGGTTGGGCGAGCCGGTCCGATTTGTAGAGACATTGAAACCGCAGTAGCGCGTCTTTGCCCGCCCCCTGGTCCTTGATATAGCGTGAGTTTTCCGTTTCCTTGCCTGTCCGCAAACTCTCCGGGGGAAGTTCCGCAATGAAGAGCCGGTTCAAGGCCATTCTGGTTCAGAAAACCGATGCAGGTCAGAGCGCCGACGATGTCGAGCTCTGTCACGACGATCTGATGCCAGGCGACGTCACCGTCGCCGTCTCGCATTCCACTGTGAACTACAAGGACGGACTCGCGCTTACAGGCCGTTCGCCGGTGGTGCGGAAGTTTCCGATGGTTCCGGGAATCGATCTCGCCGGGACAGTCGCGGAATCTTCGAATGCGAATTGGAAACCCGGGGACAAGGTCGTGCTCAACGGTTACGGCCTTTCAGAAGCGCATTATGGCGGATACTGCGAATATGCGCGCGTCAAAGGCGACTGGCTGGTGCCGCTGCCGTCTGCGTTCACGCCAGCCGAAGCGATGGCGATCGGTACAGCTGGCTACACAGCCATGCTATCGGTCCTGGCGCTCGAAGATGCGCATGTCACGCCGGACCGAGGTGCCATTGTAGTGACCGGTGCGGCAGGCGGCGTTGGGTCCGTCGCGGTTGCGGTTCTGGCGAAGCTCGGCTATCGCGTGATCGCATCGACGGGCCGTCCGGAAGAAGAAGCGTATCTCAAATCGCTCGGCGCTGCGGAGGTCATTCCGCGCAGCGAACTCTCCGGCGATCCGAAACCGCTCTCGAAAGAACGTTGGGTTGGCGGCGTCGACAGTGTCGGCTCGAAGACACTCGCCAATGTCATTGCCGCGACATCCTATATGGGTGCGGTGGCGGCCTGCGGTTTGGCTGGCGGCATGGATCTGCCCACCAGCGTTGCGCCGTTCATCCTGCGCGGCGTGTCTTTGCTGGGGATCGACTCTGTGCAGATGCCGATGCCGCGGCGCCGCAAGGCTTGGGAGCGGTTGGCCCGCGATCTCGATGTGAAGAAGCTCGCGTCGATGACGAAAACTATTCTGCTCTCCGGCGTGCGAGACGCAGCGAACGACATCCTTGCGGGCAAAATCCGCGGCCGGGTGGTCGTGGAAATCCGATGAACGAACTCGATCACATTCTCCTCATCGGTCCGGGCATCTTGATCGGTTTGATCGCGGCTGCACCGATCGGTCCAGTGAATTTGATCTGTATCCGGCGCACGCTGAAGTATGGAATGCTGATCGGGTTCCTGTCGGGCATAGGCGCCGCGCTGGGCGATGGACTGTTCGCGATCATTACCGGTTTCGGTCTCACTGCCGCGGCGCAGCTGATCGAGGGGTTTTCGGTTCCGTTACAGCTCGCGGGCGGAACACTGCTAATCATCTTCGGACTCTACACCTATTTCGCGAAGGTGGATTCCCAACTCAACAGCAAAGCCGAAGCGAAGGAAAAGGAGAGGGGCGCATCCACGCTCGCCGGAACGATTGCCACGACCTTCTTTCTGACCATGACCAATCCGGCGACGTTGTTCGGTTTCACCGCCATGTTCACGGGGACTAAACGGTTTGGCGGGAAGCGACGCGAGCTTTTTCGGCGCCGCGTTTGTGGTGATCGGCGTGGTGCTGGGTTCGGCGCTGTGGTGGCTGGTGCTGACGACGGCTGTGGGACTGGTACACGCCAAAATCGACGACCGCGTCATCCGCATCATCAATCATGGCTCCGGCCTGCTGGTCGCGCTGTTCGGCGCGGCGGTGCTCTACCACGTGGCGACGAAGCTGCTCTGAAATAACAGAGGCGCGCATCAGCCGGGGGAGGGGGATGCGCGCCTTCCGTTACCGAACGCTCTGGGCCCGGAGGTTCAACCCTCCCAGCGTCCGTCTGTTTCAGTACACATCTTGAACGAAAGGAAAAATAGGTTCCGGCGGCGTGTAATATGAATTGTTGTTTATGAATTTCACCGCGTTCTATATGCTTTTCACATGCCGCCGCGTCAGGCGTTGAGCTTCGCCATCTTCGCGATCACCGCTTCGGCCTCCGCCATGATGTCCTGAATGATCTCCGCGGACGATTTCACATCGTGGATTCCACCCGCGCCCTGACCCATCGCAAAGGCGGAGCGTTCGCGGGAAAGGCCTTCGATCTGACCGCCGACGCCGCCCATTACACCAGCCTTATGTGACAGCATCGCCTGCGCCGGGAATTTCTGGATGTCCTGCGGGCGGCGTTCCCAATCGGCGACCCATTCATTCTTGAACACGCGCATCGGCTTGCCGGAATAGGAGCGGGTGATGATCGTGTCCTCGTCAGACGCATCGACGATCACCTGTTTGTAGAGGCCGCCGGCATGCGCCTCTGTGGCCGCAATAAAGCGCGTGCCCATCCACACGCCCTGCGCGCCAAGCGCGAGCGCAGCGGCGAGCCCGCGACCGTCCACGATAGATCCCGCCGCGATCACCGGAATCTTCACCGCATCCACGATCTGCGGAATCAGCGCCATGCCCGCGACGCGGCCCGTATGACCACCAGCCTCGGTGCCCTGCGCCACGACGGCGTCGAGACCGGCGGCTTCGGCGGAGCGCGCATGTTTCACCGTGCCGTTGACGTTCATCACCTTAAGGCCCGCGTCGTGGAATTTCTTCACGAGATGCGGCGGTGGAACGCCGAGCCCTGAAATGAATGCCTTCGCGCCGCCTTCGATGATTATATCGGCGGTGCGCTCCAACGACTCCGGAACGGCGGCGAGCAGATCGACGCCAAACGGCTTGTCGGTAAGGTCACGAACTTTCTTGATCTCGGTTCTGATCTCGTCCGGCGAACGCCCCGCCATGCCGAGCGTGCCGAAGCCGCCCGCGTTCGACACGGCGGCCACCAACTCCGCATACGACACGCCGCCCATGCCTGCGAGCATGATCGGATATTTGATGCCCAGCATGTCGCAAAGCGGTGTGCGGATGGTCATGGCGTTTCCTCGCGCGCGTTATTGCTCAACCATAGCGCCGCTGCGCTTCGCGTGTCAGGCCCAACGCAACGGAAAGAAAGTCGGATCCTGCTGCGATGCGCGCCGAAGGTGCCGCAGCGGCAATTGCATCGCGCACGGCGGGCACGCGGCTTGAGCCGCCGGTAAAGAAGATCGTGGAGATGGCGTCGGGTTTGAGGCCTGCGTCGCGAATGCACTCCAATGCGATATTGGTGAGACGGTACGTCTTGCCAGTGATCGCCTTGTCGAACCCCACGCGTGTTGCCTGTGCGGCGAGGCCCGCTTCGATGAAGGCGAGGGCGATCTCCGTCGCGTCGCTGCCGCTGAGCGCGATCTTGGCGTCCTCGACCGCAAACGCGATGCGGTGGCCGAGACGGCGCTGCAGCGTCTTCAGCAGCCGTTCGACTTTCTCCGGCGAGCGCGAGTCCGCCGCCAGCTCCGCAACCTCACGCTCGTTCTTGCGGGTGTAGGCGAAGTTGATCAGCGACCAGGTCGCGAGTTCGAAATAGAGCGACTTCGGCATCGGCAGATTCTTCGACACGAGCTGCGTGCCCATGCCCAGCAGGGGCATCACCGAATCGATGCTGAGGAAACGGTCGAAATCCGTGCCGCCGATGCGTTCGCCCGCGTTGGCAAGGATGTCGTCGGTGCGGTCCGGCCGCGCGCGTCGATCCGGCCCGATGCGGATGACGCTGAAGTCCGATGTGCCGCCGCCGATATCGGCGATGAGAACGATCTCCTCCGCGTTCGCCGTCTCCTCATAGTGATAGGCGGCGGCAATGGGTTCGTAGACGAAGCTCACATCCTTAAAGCCGACGCGGTGCGCGATGTCCTTTAGCACCGATTCAGCCCGCGCATCGGCGGCGTTGTCACCGTCAACAAAACGCACCGGGCGGCCATGGACGACAGCATTTATCTCTTCGCCAGCAAAGGCTTCGGCTCTGTCCTTGAGGTGCCGGATGAAAATCTCGACCACTTCGGTGAGCGCGATCTGGCGATAGCCGAGCGCGGTCTTCTCGTCGATCAGCGGAGAGCCAAGGATTGATTTCAGCGCACGCATCAGCCGCCCTTCGGTCTGGCCGATATAGGTGGCAATGGCCTCTGCGCCGAACAGGATGCGCCCGCGAGTCTCGTAATCGAAGAACACGGCGCTGGGGATCAGCGTGGCGATGCCCTCGACCGGTGCCAAGGTCGGCGCGCCGTTGCGCATCACGCCGATCGCCGAGTTCGACGTTCCGAAATCCAGTCCGCAGGCCGTCATGGTCATCCCCGTGGTTCGTGAAAGGGGATGTCATCTATTACGCAAAAAGTGGTCTTGCCAGTCTGTTTCTTCGTGCTTATGCTGGCGCGCGTTAGTGGGATGTCTGGAAACGGGCGTCCCATTTTGTCTTTGCACGGACAATCACAAGAACTGATCGCGTGCCTTGCGGACTTCTTCTTCGATGAAGTCCCCGGTTTCGCGCACGCGGGCGAGGTCGCGCAGATCGGCATGCACGGTCAGCCAGAACGCGCGGCGCGTCGCGATCTGATCGGCAAGCACCGGCTGAAGCTGCGCGTGGTTCTGCGCGATGAAGGCAGGGAGCATGCACAGCCCAGCGCCCGAGACCGTCGCTTTCATCTGCGCGATGAGGTTTGAGCTGCGCAGACGGGGCGGCGGCACATCGGCCTGCGCGAACATGTTGGAGAGTTCGCTGGAGAAGATAAGGTCTTCGATATAACCGATGATGCGGTGTTGCTTCAGGTTGGCGATGGTGTCGATGTGCGGGCGGGTGTCGAAGTAGTTCTTCGCGGCATACAAACCGAGGCGATAATCCGTGAGCTTGCGTGAGAACAAGCGTCCCTGTTCCGGCCGCGTCAGGCCGACGGCGATGTCGGCTTCGCGCTTCGACAGGCTGAACACGGCGCCCATCGCGACGAGTTCGATCTCCAGTCCCGGATGCCGGTCGCAAAGCACGCCGAGCCTCGGTGCGAGGAAGTAGCTGCCGAAGCCCTCCGGCGCGCCGATGCGGACCGCGCCGGAGATATCTGCGTGGCGCATCTCCGACATGCCGGCCAGCGCCAGGCTTTCCATCGCCTCGGCAGATTCCATCAGCCGCGCGCCCTGTTCGGTGAGGATGACGCCGGTGGAGCGCCGTTCCAGCAGCTTGACTTGGAGCGCGTCTTCCAGGGCCGAAATTCGCCTGGAGATGGTCGCGTGATCGACGCGCAATTTTATTGCGGCGGCGCTCAGCTTTCCTGTACGTCCCACCGCCAAGAGTACCCTTAGATCATTCCAATCTGGCTCAGCCATGACTCTGCATTTTTGCACAATGGTGTTGATAATATTCTTCTTTCCTTATGGATTATACAACGGCAAAAGCCGCCTCGCAAAGACGGAGCCATTCCAATGCTCGCACAGCTCAAGCTCGATCTCGACGACACCCGAGTGATGGCCGCCCGCCATCTCACACTTGTCCGCTCCAACCTTTGGGATCAGGCTGCGGGCGTTTCGGCTGCTTGGGTCGAGGCGAATCCGGAGAAGGCGATGGCCTATCTGATGGTCACCCAGAGCGAAGACATCCTTGGCTGAGACGCCGGAATACGTCCGCAATCCTGCCGGTTATGCGCTCGACGTTTCGCGCCAGCTCGGTGAGGTGGCGTTGAAGGGCCAGCAGGTCTGGACCAATGCAATCGGTAAAATGTGGCGCGGCCCGGCGGATCTGCCGGTCGATCCGCGCGATTTCGCCCGCGCCTTTGCCGAGTTTTCGCTGGCGTGGACAAAGAGTCCTGCGCAACTGCTCGAGCTGAACGCGCAATGGGCGCGCGATTATTTCGGGCTCTGGAACATGTTCTTCCGCCGCGTCGCGGGCGAAGAGGTTGAGCCCGTAGCGAAGCCCGCCTCCGGTGATCGCCGCTTCAAATCGGAATCGTGGAGCGACAAGCTCGCGTTCGATTTCCTGAAACAGTCTTATCTCTTGGTTGGCAAGCAGTTGCAGGATCTGGTCGCCGCAACGCCGAACATGAATGAGACGTCGCGCGCGAAGGTGGATTTCTTCGTCCGTCAGTACGTGAATGCGATCTCGCCCGCGAATTATGCAAGCACCAATCCCGACGTCATCAAGAAGACGCTCGCGACCGGAGGCCTCAATCTTCTGACCGGGTTCTCTAACCTGCTGGACGACCTCGCGCGCGGCGACGGCTTGGTGAAGCATCGCGCGCCGGACACGTTTGAGCTTGGCAAGAACATCGCCGCGACTCCGGGCTCGGTCATCTATCAGAACAAGTTGATGCAGTTGATCCAGTACGATCCGTCTACGGACAAAGTGGCGAAGCGCCCGATCCTGTTCATCCCGCCGGTCGTCAACAAGTTCTATCATTTCGACCTGTCGCCGAAGACGAGCTTCCTGAAGTGGTTGGTCGATCAGGGTCACACGGTGTTCGTGATCTCGTGGATCAATCCCGACGCGCGCCACGCTGAAATGGGTGTCGAGGCGTACATGAAGCTCGGCCCGCTCTCTGCCATCGATGCGATCGAACGCGCGACGGGCGAGGAGAGCATCAACATCGTCTCGTTCTGCATGGGCGGCACGCTGACGGCGGCGACGCTTGCGTATCTCGCGGCAAAAGGCGAGGCGGATCGCGTCGCGTCGGCGACGATGATCGCGACTTTGCTCGATTTCAAATCGATGGGCGATTTCTCGGTGTTCGTCAGCGAGGCGCATATCGACGCCATGCGAAAATATCTCGAGAAGCGCGGTTATGTGGACAGCAACGATCTCACTCGCCTGTTCAGCGCGGTGCGCGCCAACGACCAGATCTGGTCGCCCGCGATCAGCCACTATCTGATGGGACAGGAGGCTGCGCCCTCGGACCTTCTCTACTGGTTCGCGGACGGCGCGCGCATCCCGGAGCGCATGCAAAACGATGTCAGCGAGAACTTCGTCTACGGCAACAAGCTGCACGAAAAGGGCAGCATGGTGCTGGACGGTGTCGCGCTCGATCTTGGCATGGTCGAGACGCCGGTCACTCTCGTCTCGCTCAAAGACGATCACGTCGCGGAGTGGAAGGGCACCTATCGCGGCACACAGCTCTTCGGCGGTGAAACGCATTTCCTGCTCGGCGGCTCGGGCCACAACGCCGGCACGCTCAGCGAGCCGGCGGCAAACCGCCACGGCTATTGGCTGAACGAGAAGACGCCCGCGACCGCCGACGAATGGTTCGCCGGCGCCACCAAGCACGAAGGCTCCTGGTGGCCTGCGTGGGAGAATTGGCTCAAGAAGACCACCGGCGGCGAACAGGTCGACGCGCGCAAGGTCGGCGCCGGCGATCTCAAACCGATCGAACCGGCACCGGGCTCTTACGTGCGGATGCGCTAAATCAGAACTTCGTATAGCCGCCGTCGATGATGAAGGTTTCGCCGGTGTGGTAGGCCGAGGCGTTACTCGCGAGATAGACGGCGATGCCGCCGAAATCCTTCGGTTCTCCCCAGCGGCGCATCGGGACGCGCGGGATGACCTTCTCGTTGAACACTTTGCTGTCCTGCGCGCCTTGAGTCATGTCGGTCGCGATCCAGCCCGGCGCGATCGAGTTCACGCGCACGCCATAGCGCGCAAGCTCCACCGCCAAAGCGCGCGCCATCGACATCACCGCGCCCTTTGACGCGCCGTAGGCGGAGTTGCGGGCCGCGCCTTCGATGCCCGCGGTCGAGGCGACCACGACCAGCGAGCCGTTCGCGTCGCCGTCCTTTGCGCGGTCGATCATATGTTTGGCTGCCTCACGGAACGTCCACATCACGCCTTCGGTGTTGACCGCGTTCACTTTGCGGAACAGGTCTGTCGTCATTTCGGCGATGGGTGCGCTGCCGCCGATGCCGGCGTTCGCGACCACACAATCGAGGCGGCCCATCTCGACAATCGCGGCCTTCGTGCCGTCGATCACTTCCTGCTCATTCGCGACATTGACCTTGCGCGCGGACACGCGCTTGCCGTGCGCCTTCAGCACGTCGACGGCGGTGGCATTCTTGGTCTCGTTGGTTCCCCAGATGACAATATCGGCGCCGGAGGCCGCGAGCGCCTCGGCCATGCCGAGCCCGATGCCGCCATTGCCGCCGGTCACCAAAGCGACTTTTCCCGTCAGATCGAAAGGCTTGTACATGTGAATTTCTCCGAAATAGCGAAGGCGGCACGGTAAACGCCCGCGGGCCGTGGCCGCAATGCTGCCCTCGACTCGCGGGGAGTGAGCTACAGTCTGGCTAACCCCGTAGACAAGCGTTGATCGGGCGGCATTTTCGCCGTTAATTCGCCACAGGTATCGCTATGGTCGCGCCGCTTGTGCGGTTTTTTTTGCGTTAGACTGGTTCACAGAACAGGGAGAGTACGATGAAGCGTTTCGGGGCGTTCCTGATTGCAGCCACAGTGCTATTGGCGGCACCCACGCGGGCCGCGGTTACCTCGCTGAGCGCGGACTCCAATGCCGCCTATCTCGCCGACTATGCCAAGCAGCCCGGTGTCGTGAAGCTGCCCAGCGGCTTGATGTACAAAATCGTTCACAGCGGTTACGGCAAGCGGCCACTCCCGACCGATATCGTGACCGTCTACTACACCGGCTCGCTCATCAACGGCTCCGTGTTCGATGGCACGGAAGCCAGCCTTCCGGCGCAGTTTCCGGCCAACGAGTTGATTCCGGGATGGACGCAAGCGCTTGTGAACATGCGCGAGGGAGATCAATGGCATCTCGTGATCCCGGCAAACCTGGCCTACGGATCGCGGGGAGCTGGTAAAGGCGCGATTCCGCCCAACCAGGTTCTCGTGTTCGATCTGACTCTCGTTGCGGTTACGACACCAAAAGAAAAGCCAAAAGACGACGGGGATAGCAACTCGCCGGGCAACGGCGCCGAATAAGCTGTCCGGCGGCATGAGCCCGATCGAAAGACTGCGCCGCCTCCTGCCGGGAAATATCGACGGCGGACGCCTGCGCATCGCGATCGCGCTCGTTCTCGTCGTTGGCGCGAGCGCGCTGTTCTGGGCAAGCCGCGACTATGGCGTGATCGCGCCGGAGTGGGACGGGCAAGTACGCGGCATCGCTTACAATCCCAGCCATCTGTTCACCCGCCGCGAGGCGCTGGCGGATATCAGTCCGGAACAGATCGACCGCGATATGGCGCAGCTCGCCAAGGTCACGGGCCATGTCCGCACCTATTCGGTGAGCAAAGGGCTCGATCGCGTGCCTGAAATCGGCGCGCGCTATGGCCTCACGATTTCGCTGGGAATACGCATCGGCCCCGACCTCGAAGAAAATGAAAAAGAGATCGAAACCGGCGTTGCGGTCGCACGCGCCAATCGCGACACCATCGATCGCGTCTTTGTCGGCAACGAAGCGATCCTGAACGGTTTTGTGACGCCCGATCAGTTGAACGGCTATATTCAGCGCGTGCGCGCGGCGCTGCCGGCACGTATCAAGATCACGACCGGCGAGCCCTGGTCGACCTGGCTCCTCTATCCGGAAATCGGAAAATACGTCGATCTCGTCTCTGTGCATCTTTTTCCCTACTGGGAAGGCGTCGATGTCGATGCCGGCTTCGATTTCATGCAGCGCGCTCTTTCGGACGTGCAGCAGGAATTCCCCGACAAGCCCATCATCATCGGCGAAGCGGGGTGGCCGTCGGAAGGCCGCAGCAAGCGCAACGCCGATCCATCACTCGCCAATGAGGCGTTTCACGTGCGCGGGTTTGTGCAGCTCGCGATGGAGAAGGGCTGGGATTACTACCTCCTCGAGGCATACGACCAGCCGTGGAAGATCAGTCTGGAGGGCGCTGTCGGTGCCTATTGGGGATTGTTCGATGCCGACGGGAATCCCAAGTTCACCTTTACCGGCATGCAGCGCTCATTCCCGCAGTGGCGTATCTACGCGCTGCTCGCCGCAATCATCACGTTGCTGCTGGGGCTGGTGATCCTTGGCCAGATGCCGCGCGTGCGGCAACAGGGGTATCTGGTGATGGGCGGGTTGATCGCGCTGGTGTCGACAGGGTTGCTCGCCGTGATCGATGCCACGACTCTCGATTATATCGACCGCGGCGATCTTCTGATGATCATCGCGATGGCGCCTCTGGTGTTGCTGGCCTGCGCGGTGATCCTGACCGAGGGCATCGAGATGGCGGCGAGTCTGTGGCGCGTGGAGCGCCGCGCGATGCTCTCGGCTATTCCCGTGTCGAGCCCCCGGGTCTCCGTTCACGTGCCCTGTTACAACGAGCCGCCGGCAATGGTGATGGAGACGCTTGATCACCTGGCGAACCTCGATTACGAGAATTTCGAAGTCATCGTGCTGGACAACAACACGAAAGACGAAGAGACGTGGCGGCCGGTCGAGGCGCATTGCGTGCGGCTTGGACCGCGCTTCCGCTTTTTTCACATGGATGGCGTGAAGGGCTTCAAGGCCGGTGCGTTGAACGAGGCGCTGGCGCTGACTGACCCCGAGGCGGTCCATATCGCGGTGATCGACAGCGACTATCAGGTCGAGCCGTATTGGTTGCGGCGCACGGTGCCGCTCTTTGCGAGTCCCCATATCGCCGTGGTGCAGGGGCCGCAGGACTATCGCGATGCACGCGACAGCCTGTTCAAGGCGATGGCCTATGAGGAATACCGCGGTTTCTTCCACATCGGCATGATTGAGCGCAACGAGCATGACGCAATCATCCAGCACGGCACCATGACCATTGTGCGCAAAAGCGCGCTTAAGGAGGTCGATGGCTGGAGCACGTGGTGCATCACCGAGGACACCGAGCTTGGCCTTAAGCTGTTTGAGCGCGGCTATGGCGCGGCCTATGTCCCGCAAAGCATGGGCCGCGGGTTGATTCCCGATACGCTCGAAGCGTTCCAGACGCAGCGCTATCGCTGGGTCTATGGCGCGATGCAAATCATGAAGCGCCACGCCGGCTCGATCTTTCTCGGTCGCACCAAACTGTCGTGGGCACAGCGTTACCAGTTCCTGTCCGGCTGGCTGCCGTGGATTTCGGATATGCTGAGCATGATCGTGACGTTTGTGGCGCTTGCCTGGACGACCGCGATGTGGGTGTCGCCGGAGTATTTCTATGCGCCGATGCCCGCGCTGTCCGCCGCAGCATTGGCGCTGTTCTTCGCCAAGACCTTCAAGACCTTCATGCTCTACCCGCCGAAGGTGCGCTCCGGGTTCAAAGGCGCGTTGATGGCGTCCATCTCCGGGCTTGCGCTGAATCACTCGGTTGCCAAAGCCGTGACGGCGGGATTGCTCACCTCCGGAAAACCGTTCCTGCGCACACCGAAATGCGGCGACCCGGCGTTGCTGTCACAGGCGCTTCGCGTCGTATGGCAGGAAACGACGCTTCTGGTGCTCTGCATCCTTTCCATAGTGTCGGTGTATCTGGTGCGTGGCATCGACGATCCCGCGGCGGTGTTATGGACGGTGATGTTGGCCGTGCAGGCGACGCCCTATCTCGCCACCGTCGTCACCGCGATCCTGAGCGCAGTCTCGAACAAGGCGCGATCCACTGTTCTCATCACCCCCGCGCCACCACCGGCGCCGGAAACACAACTGAAAGAAGCCGCATGAAATACGCTGCCGCTCTCCTCATCGTCATCTTTGCCGCGCCGGCCTATGCGAAGGACTTCACCACATTCGATATTCCGGGCGGCGGAAAGCAGGGCGCTCAGGGCACATACGTCAACAGCATCGATGTCGGCGGAATAGTCACCGGCAACGTCATCAGCAAGTCTGGTGTAACATCAGGCTTCACGCGCTTGCCGGATGGCCAGGTCAAGGTGTTCAGTGCGCAGGATGGTTCAGACACGCATTCTATCGATATCAATCTGCTCTCCGATCAGGCAGGCTATTACACCGGCGCGGATGGGCGCAGTCATGGGTTCGTGCGCACGCTGAACGGTGCGGTGACAAGCTTCGATCCCGATGGCTCGACGGGAACGCAGGCGATCTCGCTCAACCGCGGTGGCGATGCGGTTGGACAATACGCGGGTACAGATGGCCAGCAGCACGGCTTTCTCCGCAAGAAGTCGGGCAAGATCGCTACGTTTGACGGCAATCCAGCAGCGGCCGGATTGGGCACTTTCGCGACCGGCATTAACAATGGCCAAACGATCTGTGGGTTCTGGTTCGACGACAATTTCGCGATGCATGGATTTCTGCGGCTGACCGATGGAACGATCGTGGCAGTCGATGTTGACGGTGCGGGCACGAGTTCGTTGCAGGGGACGCAGATCGAAAGCGTTAACAAACGCGGCGATGCGGCGGGATTTTATACGGATTCCGCTCAGATACGGCACGGATTCATCCGGCATGCGGACGGAACGATGGAGAGCTTCGATGCTCCCGGCGCCGTCCATACGATTGTAGCGTCGATCAATTCGACCCGCGAGATCGCAGGCTATTACATCGACGCGTCGAACGTGGCTCACGGATTTGTCCGCAAACACGGCGGCAGGTTCAAGACTTTCGACGCCCCGAAGGCATCCCTTCAGTCCGGCCGTGGCACTTTCGTCAGCGACATCAACGATTTTGGTACGGTTGCCGGCGAAACCTTCGATGAAAAGTTCGCTGCGCACGGCTTCACAGGGAATCCTTAAAGAATTTTCCCCGGATTGAGGATGTTTTTGGGATCGAGCGTGTGTTTCAGCGCGCGCATGACATCGATTTCCGCGGCGCTCTTGTAGAGCAGCAACTCGTCTCTCTTCATCACGCCGATGCCATGCTCGGCGCTGATCGAGCCGCCGAATTCGTGGACGATGCCGTGAACCAGATGCGCGATCTCCGTGCGCTTCGAGACATCCGGGACATTGAAATTGAAATGCAGATTGCCATCGCCGACATGGCCGAACGTCACCGGTCGCGCGCCGGGCTGAGCAGCCAGAACCGCCGCAGTCGCCTTGGCGATGAAATCGGGTATCGCGGCGATAGGCACGGCGATATCGTGCTTGAGCGATGGGCCTTCTTTCTTCTGCGCCTCCGACATGCTTTCGCGCAGTTTCCAGAGTGCTGCGCGCTGTGTCTCGCTGGCGGCGATGACGGCGTCGGTCACGAGACCGGTGTCGGACAGCGTGTTTTCGACGATGCCTTGAAGGCCGAAATTCGTGCCGCCGGTCACTTCGATCAGCACATACCAGCGCGAGGGCGCAGATAGCGGATCGGACGTGCCGGGAATGTGGTGCGTCACAAGCTCGATGCCGATGCGCGGCACGAGTTCGAAGGCCGAGACCTGTCCGCCGGTCGCGCCTTGCATGTGGGCGAGCAGGGCGATCGCCGCCGCGGGATCGCGGATCGCAGCAAATGCGGTAACGGTTTCGCCGGGCTTGGGAAACATCTTGAGCGCGGCGGCGGTGATGATGCCGAGCGTGCCTTCCGCGCCTACAAAAAGCTGTTTGAGATCGTAGCCTGTGTTGTCCTTGCGCAGCGTACGCAGCAGATCGAGCACCCGGCCGTCAGCCAGAACGACTTCTAGGCCGAGCACCAGCGCACGCGCCATGCCGTAGCGCAGCACATGCACGCCGCCGGCATTGGTGGAGAGATTGCCGCCGATGGTCGCAGAACCTTCCGACGCGATACTCAAGGGGAACAACATACCGGCGTCATCGGCTGCGCGATGAACGTTTGCGAGAGTCGTGCCTGCTTCGACGATCATGTTCGCGCCAGCTTCGTCCACACTGCGGATGCGATTGAGTCGTTCGAGAGAAAGCAGCACTTCGCCGTTAAACGGTATCTGGCCGCCGACCAGTCCTGTGTTACCGCCCTGTGGGACCACCGCAGTGTTTGTTTCGTGGCAGATCGCGAGTGCGCGCGCGACTTCGTCTGTTGCTGCGGGTTTCAGCAGGAGAGACGTGTGACCCTTATACGAACCGCGCCACTCTTCGACATGCGGCGCAATTTCTTGTGGATCCTCGCTGAAACCTTTGGGGCCAACGATGTCTTTCAGGCGAGCAAGCGTATCGCTCAT
>JBBCHP010000030.1:0-77756 GCA_037201525.1 Rhizomicrobium sp. | reverse complement strand
GATGCTCTCCCCAAGCCGGTCCAGTTTCGAGCGCATTTTGCCGCACGGAAATCAACTGGACAACCTCGCGAAGAGATCCGGGCAGGCGAATATCATTTCAACGCGGTTGTCCCATTTCGGGCATATCCTGGCGAAGGCCGGGATTTACCTCATTGATATCGCTAATGCTGGTCATCGCAAGGATGTGACTTGCGGGGCCAAGCAAAACTGCATGACTGTGCATCGTCGGCGAGGGGAAGCGTTATGGGGAAGACAGGTTTGAAGAACGCAGCGCTTTCCGGCGCGGCTATGCTGTTTGTTTTCGCGGCGCACGCCGCAGACTATTCCAGGATGGCGCCTATCGATCGGTATCTGATGGATCGCTCGGCTGAGATTGCACTGGCGAAGAGCGCGGCCCCTGCATCCATATCCGGCAACGCGACCGTGCTGGTTCTGACGCGCGGCGGCTATGAAACGGCGATCAAAGGTACGAACGGTTTCGTCTGTGCCGTGGAACGCTCGTGGATGTCGCAATACGAGTTTCCCCAATTCTGGAATCCGCACATGCGGGGCCTCTCTGCTACAATCCGCCTGCTGTGCGCTCTATCTTGCCTTACACCATCAAACGCACGGAACTGGTGCTCGCCGGGCGGTCCAAGTCTGAGATGATGGCTGCAATCAAGGAAGGCATCGAAAAGCATCTGCTGCCACCGCTCGAAGCCGGCGCGCTGACCTACATGATGTCGAAACAGCAGTTTCTCAACGACGACGCGCATAACTGGATGCCGCATCTGATGTTCTATTTTTCGCGCGCGGAAGCAGCAAACTGGGGAGCCGATCTTCCCGGTGCCCCGCCTATGCTGAACCCACAGTTTCAGGAATCGGCGGAGGCGATCAGCGTGATCATGGTCGCCGCGACGCATTGGTCAGACGGCACCTCTGCGCCAACGCATAAGCACTGAGCGAGAAAAAGAGAAAGCTCAGGGAATGCGCGGGTCTTCGGCGGTATGCGCCTTGCGGATTGCTTCGGCCAGCGCGTGATCGATCTTGCGGCCGTCCAGAATGACTTTCTCGTCGTGGACATCCTGCACGGCGCTCATGGGAACGACGAAGTCGCTGCCATTCTCGATGTAAACGGTGATCTCGCGCACGGAAACATGGCGGACGGCGCCGAAGGCGTGCTCGCCATCGTGCAAGAACACATCGAAGCCTTCTTCAATTTTTTCCGATGGCATGGAAGGGGCTCCTAAAGCAGTTTCCAGATGAGCTTGCGCAGGCGCGGGCTGAAAGCCAGCAGGAAGCCGAGCACGGCCATCAACCCAAGCGTCGCCCACGAATTGTTCTCCACAAACGCGCGCGCTTCCTTGCCTAGCAGGATACCGAACTCGCTGGCATTCAGCGGCGGCTTTATCGGAGCGGGACGCTTGGGAAACGCAACCTTCATGACGAGACGCGCGAGCACGATCACGATCGCCGACACCACGATTGCAAGGCCCGCGGTGCTGAGCGCCGCAAGCCACGGCGCCATCATGGTCTCAAGCAACTCATAAATGGCGATGATCACAAACGTGATTGCGACCATGCCTCCGGCGATGGCGATCATGGCTGCGCCCGCGCCGATGGCGAGGCGCGTCAGCATATGACTGATGGCTTGCACCGGTCCGCTTTCAGCGGCGGCCGAAAATGAGGCCAAGCAGAACGCCCACGCCAAAGGCGATGCCGGCCGATGCCAGCGGCTGTTCCTTGATCTTCTCGGCAACCTGATCGGCGCCGGACTGTGTCTCCGCCCACACGCGGTCGCCCGCGGCGCGCGCGCGTTGCGCCGCTTCGGCGCCGGCGGTACGCGCCGTCTGCTCGATAAGCGATGCGATCCGCGCAAACTCCGCGCGAAGCTGTTTGAATTCGCCAGCCAGCGCTTCAACTTTGCTTTCAGTCTCGGGCATATCCGTATTGGCCATGATGCATCCTCCAGAGGCGGGTAATATTCCGCCGAAGTGGGTAAAATAAGGTTACAGGGAACCCTGCTTATCCCCTTCGACCGATGTCAAGCGCTAACGCCCGAAGTCAGGGTTTGGGCGCAATTCGCCACACAATATTGCCCACGTCGTCGGCCACCAGCAGCGCGCCCTTTGGGTCAACCGCCACGCCGACCGGCCTCCCATAGGCCGTATCCGAATTGGGATCGGCGCGGAAGCCGGTCAGGAAATCCTCCGGCAATCCGTTCGGCGTTCCGTTCTGGAAGGGCACGAACACAACTTTGTAGCCAGACATCTGTGCCCTGTTCCAGGAGCCGTGCTCGCCTATGAACGCGCCGCCGCGGTAATGCGAAGGAAATGCGTCGGCCGTGTAAAAGGCGAGGCCGAGCGCCGCCACGTGCGCGCCCAGCGCATAGTCAGGTGCGATGGCCTTCGCGACCATCGCCGGGTTCTGCGGCTGCACGCGCGTGTCGATGTGTTTGCCCCAATACGACCACGGCCAGCCATAAAACGCGCCGTCCTTCACGCTGGTGAGATAATCCGGCACGAGATCGTCGCCGAGCTGGTCGCGCTCATTGGCGACGATCCAGAGCTTGTGCGTCACAGGCTCCCAGCCGGCACCGTTCGGATTGCGCAGGCCGCTCGCGAAGATGCGCTCGTGCGAACCGTCTGGATCGATTTCCAGAATGTCGGCGCGGCGTTTTTCGATCTCCATGCCCTTGTCGCCGATATTGCTGCCGGAGCCGACCGTGACATAGATTTTCTTGCCGTCTTCGCTGGCAATCAGATTGCGCGTCCAGTGATGGCCGACGGGGATGTCCAGAATCTTCTCACCTTTCTCTGTGATCTGCGTCTCGCCGTCCTTGTATGGAAAACGCACCACGCCATCGGTGTTCGCGACATAGAACCAGCCGTTCAGAAGCAGCATGCCGAAATTCTGGTTCAGGCCTTTCAGGAATACCGTGCGTACATCCGGTTTGCCGTCGCCGTTGGTGTCGCGCAGCAGCGTGATCTCGTTTGCGCTCGGCGGTGCGGAGCCGTTCTTTACGTCCATATAATGTTCGACGATGCCCTCGATGGAATTCATCGGCGAGAGGGGCGGTGCCGCTTCCGCCACCAGCACGTCGCCGTTCGGCAGGACGTAAATCCAGCGTGGGTGTTCGAGATTCTCGGCATAGCGCGTGACAGTGAATCCCGCCGGTGCCGTCGGCGCGACGCCTGCCGGCCATGGCGCAGTGGAATTCACACCCATCGTCGGGATCGTTTGTGCGACTGGCGCAGGCAGGTCTGGATTGGCGCCGAGACTCGATTTCGGCTGCGGATGGCCGGGGTCGCAGGCCGCGAGCATGAGCGGAAGAAGCGCGATGGCGAAACGTTTCATGGAAATCTCCTAGGCGCCCGTGCGTTCGCGAAAAAAGGCGATCACGCGCTCCTCTGCCTGCTTTGTGCGGCTGCCCGGCTCGTCGATCAAATTCACGGTCAGCACGGAATGAGCGTTCATAGGGCCGGGCGCAGAATCTTCGTCTTCCAATTCGATAGCCTCGAATTTATCGCCAAGCTCCTGCCTCAAGAGCGCGAAGCGCTCGTCCGGAACCAGCTTGTCGCTCTTGAAACGCAGACCGATGGCCGAAAGGTTCTCGTCGGCAAGGCGTTTTTTCACGCAGGAAAATTCTTCAGGCGAGACATCGATGCTGCGTTTGCCCGCCCGTGCGGTGATTGGCATGGAAGGCTGCGAGAGCACGGGCGCCACAACGGAAGGCTCGGTCATCATCGCCAGCGCGAAGCCGCCGGTGAAGCACATGCCGACAGCGCCTACGCCCTTGCCGCCGCATTCCCCATGCGCCTTGCGGGCGAGCGCGCGAAGCCAGTCGACCATCGGACTCGATTTGCCGCCGGACCACGCGTTGAATTCGCGGCGAATGCACATGCCCATGAACATCTGACCAAGCGCATAGCCGGTCGAGACCGGCCGTCCGGGCTCGCCGAACAGGCTCGGACAGAAGACAGTCATCCCGGCGGCGGCCACGCGATCCGCGAAACGGATCACCAGCGGATGCAGGCCGGGCATTTCATGGATGACGATCACAGCCGGTCCGCTGCCGCGGCGAAAGACCTTTCGCGTCCAGCGGCCGTCATCGAAATCGAATGCGGTATAGTCTTTCAGAGCCGCTGTATAATCCATGCCTTGCCCCTATGCCGCCGTTGCGCTGGATCAGCTTAGGATACGAGGGCGGAAGCGCAATGATGGTGTCACCGCCTTGTGACCGGCGCAGGACCGACATAGCGCGCGCGGGGGCGGATCATTGTTTTGCTTTCCAATTGTTCGATAGCGTGCGCGACCCAGCCCGCGACGCGCGCCATCGCGAACAGATTGGTCTCGCTGCCCACCGGCATGCCGAGTTCGCGGCGCATTACCGTCAGCGAATAGTCGGTATTCGCGAATTGACCGGTCGCTTCCTTCACGGCACGCGGGATTTCACTTGCCAGCCGCTTGTCGATGCCCGCCTTTAGCAGCGCGGCGAACAGTGTTTCCGCGCGTGGATCGCCATCGCGATAGACCATGTGTCCGAACCCCGGGAAACGTTCGCCGAGCGCAACCTTCTCGCGGACCTGCGCTGCGATATCGCCGGCCAGCAGCGTATCGACGAGTTTCGATGCCAGCGGACCTACGCCGCCATGCTTCGGCCCTTTTAAGGCAACGAGACCCGCAATCATCGCATCGTACAGCGAGATGCCCGTGGAAACTGCGCAACGCACCGTGAAGGTGGACGCGTTCAACTCGTGATCGGCGAGCAGCACCAGCGCGCGGCGGATGAGATCTTTTGCCTTGGGTCTATCGGGACACCAGGCGTCGGCAATTTGTTCGTGAATGGGGCTGCTTTTGGGTGGCGTTTGAAGCATGGCAGCCACGACGAGCCGCATGATCTTGGCGCCGGTGACAGCGCGTCCGCTCTTGGTGCTGTTGAAGGCGGCCTTGTCGCACTCGGTCGCGAGCGCCAGCACGGCAATCGCTCTCTCGATTGGAGAAGCCGTGCGCGCGGCGGTCAGAATTTCCGCCATCGATGGCGAAACAACAGGCAGGTTTCCTTTCGCAAAGGGATCGAATGATCCGACGTCCCACAGCGAGGTTGCGGTCTGTTCGAGAGAGGCCGTCTCCGAGAGGTCCGTCGCCCTCACGCCGCGATAGATCGGGCCTTCACGCGTGATCGTGGATACAGCGGAGTCGAGTACCGGCAGATCGGCGGACTTTAACCCTTGCCCTTCCACCATCGGCGCGCGGCGGTTCTTGAGACCGCGGACGTCTTCGGCGCGATAGCGGCGTGCGCGCGAACCTTCATCGGCCGGCTCGGACCGCACCAAACCGCGGCTGACATAGGCATAGAGCGTCGCGGGGGAGATGGAGAGTTCGGCCGCTGCCTCACCGGCGGAGAGATATAAAGGCTCATCGCGATTATTCATATTGATTAGCTTAATCAAGATTGATCAATAAGTCTATATGGCCCACCTTGTTGCAATGCAGCAAGGGAGAAAATCATGACGATCCAGCCCAAATCCCCCATCGGTCTCGACGGTGTCGCCGCGGCGCAAACCGCACTCAGCCATGTCGATGGCGAGAAGGGTGAACTCATTATCGCCGGCGAGCGCGTCGCCGATCTCGCCGCCGCAACGAGTTTTGAAGGCGTGACCGCGCGGCTGTGGTCGCTCGGCACCGGTATTCCAATCGGCGAAGCGGAAGCGCGTGCCGCTCTGGGCGAAGGCCGCATGCGCGCCTTCCAGCGAATCCAATCTTTGCTTGCGGCGAGCGAAGGACTTTCTGTCGTGGACGGATTTCGCGCCGGCACTGCGGCGCTGCGTTCCGAACATGGTCTGACGGATGACGCGGCGATCGTCGGCGCACTGCCGGTGATTGCGGCCGCACTGGTGCGGCGTGCGAACGGCGAGAGCATGGTTGTGCCCGATCCTACGCGCAGCCATGCCGGCGACACGCTTAGAATGCTGCGCGGCGTGCCCCCTTCCGCCGCCGAATCCAAAGCGCTTGACGCTTATCTCGTTACCGTCTGCGACCACGGGATGAATGCATCGACGTTCACGGCACGTGTTGTCGCCTCCACGCATGCGTCTCTGTTCGCGGCGGTTACGGCAGGCTATTGCGCGCTCACCGGGCCGCTACATGGAGGCGCGCCGGAGCCGGTGCTCGAAATGCTCGACGCCATCGGAACACGCGAGCGCATCAAGCCGTGGATCGACGGCGCGCTTGCGCGTGGCGAGCGGTTGATGGGCTTCGGCCATCGCATCTATCGCGTTCGCGATCCCCGTGCCGATGTGCTCAAGGCGACGGTGACGACACTCGGTGCAAACTCCGTCGATCTGCCCTTTGCCGCCGAAGTCGAAGCCTATGCGAGGCAATCGCTCGCAAAATCCAAGCCCGACAGACCGCTCGATACAAACGTCGAATTCTTCACGGCGATTTTGCTCGATGCGTTGCGCATACCGCGCCAGTGCTTCACGCCGGTCTTCGCAATTGCGCGCGCAGCCGGATGGACCGCCCACGCCCGCGAACAGGTTCGTGTCGGCCGTCTCCTGCGGCCAAATTCGGTTTATGTGGGCGAGATGCCTTGACCAACCGGGACACGACAGCGCCGGCTGGTCTTTCGACCAGCCGGCGCCGATTTCGTCCTTGGATTATTTGAACGGTGTCGCCGACGCGTTAGCGTGCGCGACAACGAGGTCCGTTCCCACCGGCAATCCCAGAAGATTGGTGCTGGAGACCACGATGTGCAGACCGTTTACGACCACGCTGCCATCGTTTTTGATCGTTTGCTCGTTCACGGTCACGGTTCCGATGCCGGGCAAATCGACTTGCGTATTTGGCGGTGTGTTCAGCGGAAGCTGCAAGCCAAGAATTGTCAGCCCGGTAAAGCCAGAACCGTCTGCCGATCCTGTCGAAACGCCCTTCGCGAGCGAGGATTGCGCAACCGCCTGGATGCCCGTCGCTGAGATCAGCCCGCCCAGAAGATTGACGTCCGACGCGGTTGCCGTCATGCGCGCCACATCTGCGCCGCCTTCTTTGCCGCCGAACGCCGTCGCGCCGACTTCGCCGAGCGACATTATGCCGGACACGTTGACGGTCCCCGCAGTCCGGCTTCTGTTCTTTCCGGACGTCCCGTTGCAGGCCAGGGCCATAAAGGCGGATCTGCCGATTTTGTTCGCGAGATCGTCGCCGGCGCTGCCGTTGGCCAGTGCGCCGTAAGCCGTGCCGTCGTAGGCAACGGCAGGCTCTTTGCGATGGAATCCGGCAATGGCATGCCCGATCACGATCTTCGATCCGACCGCAAGACCCAGCGTGTTCTTCGTTTTGATGGTGATTGTCAGCATGTCGACCTGAATCGCGCCGGCCTGCTTGGAGTCATGTATGGTTTTCACGGCGTAGAGAGTTGCCGATCCGAGACCGTTGAGCGGGATCACGGTATTTTCCGGCACGTTTGCGGGGATATGCTGTCCCGCAACGACGAGGTTCGAGAATGTCGAAGCGTCCGCCGAAGGCGCAATGGTGTCCGCAGTTGCGGAGACATCTGCAACAGCGGTGATGGAATCGGCGGTGATCATGCCGCCGAGCGCATTCAAGTTTTTGATGCTTGCTGTGTTCTGCACTTCGGCTTTGTCTGCAGTTTTCTTGGCGAACGCCGTGCTCACTGTCGTCCCCGCTGACAGCACACCGGGCACGGAAATCGTATCGACTTCCGTTTTCAGCGTCTTGCCGTCTGTGCCGGCGCAAGGGCAACTCTGATAGGCCGAGCGTCCGAGTGTTGTCGCGACGAGCCCAGCCTTGTCGTTCGCGAAGGTCGCATAGGCATTGCCGGTGAATGCGCCTTTCATGTCTGCGGCGTTGGCCGGTCCAGCCATGCCGGCGGCGATGACGGCCAGCGCCCCCAGCGCCGGAAGTACAATTCGATGTTTCAAAGCGAATGAACCACGCATGACTTTACCCTCTTTGTTGCGACTCCTCCCCGCCGGGAGGCGGACGGAGGTTCGGTTGTGTGCACAACTTCAACGAGAATGGTGTTGTTCGTGCGTAGAGCTAATTAATGAATCTTTCATAGGTTGCGTTCTCGCGTTAATACCCCTTAACGCGAGGTTAGCGCGAGTGATCAAGTTTTATGGAACAGGCGGTTGCCGAGAGGGCGCCGGTCGGAATACGCCGGCGCCCTGCTCTGGATATTTTAGTTCACGGTGACAGAGACCGGCGTCGATGGAATGCCGTTCGCAACGACAACCAGCGTGCTCGCACCGGTTTCCGTGCTCGACGAAACATCGAAATGCGTCGATACGTTCGCCGAACCCGTCGCCACGCCCATCGTGCTGTGGTCGTGGGTGCGCTCATAGAAGACATGACCGGTGGCATTGTTGGTGATGCGCACGAGCGGATAGTTGGTCGCGCTGTCGTCTTCGTCGCCGAAGGAGTTGGCGCGGCTCAATCCGTTGAATTGCGTTCCCGCGACCTGATAGCTCGATCCGCGTGTCACGCTCGAAGGGGAAGAACTGATCGCGGGCGCCCAAGATGGGTTGTAGGTTCCCGTCGATTGATAAACCGCGAAGCCGCCAACCAGCGTTTCGCCCGACGGCAGGATCATCAGATTGCCGCCGGCACCGTTGAACGGCTCGCGCGTCAGGCCTGTTCCATCGAACTCATAGAGCGATCCGCTCAACGCCTGGACCAGCACATGGCCGTTCGGCAGCAAGGTCGCGAAGCAATCGCCCGTATCGTCGTTGTTCGGGAAATCTGGTCCTGCGGTCCAGTGACCCGTCTTGTCGCCTTTGCTGGGCGGCGTCCAGATATCGGTGTGCGCGTGATCGCCTGCTTCCGCTATGCCACCAGTCGCGAACACGGTGCCGTCAGGGCGAAGAATCGCAGGGCCGACTTCGCCCGGCGGCTGATAGCAGGGCTTGTTCGGATCGTAGGGAATGCAGCCGCAGCAATTCTGCGGCTCCCACAGATCGGCGGGCAGAGTGCCCGCATTCACCCATTTTCCCTTCTCCGGAATATAGCGCTCGGATTGGGGATGATCCTTCACATCGAAGGTCAGGAACGTGCCATCCGGCAAAAGCGTCCAACCTTCTTCCGCATTGAAATCGTTTTTGCCTTTCGAGGGCAGCGAAGTCCAATTCAACGTCGCGGGATCCATGGCTGCCATGAGTTTTTTGAACTTTGCGCCGAGAAGGAACCTGCCGTCGGGAAGCACGACGCCGGGCGAGTCGCCGATGTAATCGTATCCTTTGGGATGGCCGAGCGCCGTCCAGGTGTTCGCCACAGGGTCGTAGGCCGCGCCCAGATTCGTGAACGAGAACTGGTTGTGATTGTATTCGCCGCCTGTGATCACCAGCCGGCCGTCTGCGAGCACGGCCTCTGCAAAATAGAGCGGTTGATACCCGCTCGGCAGGCTCGCCACCTGTTTCCAGGTGCCGTTCTTATAGCTGCCGTTGATATCGGGCGTGAGCCTCCACCAATCGGATTCGCCATTGCCTTGCGCCAGCACGGTTCCGTCCGTCATCTGAAAGGTGATGAGCGTACCGTCCGGCGGCTGGTGCGTCAGGTTTGTGAAGGTTTGTGCGCCTGCAGGCGCGGCGGCGAACAAAAGCGACAGCGTCAAAGCGAACCGGCGGAGCATCGCAAACCTCGAAAAAATGGTGGGCGGCGGAACGCTATCATTTCGCCTCGCTTCGGCAAGGCGCGCGCGAGAATTCTATTCGCTAATGAGATGCAGTATTATCTCGCGCCTATGCGGCGCGCGGCGGTGTTCGAACAGGTAGATGCCTTGCCAAGTGCCCAGCATCATTCGTCCCGCGGCAACGGGAATCGACAGATGCGTTTGTGTGAGCGCGGCACGAATGTGGCTTGGCATGTCATCCGGGCCTTCGGCATCGTGGATATATCGGCCGGGTTCTTCGGGTGCGAGACGATCGAAAAACGCCTCGAGGTCTTTCAACACATCGGGATCGGCATTCTCCTGAATCAACAGCGACGCCGAGGTGTGGCGGCAAAAGACGGTCAGCAATCCCATCTTCGTGTTCTGATCGGATAGCCAGTTCGCAATCTGCTCAGTGATTTCCACAAGGCCACGGCCCGCGCTCTTGATCGTGAGAGTGTTTATCGCTTGCGGCATAGGAGCCAAACTACGCGGATTCTGTCTGCCAGTCTTCCGGCGTTTTCCTGCCACAAACATGCCTTGTTCCTTTCCGGAACCCGCATTGTCGCAACACGTTTTCTTCTCATCACGTACATGGAGGAGATTGACGATGAGCATTACAGATATGCGTGGCGCAGACCTGCGCGGTTATCGCACGGCGGACCGTGAAGAAGTGGGCACCAACAAAAGCAAGTTGCTCGCTGCGACGGCCGTCATTCTTGGTTTGGTTGCGGTTGGTGCATATGCATACACATCGCACAGCCTGCTGCCATCGGCTCCTGTCAAACAGCAGGCTGCTGCCGTGAGCCAGCCGGTTGCGATGACTCCGCCGTCACAGCCTTCGACATCGCAGCCTGAACTGGCCATGCCCGCGCCACAGGCAGTTCCGGCACCGGATGTAAAGGCATCTGCACCGCAAACATTTGCACCGCAAACATTGGTAAAGGTTCATCCGACACTCAAATCCGAACCGGCAAAGCGCAAGCCACACGTGAAGGCGCGCGTACCCAGCACCGATGAGTCGTCATCGAGCCCGTCTGTGACATCAACGGATACGGCGCAGTCTCCCAGTGCGGCCGCGCCGAGCGTCGATACGACAACGCTTTACACGGCTGCTCCCACGACAACGCAGCAAAATACGATAACGCCACAAAGTGTGACGCCGGATACAACCACGAATACGGCACCGGCGCAGCCGCAGGTTCAGCCGCCTGCACCGGGTCAAACTGCTCCGCAGACCCAGCCGCAACAGTAACCGCTTTGGTGAGTTGGAAACGTCTCCTTCTTCTGGAAGGGGACGTTTTCTTTTATTCCGCCAATGCCAGGAAGATCGCGGGCAGTACGAGAAGTCCCGCCAGATAAAACGGCGCGTTGACGCTGAAAGTCGTGAAGACGAAGCCTGACGCGAGCGGCCCGCTGAGGCGTGCGAGCGCGCCGGTTGCGTTGTTCAGCCCCTGGTATTGGCCCTGATGACCCATCTCCGCGTGGCGGGAGATCAGAGACGATACGTTCGGCCACGCGACCGATTGGCCGAGTGCGGAGATGCCAAGCAAAACCACGACGCCAGCTCCGTGCGCGAATGGCTGCAATCCGATGGCGATCGCCGTCAGGAGCATGCCCGCCGCCAGCACGCGGCTTTCGCCAAATCGCGCCGACAGGCGTCCGGTCAGGAAGATCTGACAGAACGCAGCGACAATGCCGACCACGGCGAAGGCGAGCCCCACTTCGCGCGGTCCCCAATGAAAACGCGCAGCACTCCACAAACCGAACACGAATTCCACGCCCATGAAAGCCGAGCCGGCAAGGAACGTTACCGCCAGCAACCGTGCAATGACCGGATGCGTCAATGCGCGGCCAAGCACGGCCCAGCGCGTCGGCCCATCGTCAAACTCGTGATGCGGATGCGCGCGGCTTTCCTTGACGAACAGGATGATGCCGATTGCGCAGATCGCGGCGAGGCCGGATGCGACCATCAAAGGAATACGAAAGCCGTCATGGCCTGCCGACGGATGCGCGAGCAATCCGCCCAGCGCGGGGCCGACGATAAAGCCGAGGTTATACGCAGCGCTTAAGTACGACATGCGGCCGGTGCGTTTGCCCTCCGGCGTCACGTCCGCAATGTAGCCCTGCACGACGGAGGCGTTGCCGCTCGCCATGCCGCCGATCAGTCGCACGACAAACGCGATGGTGATGTTCGGTGCGAAGGCGAGTGCCAGATAGCACAAACAATTCCCGCATACGGTGCTGATCAGGATCGGCTTGCGTCCGATGCGATCCGACAGGCGGCCCCAGAACGGCTCGCCGAAGAACGCGCCCATCGCATAGGCCGAGAAGATCAGCGCCATCTGCCACGCCGGCGCATGAAACGATTGCGCATAGAATGGCAGCAGCGGCACGACAATGCCGAAGCCCACGAGATTGACGAAAATTACCGCGAGCAACGTCGGCAGCGCAGCGGCTTGCGCGCGATCGTCGACGGTGGGATCGGGGAGTTTCGCGTCCATATCGTTTGATAGAGGCCTTCAAAGCGGCGACAATGCCGCTTCGCGTCGCAGGATAGGGGTGTTGGGATAAAGAAGTCAGTTCTGGCTGCCGCGACGGTAGCGATTTTCGCCGGCTGTTTCGCGCATGCCGCAGATGCGCCACAGGACGCAAAAGATTGGCGGCCTGTCGATCCCGGCAATCTGGTCCTGATCGGCACGAAGTACGGCGAGGTCGCCGTGGAACTGTCGCCCGCGTTCGCGCCGAAGCATGTTGAACGCATGCGGGCGTTGATCCGCGCGCATTTCTATGACGGCACGAATTTCTATCGCGTGATCGAGGGCTTCGTGGCACAGGGCGGCATCGGCGAGGGCGACGACAAGAAGAGCAAGGAATGGCCGCCATTGAAGGCCGAGTTCGAGCGTCCCTGGGGCCGTGATGTCACGTTCACGCCATCAGGCTCGCCCGACTTGTTCGCAACGCAAACCGGTCACGTCGATGGCTTCCCGGTCGGGCGCGATCCGAAGACCAAAACCGAATGGATCATCCATTGCCCCGGCACCTTCGCGTTCGCGCGCGACAACGGCGCCGATACGGCCGCAACCGAGTTTTATGTCGTCATCGGCGAGGCGCCGCGCAGGCTCGACCGCAATCTCACCGCGTTCGGCCGTGTGCTCGACGGCATGCAATATCTGCAAAAGCTCGATCGCGGCGATCCGGCAATCGACAATGGCGTGATCGCCGACAAGACGAAGCAGGCTCCAATCACTTACGTAAAGCTCGCCTCCGATATGCCGGACGCAGAGCGTCCGCACTACGAGGTGATGCGCACGGATTCAAAAGCGTTCGCCGCGTGGAAGGCGAACAAGAAAAATCCTGCTCCCGGCTTTTACATTCGTCAGCCACCACACGTTCTCGATATCTGTCTGGCGCCGGTGCCGGTGCGGAAAAGCCCAATAAAATCATAGTCATCATATATTGATGATTTTATGATTGACATATGAGGGCTTGGTGCCTATCTCTTTCGCAAAGAAAGGGAGACACGAATGTCCAAACTCGATATCGGCGTCGGCCAGGATTTTCCAATAGAGGAAAAACTCTGCGCTGAAGACCGCGGCTGCTCCGGCCACGGATATCGCCATCATTTCCATCATGAAAACGGCTCGGTGCGCGACATGTGGCGCCGCCGTTTCGGACGCCGCGACGCGACCGAGCAAAATAAAGACAAGGAATAGACATGCATCGTCATCATCACAGACACTCTCGCGGACGCGAGGACGCAGCGCCCGAATCCGGCGAGCGCACCTCGACGCGCGTGCAGCTCGAAATGCCGCCGCAGGCGATGGAGCGTCTGACGCGCCTGAAAGAAAAAACCGAAGCTGCGTCCTATGCCGAGGTGATCCGCAATGCGCTGCGCGTGTTCGAAGCGCTGGCGGAGGAACACGACAAGGGCAGCGAGTTTTTGCTCAAACGGACGGACGGCCAGACCGTCGCCTACAGGATTTTCCTCTGATGACCGCACAACTCCAGACAACCGGCTTTCTCGGCGATCTGCAGAATTATATGGCACGCAAGGGCCGCCGCGCGTGGCCTCTGACCGTGCTGTCTAAATCGCGCATTGCGCCGCGCATGACGCGCGTGGAATTTCTGGGCAGCGACCTCAATGAGTTCGTCTGGACGCGCGGACAGGATGTCGTGCTGGAAATCCCGGCGCCGGATGGCATCGCGCGGCGGCACTACACCGTGCGCGCGCACGATCCGGTGAAGCGTACGCTGTGCATCGACTTCTTCCTCCATGGCGAAGGCGCAAGCGGCCCATGGCTGGACGGCTTGCGCATTGGCGACGCGGTGAACGCCGTGGGTCCGCGCGGGCACACTTATATAAGGGATGCGGACTGGCACCTGTTCGCCGGAGACGAGACCTGTTTCGCCGCGATCTTCGCCATGCTCGAAGAACTGAACGGCGCAGCACCGGCCTATGCCTTCCTTGAAATCGGAAGCGAGGCGGATCAGGCGCCGTTCGATGCGCCGCCCCAGACAGCCATCACCTGGGTGAAGCGCGATGGCTCAGCGCTCTCCGATGCGGTCGAGAATTTTGTGCTGCCGAAAGGTGATGGCTTTGCCTATGTCATCGGCGAGACCGCGAAGGTCCGCGCCATCCGCCATCGCCTGCTCGAAAGAGGCATTGCGCGAAACCGCATCGCGGCGGAAGGTTACTGGCGTCCCGGCCGCGTCGGCGGTCACGATCACGCCTAGGGTCTGAATGCCGCATCGCAACGTTCAGTGCTCATCGCCCAACCACGACTCGCGGAACGGCGCGCCCATCGACATTTTGGTGCTGCACTATACCGGCATGAAGACCGCGCAAGAGGCTTTGGCGCGGCTCTGCGATCCGGCGGCAAAAGTGAGTGCGCATTACACCATCGACCGCAACGGCACGGTCTATGCGCATGTGCCGGAATCGGAGCGCGCCTGGCACGCCGGCGTGTCGTACTGGGCAGGCGAGCGCAATGTGAATGCGCGCTCCATCGGAATTGAGATCGTCAATCCCGGTCACGAATTCGGATACATCCCGTTTGCCGGTGCGCAGATCGACGCGCTGATCGAACTCGCGCACGGAATCCTCGCGCGTCATCCAATCCCGCCTGCGCGTGTTGTCGGTCATTCCGATATCGCGCCGTCGCGCAAGATCGATCCCGGCGAGTTGTTTCCGTGGCAACGCCTCGCGAACGTGGACGTCGGACTCTGGCCCCAGGCAGCAGAGGCTCCTGGCGACTTCGTCGCCAATCTGAAACGTTTCGGCTACGGTCTTGCGCCGGATATTCCCGTCGATGAAACGGACGTGATCGCCGCGTTCCAGCGCCACTTCCGCCCCGCGAAGATTGACGGCATCGCGGATGGCGAATGTGCCTCGCTCCTCGCGGGGCTTCTCGGCTAAAGCCGGTATTCCAGCAGCGGCAGCATCCGGCCGGGAATCGCCTCCGACGGTCCGTCGCCGATCCGCACCGCGCCCATGCGCTCATAGAAGTTTGCGGCATTCGGATCGGCGAGAATGACGAGGCGGCGTGCGCCGGCTTCGCGTGCGACCTGCGTGATGCCGTTGAAAAGCGCGCGTCCTGCGCCGGTGCCGATGGCGCTGGGTTCAACGAACATATTCAGCAGGTCGTAGTCGCCCTCTGCGGGCAGTTTTTCCAGCGACGCGACGCCGGCCGCTTCGCCGTTTTCGTTTTCCGCAACGAGCACAAAGCCCAACCCGAACAACGCCTCGGGAATGACGAAGGACGGATCGCTCATCCGCATGAACTCGGCGTCGTAGCCCCAATGCGCCTTGGAGCGGCGCATCAACGCGGTCAGCGCTGCGCCTTCACAGCTCTCGGCCCTGCGGATTTTGATCTGCGCCATCGCTGCATTATACTACACGCGCGTCAGATGGCCGGATGGCCGCTGGTCCGAAAGGACTGGAGGAAAGTCCGGGCTCCACGAAGGACACGGTGACGGATAACATCCGCCGGGGGCGACCCCAGGGACAGCGCCACAGAAATGACACCGCCTACCGGCCTAAAGCCGCGGCAAGGTTGAAATGGTGCGGTAAGAGCGCACCGCGCTTCTGGTAACAGAAGCGGCATGGCAAGCCCCACCGGGAGCAAGACCAAATAGGGATGGCACGTGATCTGTCTTTCGGATCGCCGTCCGGGTAGGTCGCGTGAGGTGTGTGGTGACACACATCCCAGAGGAATGGCCATCCTCTCCGCAAGGAGAGACAGAACCCGGCTTACAGGCCATCTGACGTATATATCCGACGGTGCGTTGCGGTAGCCGCGCAATCGGTCAAATCTGAAGAGGTCGCAGAGCGCGCGCCCTCGATCAACGCAAAGCCCCCTATGCAATTTTCAGTGCTATGGAGTGATTGAGAAGACCTGAGAATCAGATGCGCCACTTCGCTAGCCGCAAATTCTGGGATTTGTTCGATCAGCTGCCCGCGGATGTCCGTGCGCTGGCCGAAAAGAATTTCGCGCTGTTAAAGGAGAATCCAAAACACCCATCGCTTCATTTCAAGAAAGTTGAAGGGAGCAATCTCTGGAGTGTCCGCATTGGATTACAATATCGCGCCATTGCAACAGAGGTGAATGGTGATATCCGCTGGCACTGGATTGGGAAGCACAACGACTACAATCACAAACTTTCTTAAAAACTAAAGCTCGCGGTAGTTTCCGGCCTTGAAGTCTTCTTCAGATTCTTCGATCAGTTTGTTGATTTTTCCGCTTTTGACATCCCGCTCGAACTGCCGATCCCACTCGTCCGCATCCATTTCGGCCAGCAGCTTGAGCAGCCGCGTACGCTCCTGAGAGGACAGCTTGGTGATCTCTTTCTCGATTTCGTCAACACTCATAAGACAAATATAACATATGCTTGGGCCCGTGGGCACCCCTTAGAGCAGAGCCGTTATTTCGGTCCGAACTGCATCGGTGCGCGGCTGCTATGGTAGTCGCAACCGCTGCCGAAGTCTGCAAGCTTTGACAATGCTTGGTTGAAGGGATTTAATTTCCTGTGTCATTTATTGGGGGCACTGACATGGGCATCCGTACAATCGCTGCAACCGCCGTCTGCGCGCTCTGCGCCGCGACACAAGTTCTCGCGGCGAGCGCGTTCGCGCCGAAGGACCAGAAAGAAGACGCCGTCACGTTGCAGATCAATCCGGCGCATTCCGGTGAGGTCTCTTTTTCCGAAGGTTTCGCGCCGCCGCTGGTCAAGCTCTGGAGCCAGGATACAGGCGGCGATGCCTCCTATGCGCTGGTGGCGGAGGGAAAGGTTTTTACCGTCGCAAGCGGAAACGATGTATTCGCGTTCGATCTTGCGACTGGAAACAAGGATTGGGAGCATCTCGTCTCCGATGGAACGCTGGGCGGCGCTTATGATGACGGGCAACTGTTCTTCATCGACTTCGATGGGCTGATGACCGCCCTGAAGTCGAAGTCTGGAAAGGTCGCCTGGTCGGCGCAGATGCCGGACCAATATGCGTTTTCCTCGCCACCGATCGCGCTGAAGGGACAGGTTTTCACCGGCGGCGCCGGCGAAGGCGGCACCCTCTATGGCGTCGACGAAAAGACGGGCCATGTGAACTGGACGCAGTCCGTCGAAAACGGCGATGACAGCTCGCCGGCCTATGGCGACGGCGGTCTCTATGTGTCTTATCCCTGCCAGTACTACAAATTCGCCCTCAACGGCCACCCGGACTGGCACTACAGCGGCGATTGCGAAGGCGGTGGCGGAAGCACGCCGTCCTATTTCAAAAATCGCGTTTATATCAATGACTGGGCCAGCGGGAATTTCGTCCTGGACACAAAGACGGGGCAGATCGTCGGTACCTATTCAGGCGGACAGTTGCCGGCTTTCTTCACGCTCAACAAGAAGGGCTATGGGCTTACGCTCACGAACAGCAAGCTGTACTGCTTCGACACCAAGACCGGCAATGTGGCTTGGAGTTTCTCGGCAAGCGGACTGACTGGCTACCCCATTGTCGTCAATGGGCAGCCCGTCATCGGCTCCAGTTCGGGCTCCGTCTATATGCTCGATGGCGCAACCGGATCTCAAATCTGGACGGCCAGTGTTGGTGCGGGCATCAGCAGCCTGTCGGCCGGCGAAGGCAAGCTTGTTGTGGTTTCCGGAAGCGTGGTCACCGTCTACGCTCCGCAATAGAGGCGATCATACGCCTTTCGGCCCGAACGGCATCAACATCGGCACGCGGCTGCGATAGTCATCGTAGCCGCTGCCCAATTCTTCGCGCAGGAAGCCTTCCTCCAGCCGTGCTTTCATCCAGAGACCCAGCGTGATGAGCACAGCGGCGGCGATGCCGAGGATCGTGCCTTTCAGCGCCATCGTCGCGTATACCGCCAGAAGAATGCCGGTGTAGATCGGATGACGCACGATCCCGTACGGGCCGGTGTCGACGACGCGATGATCCGCTTTCACCGTCACCTGTCCGGACCACAGCGTACCGAGCCAGACGCGCGCCCACCAGCTGAACGCAAAGCCGAGCACGATCAGGCCAATCGCCGGCCACACGGTCTGGTATGGCAGATACCACAGACGCAACATGCCGTTGTAGCCATGCGCGGGGAATGGCGCCGATCACGCCGCCCACGATGAGAACGACGCGATAGGCGATCTCGCGGCCGAGACCCAGCCGCTTTTCAACGCGGCTGCTCCACACCATGGCGATAATCCACGATGCGCCGAAGCCAAGCCAGAGAACGGCAACGGCAAGGGCGGGGCTCATGCGTCGTCCTTTCCATGCACGAGTTCGATCAGCGCATGCAGCGTGGCGCGCGTGTGCGCGACGTGCTCGCGGCCGACTTTTTTGGTCAGCGCCGCGTCCATGCGCTCCGACCGCAGCGCGCGCGACGGCGGCAGCCGCGCGTCCGCGCGCGGTGAGGGCGACGGTCAGCCTGCGCCGGTCTTCGGGATCGACTTCGCGCTCGATATAACCGCGCAGCGCGAGCGTATCGACGAGTTGTCCCGCCGATTGTTTGGAGAGCGCCGAGACTGTCGATGATCTGCGCGAGCGGCGCGCCGGTCCTGCTGATCGCGCCGATCACGAAAATGCCGTTCTTCGGAATGTCGTCGAGTCCCGCTTCGTTCAGCGCCTCGCGGATCGCATGGCCATAGGCAAAGCGCGCGGCGCGCAGCAGGGCGGCGAAAGCGACGGGCTCATCGGCGGTGCGTTCTCGCTCATGCTGCACCGATATAGGTCCATTTATAGGATAGTCAATATTATTTACTTATAACGGCGATGGAACTTCTCCTGAAAGGTTGCGTTTTCCCTCTGCACCCGCTGGGAAAAGTCATGAGAGCTCTGGAAATCGTCGTCGCGCTGATCGTGGCGCTGGTGGCGTTCGTCGTGGTGAAGCTGCTCGGCCTTGTGATCCACATCGCGCTGGTCGTGGCCGCGATTGGATTCCTCGCGGGCTTCATGATCGCGCGGATGTTTCGTCGCAACTAGACACCGACCATCAATTCTTTCAGGCCGCGAAAGAATGGCATCGAGCGCACTCGGGCTTCATGTCCGGATCGGCGAGACGGACATTCGGGAAGGCTTCGAAGAACGAATTGAGCGCCACCTGCGCCTCCAGCCGCGCCAGCGGCGCACCGATGCACAAATGCAATCCGCCGCCGAAGGCACATGCGGCGCGTCCTTGCGCGCGATGTCGAAGCGGTGCGGATCGGGGAACGCTTCAGGGTCGCGGTTGGCGCCGCGCAGCGACGCGAACATCGACTGACGCTGCTTCACCGGACAGCCGCCGACCTCCATATCGCGTGGCGCGATGCGGCCGGTGATATCGACCGGCGATTCATAGCGCAGCACTTCCTCCACCGCGTTGTTGATGAGCGTGGGATCGGCGCGCAGCTTCGCCAATTCTTCCGGGTGCGTGAGGAACAGCCAGATTGCGTTGCCGATCAGGTCCGTGGTGGTGAGATTGCCGCCGATCAGAAGGCCTTGAAGGTTGTTCGAAATCTCGCCATCGCTGAGCGGCGCGCCTTCGGCCTGCAATGCCATCATGTCGCTGGTCAGATCGTCTTTCGGCTCGGCGCGGCGGCGCTGCATCAGATCGCCCATATATTGCGACAGCGCGTTGATCGACACGACGAGGTGTTCGGTCTCCTGCGGCGTGCGGAACGGGTTGAGACCCAGGATCGCGCCTTCGCTCCAGTCGCGAAACTCCGTCAGGCGGTTTTCATCCACGCCCAGAATGCGCGCGATCACGTCGATCGGCACGCGAAGGGCGAACGTATCCATGGCGTCGAAGGTCTGCTTGTCCTTCAGCGGCGCGAGATATTGGTCGACCACTTGCTGCACCAGCGGCTTGCATTTGGCGACGCGCTTGTAGAGCGCCTTCGCGAACGGCCCGCGGATGCGCATGTGATCCGGCTCGTCCATCAGCAGGATGCCGGACCGCGATTCATCCTCCGATACGCGAATGCCCTCGACGCGCTGCTCCAGAACCGCGCGCGACATGACGGCTGCTTCCTCCGCACGGTCCGGTCCGCGCCACATCGTCGTGTCACCCAGCACGCTGCGCACATCGGCATGGCGCGTGAGGATGAACGTGCCAGCCCGCGGGTCGCGATGCACCGGACATTCGCCGCGCAGCCGGTCCAGCAGCACATGCGGATCGGCGTTGAAATCCGGATTCATCGGTGTGAGCTGGAAAATGCCTGGAAGCGGTGTATCGGTCATGGCCGCACCTTTATGACAATTTGTCAGGCGGGAAGTTAGCTGTTTCCGCGCGCTGCCGGAAGGGGATCAGGAATAGTTTGGTTCGCGCTTTTCGAAGAAGGCGGCGACGCCTTCGCGGAAATCTTCGCCTTGTGCGCACAGGATCTGGTTGCGGTCCTCCCATGGCTATTGCGGCTTCCAGACTTTGCGCGTCGATGGCGTGGTTGAGCGCTTCCTTGGTCAGGCGCAGACCGAGCGGTGTGGCGTGCAGCATATCTTTCAGATAGGCGCGGGCTTCTGCTTCCAGCACGTCGCGCGCAACGACCTTTGCGAATAGCCCCAGTTCGCGGCCGCGCTCCGCATCGATGAAGCGGCCGGTCAGCATGTATTCCGACGCTGCCGACGCGCCGATCATGCGCGGCAGGAAATACGACACGCCGATATCGCACGCGCTTAAGCCGATGCGGATGAAGGCCGCGTTCATGCGTGTCTCCGGCGCGGCGATGCGCACGTCGCTCGCCAGTGCCAGCGCGAAGCCGCCGCCGCTGGCCGCGCCATCGACCGTCGCGATGATCGGCTGCGGGCAACGGCGCATTGCCATCACGATCTCGCTGATGCGGCGCTGTCCGGTCAGCGAGCCGCCGACGGTCGGCTTTGTGTTGCGCTCGCCATGTTCTTTCAGATCGAGCCCGGCACAGAACGCGCGGCCCGCGCCGCCCAGCATCACGACGCGGATGTCGTGCTTCCAATAGAGATCGGTGAAGAGATGGCGCAGTTCTTCCACAAGCGCACGGTTGAGTGCGTTCAGCCGCTCGGGCCGGTTCATCGTCACCCATAGGGCCGGGCCTTCCTGTTTGACGATCAGGTGCTGGTAGTCCATCGCGCATCTCCTAATTTCGATACGCGAGTGTGTGGCGAGGCGGACGGGCGTGCAATCCTGTCGCCAGGTCATCGGATGTTCTTGCGCTGCCTTCTTCGTCATGGCCGGGCTCGACCCGGCCATCCATCTTGTCACGCGGAGGCGCGGAGATCGCGGAGCAGTTCTCATCCTCCGCGCCTCCGCGTGCAGATCTTCTGGATGGCCGCCTCAAGGGCGGCCATGACGAACAGAGAAGTTTAGAAATCCAGCTTCACGAGAGTCGCCGCGTCTTCTTCGCTGCCGAAATATTTGGCGAGGGCGTCACGAAATTCCGGAACGTCCGGCGTGGCATGCACGAACAATGTCATGCAGGACTGGAATTTCAGGTCGTCGGGCGAACCGAAGATGTCGTTTATGGTACGGCCTTCGACGGCGAGCACCAGCGTGGTGCAGTCCTTCAGCCGCACCCCCAACACGGGGTGCGCGATATACGCCTTCGCTTCGTCCAGCGAACGGATCGCATAACGCTGTGACATCGCGCTGAATCCCAGTCCCGAGAGTTGCGGAAACACGAACCACATCCAGTGCGATTGCTTGCGTCCGCGCGCGAGTTCTTCGCGCACGCGACCCATGAGCTGCGCCTGCGCGGTGACGAAACGTTGAAGATCGAAAACATCGTGCGGCATCGGCGCAGCATTACACGGATCGCAGCCCGCGCGGGCGTTGCTTAACCCCAGACCTTCCGTGCCTGGTATCCGGAATAGGCGCTCAGGATGCCGCTGGCGCAGATGGTCCAGGCCAGGACGATCTGCCTGCGCGGTTCTTCGTCCTGAATGGCATAGAAGGCCGCGCCACTCCCAGCCAGCGCGAGAAGAAAGCCTGGAACGGGGTTTCCGTTCGCGCCGGCCCGCAAGGTGAGGGCGGTCATAATGAGCGCCCGCAGCGATGAAAGATCCGCTGTCCATGGGACAATCGAACACCACGCGTGAAAAGTTCGCTAGATGGAACCGCACTGAGGCTTAAGGCGCGGTTGGAGTGCCGGCACGGGTTTAAGGTATTTTTGACTTTATCTGTTCGCGTGCCGGATTTCGTGGGTCTTTGCGGGCGCGATGTAAATGCGCCGTAACGTGCCCGTCATGGAATAGATAAAGGTATCGGTTCGTCTAAAGGAATAATCGGATTGGCGGAGGGCATTTTGAAGAACATCGGTCTTATCCCGGCGCTCGCGATCGGCGTGATTCTTTGCGTGGCGCCGCAGGCTTATGGCGCGCACAAGGCAGGCCGCACTGTCGGGCTGGGCGCCGTGCTGACCTCCAAGAACGGTCAGATTTTCGGCTTCGACATCGACCGCACCGGCAATGACGGCGTACTCGCCACCGCGGCGTCGGTCGAGACGTTCGATCAGGACACCGGCAAGATCGTCAAATCCTTCGGCAAGTTTTTCAACCGGGACAGCGACTATGTGGTCAACGGCATCGCCGCCGGCGATGTGGCCCTGATTGAGCAGGAGCGCGTGCCGAACGGCCAGCTCTATCCGCATCGCAGCTACAAGGTCATGAACCCCGTGACCGCAAACAAATTCACCGGCAAATGGACCCCCCCGCCCAAGGGCATCATCATGCAGCAGATGTCCGACGATCAGGCGTCGCAGACGACATCGCTGTACGCGCTCAAAAGTCTCAAGGATGGGGGAGACGCCGATCATCGTGGTGAGCGACGTGGCGTCGAACACCTTCACCAATGTCATCACGCTGAGCGATACGTTCGAGGGTGGCACCCTTCCGCAATTCGCGCAATACAGCGCCGCCAACCAGGCGGTGATCGCGCTGTCGCCGGATGGCGGCGCGGTGGGCGGAACGCCGCCCGTGAATTATCTGATCGACCTCTCCAGTGGAAAGATGACGAGCTTCAACGGCTACAACAACGGCGCCTTTCATGCGGGCTCCGTCAACGGCCTGGCCGTCGACCCGAACACCGGCGTGGCGGCGACGACCACCGAGCTGAACGCGCAGGTCGAGTTCTACGATCTGAAGAAAAAGATGGGCATCGTCGCCGTCCAGTTGCCCTGCACGGGCGGCACGGATCAGCTTCTCAGCGGAACGAGCATCACCAACGATCCGGTGAACAAGCTGTTCCTCGTCACCGAACCCGATTACTGCGACACCAATCAGGGCGCCGTCGTCGTTTATGACGAGAACGGCAATTTCATCGAAGCCATCCCCGGCTTCAACGTGCCGAAGGATGTGGCCCTGAGCGTGGCCCCGCGCATCAATCCGAACAAGCGCATGGGCTGGCTGTTCGGCGGTCCGAACGGCGTGTCGCAGTTGCAGCAGTTCTTTATTGAGCGAGAGCGCTTCTACTGCGGCGGCGGGTTGTCGATCAGATACGGATAGCCGCCATTGGTGCCGGGCTTTTCTTTCCAAATGTTCGGCTCGAAACCGGCGGGCAGGTCGGATTTGAGCTGTGTGTCGCTCAGGCCCGTAACGCCGTTGCAATTCGTGTCCTCGCCACAACCTTGCTTTTGCCCGCTGGTGTCTAAATCCCAGTATACACTTGTATATGCGCCACCGACATCTTCGCCGGTCACGCCTCCGCAACGACAATCGTTCCCCTCCGCGCCAGTGGCGTAAGACGAAGTTACGCTGCCTCGTTATGACCAAACAAACCGCCCGCCGTGGACGTATTGAATTCTGTAACACTTCCTGTTGCGAAGGAGTTCAAGACTTTTCCCCCATTGGACCCGACCAAGCCACCCAAGAAGCCTTCTAGCCACGAAGGAACCTTTGAATTGCTTACTGCCCCTGTTGCGAACGAGTTGGCAATAACTCCTTGGCCGGCACCAGCATCCCCAGTTAGGCCTCCAGCATTACCGGCGCTGTCGACCGCACCGCTCGCGCTAGAATCCGAAAGCATTCCATAGTTGACGCCGACTAACCCACCCGCCACATCGCCATATGTGATCTTCGCGCTTGAACGCGATCGCGTGATCGAACCCTCGTTCCTGCCGACGAGCCCGCCAACATAGTCACTGGCAAACTGATTTGTGCTGCCGTCGATTTTACCCGACACGATATTGTTTATGACAGAGCCTTGGTTGTAGCCGATAAGAGCACCCATCACTTCGTTGGCATACGGCGATTTGGTACTCATCTTGACGTGGAGAAGATTCAAGTTTTCGACCGTTGCACCTGAGGTAATCCAAGAGAAAAAACCTTCATAGTCTTGCTGCTGGTTCCCGATCACGTCCTTTATGGAGAGGTTGGAGATCGAATTCCCCAGTCCCTCGAACTGTCCATAAAATATTGTAGAGATCGGCGAGCCTCGATATGTCTTTTTTCCTGCATCAAAATTGTTCGCCAGTGCATAGTCTCCCTTTGGGTTATTTGCTATGGCGGCTGACAGTGTGTCGATATCATCAACTAAAACATACGTGCTGCCGTTGATAACCAGACTGCTGGCCAAATCCCAGAATGTAACGTTGCCTTTGTCGTTGAAGATGACATCACCCCCCGTGCCGCCTTCGTTGGTGATGAGCGTCATCGCGCCGGTGCCGGCGACCGTCACCGGCTTTTCGATCTCGATCGATTGATAGGCGTAGAGTGTCAACCGGCTCGTACTTATCCAACTGAGCGTAGTTTGGATATCAATGTCGAGGTTTTGGCTCGTGCTCTTGATCGTCGTATCGTCCGACGCGAGCATGTTCGCAAGATCGGTGACGTTCAGCACTGCGTTCTTCGCCGTCGGTGTACAGACACCTGCCGTGCAGTTCATATTCTTGGTCGCGTTTGCGGATATCTCCACGGATGCATTTGCCGAAGCCGCACTCAACAGTAGTGCGCCGATGAGCAGGCACGCACTTTGGGTCTTACCAATAATCTGCGCCATGTGGTTCGCCCCTCTGCCATTAAGCCCGAAGCCTAACACGCAGAGCGCGAACGGCGTACCGGCCTCTGGCGGAAACGTCTTTGAAAAGCGGTGCCAGCGGCTGCGCAATTTCCTTCAAAAAAATTCCGCTACACCCCTTGACTGACTAAGACCAAATTCCCATTTATGGGAAGTTCTAGGAAAGAAGGTGAAATGGACAATTCTCACGACAACGTCGCCGACATGAAGCAAACCGTTGAAAGTACATTGAAAACCCTGGAGGAGAGCGACTATCCCTTTCCCGGCGCGATTGTCCCGGGCCGGGAGATTGAAACCCGCGCGGCGGTGCCGTTCATCATCCCCGCGCCTGCTCCCATCGCGCGCGAAGGCGACACCGAATACCTGCTCAACGGCGTGATCGCCGAGATGCATTACATGATGCGTGAACTGGCGTTGCCGACCGCTGCGGAAACCGGCGATGCCGATGTGCGCCGCCGCTTTATCACAAGCTCCATCGATCTTGCGCTCGGCGCGGCGAAAGTCGGCAAGGCGATTGCCGGTTTGCGCGCCGCCGACATGCCGCGCGCGAAGCGTCAGACGACCGAAACGATCGAGGTGATCGGTGCCGCGCCGGAAAATTGTTGAGAAAGCGATATTAAGTCTCAACATGTTGGGTACAGAGGACGTGTGGCAACCACGGATAGGACCGCCGCCCGGCAGTCAAAACGCCTTGAAAAATGGGCGTTTTACGATGGCCGCCAAAGCGCGCCGCAAAGAGGCCGCCACGATGCGAAAGCGGGTGCGAGTCCTCGTGCAGCGCGCTTCGTTACTCGTTGCCGAGACGGAGACGAAGCGTAAACGCGCTACCAGTACGCCGCCATCAGCTCCGCCGCCCAACCGGGCTCGCGAATCTCGCCGCGCGGAAGAAAGCCCTTCATGACCGGCTTGATGTCGAGAACCGGCGTGCCGTCGATGGCATCGAGGCCGCGCACCGTGAGCGTTAATCCGTCTACGGACAATAGGCGGCACGCGGTCACACCGATGCGGTTGGGCCGGTCCTTGCCGCGCTGGGCGAAGAGCTGGGCGAAGATGCCGACCAGCGGCCAATCTTTGTTGCCGCGCGGGTGGCGGGCGCCGGTGTTGACTTCGCCGGCCGGCGCCCTGTCGAAGTGGAAAATCACTTCGATGTGGGAAAACGAATCAAGCGCCGCCGCGGGCGTCGGCCGCAAATTGCGCGGGGTCGAGGGCGATCCGGGCAGTCATTGCGTCCCAGGAATCGTCGACCGGTTCGGGACGGCCACCGCGAACATGGCCGATGGCGCGCATCATAATCGTGTCTGACATCCAAACGCTCCTGAACAGAAGTGGAACAAAACGTGTTTTGATTAAGGCTTTGTTTACCGCTCTTGCTGCATCCTTTCAAAGTTGTCTTTTCGTTCTCGCTCAACCACCACCGCTAGACTCCAGAGTTCAAGATGTGGATTCGCAAGCCTCTCATTTCACTCATGTTTTTCGATTGACGCGGAAACCCATTTCATCCCATAAAATCCCATATCGTCCCATAGCCCCGTACAAGGGTTAGAGCCTCTGGTCCTCCAGCGGCCCCACGGCGGAGCCGGGGCGCAACGGGCAGGGGATTCCCGCGATGGTTGCGGCATCATTCATCTCCACGATGACGGGTGCATTGGACGCCAAAGGCCGCGTCTGTATTCCTGCGTCCTTCCGCCAGGTTCTCTCCGCCCAGCAGACGGCCGGCGTGTATCTCTGCCCGTCGTTCAGCGATCCGGCGCTCGAAGGCTTCGGCCAGGCAGTGATGGACCGCACGACGGGCGCATCTCGCCACTCTCGATCCGTTCCTGTCGTCGCTGCATGACGATCTCGCCTCGCAGATCGTGGCGGAAACCGCGCAGCTTCCCATCGACGAAAACGGCCGCGTGCGTCTGCCCGACGCGATGATCGCCGCGGCACAACTCAAGGAACGCGTGCTGTTCGTCGGCATGGTACAGAAATTCCAGATCTGGGATCCCGATGTCTACGCGCCGATCAAGGCGAAGCGTCTCGAAGGCGCGCGTGCTGCGCGTCTCGCGGGGGGCAGCACGCCATGAGCGGCCATATCCCCGTGATGCTCGCTGAAGTGCTGGAAGCTTTGTCGCCGCGCGACGGCGCGCGCTACATCGACGGGGACTTTCGGCGGCGGCGGTTATTCGCGCGCGATCCTCGAAGCCGCGGATTGCCGCGTGCTTGGCATCGACCGCGATCCCGATGCGATTGCGCGCGGGCCAGGCGCTGGTGGCGCATTTCGGCGGGCGGCTCACGCTGGTGCAGGGCGAGTTCTCGCACATGGATGAGATCGCGGGCGAGCTGGTCGATGGCGCGGTTCTCGATCTCGGCGTGTCGTCGTTCAGTTCGATGAAGCCGAGCGCGGTTTCTCCTTCCGCGCCGACGGTCCGTTGGACATGCGCATGTCGAAGGATGGCGAAAGCGCCGCGATTTTATCAACAACGACCGATGAGAAAACCCTCATCCCACGTGATCTCGCGCTACGCGAAGAACATCGTGCCCGCACTGTCGCGCGCGCGATTTCTGAAAGCACGCCCCATCGCGCGCACCGGCGAACTCGCGGCCGTCGTGTCGGAGGCCTGGGCCCGCAGGCGCAGCGTTACGCGATCCATCCCGCAACGCGCACGTTTCAAGCGCTTCGCATCCATGTAAACGACGAAACTCGGTGAACTCGAGCGCGGCCTCGATGCCGCGACGCGCGCGCCTCGCAGACAAGGGGCGTCTTGTTGTGGTCTCGTTCCACTCACTCGAAGACCGTATCGTCAAGCATACCCTCACGGCCAAAGCGATACTGCTGCGCGTCCGTCGCGTCACGCGCCGGATGTACGCAGCTCCGTTCCAGCCTTATCGCCTTCTGACTTCGCGGCCGCGCATGCCGGGCGCTGCCGAAATCGAGGCCAATCCCCGCGCGCGCTCTGCCCGTTTGCGCCGCGCGGAACGCATCCGTCCCGGCGGCCTAGGAGTCCACCATGATCCGCGTTTTGAACTTCTTTTGCGTGGCGCTGATGGGACTTTCGATCCTGGCGCTCTATCACGTCTCAGAACGCACACGTCTTGCGGCGGTCGAACTCGTCCACGTCAACCGCCAGATCGATCAGGAGCGCACGACAATCGGCGTGCTCCAGACCGAGTGGGAGCATCTCGCGAGCCCGGAGCGCATCGCGACACTTGCGCAAAGCAAGCTCGGTCTCGACAACACCGCGACGGTGCAGATGTCGTCGTTGGAGCTTCTGCCGCGCCGTGGCGATGACGATGCGCCGCTGACGCCATCGCCGGTGCGCAATGCCAGCGTTGTTGTGCCGTCGCAAACCGATGCCGGTGCGGCGCACCAATGACCGAAGGTCCCACTATCTTCCAGAGACGCAATCGTCAATCGGCGCAGTCATCTGCGTCGCGGCGTTCGCGCTGGTATTGGTGCGGCTGGTCGATGTCACGCTTCTTCAAAGCGGCACACATCGCAGTGCGCGCGGGTTTTCCGAGCAGGTGCGCGCCGATATTCTCGATCGCAACGGCCAGATTTCTGGCGCGCGATATTCCGACCGAAGATCTTTACGCGCGCCCGCATGCCTTCGACGACAAGGGCCCAAGCGGCGCGCGATCTCGCCGCTGCACACCGGGGCTGATGCAAATCGCTGACCACGATGATGGCCGGCAAGCATCCCTACGTGCTCGTCGCCCGGCAGGGTGACGCCGGACATGCACGACCGCGTGATGCATCTGGGTCTTCCCGGCCCTCGATTTCATGCCGAGCGCCCGGCGCTATTATCCCAACGATCGCATGACGGCGCAGGTTATCGGCCTTACCCGGCTTCGACGACGATGGCGCGATGGTCGGCCTCACCGGCCTTGAAACTAGGCCTTGACGATCGCCTACTGGATACCGACCACCCGCTCGAACTCTCGATCGATATGCGCGTCCATACATTCTCGCGCACGAGGTCGAGGCGAACCGCGAGGAGTTTCGCGCGCAACAGGCCGGCGGCATCGTGCTCGATGTACGCACGGGCGAAGTGCTGGGCATGGTGTCCATGCCCGATTTCGATCCCAACGGCTACGATCACAAGCCCGGCGACACGACGCACAATATCATCGGCCAGGATGTCTACGAACTCGGTTCGATCTTCAAGTGACCGAAGATCACACGATGCGTCCCGATGAGGTCTTCAACATCGGCAACGGCTTCAAGATCGGCAAGTACACGATCCACGAAGCCGAACACATGCCGGCGACCTCTGGCCGCGCGCGACATTCTCGCGCTGTCCTCCAACATCGGCACCAGCCAGATCGCGCTACGCTCCGGCGGCGAGCGGCAAAAAGAATTCCTGACCAAAATGGGCCTGCTGGCGCGGTTGCACACCGAACTGCCGGAGGCGCGCAAGCCGCTCTATCCGGCGAACTGGGGAACCATCGAGACGGCAACGATCAGCTTCGGTCATGGTATCTCGGTCAGCCCCATTGACGTTCGCAGCGGCGGCCGCCGCAGTGGTGAATGGCGGGCGCAAAATCGTGCCGACGTTCCTGAAGCATCCGGAAGACGGTCGCGGCGAACAACTCATCAAGCCAGAAACCAGCGAGAAGATGCGCGAGCTTCTGCGCTATGTCGTCACCAACGGCACGGGCAGGAAAGCGGACATCGCGGGATACGACGTCGGCGGCAAGACAGGTTCGGCGCAAAAGCCGAAGCTGAATGGTCATGGCTACACGCACGCCTTGATCACGTCGTTCTGCGCTGCATTTTCCCATCGACGATCCGCACTATCTCGTCTTCGTGCTGATGGACGATCCGCATGGAACGAAGGAGACCGGTGGTTTTGCGCTCGCAGGTTATACGGCGGCGCCATTGGCTGGACGAATTATCTCGCGTATTGCGCCGATCCTCGGCGTGCCGCAACGGCTCACAACAGCGGAGAATCTGCGAGGCCATACATAATGGCGCCAGAATTGCCGTCCAATATGGCGCCGGTGAAGGTGGGACAGAACGCCATGAAGGCGTCGAACGAATTCTCAGGCCTCGCGGCCGACAGCCGCGCGGTCAGGCCCGGCTATCTCTTCGCAGCCCTTTCGGGCACGAACAAGGATGGCGCGGACTATATGAAGGATGCGGTTGGCCGCGGTGCTGCGGCGGTTCTCGGCCGTCCGGAACTTGGCGCGCGCGCGCAAGAATTGGGCGTGCGCTTCATCGCGGAGACCAATCCGCGTTTAGCGCTCGCGCGGCGTGCTGCTGCATTTTTTGGTGCGCAACCCAAAACAGTAGCGGCCATCACCGGCACAAACGGCAAAACTTCCGTCAGTGTTTTCCTGCGCCAGATCTGGACGGAATTGCATTATTCCGCTGCCAGTCTCGGCACCATCGGTGTCGTAACTGCCAAAGGCGAGATCCCGCTCAAACAGACAACACCCGATCCGATCGAACTGCATCGCCTGCTTGCGGAGATTGCCCGCGAAGGCGTCGATCATCTGGCGGTCGAGGCGTCGAGCCACGGGCTCGATCAGTATCGCCTCGATGGGGTGGAAATCGCGGCGGCGGGTTTTACGAACATCACCCGAGATCACCTCGATTATCACCCTGATTTCGAACACTACATCGCTTCCAAGCTGCGTCTGTTCACGCAGGTCGTTCGCAAGGATGGCGCTGCGGTCATCAACGCGGATGCGGAAAGTGCGGACCGATTCATCGAGGCATCGCGCAAGCGCGGACTGCGCGTTCTGACGGTGGGCGCGAAAGGCGAAGCTATCAAGCTCGTCTCCGCAACGCCGCATGATAGAGGCCAGACCCTCAATATCTTTTACGAAGGCGAGCCGGTATCAGTCGAACTTTCATTGGCTGGCGAATTTCAGGCGTCGAACGCTCTGGTCGCGGCAGGTCTCGCCATCGCACTTGGGGACGATGCGCAGATGGTCTTCGCGGCGCTTGCAAAGATTAAAGGTGCGCCGGGTCGCCTGGAGCACGTCGCGACATCGAAAAGCGGTGCGCCTATCTATATAGACTACGCGCATACGCCGGACGCGCTGGAAACGGTGTTGAAAGCGATCCGTCCGCATGTAGGGGGCAAGCTGCATGTCGTGTTCGGCTGCGGTGGCGACCGCGACAAGGGCAAGCGTCCCTTGATGGGCGCTGCTGCGGCAAAGTTCGCAGACAATGTGATCGTCACCGACGACAATCCGCGCAGCGAAGATCCCGCACAGATCCGTAGGGAGATTCTTCCAGCTACACTGGGCGCCAAAGAGATCGGCGATCGTGCCAAGGCAATCCACGCCGGTGTCGCCTCCTTGAAGCAGGGCGATGTTCTCGTCATCGCGGGCAAGGGCCATGAGAGCGGTCAGATCGTCGGTGCCGAGACGCGTCCGTTTTCCGATCGCGAGCAAGCGATCAAGGCGGCGCTCGCGCTGGGCGGAGTGGCGGCATGAGTGCGCTCTGGACCAGCACCGATGCCGAAGCTGCAACCCTTGGCCATGCGACCAAGGCATTTGGCGCGAATGGGCTCTCCATCGATACGCGCACACTCAAAGAGGGCGATCTGTTTGTCGCGCTCAAGGGTGATAACCGCGATGGCCACGATTTTGTGCGCGCCGCGTTCGATGCCAAAGCCGGTGCGGCGCTGGTTTCGCGCGAGCCCAAAGGCGCTGGCGGCGCGATGCTTGTCGTCGCCAATACACAGCGCGGTCTTGAAGATCTCGCCGTAGCGGCCCGCGCGCGCAGCGATGCCAAGATCGTCGCCGTCACCGGCAGCGCGGGTAAAACGGACGACAAAGGAGATATTGCGCTTCGGTCTCGGTGCCCTCGGCAAAACGCACGCTTCAGCCGCGTCCTACAACAATCACTGGGGCGTGCCGCTGAGTCTCGCTTCCTTGCCGCAAGGTGCGCGCTATGCCGTGTTCGAGATTGGCATGAACCATTTCGGCGAAATCCGTTCATTGGTCAGCTTCGTGCGGCCGCATGTGGCGCTGGTCACCACCATTGCTCCGGCGCATCTGGAATTTTTCGGCTCTTGCGAAGCCATCGCCGATGCCAAAAGCGAAATCTTCGAGGGGGTCGAACCCGGCGGCGCAGCGCTTATTCCTTCCGATAGCCCTTATGCCGGGCGTCTGATCGCACGGGCCAAGCAATCGCACGTCTCGCGCGTTCAGACATTCGGAGAACAGGCCGGGAGCGACGCAAGGCTGCTCGACTACGTCCAAACCAGCGACGGCGCGCATGTCAAAGCCGATGTCTGTGGGCTTCCTGTAGAATTCTCGCTTGCAGCATCAGGTCGCCATATTGCGAACAACGCGCTCGGTGTGCTGCTGGCCGTCGCAGCATTGGACGGCGATGTCCTGAACGCCGCCGCCGCGCTCAAGCAGTTCGCGGCGCTCAAGGCCGCGGCGCGCGTTTCACGGCTGGCGGCGTCGATGTGATCGACGAAAGCTACAATGCCAATCCTGCCTCCATGGCGGCGGCATTGGCGCTGCTCGGTGTTGCGAAGGGGCGCCGCATCGCGGTGCTCGCTGACATGCTCGAGATGGGTGAGGCAAGTACACAACATCACGCCGCGCTTTCCAAAACTATTGAAGATGCGCATGCCGATCTCGTTTTCGTGTGCGGTCCGCAGATGCAGGCGTTGTGGGACAAGTTACCCGCCTCTCGCCGTGGCGGTTACGCGGCCAATTCCGCCGATCTCGCCAAATCTCTGCTTGCGGCTCTGAAGCCCGGCGACACCGTTCTCGTCAAAGGCTCCAACGGTATGAAGCTCTCCGTCGTCATCGATGCGTTGAGGGCGAGGGCGTAGATGTTTCAGTTCCTCTCCCTCCTGCCGCATGCCGACCAGATCGCGTTTCTGCGCTTGTTCAAATACCTGACCTTCCGGTCCGGCGGCGCGGTGCTGACGGCTTTGTTCGTTGCCTTTGTGATGGGGCCGGGTCTCATCCGCTGGCTCAAGCAGCGTCAAGGCAAAGGCCAGCCAATCCGGACGGACGGTCCGCAGCGCCATATTCTGGAGAAGCAGGGCACGCCGACCATGGGCGGTCTGCTGATCCTGTTGCCGACTGTGGTCTCGACGCTGTTCTGGGCCGACCTCGCGAACGCGTACGTCTGGATCGTACTGCTGGTGACGGTAGGCTATGGACTGCTCGGATTTATCGACGATTATCTGAAGGTATCGAAACGCACGACCGGCGGAGTCAGCGGCAGAATCAGGCTTGTGGTCGAATTCGGCATCGCATTCGTTGCAACATGGTTGATGATGCGCGCGGAAGCGCCGGACCTCTCGGGCACGCTCGCCGTGCCGTTTTTGAAATCGGCACTCATTCCGTTCGGTATCTTCTTCATTCTGGTCGGCGGTGTGGTGATCGCAGGCGCAGCGAATGCCGTGAACTTCACAGACGGTCTCGACGGTCTTGCGATCGTGCCGGTGATGATCGCAGCGGCAACGTTTCTGCTGATCGCCTATCTCGTCGGCAACGTGAAATTCGCGGACTACCTGCAACTCCACTATGTCGCCGGGACGGGCGAACTGACCGTATTTCTTGCTTCACTGGTCGGTGCGGGCCTCGGTTTCCTTTGGTACAACGCGCCACCTGCCATGGTCTTCATGGGCGACAACCGGATCGCTGCCGCTTGGCGGTGCGCTTGGCGCCGTCGCGGTCGCTGTGAAGCACGAGATCGTGCTCGCCATCGTAGGCGGCCTCTTCGTGCTCGAAACCGTGTCGGTGATCGTGCAGGTCGTGTCGTTCCGGCTGACGGGCAAGCGCGTGTTCCGCATGGCGCCAATCCACCACCATTTCGAGCAGCTCGGCTGAAGGAGCCGACCATCGTAATCCGGTTTTGGATCGTCGCGGTCGTGCTTGCGCTTATCGGCCTCTCTACCTTGAAGCTGAGGTAGGGATGATCGCGGCTCGCACCTTCGCGCATCAGGACACCGGCGTATTCGGTCTCGCCAGGTCGGGCGTTGCGTCCGTGCGCGCGCTGAGGGCAGGTGGCGCGCGCGTCTATGCTTGGGACGATAAGGAGTCCGCACGCATCGCCGCGGAGGCCGAGGGTGCCACTGTGCTGCCGTGGCGAGACTGGCCATGGGAAAAGATTAAGGCGCTGATCCTGAGCCCAGGCGTGCCGCTCACCCATCCCGTGCCGCACGACATTGTGTTGCGCGCACGCGAGGCCAAGGCCGAGGTCATCGGCGATGTCGAACTCTTTGCACGCGAGATTTGGGCCGATGGCAAGAACCGCGCTCCGGTCATCGCGATCACCGGCACCAACGGCAAGTCGACCACGACGGCGTTGGCCGGGCACATCCTGACGTCCTGCGGCTTCGATGCACAGATCGGCGGCAACATCGGAAAGCCCGTGCTCGAACTTGCGCAGCCAACGGCCAAGACGATCTATGTGCTGGAGGTGTCGTCCTATCAGGTCGATCTATCGCCGGGATTGAAGCCCGACGCGGCCGTGCTGTCCAACATCACGCCGGATCATATCGACCGTCACGGTTCTCTTGAGAACTATGCCGCCGTGAAGGCGCATCTGTTACAGCAGGCGAAGGGCGGTATCGCGGTTATCGGCGTGGACGATTCGCAAACGTCTGCGATCTATACGAAGATTTCGGCCTCGGGCCGTCAGGCCTTGCCGGTGTCTGCCGGCAAGGTGCTTGGTCGCGGCATCTTCGTGCTCGATGGCGTCCTTTATGACGCACAGGGCGGGCGCGCGAACCGGATCGTCGACCTCGCCCAGGCCGCGCACCTCCTGGGCGCGCACAATTGGCAGAATGCAGCGCTTGCCTATGCGGCGACGAAGAGCTTCGCGCGCGACACGCGCGCGGTCGCGTCTGCCATCGTGGATTTTCCGGGCCTCGCCCATCGCATCGAAGATGCGGGTCGCATTGGCGCGGTGCGTTTCGTCAATGACTCCAAGGCGACGAATGCGGATGCGGCGGAACGCGCGCTGGCGTGCTTCTCCGACATCTTCTGGATCGCAGGCGGACGCGCCAAGGAGGGCGGCATCGAAAGTCTGTCGCCGCATTTCCCCCGCATTCGCAAAGCCTATCTGATTGGCGAGGCGGGGAAGGATTTCGCTCGAACGCTCGAAGGAAAGGTGCCGTATGAAATATCGGGCACCCTCGCACATGCAGTCGCGTCCGCATCCGCCGATGCCGCGCGCTCGGGAATTGCTCAGCCCATCGTGCTGCTGTCGCCCGCCTGCGCGTCTTTCGATCAGTTCCGCGATTTCGAACATCGCGGCGATGAATTTCGTGCTTCGGTCGCCAAACTCGCGCATTTGAAGGAGGCGTCATGACGCTTTCCCGCGCAGACCGGTCGAGCTTTGCGACCTGGTGGTGGACGATCGACAAGGTGGCGCTGCTCGCCATGCTGGCGCTTATCGCCATCGGTTTGATGCTGGCGTTTGCCGCAAGCCCCGCCGCGACCGGCGGTCCCGTGACGGCTGGTGATTTTCGCTATGCCGCCAAGCAGATCGCATTTGCCTGCATCGCGGCGTGCATTTTGGGTAGCGCGTCGTTGCTTACATTGCGCCAGCTGCAGATCGTGGCGGCGGTGACATTTGCGCTCGCGATGATTGGCACGTTCCTGGTGCTGTTCACCGGCAGCGAGGTGCTCGGCGCAAAGCGCTGGATCGATCTCGGCTGGATGACCTTGCAGCCTTCGGAGTTTCTGAAGCCCAGCTTCGCGGTTCTCGGTGCATCCGTTCTCGCCGACCGCGCGCCGAGCAAATTGCCCAAGCCTGTGATCACGCTGCTCCTCATCGCACCGGCGCTTCTTTTCCTATTGTTGCAGCCCGATGTCGGACAGACAGCGCTTTTGCTCGCGCTGTGGGGTGCTTTGCTCTTCTTCACAGGCGTGTCGCTCTACTGGATGGGTGCCTTGGCAGGCGCTGGCGTGGGCCTGGGCGTTTTCGCGTATGCGCTGTTTCCCCATGTTCGCCATCGTATCGCGCAGTTTTTCAATCCGGCAGAGACTGGCTATCAAGCGGGTCTTGCATTGAAAGCTTTCGCGCATGGCCGGTTGCTTGGCGTCGGGCCCGGCGCTGGCACGATCAAATATCGCATCCCTGACGCGCATTCCGATTTTATTTTTGCAGTCGCAGGCGAGGAGTTCGGATTGGTACTCTGCGGTGTCGTTGCGATCCTGTTCTGCGTCCTGACGGTGCGGATCATGTTGCGCTCTGCCAACGCGCGCGATCCGTTCTCACAGCTTGCTGGTGCTGCGCTGGCAATGGTCACCGCCATTCAGGCTTTCATCAATATGGGCGTCGCCGTCAGCCTTCTGCCAGCGAAGGGTATGACACTGCCGTTTATTTCTTATGGCGGCTCGTCGCTGTTTGCGGTCGCGCTGACGATGGGCTTTACGCTCGCGGTGACACGCCAGCGTCCTAAACTCGAACTGCGCGAGCAGCGTCCCGTGTTCGGCTCTATCTTGGGCGCGCGCGCATGACGACCATCGTGCTCTCGGCCGGAGGCACCGGCGGACATCTCTTCCCGGCGCAATCGCTCGCCGCCGAACTCGTGCGCCGTGGCAAGACCATCGTGGTGATGACCGACCGGCGTGGAACAAACTATGCGACCGCGTTTCCGGGCGCAGCAATCGAGACTGTTCCTTCCGCCGCATTCTCGGACCGCTCGTTTGTCCGTTTGCTCGCCGCGCCGTTCGAGATTGCCGCAGGGATCGTGATGGCGCTGGCCAAGCTCGCCCGCATCAAGCCTGGCGCCGTGATCGGCTTTGGCGGCTATCCGAGCCTGCCGGTGATGATCGCAGCGTGGCTCGGTCGCTTCCCAACAGCTGTGCTGGAACAGAATGCCGTCACGGGCCGCGCCAACCGCGCTGTGATGAATAAAGTGAAGGTGATGGCGGCCGCATTCCCGATTGCGCGGTTTGCGCCAAAGGATGCGTCTAAGATCGTATTGACTGGCAATCCGCTGCGACCCGAAGTCGTGGCGTTGTCCGGCTCACCCTATAATAAGCCGGGCGCGAGGGACTCGCTGCACCTGTTGATCTTCGGCGGCAGCCAGGGCGCTCGCGCGCTGAGCGAACTCGTCCCTGCCGCCGTCGCACTGTTGCCGGAAACGTTCCGAGCGCGCCTCGACATCGTGCAGCAATGCCGCCCTGAAGATATCGACATTGTCCGTACAGCCTACGCGGCCAGCAGTGTGAAGGCCGAGCTCGCGAGCTTTTACACCGATATGCCCGCGCGCCTTGCGAAGGCGCAGCTTGTGATCGCGCGCTCGGGTGCGGGAACGGTCAGCGAGTTGATGGCCATCGGCCGTCCCGCAATTCTTATTCCGCTGCCGCACGCGCTCGATGACAATCAGACGCCGAACGCGGAAATCCTGTCGAAGGCCAATGCCGGTTGGACTATCGCGCAGCGTGATCTCACGCCGGAAAAGCTCGCCGGCATGATCAAGTTCGCATTCTCCGATCCGGACGATCTCGCGCAACGTGCGGCCAATGCGCACGCGCTGGCGAAACTCGACGCGGTGTCGCGTCTCGCCGATCTTGCCGAAAACTTGGCGAGGGGCCGCATGAAGCCGGTCCAGACCCGTGTTCCGCTCGATATCGGCGCGATCCACTTCATCGGGATCGGCGGCATCGGCATGAGCGGTATTGCCGAGATCATGTACAACCTCGGCTACAAGGTTCAGGGCTCCGACATCGCCGACAACACCAGCGTGAAGCGTCTGCGTGGCATGGGGATTCCGTTTCTGTCGGTCATGCCGCGTCGAATCTGAACGGCGCGCATGTCGTCGTCTATTCGTCGGCGGTGAAACCCCGGAAACATCGAATTCGAGGAAGCCCGCAAGCTCAACCTTCCGCTGGTCCGCCGCGCAGAGATGCTGGCGGAGATCATGCGGCTTAAATCCTGTGTCGCGATTGCCGGCACCAACGGCAAGACAACGACGACAACTATGGTTGCAGCGCTGCTGGATGCGGGCGATCTCGATCCCACGGTCGTGAACGGCGGCGTCATCAACGCGTATGGCACCAACGCGCGCCTTGGCGCCGGCGACTGGGTCGTCGTCGAAGCGGACGAGAGCGATGGCACATTCTTGCGCCTGCCCGCGACGATCGCGGTGGTGACCAACGCGGATCCGGATCATCTCGATTACTACGGCACCTTCGACAGGATGCGCGATGCGTTCCAGCGCTTTGTCGAAAACGTTCCGTTCTACGGTTTCGCGGTGCTGTGTATCGATCATCCCGAAGTGCAGGCCATGGTCGGGCCGCATCGAGGACCGTCGCATCGTGACTTATGGCCTGTCGCCGCAGGCTGATGTTCGTGGGACGAACGTGCGTTTCTCCGAAGGGGTGTCGCATTTCGACGTGATCGTCACGGATCGCCGCACCGGCATGGAAACGCGTCTCGACCACATGCGCCTGCCGATGCCTGGCGAGCACAACGTGCAAAATGCGCTAGCGGCGATCACGGTCGCGCGTCAGCTGCGCGTGAGCGACGAGAAGATCCGCAGTGCGCTCGACAAGTTCGGTGGTGTCGGTCGCCGCTTCTCCAAGGTCGGCGAATGGAATGGCACGGCAATCATCGACGACTATGCCCACAATCCGTTCAAGATCGCTGCAGCGTTGAAAGCTGCGCGCCAGGCGTACGCCGGCCCCGTGATTGCGGTGGTGCAGCCGCACCGCTACACCCGCCTGCGGGATACGTGGGCGCAGTTCTGCGCGTGTCTCAACGACGCCGATATCGCAATCATTGCGCCGGTTTATCCGGCTGGCGAGCAACCTATCGAAGGCATCGACCGCGATACTTTCGTCTGAGCAGCGCCAGGCGCAGGTCAACGAAGAAACGTCCAAATGGTCGGACAAGCTCGTCGGCTGGTGGAACAACACCACGATCGGCGGTACGGCATTTATCGATTTCAGCGATATCGAGCATAAAGTTTCGGGTGTGAAGCAGGCCGATACCGGCACCAACTTCGATGTGAAGCGCTTCTACGTCGCGATTGACCACAAATTCGACGATGTGTGGTCCGCCAACGTCACCACAGACGTGACCTATGACAGCACCACCAAGGCCAGTCAGGTTTTCCTCAAGAAAGCGTGGCTGCAGGCCAAGGTGTTCGGCGACATGTTCGACGTGCGCGTCGGTTCTTCCGACTTGCCTTGGATTCCCTTTGTCGAAAGTCTTTATGGCTATCGCTATGTTGAAAACACGCTGATCGACCGCACGAAGTTCGGCACCTCCACCGATTGGGGGCGCGCATTTCTTCGGCAAGTTCTATGACGGCCTCGTGAACTATCAGGTCTCGGTGATCAACGGCGCAGGCTACAAAGCCGATCCGATCGGCGAGGCGAACCGCTCCAAGAATCTCGACGTGGAAGGCCGCGTCAATATCAATTGGGACAACTTTGTCGTGGGTGTCGGCGGGTATGACGGCACACTCGGAAAAGACGTCCAGGGTGTCTCGCAAGCATACCATCACGCGACCCGTTTCGATGCTGTTGCGGCTTATGCAACCAGCGACATTCACGCAGGCATCGAATTCTTCAGTGCCAATCACTGGAACAACGTGACGACGGCTCCCCCGGCGCCGACAGACAGCTCTGACGGGTTTGGCGGCTTTGCGTCGTACAAATTCCTTCCGGAATGGGCGGTGTTCGGCCGTTACGACTACATTACGCCGAACCAGCACACCAACAACCAACTCCACGACAACTACTACAACTTCGGTATCACCTGGAGCCCGGTGAAAATCGTGGACCTGTCCCTTGTGTATAAGCATGACGATGCCAGCCACGGCACGGCTCAACACCTCGAATGGCACGATCGGTTCGACAACGCCGGGCCTCAGCGGTGCGTATAATGAAATCGGCCTGTTCTCTCAGTTGAAGTGGTAATCGGCCGTAAAATGATACAGCCCGCGGAAGGCATTATATCCGCGGGCTGCCTTGTTTCTTGAAGTTCAAAACGGTCCCGTTGGGGGACGAAAGACCAAGCGAGGAAAAATATGAAAACGATGTTCAAGATGGGCGCCCGCGGCATTCGCTATCGCGCTTTCGGCCGCCACCACAGCGTCTGCCGTGAATTTGAACGGCGCCGGCGGCACCGCGATCTACCCCGTGCTCAGCGTGTGGGCGCAGAAGTATCAGCAGAAGACCGGCAATCAGGTGAACTATCAGCCGATCGGATCCGGCGGCGGCATCAAGCAGATCGAAGCCAAAACGGTGGACTTCGCGAACTCGGACAAGCCGCTGGTGCATGCCGATCTTCAGAGCAACAACCTCGTTCAGTTTCCGCAGGTCGTGATCTCGATCGTGCCCGTCGTGCATCTTCCGGGCGTCGTTGCGGGTCAACTCGTTCTCGACGGCAAGACGCTCGCCGCGATCTTTCTCGGCAAGATCACCAAATGGAACGATCCGGCGATCAAGAAGCTCAACCCTAAAGCCGCGCTGCCGAACATGGCGATCCTCACGGTCCACCGTTCGGATGGTTCGGGCACGACCTTCAATTTCACCAACTACCTGACCAAGGTCGAGCCCGACTGGAAGAGCGTCGGCTCCGACACGTCCGTGAATTGGCCCGGCGGCGTCGGCGGCAAGGGCAATGCCGGTGTTGCCGGTACGGTGCAGCAGACGGTGGGTTCGATCGGGTATGTCGAGTATGCGTATGCGAAGCAGAACAACCTCGCCTGGGTTGACCTGATCAACGCCTCCGGCGCGCGCGTAAAGCCGACCATGGAAGCCTTCCAGTCCGCCGCCTCGAACGCGGATTTCTCGAAGGTTCAGGATTTCTATGAGATCCTGACCAACCAGCCCGGCGCACAAAGCTGGCCCGATCACGGCGGCGACCTACATGCTGCTTCGCAAGGATTATCCGGCCGACAAGAACAAGGAAATCCTGAAGTTCCTCGACTGGTCCCCTGCATGACGGCAAGGGCGATGCCGAAAAGCTCGATTACGTTCCGTTTCCGGACAGCGTGATCGCCCAGATCGAGGCATCCTGGAAGGCGCAGCTCGGCGGCGCTTGGTAATTCAGCCGGTGCAACGCTGAGGCGTCGCGAAATAATAAAAGAGCAGGGCGGAGTCCAAGACTCCGTCCTGTTTTTTTTGCGCAATGCAACATCTTGTGAGGAAGCCGGAACACCGGATCTCGCCAAGCCTCCCCCCTTTCTTTAATATATTGATTCAATTACATAAATTTTTCATTCATAATTGGCGTTATAATCTTGTACGTTATAATAAGCTACCTTATATACATCACGCTATGGATACTTTGACCCCGGTCAACACGTTGGAACACGACCTGCTTCTCGTTCTTCACGACGTGGCACGTCTGACCCGTACCCGTTTCGACCAGCACGCCCGCACCTATGGGATGACCCGGGCGCAGTGGATCATCCTCGCGCGTCTCGATCGCCAGCCGGGAATATCGCAGAACGAACTCGCGGGGATCTGCGAGGTGGAACCGATCACGGTCGCGCGCCTGGTCGACCGGCTTGAAACGCGCGGCATGGTGGAGCGCCGTCCCGATCCGCATGACAGGCGCGTGCGGCGGCTTCATCTTTTGCCGGTCGCGACGCCGATGCTCGCCGAGATCGCGAGATACAAGAACAGAATCTTTGCGGACCTCACCCACGGCATCGCCAGCGACACGCTCACGACGATGCTGGATGGGCTGCTGCAGATGAAGGCGAAATTGACGGCTGAACCGGCGAACGATGGCGCGCTGGCTATGGCCGGGGAGTAAGTGTTGTGGATGCCGTGAGAACCGAAGATGTGCCTTATGAGCCCTTGCCGCGTAGCAAAGGCACGCGTGCGCAAGGTGTTCTGAGCGCTTGTGGGCCGACAAGGCGCGTTTGCGCCGGATCGCGATGATCTGGGGTGTTGTGCTCGTCGCGGCGATTGCGCTGACTGTCTATCTGACCGGCGGCCGCTATGTCGGTACCGATGATGCTTACGTCCAGTCCGCGAAGCTGATGGTATCGACGGACGTGTCCGGCCTTGTTCAGGATGTCGACGTCAAGGAAGGCCAGCATGTGAAAAAGGGGCAGGTGCTGTTTCGCCTTGACCCCAAGCCGTTCCAGATCGCGCTTGAGAACGCCAAAGCGGCGCTCGCGCAGACCGTGCAGGATGTCGAATCCACGCGCGCGACCTATAAGAGCCTCATCGGTCAAGCATCGGCGCAGCAGGCACAGTCCAATCTCGCGCAGCTTACCTTCAACCGTTATATCGCGCTTGCAAAAGCCAACGCGATTGCGCCTACGCAGCTCGATCAGGCGCGCAGCACCTTGCAGAGCGCGCAGTCGATGTTGATCTCGCTCAAACAGAGCGCCGACGTGCAGCTTGCCAAGCTGAACGGCAATCCCGAACTTCCGGCCGACCAGACGCCCGATTATCAGAAGGCAAAAGCGAATGTGGACGAGATGCAGCGCCAGCTCGACCACGCGATCGTGCGCGCGCCGTTCGATGGCATTGTGAGCGAAGTGGATTCGCTGCAGCCTGGCACGCTTGTGATCTCCGCCATGTCGGCCTTTACGACCACCAGCGCCGTCGGCATGGTGTCTGAAAAGGATCTTTGGATCGAAGCCGACATGAAGGAAACCGATCTCACCTATGTCCGCGAGGGCGATCCCGTTGGCGTGACTATCGATACCTATGGCAGCTGCAAATGGCATGGGCATGTGACCACGGTGTCGGCGGCCAGCGACTCGCAGTTCTCGGCACTTCCTGCCGAAAACTCTAGCGGCAACTGGGTGAAGGTGGTGCAGCGTATTCCGGTGAAGATCGGGCTCGACAAATCAGGCTGCAGTGCGCCGCTGCGCGCGGGTATGAGTGCGGTGGTTTCCATCGATACGGGCAAGCGCCGCTGGGACCGCATGTTGAACGGCGATTGAGCCGATGAGCGCTCACGCCGCACCGCACACCGCCGAGCATTACGACAGTCCCGTCGCGCTATGGGCCGTTCTCATGGGCTCGATGGCTGGCGTCCTGATGCAGGCGGCTCGACACCACCATCGCCAACGTCGCGCTGCCTTACATGCAGGGCAGCCTGGCGGCCTCGCGCGACCAGATCACATGGGTTCTCACATCCTATATTGTCGCGGCTGCGATCATGACCGCGCCTGTCGGCTGGATCGCGGCGCGTTTCGGGAAAAAGAATTTTCTTCTGGTCAGCCTGACGGGCTTCACCGTCACATCGATGATGTGCGGGCTGGCGCAATCGCTGGAGCAGATGATCCTGTTCCGTCTGCTGCAGGGCGCGTTTGGCGCTGCGCTCGGCCCTCTGTCCCAGTCTGTGATGCTCGATAGTATCCGCCGGAAAAACGCGGAAACATCATGGCGATCTGGGGCATGGGCGTGATGCTTGGCCCGATTCTTGGGCCGACGTTCGGCGGCATACTAACGGACACCTACAACTGGCGCTGGGTATTCTATGTCAACGTGCCGTTCGGCATAGCGGCGGTCAGCGCTATCTTTATTTTCTTCAAGGACACGGCACGCGACACGACTTTGCGCTTCGACTGGTTCGGATTCGCCGCTCTTGGCGTGTGTCTCGCGTCGCTGCAATTGATGATGGACCGCGGCACGGACAAGGACTGGTTCGAATCGCCGGAGATCATCATTGAAGCGGTGATCGCCGGCACCGCGTTCTATCTGTTCCTGGTTCACATGTTGACGGCCCCGAAGCCGTTCATTCCGCCGAAGATTTTCCAGGACAGGAATTTTCTCGGCGGATTGGTGCTGATGTTCGTCGTCGGCGCGGTGCTGCTCGCCAGCTCGGCGTTGCTGCCGCCATATTTGCAGGGTCTTGGCGGTTACACCGTCACCGATACCGGCCTTCTGATGGGTGCCGCGCGGCATCGGCACCATGATCGCGATGATGTTCGCGGGCCGTATGGCGCTGAAATTCGATCCGCGCGTCTTGATGACGTTCGGCGCAACGTTGATGAGCTGGTCGTTGTGGGCGATGACGTCCTGGACCCCGCAAATCAGTGTGCAGACGCTGATCATTGTCGGCGCTGTCCAGGGATTTGGCATGGGGTTCGTGTTCGTGCCGATGAACCTTGTAGCGTTCGCGACGCTCGCGCCGCAATTCCGCACCGATGGCGCAGGCCTGACCAACCTGATGCGCAACATCGGCAGCGCCATCGGCGTGTCGCTGACGACCACCGTTCTCGCCTACAGCGTCCAGATGATTCACTCCGAGCTCGCCCGCTTCGGAACGCCGTTCAATCGCGCGCTGGGCATCAACGGCGAATCGCTGATGATGAGTCCGCAGATTCCGTTCGGCGTTGCCAACCTGAACGGTCTGATCGAGATGCGCGCGCAAGTTCAGGCTTACGCCAACGATTTTCTGTTTATGTTCTATATCTCTCTTGCGGCTTTCCCGTGATCTGGCTGATGAAGCGGCCGAACTTCAATCCCGGCGAAAAAGTTCATATTGAGGTCATGGAATAATGCGCGTTGCGTTTCTGGGTCTGGGCGTCATGGGCTACCCCGCGGCGGGGCACCTCAAGCGCGCCGGACACGATGTGACCGTCTACAACCGCAATGCGGATAAAGCCGCACGCTGGATCGCGGAATATGGCGGTGAGAGCGCTGCGACGCCGTCGGCGGCTGCCGATGGCAAAGACGCCGTGTTTGCCTGTGTTGGCCGCGACGAGGATCTGCGTGCCGTCGCGGTGGGTGAGGATGGCGCCTTCAGCACGATGCGAAAAGGCGCGGTGTTCGTCGATCACACCACGGCCTCGGCCACGGTCGCGCGCGAGCTTTCCTCCGTCGCACGCGAGTCGGGCTTTGGGTTTGTCGATGCGCCGGTCTCCGGCGGTGAGCAGGGTGCGAAGAACGGGCAGCTCACCATCATGTGCGGCGGCAGCGAGGGGGACTACGCGAAAGCGGAGCCGCTGATGACCGCTTACGCCAAGCAGTGCCGCCTTCTGGGGCCGTCGGGATCGGGCCAGCTCGCGAAGATGGTCAACCAGATTTGCATAGTGGGCGTCGTGCAGGGCCTGAGCGAGGCGTTGAGCTTTGCACGCGCGGCCGGTCTCGATGCCGAGGCCGTTGTGGGCGTGATCTCCAAAGGGGCTGCACAATCCTGGCAGATGGAGAACCGCCACAAAACGATGCTCGCCGGCGAGTTCAATCACGGCTTCGCGGTTGAATGGATGCGCAAAGACCTTGGCATCTGTTTTCGACGAGGCCAGACGCAATGGCGCGAAGCTCCCGGTCACGGAAATGGTCGACACGTTCTATGCCGAGGTCGAGGCCATGGGCGGCAAGCGCTGGGATACCTCCTGCCTGTTTGCCCGCATGGAAAAACTGCGGGGAGGCAGGGCTTGAACGAAGCCAAACCTGCCAAGCCCTATCATCATGGCGATCTGCGCAACGCATTGCTCGATGCGGCGCGCGCGTTGTTGGAAGAAGGTCCCCTGGCGGATCTGAGCCTGCGTGCGGTCGCGCGCCGTGCTGGTGTCAGCCATGCCGCGCCGTATCGCCATTTTCCCAATCACGAGTCTCTGCTGGTCGAGCTTGCGCTTGAAGGCTTTGCGGAACTGCGCGGTGAGATTGTCGCCGCGGCGGGTGCCCAAGGCGCGGACCGGATCGCATTGCCAAGATCGGAGCGGCCTATATGCGCTTTGTCGCCCGCCGTCCGGCTTTGGCGCGGCTGATGTTCGGGCCGCAGCTTCCCAACCGCGAGCAATTCCCGCAATTGGGAGAAGCCGCGGATTTGATCGGTTCGGAAATTGGCGATGCCTTGCACAATTCCGCGCTTGGGCTCGGCGTTTGGGCGGCCGTGCATGGGCTCGCGATGCTGATTCTGGAAAATGTGATCGATCTGGGTCAGCGCCGCTCGGGGCTGGATGTTTTGCCCTCGCGCGCGGAGATTTTGCTGCGCAGTCTTTTTACGGTGCAGCGGGGGCTAGCGCGCCAAAAGTTTTGCGGCATCACGCGCGAAATAGGTGAGGATGCCGCTGGCGCCCGCGCGCTTGAACGCCATAAGGCTTTCCAGCATCACGCGGTCGCGGTCGAACCAGCCGCGCTCGATCGCGCCCGTTAGCATCGAATACTCGCCGGATACCTGATAGGCGAAAGTCGGCACGCCGAATTCGTCCTTCACCCTGCGCAGCACGTCGAGATAGGGCATGCCCGGTTTCACCATCACCATGTCCGCGCCCTCGGCGAGATCGAGCGCCACTTCGCGCAGCGCCTCGTCCGTGTTCGCCGGATCCATCTGATAGGTGCGCTTGTCGCCGGTCAGCGCCTTGGCCGATCCGACCGCATCGCGGAACGGGCCGTAAAACGCGCTCGCATACTTCGCGGCATAGGCCATGATCATCGTGTTCCCGAAGCCCTTGGCTTCGAGCGCCGTGCGGATTGCGCCGACGCGGCCGTCCATCATGTCAGACGGCGCGATGATGTCGCATCCGGCCTCAGCCTGGACGAGCGCCTGCTTTACCAGGATTTCGACGCTCTCGTCGTTTGCGACGTAATCATCGATCAGCACGCCGTCGTGGCCGTGGCTGGTGTAAGGATCGAGCGCGACATCGCACAGCACGCCGATCTCCGGCACCGTTTTCTTGATTGCACGTACGGCGCGGCAGACGAGATTGCTGTCGTTCGTCGCCTCGCAGCCATCCTCGGTCTTGAGATCGGGATCGGTGTTGGGGAACAGCGCGATCACCGGAATGCCGAGGTCGCGGGCTTCCTTCGCCGCTTCGACCGCGAGATCGATACTCAAGCGTTCCACGCCCGGCATCGAAGCCACAGGCTGGCGCGTGTTCTGCCCGTCGATCACGAACAGCGGCCAGATGAAATCCGCCGGCGTCAGAACCGATTCCGCCACCAGCCGCCGCGACCAATCGTGCCGCCGAAGGCGGCGCATGCGGAGCGCGGGAAAACTTGGGGCGGAGGCCATTAACAAAGGTTCCAGGCTGACGGCCCAAGGGTCTACTCGCGTGGGCAAGGCGTCGCAAGGCGGCGAATTCACGCCTTTGCATCCCGGCCTTCCGGGGTTTAATTACGCCCCGATTTCGCAGGAATTGCGCCATGGACTTCTCCCTAAACGAGGATGAACGGGCCATTGAGGATGCCGCGGGGCGGTTCGCGCGCGACCGGCTGGCTCCCTTCGCGGCAGAGTGGGACGAAACATCCCATTTCCCGGTTGACCGTCTGCGCGAGGCGGCGGCGCTCGGCTTCGCGGGCATCTATGTAAGGAGCGATGTCGGCGGGTCGGAGATGTCCCGTCTCGATGCCGCGATCATCATGGAGGAGCTGTCGGCGGGCTGCACCTCCACGGCCGCGTTCATCTCCATCCACAACATGGCGTCTTGGATGATCGACCGTTACGGCAGCGATGCGCAGCGCAAGCAATTCCTGCCCTCGCTCACGACGATGGAGAAGATCGCGTCTTATTGCCTGACCGAGCCCGGTTCGGGATCAGATGCAGCGGCGCTGAAAACGCGTGCGGTGAAGGACGGCGATCACTACGTGCTGAACGGGTCGAAAGCGTTTATCTCCGGCGCGGGGACGTCCGACATTTATGTCTGCATGGTGCGCACCGGCGAGGATGGGCCGAAGGGTATTTCCTGTCTCGTCATCGAGAAGGGCACACCGGGGCTTTCGTTCGGCAAGCACGAACGCAAGATGGGCTGGAATTCACAGCCGACAGCCACGGTGAACTTTGAGGATTGCCGCGTGCCGGTTGCCAATCGCCTTGGTTCGGAAGGCGAGGGCTTTCGCATCGCGATGAGCGGCCTCGATGGTGGGCGCATCAATATCGGCGCGTGTTCGGTCGGCACCGCGCGCGCCGCGATAGACGAAGCCAAAGCCTATGTCACGGAACGCAAGCAGTTCGGCAAACCCATTGCGGATTTCCAGGTGACGCAGTTCAAGCTCGCCGACATGGCAACGGAACTGGAAGCTTCGCGGCTGATGATCCGCAGTGCGGCCTCCGCGCTCGACAAACGCGATCCGCGCGCGACCATGCTCTGCGCGATGGCCAAGCGCTTCGCCACCGACACCGGCTCGAAAATCGCCAACGATGCGCTGCAGCTCTATGGCGGTTACGGCTATCTGAAAGACTTCCCGGCCGAGCGGCATGTGCGCGATCTGCGGGTCCACCAGATCCTCGAAGGCACCAACGAGATCATGCGCGTGATCATTTCGCGGGAAATGTTCCGCCAGTGACGGATGAGCCTCATGTCCTGTTTGAAAAACGTGGCGCGGCCGGTCTCATCACCCTGAACCGGCCGAAGGCGCTGAACGCGCTGACGCACGGCATGTGCCTGAACATGACAGCGCAACTCAAAGCCTGGGCGACCGACGACGACGTGAAGGTCGTGGTCGTTCAGGGTGCGGGCGAACGCGCATTCTGTGCTGGCGGCGATATCCGCTCGCTTTACGAGAGCGGACAGAACAAGACTCCCTATGCGCTCAGCTTCTATCGCGACGAGTACGTTCTGAACGCGCTGATCAAACATTATCCCAAGCCCTATGTCGCGCTCATCAACGGCATTGTCATGGGTGGCGGCGTCGGCGTGTCGGTGCATGGCAGCCATCGCATCGCCAACGAGACGACGACGTTCGCCATGCCAGAGACTGGTATCGGTCTCTTCCCCGATGTCGGCGGCAGCTATTTCCTGCCGCGGATGGAAGGCCAGATCGGCATGTATCTCGCGCTCACCGGCGCGCGGCTGAAGACGGTCGATACGCTGTATTCCGGTGTCGCCACGCATTTCGTGCCCGTGAAGGACTGGCCTTCATTGATCGCCGATCTTGCCGCAGGCAAATCCGTGGATCGCGCGGTCGAACGCAAGGGCGAAGATTTGCCCGCAGGCTTCCTTGCCGACCATCGCGCCTCCATTGACAAGATTTTCGCGCATGACTTTGTCGAAGAGATATTGGCCGCACTCGATGCCGATCACACCGGCTGGTCGCGCGATACGGCGAAAACGATCCGCTCCAAATCTCCAACTGCGACCAAGCTCGCGTTCCGCCAGGTGCGCGAGGGAGCGAAGCTCGATTTCGACGACTGCATGAAAATGGAATGGCGCATGGTGAACCGCGTCGTCGCCGGTCACGATTTCTACGAAGGTGTGCGCGCCACGATCATCGACAAGGACGGCGCGCCGAAATGGCAGCCCGGTGATCTGCCGGAAGTCTCAGATGCCGTTATCGACGCTTATTTCGCGCCAGTTGGAAACGAGTTGGTTCTCAAATAGCGGGGACGGAATGGTTGAGGAAATTCCTTGGGAAGGACGCTGTCTGGATGCAGCGACCGTGTTTGCGGAGAGCTGCAGGCAACTCAAGAAGGAAAATCCCTATCCCGAAATCGACGCGTTGCAAAATATTGCCAGCGCTTTAGTGACAGAACTATGGGATCGCTTCTTTAGTCAAACAGAAATACGGTCCGCTTTCGAGGAGGCTCTTGCCAGTCTCCCGAGATATGCCGCAGGCGAAGACCGCCGCGGTGACAAAAGATAACTCCCCGCGAGTGAAGATGAAGAGGAAATCATGACCAATATCGCATTCATTGGCGTCGGCAATATGGGCGGGCCGATGGCGCGCAACCTGCTCAAAGCGGGCGATGGCGTGATCGCGTTCGATCTCAGCACTGCGGCATTGAAGCCCGTGACCGATGCGGGCGGCAAGACCGCGTCCACGGCGCTCGAGGCGGTGAAGTCTGCTGATGTGGTGATCACGATGCTTCCTGCTGGCGCGCATGTGCGCGGCGTGTATCTGGAAACGGAAAGTATCATGACGGCAGCCAGGAAAGACGCGTTGCTGATCGATTGCTCGACGATCGACATCGATTCCGCGCGTGCGGTGCATGTGGTGGCGGAGAAAGCGGGTTTCGATTTTCTCGATGCGCCGGTCAGCGGAGGCACCGGCGGCGCAGAAGCCGGCACGCTCGCGTTCATGTGCGGCGGCAGTGACAAAGCCTTCGCGCGCGGGGAACCGATCCTCTCGAAGATGGGCAAACGCATCGTCCATGCCGGTGGTGCGGGCGCTGGACAGGCCGCGAAAATCTGCAACAACATGCTGCTCGCGATCTCGATGATCGGCACCTGCGAAGCGTTCGTGCTGGGCGAAAAGCTCGGCCTCGATCACAAAAAGCTGTTCGACATCATGTCGGCTGCGTCTGGCCAGTGCTGGTCTTTGACGACCTATTGTCCCGTCCCGGGACCGGTGCCGACATCGCCATCGAACCGCGATTATACCGGTGGTTTCGCAACCGCGCTCATGCTGAAAGATCTGAAACTGTCACAGCAAGCGGCGCAAAACGCAGGTGCTGCAACGCCCATGGGTGCTGAAGCATTGCAGCTTTACGCGTTGATGGCGGCGAAGGGGCATGCTGGAGTCGACTTCTCCGGCATCATCCAAATGCTGCGCGGCGTTCTCTGATAATTTTTACGGCGCTTTAATCAATCGCTCCTACTGTGTTTGCATAACAAGGTGGGCCCTGCGAAAAAGTGGGGAAAAGCGATGACAGCATTGGCCAAACCGCAGGTTGCTGCGGCGCTTGCAGGCGCGCAATCGCTCGGCAAGCACTATTTGGAAACACTCAATCTTGTTGAGCGTCTGCATCGGCAATTGCTCGATGTCATCAAGGACGAACTCGACCGCCGCGACGAACGCGAAATCAACAGCGTGCAGGCATTGCTCCTGTTCAACGTCGGCGATCAGGAATTGACGGCGGGCGAGTTGCGCACGCGCGGGCACTATCTGGGCTCCAATGTCTCGTACAATCTCAAAAAGCTCGTCGAATCGGGTTACATCCATCATGCCCGTTCCGAGGCCGACCGCCGCTCCGTGCTGGTGCGTCTGACGCCGAAGGGCGAAGTGGTTCGCGAAATGCTGCGCGAGTTGTTCGATCGGCATCTCGGTTCTCTGGAGCCCGTCGGCAACGTCACGGATCGCGATCTCGATGGCTTGAACACAAGCCTTCGCCGTCTGGAGCGTTTCTGGATTGATCAGGTCCGTTTCCGACTTTGAGACTGTCATCCCGGCCAAGCGATGCTGTTAGCATCGCGCAGAGCCGGGATCCTTCGCGAAGCTTCTCCGTGGGTTCCGGTCTCGCTCCGCTCGTCCGGGAAGACAATTTGGGTGCGCCTCGTTTCGTGCAATAACGCTGTATGCCGGTTTTTGCGCGATCTCATCTCACCCACCACTGGCGGTTCTACGCCTGCTTCCTGTTTGGCGCGGCTGTCTATCTTTTTTTGGGTTCTGTTCCGCCGCCCGTGCGCGTGCTTGCCGGCGGCGACGCGTTTTTCGCAAGCTATATCGCGATGCTCGCGTTCCTCGCGTTGTCGATCACGCCAAAGCAACTCGACCGCAAAGCGGATGTGGAAGACGAGGGAATCGTTATCGTCATCCTGTTCGCGCTGGTGATGATCGGCTTTTGCCTGTTCGCGATTATCACGTTGTTGCACCTGAAGCAGGCGGTCGATCCCTACGCCATCGCGCTGGCCATCGCGGGTGCGCCGCTCGGCTGGTTCATGCTGCACATGATGATGGCGTTCCACTACGCCTATCTCTTCTACTCGGAGCCCGGAAAGAAGCCGGGCAGCGGCTTGAGCTTTCCCGGAACCGAGGAGCCCGGGGCGGCGGAGTTTCTTTACTATGCCTTCGTCATCGGCATGACGTTTCAGGTCTCCGACGTGCAGGTCACATCCACCCGGCTGCGCCGGATGACGTTGTCCCATTCCATCGTGTCGTTTTTCTTCAATACCTGCCTGATCGCCATGGCGGTGAATGCCGTCGTAGCCATCGCGACCTGACCGTCCCTTGCGCGATATCAAGGAAAGATTGTCCCAAGTGCGGCAGTTTTGTCCCAAAAGGCGCGTCGTTTTGTGACAGGGACGCGTCACGAACGGCTAGGTTTCGGGGGGCAGGCTCATGTATTCTTTGGCCGAAAAGCGGGTGGCCCGCGCAATGAGCAATCGCATGGCGTTTTCCTACTCACACCGGTTCCGCGACGCCCTGGCGGGTCTGCGCCGCGAGGGGCGATACCGCGTTTTCGCCGATATCGTGCGCGCGCGCGGCGCCTATCCGAACGCCGATTTCCATACCCAGGGCGCCAAACGGCCGGTGGTGGTGTGGTGCAGCAACGATTACCTCGGCATGGCCAGCATCCCAAGGTGCTCGCGGCCATGCACGAGGCGATCGATGCGACCGGCGCGGGCTCCGGCGGCACGCGGAATATCTCCGGCACCTCGCATTACCACGTCGAGTTGGAGCAGGAACTTGCCGACCTGCATGGCAAGGATGGCGCGTTGCTGTTCACCTCGGGGTTCGTGTCGAACGACGCGACGCTTGCGACGCTCGCGAAAATTCTGCCCGGTCTGATCGTGTTCTCCGACGTGTTCAATCACGCCTCGATGATCGAAGGCATGCGCAATGGCGGCGTCGAGAAGCGTATCTTCCGGCACAATGACATGGCGGATCTGGAGCGCCTTCTGGCCGAGGCCGATCCCGATGCGCCAAAGCTGATTGCATTCGAATCCGTGTATTCGATGGAAGGCGATTTCGGGAAGGTCGAGGCGATCTGCGATCTCGCCGAAAAATACGGCGCGCTCACCTATATCGACGAAGTGCATGGCGTCGGGCTTTACGGTCCGCGTGGCGCTGGTGTGGCCGCGCGCGACAACCAGATGCAGCGCATCGACATCGTCGAAGGCACGCTCGCCAAGGCGTTCGGCGTCATGGGCGGCTACATCGCGGCGTCGGGCGATCTGATCGACTGCATCCGCTCCTTCGCGCCCGGCTTCATCTTTACAACCTCGCTCGCGCCCGCGATCGCGGCCGGTGTGCTGGCCAGTGTGCGGCATCTGAAGGAAAGCGATGCTGAGCGCGAAACGCTTCAGGCGCGCGCCGCGCTGCTGAAAGCACTTCTGACCAAGGCCGGTTTGCCGGTGATGGAATCGCCCAGCCACATCGTGCCCGTGTTCGTCGGCGACGCGACCCTGTGCAAGGCCGTGTCGGACTCGCTGCTTTACGATCATGGCGTATACGTGCAGCCCGTGAATTACCCAACCGTCCCCCGCGGAGCCGAACGCTTGCGCTTCACGCCGTCGCCCGCGCACAGCGAAGCGATGATCCACGATCTCGTGCGCGCGCTCGATCAGGTCTGGACGGCGCACCGCCTGAAACGCGCCGCCTGATGGCCGCGCCTTCTGGCAAGGGCGAGATCTTCCTCGAAATTGTCATTCAGGGCGCATTCGCGAAAGCGACCGCGATCGATTCCGCCACTGGTCTAGAAGCCTGCGTCGTCGGCCCCGCAAATGCCTCGCGCGCTACGCTCGGCGATGCGGCGCGTCGGAAGCTCGATTACCTGATCAGGAAAAAGCAGTCACGCTGAAAATAAGCGTTCAATCTATTCGTCATGGCCGGGCTTGGTTGGTAGCGGCAGCGTACCAACGCCACCCAGTGACTCACGCGGAGGCGCGGAGGTCGCGGAGTAGCATTCGTCTCTGTGTTCTCCGCGCCTCCGCGTGCGCTTTTCTTCTGGATGGCCGCCTCAAGGGCGGCCATGACGAATTTTCGAACTCAGCTACGCCGGCCCTTCTTGCGCGGTGGGGTGGAAGACCGGCCGAGGCCGATCTTCTTGGCGAATTCCGAGCGCTGCGCCGCATAGTTCGGCGCGACCATCGGGTAGTCCGCAGGCAGGCCCCATTTGCTGCGATATTCTTCCGGCGACAGGTTGTAGCGCGAGCGCAGATAGCGCTTCAGCATCTTGAGCTTCTTCCCGTCCTCAAGACAGACGATGTATTCCGCCGTGATCGACTTCTTGATGGCGACAGCGGGCTTTTGCGTAGTCTGCGGCTCGGATGTCATCGAGCCGGCAAGACCGCCAAGCGTGGCATGCACACTCTTGATCACCGAATTCAGTTCGCCAACCGTGACGGTGTTGTTGCTGACATAGGCCGAGACGATCTCTGTCGCGAGCTTCAAAAGATCGTCGGATTTCTGCATGGGCGCGTCACTGGTGTTTATCTTCACAAGATACTCCAAGTATCCAGAGGGACTGGTCAGGGCTGACTATCGCAAAGTGCGGGATTTGCAGATCCTAGCTTCAAGGAAGTCTTAGCTGAGTCTTTCCGCAGAGGCGTAAATTCTTTGTTCTATTTTTGGTTGCTTTGATACGAGGTCCGTATCGCCCGGATTTATGGCGTCTAGCCTGTGGATAGATGCCGTCGCCGCGGCCCTCCGGAATCCATCTGGCGCAAGATTTGGTAAAGGGGTAGGGGTAGCGCCCCGATAGGTACGAAGCCCTCCCAGAATTGGGGCTTCGCCGCGGGTCCAGCGAGGTGAGAAATGTCGGCGAAGGCGGATGCGGCGGAAAATTCGGGCTTTTTCAGCCACGGCCTGCATCAAGCCGATCCCGATGTCGCCCGTGCCGTCGATGACGAGCTGAGGCGTCAACAAGACAAGATCGAGCTGATCGCTTCGGAGAACATCGTCTCGAAAGCGGTGCTCGAAGCACAAGGCTCGGTGCTGACCAACAAATATGCGGAAGGGTACCCCGGTCGCCGCTACTATGGTGGCTGCGAATATGTCGATGTGGTCGAGGAGCTGGCGATCGAACGCGCCTGCCGCCTGTTCGATTGCAGCTTCGCCAATGTTCAGCCGCATTCCGGCGCGCAGGCGAACCAGGCTGTGTTCTTCGCGCTGATGCAGCCTGGCGATACGTTCATGGGGCTCGATCTGGCGGCCGGCGGGCATTTGACCCATGGCTCGCCTGCGAACCAGTCCGGCAAATGGTTTAAGCCGGTGCCCTACACCGTGCGACGCCAGGATCACCGCATCGACATGGATGAAGTCGAGCGGATCGCAAAAGAGAGCAAACCGAAGGTCATCATCGCGGGTGGCTCCGCCTATCCGCGCGTGATCGACTTCAAGCGCTTCCGCGAGATCGCGGACGAGGTCGGCGCATACTTCATGGTCGACATGGCGCATTTCGCAGGATTGGTCGCGGGCGGGGTGCACCCCAATCCGCTCGAACACGCGCATGTGGTCACGACGACGACGCACAAGACCCTGCGCGGTCCACGCGGCGGGATGATCCTGTCGCGCGACGACGCGTTGGGGAAAAAGATCAATTCTGCCGTTTTTCCAGGATTGCAGGGCGGTCCGCTGATGCATGTCATCGCCGCGAAAGCCGTGGCGTTCGGCGAGGCGCTGAGACCGGACTTCAAGCTCTATGCAAAACGCGTGGTCGAGAACGCGAAGGCCCTGGCCGAAACGCTGCACGCGGAAGGCTTGGACATCGTCTCCGGTGGGACCGACACGCATGTGATGCTGGTCGATCTGCGGCCCAAGAAAGCGACCGGCAAGCCGACGGAAAAGGCGCTAGACCGCGCCAACATCACCACCAACAAGAACGCGGTGCCGTTCGATACCGAAAAGCCTGCGATCACGTCCGGCATCCGGCTCGGTTCGCCCGCCGGCACGACACGCGGTTTTGGCCCCGCCGAATTCCGCGAGGTCGGCAAACTCATTGTTGAAGTGGTCGACGCCGTGGCGAAGAATGGCGACGCAGGCGATGCGGCCGTGGAGGCCAGCGTGCGCGAGCGTGTCGGCCATTTGTGCAAGCGTTTCCCGATCTATTCGTAAGGACGATATTTTATGCGCTGCCCTTTTTGCGGACATGACGACAGCCAGGTGAAGGACAGCCGACCGTCCGAGGACAATTCCGCCATTCGCCGCCGCCGTCATTGCCCAGCCTGTGGCGGACGGTTCACGACCTTCGAGCGCGTTCAGTTGCGCGAACTGATCGTCGTGAAGAAAAACGGCCGCCGCGAACCGTTCGACCGCGACAAGCTAGAGCGTTCGCTTTCCCACGCGCTGCGCAAACGCCCGGTGGAAGCCGAACGCGTGGACCGGATGGTCACCGGCATCGTGCGGCGCCTGGAAAGCCTCGGCGAGAACGAGATCCAGGGCTCGATGATCGGCGAACTGGTCATGCAGGCGCTGCAAAGCCTCGACAAGGTCGCCTATGTCCGCTTCGCCTCGGTCTACAAGAACTTCCGCGAGACCAAGGATTTCGAGAACCTGATCGGTGAACTGGAAGGCGACAAGGATTAGAGGTCACGCGGAGTCGCGGAGGACGCGGAGTAATGGATTCCGGACGCGCACTCGATGATGTGACGGGTGAGATCGTCGATGCAGCGTTCAAATTGCATACGGCGCTTGGTCCGGGTCTGCTTGAATCGGTCTACGAAGCCGTGCTGTGCCGCGACTTGCAGAGACGAGGTCTGCAAGTCGAGAGGCAAAAGCTTATTTCGTTTGAGTACGACGGTCTCCGGTTTGAAGATGGATTGCGCATCGACCTGCTGGTCGATGCGCGAGTCGTCGTGGAGATCAAATCGGTTGAGAAGGCTGCCGCCGTCCACGGTAAGCAGGTGCTCACCTATCTACGTCTGTTGAAGCTTCCAGTGGGTCTGCTGATCAATTTCGGTGCGCCTACATTGAAGGATGGTCTCCAAAGGATAGTAAACGGTTTGCCGCACTCCGCGTCTCCGCGCCTCCGCGTGAATCAGTCTAATGGCTGTCCCGAATGACCGATCTCCAACACATGCGCCATGCGCTTGCGCTAGCGGAACGCGCGCTGGGGACTACCGCGCCGAATCCCGCCGTCGGTTGTGTGATTGTCAAAGATGAGCGTGTCGTCGGACGTGGCTGGACGCAACGCGGCGGCCGTCCTCATGCGGAGACGATGGCGCTGGCCGAAGCCGGTGAGGCCGCGCGTGGTGCTACGGCCTATGTGACGTTGGAGCCATGCGCGCATCAGGGGCAGACACCGCCTTGCGCCAATGCGCTGGTGCAGGCTGGCGTTGCACGCGTTGTGAGTGCGGTGGAAGACCCCGATCCGCGCGTGTCGGGCAAAGGTCTCGCGATGCTGTGGGACGGCGGCGTTCAGGTAACGAACGGTGTGCTGGAGAAAGAAGCGGCCGCGCTCAATGCCGGATTTTTCCTGCGCGTAAAGGAAGGCCGTCCGCTCGTCACGCTCAAGGTCGCGCAAAGCCTCGACGGCAAGACCGCGACGGTTTCCGGCCAGAGCCAATGGATCACGGGACCCGAGGCGCGGCGCTTCGGCCATCTGCTGCGCGCAAAAAACGACGCGATCCTGATCGGCATTGAAACCGCGCTGGCCGACAATCCCGATCTCACCTGCCGCATCGCGGGGCTGGAGAATCGTTCGCCGATCCGCGTCGTGCTCGACACACGGCTGCGCCTTGAAGATTCCTCCAGGCTTGCGAAAACCGCGAAGCAGACGCCGACTCGCGTCTACACGACGGCGAGCGGTGGCAGTTCGCTGAGCGCGCGGGGCGTCGAAGTCATCCGGGTGGCGAAGGATGCGCGCGGCCGCCCAGATATCGCCGCGGTGCTCAAAGACCTCGCGGAAATTGGGGTTACCCGTCTGCTCGTTGAGGGTGGCGCGAGTGTGCATGCCTCTTTTATCGACCGCGGCTTTGCCGACCGGCTGGAGATTTTCCGCGCACCGATTCTGCTTGGCGCGTCCGGCCGCAACGGCATCGACGCGCTGGCGGCCCTCGATCTTGACGAAGCGTCCCGCTTCATTTCGACAGGCATCCGAAAACTTGGGGCCGATATGCTGGAATCCTTTCAGGCTAAGGCCTAGAACCAAACTCGTCAGGCCACCCCTGAGGCGGCCATCCAGAAGAAAAGCGCACGCGGAGGCGCGGAGGTCGCGGAGTAGTATTCGTCTCTGTGTTCTCCGCCCCTCCGCGTGAGTCACTGGATGGCCGGGTCAAGCCCGGCCATGACGAAAGTAGGTATTTTTGTTTGCTCTGAAACACCGTTAAAAGACAACCATGTTCACCGGAATTGTCACCGATGTCGGCAAGGTGCGCCACGTGGAGAAGCGTGGCGACACACATATCGTCATTGCCACGAAATTCGACGTATCTGAGATCGAGATGGGCGCCTCCATCGCGTGCTCCGGCGCGTGCATGACGGTCGTGGACAAAGGGAGCGCGAAGGATCGCTGGTTTGCGTTCACCGCGTCGGGCGAGACGCTTTCGAAGACGACACTTGGGTCGTGGAAGGTCGGCGAAGCCGTCAACCTCGAACGGCCGATGCGAGTGGGTGACGAGTTCGGGGGGCACATCGTCACCGGTCATGTCGATGCGGTGGCGGAGATCGTCAGCGTAAAGCCGGAAGGTGAGTCCGTGCGCATGGTCTTCGAAGTGCCGAAAAAACTGTCGAAACTCGTGGCCCCCAAGGGATCGGTCACGCTGGACGGCGTGTCGCTGACCGTCAACAATGTCGATGGTGCGCGGTTCGGCGTGAACGTCATCCCGCACACGCAGGCGGTCACCACCTTCGGCCGCGCCAAGCCGGGCATGAAAGTGAATTTCGAGGTCGATCTGATGGCGCGTTACGTTGCGCGGCTGGTGCAGCCATGAACATGCCGGTGTTCCACGACTATATCGCCGAGATCGAGGATGTGATCGAGGCCGCACGCAACGGCAAGATGTTCATCCTCATCGACGCCGAGGACCGCGAGAACGAGGGCGACCTCGTCATCCCGGCACAGATGTGTACGCCGGATGCCGTGAACTTCATGGCGCGGTTTGGCCGCGGGCTGATCTGTCTGGCGCTCACGCAGGAACGTGCCGATCAGCTCCGGATTCCGATGATGACGGCGGTGAACGGCACGCCGAACCAGACCGCCTTCACAATCTCGATCGAGGCGAAAGAAGGCATCTCTACCGGCATCTCCGCGCATGACCGGGCGCATACGATTTCCGTCGCCATCGATTCCACGAAAGGCCCGGACGACATCACCTCGCCGGGCCACGTCTTTCCGCTGGTCGCGCGTCACGGCGGGGCACTGGTGCGCGCGGGTCATACGGAAGCGTCTGTCGATATCGCGCGGCTCGCGGGGCTTACGCCTGCTGGTGTGATCTGCGAGATCATGAATGACGACGGTACGATGGCGAGGCTGCCGGACCTGGTGAAATTCGCGCAGCACCACAATCTCAAGATCGGCACCATTGCCGACCTCATCGCCTACCGCCGCAAATACGATCACTTCGTGCGGCGCAGGATCGAGGTGCCGTTCCAGAGCCACAATGGCGGCGACTGGAAGATGGTCGTCTATGTCAACGAACTCGACTACGCCGAGCACATTGCGCTGGTGAAGGGCGATATCACGACGCCCGAGCCGGTGCTGGTGCGCATGCATGCGATCAACATTTTCACCGACATGCTGGCGTGGCAGAATTACGAACCCGATACGCTGGGCCACGCAATGCGCATCGTGGCCGAGGAAGGGCGCGGCGTCATCGTCGTGCTGCGCCAGACAAAACCCACCTTCGTCACCGATGTTTTGGCACGCCGCGCGGAAGACGATGCCGACCGCAGGCGGGTGAAGGAATTCGGCGTCGGCGCGCAGATCCTGCTCGACCTCGGCATCAAGGACATGATCCTTCTCACCGACACACCGGAAAAGAAAGTGGTGGCGCTTGACGGATACGATCTGGATATCGTCGGCACCCATCCGATCCGCGGGCACAAGGCATGATCGTACCGAAGATCCTCATCGTCGAGTCGCGTTACTACGATCACATCGCGACAGCGCTGCTCGATGGCGCGACCGCCGCGCTCGATCTGGGCCGCGCGCAGTTCGAGCGCATCACGGTCTCTGGCGCGTTGGAGATTCCGCCTGCGATCCTGTTCGCGTCGCAGAGCGACAGACATTATGACGGCTATGTTGCGCTCGGCTGCGTGATCCGCGGCGAAACCTATCACTTCGAGATCGTCGCCGGTGAAAGCGCACGCGGCCTCATGGACCTCGGCATCCAGCGCGGGCTCTGCATCGGCAACGGCATCCTCACCGTCGAGAACGAAGAGCAGGCGGAAGTCCGTGCCCGCCGCGACGGCAGCGACAAGGGTGGCGATGCTGCGCGTGCCGTTCTCTCCCTGATCGATGCGCGGCACCGGTTCGGCGTCGAACGATGACCGACCGCAGCGGACGCAGCGCTGCCCGCCTCGCGGCGGTGCAGGCCCTTTATCAGATGGAATTGACGGGCGTTGGCGCAGAGGAAGCGGTGTTCGAATTCGTCGAGCATCGTTTCGGCAAAGAAGCGGAGACGGGCACCGCCGGCGAGGTGGATTCCGAATTCTTCGGCCGTCTGGTGCGCGGCGTGCCCGATCATCAGGAAGAGATCGATGCCGGGATCACAGGCGTGCTGAGCGCCGACTGGCGGCTCACGCGCATCGACTCGATCCTGCGCGCGATCTTGCGCGCCGGGGCTTATGAGTTGATCGCAGCCAAAGACATTCCGGCGAAGGTCGTGATCGATGAATATGTCGATGTCGGCCACGCGTTCTTCTCCGGCGATGAGCCGTCCTTCGTGAACGCGGCGCTGGACAAGCTCGCCCATCGCAAACGCGCGGTGGAATTCGGCGAAACGCCGCCGGATGACGAGTTGCAGTTCTGACATTGCTGGAACTTTCCTATAAAGCTCCGTAAACGTCCTGTCTCTCATTCCGCTTGAACAGCGAGCGCTCTGCCATCTACGCTCGGAAGGACAAACCCGGAGTGGAGGGAACCATGCAGGCGAAACAAATCCTTTTTGCGAGCGCGATGGCGCTGACAACGGTGTGCGCCGGCAGCGTGGCCATGGCGAAAACCGTATCGATCTCTTTCGACGGCTTGTGCGACGGTTTCGACATCATTGTGAACACATACGACAACACGGCGCTCGAAACCGGAAACGGTTGCGATCTGGGCGCCAATTTCGGCGCGGGCACCATCGGCAAGATTCACGTCCGCGGAAAAACGATCACCTTCGGCGTTAACATCAGCGCCAAGGGCGGAGCCGGATATCAGTACATCTATGTGGTCGACTATCCGCTGGTGACGGGCGGGCGGTGGACAAACTTCTACACGACCGATGGGCAGACAATGGGACGTATGGGCGGCGGCACCTACACGGTCGGCGGCGACCCATACCGCGAAGCGCGGGGCCTCAAGAGTTCGACCGATCTGCAGTAATGGTTTTCAGACCGCGCGTTAGCCACGGCGCGCGGGCGCCGACGAATTTCGGTCTTGGCACACTTGAATATACAGACTATGTTCCTATATGGGGGATTAAAGTCTCCTTCTGGGCGGGAAACCTTTAGACGCAAAAAATCGCAGATTCGGAAAAACAAATGGCTAGATGTGGTAGGTTTTATTGATGAAAAGGGCGAAAGCCACAATATCTGGAATCTTCGGGCCGGATGGCCAAAGCCTTATGCCCGTCTATATCGGCAGGCGCGGTGCGCCGAAGGGCAACCGCAATGCCGAGCGGGACGGACAGCATAACCGCGAGGCCAAAGCGCGGCGCGCCAGGCTGTCCGCCTTCCTCAGAGAAGCCCGGGCCAGTATCGCAGAGGCGGACCAGTTCTTGCGCGAAGAGCGCGCCGCTAGAATGCTTGCGCGAAACCAGCGGCAGCCATGCAAGATCTCTCCGAATTCGACCTGATCGAAAAACTGTTTGCGCCTTTAGCGACGGCGCCGGGCGCGTTCGGCCTGAAGGACGATGTGGCGATGGTCGCGCCGCGCGCGGGCCACGATCTCGTCGTGACGACCGATACAATTGTCGAAAGCGTCGATTTTTTCGCGTCCGATCCGCCGGATACGATTGCGCGCAAAGCATTGCGCGTGAATCTCTCCGATCTTGTTGCCAAGGGCGCCGAGCCGGCCGCCCATCTTCTGACGCTGATGCTGCCGGAAAGGATCGATCGGGCTTTTCTGGAAAGCTTTGTGCGTGGGCTTGCGAGTGATCAGCAGACATTCGGGGTCACATTGCTTGGCGGCGATATGAGTGCGACGCCGGGACCGTTGGCGATTTCCGTAACGGCATTTGGTTATGCGCCGGTCGGACAGTTGGTGAAGCGCGGCGGCGCACGCGTTGGCGATCTGGTGTATGTCACCGGCAGCATCGGCGACAGCGGCGCGGGATTGTCGCTTCTCAAAAGCAACGCACAAAACGCGCCTTCGCGATTGATCGGGCGCTATCGCGTGCCGGAGCCGCGTGTTGGGTTTGCGCCGGCGGTGCGCCGCGCGTCCGCGAGCATCGATGTCTCCGACGGATTGCTCGCCGATCTGGGCCATATCGCCAACGCATCCGGCGTGCGCATCGTCGTGGAGGCACAACGGATTCCGCGCTCGCCAGAGCTCGTCGCGGTGTGGGGCGACAGCGAAGAGGCCATCGTCCGCGCAGCGACCGCCGGAGACGATTACGAGATCGCTTTCACGGCGTCCGCACCGATTTTGGGCTCGGCTGGCGTGCCCGTAACCGGCATCGGCCGCGTGGAGGCGGGCACGGGCGTCGTTCTGCTCGATAGCGAGAGCTGCGAGATCGCCGTGCCGCGCGCAGGATTCCGCCATTTCTGAGGAGTAACCTTTCATTAGCCATGTTTTGCCAGCTTCGTCGTATGCGCGCTCTGGCGATTCCCGCAATTCTGCTGGCCATGACGGTCTCTGCCGTTGCTGCCGATGCGCCGCCCAAAAAAACTGCCGAAGAGCCAGGCACGCACGTTCAGATGCCGTTCCTCATCGCGCCGGTGAGCGTGGATGGCAAACTTCAGGGTTACGTCTACATCACCAGCAAACTGATCGCCGCAACACCCACAGCTTCTGTGGAAATTCGCGACAAGCTGGCGTTCATCCAGGATGCGTTCGTGCGCGATGTGAATGCGAAGGACGTAGCAAGCGGTCCCGACGTCTCGACGGTCGATAAGGCTGCGCTGACCGCGCGCCTTGTCGGCGATGCAAAGCGGATTGTTGGGGCGCCCAAGGTGGTCTCCATCGTGTTCACGGAAATGCAGTTCTCGCCGCTGCATCCGAAGACGACGACGACCGACCAAAATACTGGCGCAGCACCCTCGCCACCGCCGCCTGCTGCAAAGCCGCCCGCGGCCTCATCCACAAAGCCGTGATCTGCTATTTCGGCGTCTCCGCGCGCAGTTTTGCGGCGCGCACATCGGTATCGGGATGCGATCCGAGCCAGCCCTGCGCGCAGCCTCCCTTGCCGCAATCCGCCGCTTCGAGCCGTTCGAGCAAGTCGGCGAGGTGTGACGGTTTGGCGCCCATCGACAGCATCAACTTCGCCGAGTCGTCATCCGCCTGCTGCTCGAAGCCGCGCGCGTAAGAGGACTCCACCAGAACGCCCGGCAAAACCGTCGCCATCTGGCTGACCTGTGAAATGTCGCCGGTAATCAATGCGATGACGGCCGGAATCATCGACGCCTGATAGATGCTTTGCAGTCCGTGTGCGTGGTTGACATGCGACATCTCGTGTCCGAAGACGCCTTCGACCTCCTCGTCGTTGCGCGTCAGCTTCCATATCTGATCCGTCATCACGATCGTGCCGTCGGGAAGGGCAAACGCATTGGCGCCGATCGGGCCGCCGTCGCGGAACTTGAGTGCGTATCCGTGCTCACCGCGTGGCGCGTGACGGGCGACGTTGCGGAAGAGGCCAAGTGCGCGCGTCTGTTCCGCGGCGCTGAGTTTCGTCGGACCGGTTATCGTCCTGTCGAGGAAATCGAGAGTCTGCCGGGAGATAACGGCCGTGACGGATGCCGGCGTCCTGTCGGCGAGCGTTTTTGCGACGGCAGGAATTCCGAACACGATGAACAGATAGGACGCAAGGATCGCAACGGCGACCGACGCGAGCGCCCAGCGCCACGACCGCTCGAGCATGTGCAGAACATTTCCGGCCACGCGCAGGCGCAGCGCACGGGTGAGTTCGTCAACACCGTCATTGTCCGTAGTCTCGAAATGACTGCCGTCGGAAAAACCAAGACGCCGTGCCAGATTGCCCAGACGCGGGGAGACGCTGATGTCTTTTCGCGAAACATCGGCGAGAACCGTCCCCGCCTCGTCTTCGATCCGCAGCCCGCCTCCGGCTGTGGCCGAAGCGCGTGCCGCCGCGAAACGCGTGGAGCGCGGAAAGAAGTACCGGCCCTGAACGGGCACTGTCACAATCCGAAATCGAGATCGAAGAAGCCCGCGATTTCCTCGCCCACCGCACTTTGCGTGCCGAAGGCTTCAGACGTGAAGTCGTCAAGGCTGCCTTTCGCGGTGAGCGACAAGTGCTCGATGCGATAGCGCGCGATGCGGACCTGCGCCCAGGGATAGAATATCCCCAGCGTTATCAGCGTCAGGAGGATATTGGTGATCATGATCCACGGCACCGTGACCGGCGAAAGAGCCGCGCCGAGTTCGTGCTTTCCGTCCAGCACCGTGTGTGCGACGACAAGATTGAACACCATCGTCGCGATGGCCAGCGCGAGTCCGATGAACGCCATTTCGGCCAGAGCGACAAGCAGAATGAACGTCGGCACCATTGCGGGCGCCATCTGTCCGCCGGCGGAGCCGTGCGGCATCGCGGCCACGAGAACACCACCGAAGAAGACGGCGCCTATGATCGCCATGATGACGGCGATCGCGAAGCCAATGAGGAAAATCGCATAGATCTGCCAGGCGGTGAATTTCGTTTCGAACGGCCGCCCGCCGAATGTGTGATGATTGACGTAGTAATAGTCGGCGGCGCGCCGGGCGAGCGGCACCAGAAGCCCAAGCGTGAATATCCCCGCGAGCGGCCACAGCACATAGGCTTTGAAGGCGCCGCCATAGGTTCCGACGAAATTGAATCGCACGTTTCGATAGGACGTGTTGCGCGCATTGAAGCGCAGGCTCGACGTGATCAGCCAGGGAAATGCCGCAAAGAAAATCGGCACCCAGACGATCAACGCATAGATGCTGAAAGAAACGCTGACATTATATCCGATCAGAAGCCCGAGCGCGATCAGCCGGCCGACGAGAATGCGAACCGGAGAGGCGTGATATTCGAAGCTGTGGCCGTCGAGAAGCGTGTTGCCGCGGAAATAACGCCGCGTGCGCACGGTCGCCCAGGCGCTATAGATACCGAGTGTCACAACGGTCAATGCGAGGTTGACGATCCAGATTCCAAAAAACTCGCCTCCGGTTCCGGTGAACTGGAATTCGTGACGCATAGGCGCAATTTGTTGCGGCGCCTCGGAAGGCGCCTGCGTACCGGCTTCAGACATGGATGGTCCCCGACCCTGACGGAAAGACTCCTACCGGATTGCGCGCCGGATCGCCACAGCTATCTGGCGTTGAAGGTTAAGCTGGGCGCTACTGCGGGCCGTCGATGATGGTCAGCACGTCTTGCGCGTGATGCGCGAGGTCGGCGAGATCGGTCGGCATTTCCTCGCCGGACTTGCGCGCCCATTCCACCAGCCTGCGCGCGACGCTGGCGAGTTGCGGTGTGGCCGCAATCATGCGCGCCTGTTGTTCGACCTTCATCGGATGGAGATCGTACTCGGCGCCCGGCACGCGCCAGCCGCCCCATTCGGTCTCGGTCGTCATCACAACGGGATAGGTGCCGGGAATCGGATGGCGCGCGCAATCTTCCGCCGCCTGCCACTTGTTGCGCGCCCGTATCACGCGCCAGCGCTCTGCGCCGCCCGATTTCTCGCCGGCGACAGGTTCTTCGGATTGCAGTTCGTCGGCGGTGAATTCGCGGCCCAGGCCCACGTCGTAATGCACGCGCAGCGGCTCATCGAGTCCCTTTGCCCAATGCGGCACGAGATGCTCGATCAAGGCCCAGGTGCCGACCGGCTTCACATAGACGCGCTGGCTTTTGTGGAATTGTGCCTTGGCCATTTGCCGGTCCTGCTTAACCCGGCGGAAACGTAGACAGCGCGCATTAAGTCGGCGTTAAAATGCGGTCTTGGCCTTTAATCGCAGGCATGTTTTATCGTCCGCACATAACGATATTTTCGAGGAAACCCATGAACTTCGATTTCTCCGACGATCAGAAGCAGATCAAGGATCAGGCGCGCAAATTTCTGAGCGAGAAGTGCACGACCAAGACCGTGCGCAAGCTCTACGAAGGCGCCGGAAGCTATGACGCGGCGCTGTGGAAGCAGATCGCGGAGATGGGCTGGATGGGCACTGCGATTCCCGAAGAGTTCGGTGGATTGGGACTGGGCTATCTCGAACTCTGTGTCGTTGCGGAAGAATTGGGCCGCGCACTGGCGCCGGTGCCGTTCTCGTCCACGGTCTATCTGTTTGCGGAGTTTCTTCTCGCTGCCGGTACGGAGGAGCAGAAGAAGCGCCTTTTGCCGAAGATCGCATCGGGCGAAGCGATCGGTTGCTTCGCGCGTGCAGAAGGTCCGGGTGCTGTCACAGCGAAGAACGTCCGCACCGCGTTCAAAGGCGGCAAGCTGTCGGGCACAAAGGTGGCGGTGACCGACGGCATGGACGCGCACTATGCCGTTGTGCTCGTGCGCGCCTCCGACGAAGCCGGTGAACGTGGGTTGCAGCTCGCACTCGTCGATCTCACAAGCGGCGGCGTGAAGCGCAAGGCCGTGACAGCGCTTGATCCGTCGCGCGGGATTGCCGAAATTACTTTCGAGAACGCAAGCGCCGAAGCGCTGGGTCCGATCGGCGAAGGCTGGTCGATCGCGAGTCGCGTGATGGACCGCGCCGCGATCCTCATGGCGTTCGAGCAGGTCGGCGGCTCGGATGTCTGTCTCGCGATGGCAAAAGAGTATGCGATGACGCGCTATGCCTTCGGCCGCCAGATCGCGTCGTTCCAGGCGATCAAGCACAAGCTGGCCGATATGTACATCAACAACGAACTCGCGCGCTCTAACGCCTACTACGGCGCGTGGGCATTATCGACAGGCGCGAGCGAACTCCCGCTGGCCGCGGCCGCCGCGCGCGTGTCTGCGACGCAAGCCTTCGACTATGCCTCCAAGGAAAACACGCAAACGCATGGCGGCATCGGCTTCACCTGGGAGGCCGATTGTCATTTCTATTACAAGCGGTCCAAGCAGCTCGGTCTGGCCCTCGGTCCGCAGCGCACTTGGAAAGACAAGCTCGTTACCGAACTGGAGCTGAGCAACGCGGCATGAGGTTCCTCTTCGACAAATTGCGCGAAGGGAAATACGACCGGCTGCGCGTGGAGCGCGGCGATGCGGTCGAGGAAGTCGCATGTCCGAAGATCGGCGGCATTCCGCACGACATGGTGCATTTCGCGGTCGAGAATGTGATGCAGGGCGACGGGTTCATGCGCCGTGTCGCGAATGGCGAGGCGCTGAGCTTGCGCATGGTGTCAAACGTCACCTCCGACCAGATGGAGCGTCTGGTCGAAGTGATGCAGGCCGATGCGATCAGCGGCTATCCGCAGGCGTCCGACCTCATCGACATGTACCGCGTCACCTGCGATGCGCGCGCCGTCGAACCTTATCCCGTCACCGAAGCCGATATCGCGGCGCTGCGCGAAGAGATGGCGCGTTTAAGCGCACTGTGGTCGGCGACACCTGCGGGCGGCACGCTCGCGCTTGAATTCGAACATTAGAACATCAGGGAGAACGTCCATGGATTTCGAAGACAGCCCCGAAGAAGCCGCGTTCCGTAGCGAAGTGCGCGCCTGGCTCGATGCCAACGCAAAACCGCGCACGACGCGCGTCGCAAGCGACCCGATGGACGAGCGCTCCGATCCCGAACAGATGGCCAAAGCAAGGGTCTGGCAGAAAACCAAAGCCGAGAAGGGCTATGCCCGTATCACCTGGCCGAAAGGCATGGGCGGGATCGGCGGCACGCCGATGCAGAACATCATCTATGGGCAGGAAGAGTCGAAATACGACGTGCCCGCAGGGTCCGCGTTCGCCATCGGTCTGGGCATGTGCATCCCGACCGTGATGACCTATTGCGGCGACGAGACCAAGGCACGCTATGTGAAGCCCGCCGTCGAAGGCACGGAAATCTGGTGCCAGCTCTTTTCCGAACCGGCGGGCGGCTCCGACGTTGCAGCGCTGCGCACCAAGGCGGAAAAGAACGGCGACACTTGGACGATCAACGGCTCGAAGATCTGGACGACCGGCGCGCAATATTCCGACCACGGCCTCCTGCTCACCCGCACCGACCCGAATGCGCCCAAGCACAAGGGTCTGACCATGTTCTATCTGTCGATGAAATCGCCCGGTGTCGAAGTACGCCCGATCAAGCAGGCGAGCGGTTCGTCGGGCTTCAACGAGATCTTCTTCACCGATGTGAAGATTCCGGATTCGCAGCGCGTCGGCGAAGTGGGGCAGGGTTGGCAGGTCGCACTCACCACGTTGATGCACGAGCGTCTCGCGGTCGGCGGCGGACAGGGCGGCGGCCTCGACGTGCCGCAACTCATGCAACTCGCGCGCACGCTGGAACTGGAAGACGGTCCCGCGATCAAGAATGCCGCGGTGCGTGAGAAGATTGCGGATTGGTATGTGCGTTCCGCTGGTCTCAAATACACGACGTTGCGCACGATGACGGCGCTGTCGCGCGGCCAGCAACCGGGTCCGGAAGCCTCTGTCGCCAAGATCGTCGTGGCGTCGAAGCTTCAGGACATTTCGGCCTTCGCGATGGAGCTGGAAGGCGAGACGGGCGTGCTCACCGGAGAGAGTGCGCCGATGCATGGCAGCTTCCAGGGCGGATGGCTCGGCGCGCCGGGCCTGCGCATCGCGGGCGGCACCGACGAAATCCTGCGCAACATCATCGCGGAGCGTGTGTTGGGTCTTCCGGGCGACATCCGCGTCGATAAAGACGTGCCGTTCAACAAAGTGCCGACAGGGAGGTAGATGGCAGGATTGCATCAAGTCTTCATCCGCGATCCCAATGGTGTTGTCGCGGACATGGATTTCCATAATTAGAAAACAGTTCAGGAGGGAAGCATGCTTGGTTATGTCACGGTCGGGACCAACAACTTTGAAAAAGCGAAAATCTATTTCGATGCGCTATTCGCCGAAATGGGCGGCAAGCGCACCTTTGCCAACGATCACATGCAAGGTTACGGCAGCGGCGCCGGCGGCATGGTGATGATCTGCACGCCGAACGACGGTAAGACTGCCACCGCGGGTAACGGCACGATGTTTGCGCTTGCGGCGCCGTCGCGCGAAATCGTGGACAAGGTCTATGCGAAGGCGATGTCGCTGGGTTCCAAGGACGAAGGCGCGCCGGGCGACCGCGGCAACGGTTTCTACGGCGCCTATTTTCGCGATCTCGAAGGAAATAAGTTCTGCGCCTTCAAGATGGGATAAGCGCGATAGAATCGCCTTGCATCAAGGTCTGCGTGATCGCGCCCGCGACCGGGCTTTGTTCCGGTTGCGGGCGCACTCTGGATGAGATCGCGCGCTGGGGATCGATGAGTGACGATCAGCGCGCGGCGATCATGCGGGCGCTGTCCGCCAGGCTGTCGGGCCAAACCGTCTTACCGCCGCCGCGACTGTGAAATAGAACGCAACGGCGAACACGCCGCACAATGCGTCGGCATAGAGCAGACCGTTCGATCCCCAGATGTCGTGGCCATAGCCGTCGATCTTGGTCTGATAGATGATCGGGAAGTTCGAGATGCCTGCGAGCACGTTGTATTTCGTCGCGGCAGCCCCGGTACCGATGCTCTCAAGCACCACGGCGCCGAACGCGGCATACGCAAGCCCCGTGATGAAATTATAGGCGCTGGTAAAGACGACATACATCGCCTCGGTATGCGGCGCGACCGCCATGCCGGCTGCGAAGACCGCGAGCACCAGCCCGAACAGGCAATAGGCGGTCTTGCGGTCCATCCGGTCGCAGATCACGCCGCCCAGAACGCATCCAATCATGGAAATCACGCCGGACAACACGCCCGTGGCCAGCGCAACGGTGTTTGCGCTCGCATGCCAGTCGCCTGCGATTGCCGAGAACAGGTTCTGCGCTGCGCCGACGCCGATCGGAAGCAGCATGATGAAGAAGGCGAGCGCGCCCTCACGGCGCTTGAGCACTTCCCACACTTCGAGGAAGACGTTCCAAAGGCTGCGCAGATAGCGCTCGGCGCGGTGCGTAAAGACGGGCTCGCGGAAATAGAGAAGCGCCAGGCAGGGCAACAAATTCGCCAGTATCATTGCACCGGCGCTTGTCCATTCGGCGCCGGGATGTTGGCTGAGCCATAGCACCGCGCCGCCACCGAGGCCGGTTCCGCCGAGGTTGCCGGCCTGGCTCCAGCCGCCGGCACGGCCCTTCTCGTCTTCACCGGTTCCGTGCGCCATCAGACTGTCTGCGGCCATCGCATTGAAGCTGGATGTCAAACTGAAGGCGAGTACGAGCCCTTCGAGGAAGAGAAGATTGGCCTGTGTCGGCGCCACGAATGCCGTCGCCGCCATCAATGCGCCGGTGACGAGTGCGGAGAGGAGAAACCACCCGCGGACGGTGAGCGTCGTATCGACCAGCGGTGCCCACAGGAACTTCCACATCTGCGGCGTCAGGCTCAACGCCGCGAGCGTCGCAACGGCGGCGACGCTGACATTGTGCTGGCTGAGAAGGTAGCCCAGCGTCACAACGACATAGCCGTTGCTGATGCCCATCGGGAAAAACAGGATGAGATAGAGGACCGGATGGGCTTTGGTTTCCGGCGTCACGTGTTCGGGCATCGGCAATCCTCAGGGCAGCGCCCGACGCTAACCGAAGGGCGGCGCCGCGAACATGAAGATTTCGAACGCTCAGACCGCGTCTTCGAGCGGCTCGCGTCCCAGCGGATAGGGCTGGAGCGATTTCCCGGACAGCGCGCCGAGCCAGTCGAGGCCATCACGCAGCTTCACGTTCGCGCCGATGACGATGATCGATGCTGCACTGGTCGTAGATGCCGCGTCGCCGAGCCCGGCCAGCGTTGTGATCGTCACCTGTTGATGGTCGAACGTCGCGTCGGTGACGAGGGCCGTGGGTTCGTTCGCGTCGCGGCCAGCAGCGATCAGTTTCTCCGCGATCTCGCCTGCGAAGCTGCGCGCCATGTAAAGCACGATGGTCGGCGAGCCGTTGGCGACCGCGACCCAATCGAGGGCGGGAAGTTTTCCATCGGCGCCGTGACCGGTGATAAAGGTCACGGCATGGTTGGTGTCGCGGTGCGTGACCGGAATGCCGGCATAGGCGAGGCCGCCGATCCCGGCCGTGACGCCGGGCACAATACGGAATGGGATTCCGCCGCGCACTAGCGCCAGAGCCTCTTCCGCGCCGCGCCCGAACACGAACGGATCGCCGCCTTTGAGGCGCAGCACGCGTTTGCCCTTGCGCGCGAGCGAGACAAGCGTGCGCGAAATGTCGCTCTGTTTGCAGGACTTTTTGCCGCCACGTTTGCCCGCATAGATGATGTCCGCACCCGGCCGCGCGAGTTTGAGCAGCGCTTCGTTGATCAGCGCGTCGTGAAGCACCACATCGGAGTTCTGGAGCGCGTGAATGCCCAACGCCGTGATCAATCCCGCGTCGCCCGGACCGGCACCGGCAAGCCAGACATGCCCGGCTTCGAATCTCGGCAGCGTCAGCACATCCAGCGGATTGCGGGTCAACGAGACGACGTTTTCGCCCATTTCACATTCTCACTTCGTGCATAAAATTATATCACACAATTAGAATGTAGGTAGTCCGGCGCCAAATGAAAGAAATCCGCCGAACACCGGGACTTTTGCCAGTTCCAGCGGTTATAGAGGCACCGCAAACCGAGCCCCTTGAGCCATGCCCACCCAAATCCGCAGCGACCTGAAGCCCAACACCTTTGAATACGAGATGCAGCCGCTCATCACCCAGAATGGCTTTCGCGAATACGATGCGCGCTGGCTGTTCGGCAAAGAACTGAACCTGATGGGCGTGCAACTGGTCGGGCTGGGCCTCGGCACCTATCTGCACGAGCTTGGCATCAAGCCCAAGGTCGCGACCGGCCATGACTATCGTTCGTATGAAATGTCGATCAAGCAGGCGCTGATCATCGGGTTGATGCAGGCGGGTTGTGAGGTTGTCGACATCGGGCTCGGCACGACGCCGATGGGTTATTTCGCGCAGTTCGCGCTCGACTGTCCCGGGCTCGCGATGATCACCGCCAGCCACAATGAGAACGGCTGGACCGGCGTGAAGATGGGTGCAGCGAAACCGCTTACCTTCGGCCCCGATGAGATCAAGCGCCTCAAGGCCATCGTGCTCGGCGAGGAATTCAAGCCACGCCCGGGCGGCAGCTACAGCCGCGTCGAAAATTTCCGCGACAAATATCTCGACGAACTGACCAAAGGCCACAAGCTCTCGCGCGCGATCAAGGTAACGGTGGCGTGCGGCAACGGCACCGCGGGCCTCTTCGCGCCGGAAGCGTTGCGCCGCATCGGCGCGGACGTGACGGAGTCGGAGTGCAATCCCGATTACAATTTCCCCAACTACAATCCCAACACCGAAGACCTGCATATGCTGGACGCCATGGCGAAGGCGTTGAAGGCGAATGGCAGCGAGATTGCGCTTGGCTTCGATGCCGATGGCGACCGCTGCGGCGTGGTGGACGACAAAGGTGAGGAGATATTCGCCGACAAGATCGGCGTGCTCCTCGCGCGCGATATGTCGAGCAAGCAGCACGGGGCGAAATTCGTCGTCGATGTGAAGTCGACAGGCATTTTCGATATCGATCCGATCCTGAAGCAGAACGGCGCCACGACCGATTACTGGATCACCGGCCATTCCTACATGAAGCGGCGGTGCAAGGAGATCGGCGCGCTCTGCGGCTTCGAGAAGAGCGGCCACTATTATCTCTGTGATCCGCTGGGCCGCGGCTATGACGACGGCATCGTCGCGGGCATCGCCGTGCTGGAGATGCTCGACCGCGCGGGGTCTAAGAAGATGTCCGACCTCGTTGCGACCTTGCCCAAGACCTGGGGCTCGCCGACCATGGCGCCCGAGTGTCCTGACGACAAGAAATACGGCGTCGTCGATGCGATGGTGAAGGAATATCAGGACGCGCAGAAGAACGGCGAACAGATCCTCGGCCAGAAGATTGCCAAGCTTGTCACCGTCAACGGCGTGCGCGTGACGCTGGAGGATGGCACCTGGGGCCTTGTGCGTGCGTCCTCGAACAAGCCCTCGCTCGTCGTCGTTGTCGAGAGCCCTGTGTCCGATGCGCAGATGCACGCAATGTTCAAGGATCTAGATGCCCGCTTGCGCAAGCACTCGGAAGTGGGCGAGTACGATCAGAAAATCTGATGACGCTGACGACCTTCATTCAGAAATGGACTCATCCGGACTATCAGCCTGAGAGCGTATCTGCTGAAGCTTTGAGGGAAGTCGAGCAACATTTTCAACTGCTGCTACCGGAGGCGTACAAGTGCGCCGTGCTCATGTATGGTTTGCCGCGGCCCACTATCTCCTTATTGCACAGTATCGTTGAGCAGAATTTGGACGTGCATAACGTCACCAATTTTTACGCGCCGCACGAAATAATTTCGCAAACTGAAGGATGGCGCAAAGCCGGAATGCCGAAAGACCTGATTGCTTTCGCGAGCGATGGTAGCGGGAATAACCATTGCTTCCGGCTTGGCGATGATGTCTTGGCGTCGCAAGTTTGGTTTTTTGATCACGACTTTGTCGAAGTCGAACTTGAGGCTCAGGATTTCGATGCTTGGATCGAGAGCTACTGTGTCATAAATCCCGTGCCGTGGGAGTAAAGCAATGTCGCAGGTCGATGAATACAAAGGCGAGCGGATCACCGTTCTCAATGACGGCAAGCGTTGTATCCATTCGCGCTATTGCGTTCTCGACCTGCCGTCCGTGTTCAAGCCCAATGTCGATGGTCCGTGGATCGATCCCGGCGCCGCGGCAACCGAAGCGGCAATTGCGGTCATCACCAAATGCCCCTCCGGCGCGTTGCGCTATCGTCCGGAGGATTCGACGCCAGCGGAAGGAGCGCCCGGCGTCAACACGATCCGCGTGGCGCAGGATGGTCCGCTCATCGTTCATGCCGAACTGAATGTCGGCGGCGACGGCGCGAGCCGCCGGGCCACGCTCTGCCGCTGCGGGAAGTCGTTCAACAAGCCCTATTGCGACCGCATGCATGTGAAGGCGGGATTTGCCGCGACCGGCGAACCCGGCAGCGGCGAGGCCGAGACGCTTGAATCCAAAAACGGTCCGCTCAATGTCACGCCGACGAAGGACGGCCCCCTGCATGTCGAAGGCGCGCTCGAAATCTGCTCCGCGAGCGGGCGGACGATCACGCGCACGATGGAGACGTGGCTTTGCCGCTGCGGCCACTCCAAGAACAAACCGTTCTGCGACGGCAGTCACGAAGCGGCCGGCTTCAGGGCCGACGGCGCCGTCTAGGGTGTCGAATGAGGCCATCCCGGTTCACCCCAATCTCGTGCGTTGCGCAAACGAATTCCACTCGCGTGCAGACTCGAATTCCAGACCGGCTTCAGCGGCAAAAGATTCTCGACAGGGCGCAGCAGCACATCGCATTCGCGAAGCCGGTCAGGCAGATCGCTCAGGGAAGCGGCATCAATTGGGGTGACGGCGTGGCGCGACACCCACATGCCAGCATCCTCGATGTTCTCAAATCCGGCCGATGTGAATGTATAGCGACAAAGCGTGGCAATCCGGATACGCTCAAGCCAAGCCGTTTCAACATACGCGATCATGCGTACGTCCGTGTCGAACCAGCGTTCGCGATCACTGTCATTCGTCTCCGGCGTCGGCCACACGAGAATTCGCGGGCATTCACGCGGGAAGAGATACATCGGCGCATGCCACGCATCGATCGCCCAGACGAGCGGCCCGTTCAGCCACTCCATGCCTGGCCTTCTAGCGGTTGGAATGCGAATAGGACGGGGGTCAAAGCGCTCTATGGCCGGCTCTTCGCTGAAGTGAAAGAGCAGCATCGCGCCATTCGTCAAAGAAAAATCGCTACGTTCTGCCGTGCGGCGATCACTGCTTCGCCGCGCGCATTCCACACCGTCATCATCTGCGCGGAATAGCCCTGGACCGCGGTCTCCGCGCGGCTTTGTACCAGCCACCAGCCGTCGTCGGTCATGGGTGCATCGGAGAGCATGTCCATCGACCACGTCATCGTGCTGATGGGCGCGGGTTGCGGAAACATCACCATGGAGGCCGGCGGCGGCGCATCGGCGAGCGCAATCAGCGGGACAAGTCCCTTGCGCGCCTGCGCGTCGCGATGGCGAAACCAGATCAGATATTCGGGCTCTTCGCCGGGCGAGAACGGGCGCGCGGCGCCACCTTTGCGGCTTTCGAAATGCTGCTGGAACGTGATTGTCGGGCGGTCGCCGGGAAAGAACGGCTCGCTGCTTTCGGGCGCGGTGACATCCGGCATCGGCACATTGGCATAGGCGAGCTTTGAATCGCGCGCGACACCGAAGCTGAGGAGCGCACGCGTGGCGAGCCCCGCGTCGCCGGTCAGATCTGCCGCCACAAACACGGCAGACTTGCCGCGGCGAAGCACGGAGGCCGAGATCGAGAGCGGTCCCGATGCCGGTCCGATGAACGCAAACTGCGCCGATCGCAACGGCGGGAGATCGGGCACCGCGCGCCGTGCAGCCTCGGTACACAACGCGGCAGACAATCCGCCATAGGTCGTGCGGCCCTGCAGCAGTCGTTCGAAATCGTGAGGCGATATTTGCCGTCGTCTTCCGCGATGGAAGACATCAGATCGGTGAAGCTTGTCATGAAATACCCAATAGCGATGGCGGAAAGTCTGCCAGCCGCGACCTACGCGAACAAGTCAGGCGGCTTCGCGATCCTGATGCGGCTGCACGAGCGCGAGCGCATCGCGCAGGGTCTGCAGGTTGGCGCCGCGCAGATTGCCGTTCTCTGCCAGATGCCGGCGGAAGAGGCGTGCGCCTTGCCGGCCATTGAACAGGCCGAGCATCGGCTTGGTCAGCCGGTTCAACGGAACGCGTTGCTCCAATTGTCCGGCGGCGTATTCGACATAAGCCTCGACTGCGGCTTCGAATGACACGGCGTCGCCGCCGAAGAACCGGGCATCGACATCCGCCAGCATCGCGGGCGAATGATACGCGGCACGGCCGAGCATCACGCCATCGACATGGCTGAGATGCGCCTGCGCTTCGTCGAGCGTGTTGATGCCGCCGTTGAGGACGATCTTGAGCTTGGGATGCTCTTGTTTCAGGCGATAGACAAGCGGATAGTCGAGCGGCGGCACGTCGCGATTTTCTTTTGGCGACAGGCCTTCGAGCCACGCCTTGCGCGCGTGAACCGCGAACGTCTTCACGCCTGTACGCGCACAAAGCCAATGAGTTCGCGCAAGGCTTTTTCGGGATCCTGGTCATCGACACCGATGCGGCATTTGACCGTCACGGGGATCGAGACCGCGCCGCTCATCGCCGCCACGCATTCGGCAACAAGCTCCGGCTCGCGCATCAGGCACGCGCCGAAGCGGCCCGATTGCACCCGGTCCGACGGGCAGCCGACGTTCAGGTTGATCTCGCTGTAACCGAAATCGGCGCCTATCCTTGCAGCTTCGGCCAGTTTCGATGGCTCCGATCCGCCGATCTGCAGCGCCACCGGGTCTTCGCGGCGGTCGAAGCCTAGCAGCCGCTCGCGATTGCCGCGCAGAATCGCATCCGCCGTCACCATCTCGGTGTAGAGCAGGGCATGGCGCGTGAATTGACGGTGGAGGAACCGGCAATGCCGGTCGGTCCAGTCCATCATCGGCGCAACGCTGAATTTATGTGCCTGATTGTGCTGCATTATCCCGATATTTTCAAAAGGCAAACGCCGTCACGCGCATTTTCGCATCTGAAAAGTCGCATAGTCGAGACGCAGCGAGGATGCAACACACCTATGGGCTGCGCACAAAGCCATGGGTGATGTTGTTGCTGTCTTCGAAGAATCCGGCGATCGCGCCTTTGCGATTGATGCCCTCCGGAGCGGTGTATGTCGATCCGTGCGGATCGAAGGTTGTGATTGTGCCATCAGCCGCCCGTATGAACCCGTGACTGCCGAAGGTGCGTTTGGGCGCGTAAGATCCTGTGATGGTGCCTTTGTCGTTGATGCCGAACGGATAGGTTGCTCCCGACGCAAGCGGGTCGAATTTGGTGATCTTTCCGTCGGACGTTCTGACAAAGCCATGAAGGGTGAGGCCGGACTCGGAATAATAGAACCCTGTGGCCGCGCCCTTGTCGTTGATATCGTATGCGTAAGTACCGCTCGAATTTTTTGGATCGAAGGTGGTGAACTCGCCATCCGCCGTTCGCACAAAACCGGAGGGTCCGAAGCCGGCGTCGCAATATCCTGTGACGGTCCCCTTGCTGTTGATGCTCTGGCCGACGGTCAAGAGCGTAAAAGGCACGTCCAACGACGTGATCGTGCCGTCAGGCGCCCGCACGAATCCGTGGGCGACGCCAAAGCCGTCCTCGCAATTTCCACCGGTGCAATAATATCCCGCGGCAGTTCCATCATCATTGATGCTTTCCGAAAAAGTATCCTTCGATTCTGGCGGGTCGAAGCTGGTGATCGTTCCGTCGGCGGCCCGCACATAGCCATGATACATTCCACCGGCAAAATAGGCCCCGGTAGCCGTGCCTTCGGTGTTGATTTCAAACGTAAAGGTTTTCGTTGATTCAGGCGGGTCAAAAGACGTGATGGTCCCGTCGGCCAGCCGCACAAAGCCGTGCAGCATGGTGCCGTCGTCATAGTCTCCAGCAGCCATGCCGTTATTGCTGATGCTGTAAGCAAACGTTCCGACCGATCCCGGCGGATCGAAAATCGCGAATTTTGATTTTGCGAACGCTGTCTCATCGCAAAGGACAATGAGTCCGAACGACACGGCATAGCCCAGAAACTTGTCGAGATTGCATGATCCGAACAT
>JBBCHP010000029.1:0-32995 GCA_037201525.1 Rhizomicrobium sp. | reverse complement strand
GCAGACGATGCCGTGCAGCGGTTCGCACCCAGCGCACCGGACTTCCCGGAAAGCGCATCGATTTCGGCCACGGCAATTTGGAGAAACACTCGGGCAGAATCTCGCCGAGTACCTCCGCCGTCGCGCGGCCCGCGCGTTCGATCACGGCGAGATAGACATCGCCCTTCGGCGTCTTCTCGATCTTCAGTTGGTCTTTGGTGAGACCTGTTTTGCGCAGGAAGCCCTCGAGTGCCGCCTGCGGCGCATCGACCTTCGGGCCTTTGAGTTCTTCGCTCACGTCCGGCTGTTTCGCGGGCAGCCCGGCGATTGCGAGAGTCAGACGCCGCGGCCCCGCGAATGCCTTCGCGCCTTCAAACAGAAGGCCGCGGTCGCTCAGTGCCCCGACCACCAGACGTTCAAGGTCTTTCGCCGCCTGCGCCTGCATGCGTGCGGGAATTTCCTCGGAGAATAGTTCGAGCAGAAGATCAGCCATCACCCGAACTCCTTTTCAGGAAATCGGGGCGTATACGCGCCCATCGGCGTTTCGAGCCACGCTTCGCAGCACGCTTTCGCTAGCGCGCGCACGCGGCCAATATAAGCGGCGCGTTCGGTCACGCTGATCACGCCGCGCGCGTCGAGTAGATTGAAACAATGGCTCGCCTTGATGCACTGGTCATAGGCGGGCAGCGCGAGCTTCTTGTTGCCCCCGATCAGTTCGCGGCACTGTTTTTCCGCGTCCTTGAAATGCTGGAAAAGAATCTCCGTATCGGCCATTTCGAAATTGAACGCCGATTGTTCGATCTCGTTCTGATGAAACACTTCGCCGTAGCGAAAGTGATCGTTGTAAGCGAGGTCGTAGACGAACTCGACATTCTGCGCATACATCGCGAGGCGTTCGAGGCCATAGGTGATCTCGCCCGACACCGGATCGCAATCGATGCCGCCCCACCTGCTGAAAATAGGTGAACTGCGAAACTTCCATGCCGTCGCACCACACTTCCCAGCCGAGACCCCACGCGCCGAGCGTCGGGCTTTCCCAATCATCCTCGACAAAACGAATGTCATGCAGCGCCGGGTCGAGTCCGATCTCGCGCAACGAACCCAGATAGAGCTCCTGAATGTCCGACGGTGCCGGCTTCATGATCACCTGGAACTGATAGTAGTGCTGAAGCCGGTTCGGATTCTCGCCATAGCGGCCGTCCTTCGGGCGGCGCGAGGGCTGGACATAAGCCGCGCGCCACGGCCGGGGGCCGAGCGCGCGCAAGGTCGTCGCCGGGTGGAACGTGCCCGCGCCCATCTCCACATCATAGGGCTGGAGAATGAGGCAACCCTGCCGCGCCCAGTAGTTCTGGAGCGTCAGGATGAGATCCTGAAATGTCTTTGCCTTGGCCACGTTTCGTCCGGGTTTGCGGGAGGCCGGAACCTACAGAGGCAGCCCGTTCAGGACAAGCAGCGGTGTCACGCCGGTTGCGCGGTTCGCCCCGGATGCGATCCCGCTCGCTGCGGCAGAAGAACGACCAGCGCAACGATCGCGGCGGCGAGCACGGCCGACGCAATCGGTCGGCTCAAGCTCAGGCCGCCGTGATTGAATGACTTGTCGAGGAAGTCGCCAACGGTCGCACCCAAGGGACGCGTGAGAATGAACGCAACCCAGAACAGCAGCACTCGCGAAATATTGGTCCAGAAATACAGCGCCGCGATCACCGCAAGCGCGGCTCCGAAGATAAGCGCGCCGCCGAGGAAGCCCACGCCGGCATCGTCCGCCATCCAGTCGCCGAGCGCCGTGCCCAGCGTTTGCGAGAACGTGATCGTCGCCCAATAGAACGCTTCGACTTTCGGCGTGTTGACGGTATCGACCGCGACCGTGCCTTCCGACCAGTACCAGGCCGCCAAGACCAGCAAGACGCACGCAAGCAGGAGCGCCGACCCGCCGGTGTATCCGATACCGAGCGAGCGGTCGGCAAAGTCGGCCAGTGTCGTCCCGAGCATCGTGGAAGCAATGATCGTCGCCCAATAGAGGAACGGATGAAAAGTCTTCGTGGCGATCTGGACGATCACAAGAACGATGAACGGCACCGCGACCAGGGCCGTGCCGATCAGATAGCCGTAGCCGGTGGCGGCGCTCGTCGTCTCGCCAAGCCATGACATCGTGATCGTGTCGCCGCCGGTTTCGCCCAACGTGGTGGCGAGAATCTTGATGATCCAGAAGCCCAGCGTGACCGCGGGCACTTTGCTCAGCACTTCATTGCGGTTGTCCGCGGTCATGGTCCGGACTCCATTTCAAATCAGTGGCAATGCCGCACCGTCTCGCAACACCGCATCGGCCTCTTGGGTATAGTGGCCATCGGCCTCATGCAACACCAGTCCCGGCGCTAGCACGTTCTCCGCGCGGCTTCCCTTGCGAGCCTGAAGGATTACGCGCTTTGCGGATTCGCCCGCGCGCGGCCAGAGCGGGAAAATCGTCACGCCGCGCTCAGGCAATCGCGCGAGTGCTTCCGCCATGCGATTGGCGCGCAGGATCGTGGTGAACGTCCCGCCGCTGACGTTGCGCTTCAGCCCTGCCTCCATCCAATCACCAAGGTGGCCCGTGTCGCGCAACGCGCGATCGCGCGCGGCGACCGGCGATACCTGTCCGTGTTCGCTATGGAACGGCGGATTGCAAAAGACATGCGCGAAGTCGCTTTTCAATTCCGCCGGCAAATCGAAAACATCGCCGCAGACAATGCGGATCCGCGCGTTGAATTTGTTTTTGGCAGCGTTCTCTTTCGCCAGCGCGGCCGTTTCGGGATCGATCTCCACACCGGCAATCGAACAGCCGGGCACACGATGCGCAAGACAAAGCGATGCCGTTCCACATCCTGCGCCGAGTTCGAGAACGTCGTCTCCCTCGCCCGCAGGAACAGCGGCTGCAAGCATCACCGCATCCAGACCGGAGCGAAATCCGCTCGCCGACTGGCGCACGATAACCCCGCCATTTAGGAACCTGTCTTCCGTCAGTGTCACGGCTCGAGAATCGAGTCCGGCAGGCCCTCGCGAAGCACATGCTGCGCCTGGGCGAAATCCGCGTCCGCGACCATCAGACGGCGCGGCAAAACGCCCACACTGCCCTCGGTCATGCTCATCTGGGTGTCGAAGATCACGGTTGAAATCCCCGCATCCTTCAGAACAGCCTCGGCAAAATTGAGTTGCACGATATTGTTCGTTTTTAACACAGCGCGCATATGTTTATCCGGTCTGCAGCCATCGCGTTGATAAAGGCGGGGCGGGTGCTTAATCTCGCAGTGCCGGACCGAACCGGCAAGGGATTGAGCGTGCTTAAAACCGACACAGCCAAAGTTTCCGATATCTCGCCCGTCGAACGGCTCCATGCCCTCGTCTCCGGCGATATGGCCGCGACCGACAAGCTGATCCATGAGCGCATGGGAAGCACGGTCGCGCTGATCCCCGATCTGTCACGGCACCTGATCGATTCCGGCGGCAAACGCCTTAGGCCCCTTCTAACACTCGCGGCCGCACAGATGGGCGGCTATCGCGGGCAAGGCCATGTGAAGCTCGCGGCGGCGGTCGAATTCATCCACACCGCAACTTTGCTTCACGACGATGTCGTCGATGAGAGTTCGCTCCGCCGCGGAAAAGTCTCCGCCAATATCGTCTGGGGCAACAAGCCGAGCGTTCTGGTCGGCGACTTCCTGTTCAGCCGCGCGTTCCAGCTTATGGTCGAAACCGGAAGCCTGACCGTCCTCGACATTCTTGCCGGCGCCTCCGCGATCATCGCGGAAGGCGAAGTGATGCAGCTCAAATCCGCGAACAATCTCGGCGTGACGGAAGAAGACTATCTTCACGTCGTGAGCGCCAAGACGGCTGCACTGTTTGCGGCTGCCGCAGAGTCGGGCGCCGTGATCTCCGGGCAGAGCGGCGAACGCATCGCCGCAATGCGCGACTATGGACAGTATCTTGGCATCGCATTTCAACTCGTCGATGACGCGCTCGATTATTCCGGCCGTCAGGCGCTGATGGGCAAATCGGTGGGCGACGATTTCCGCGAAGCCAAGGTCACGCTCCCCATCATCCTTGCCTACGCGCGCGCCACAGAGCCCGCGCGAAAATTCTGGACGCGTACCATCGAAACCGGGCCGCAGGGCGAAGCCGATCTCGACCGCGCGATCACTCTGGTCGAGGAGACCGGTGCAATCAGCGAGACCATGGCGCGCGCACGGCGATATGCCGGCGACGCAAAGCGCGCGCTGGAGATTCTGCCAACCGGCGAGATCCGCTCGGTGCTCGCCGACATCGCCGATTTCTGCGTCGAACGGGCTTACTGAAGCGTCTTCACCGCTTGAACCCACCAAGCGGGATGCGCAGTTGATACCAGCTCCGCGGCTTTTGCCGCCGATGTCTCGTCTCTGAAGATGCCGAAACAGGTCGCCCCGCTTCCAGACATGCGGGCGAGCAGAACGTCCGGCGTGACAGCGAGCGCTTCGAGCACATCGCCGATCACGGGCTCAATTGCACGGGCGGGTATTTCGAGATCGTTGGTTGGTCTTCTGCAGGAAGGGCAACACATCGCTCACCAGTTTCGGATCCATCCCGATACCGGATCGATTTTGCAATGTCCGGAACACTTCGGCTGTCGAGACGCCCACCCGCGGATTGACCAAGACCATAAAAAGGACCGGGGACACTCACAGGCGCGAGTATTTCCCCTCGGCCTTCCATCCACGCCGCCTCGCCCGCGACGCAGACCGGAACATCAGAGCCGAGTTTCGCAGCAATATCTGCGAGATCGGTTCTTCCCAAATCATAAAGACCATTCAGCCCGCGCAACGCCGCCGCGGCATCCGCCGAGCCGCCACCGATCCCCGACGCAATCGGCAGATTTTTGGTGAGGACGATGCGCGCGGTCGCGTTCAGGGCGCGTGCGGCTTTCATGACCAGATTGTCGTTCCCGGCAGAGAGGCCTTCTGCAAATGGCCCTTCGAGGGTCAGCGACAGTTCATCGGAGCGCCGAAGTGTCAGCGTATCGCCGGCATCGACAAAAACAGCCAGACTTTGGAGCGGATGAAACCCATCTGCGCGCTTATCTCCGACGTGCAAGAACAGATTGATCTTGGCGGGCGCAAAAACCCGAACGGTGTCAGTTGTCACCACCGGCCGTCTGCAGTTTCTGTTCGATTTTGGTCTTTTCGTCGGCTTCCGGCCCGAAGGCGAGCGCGTGGTTCCACTGGAAGCGCGCGTCGCGCTTGCGATCGACCTTCCACAAGGCATCGCCGTAGTGGTCATTGATCGTCGGGTCGCCGGGAACGAGCAGAACCGCATCTTCCAGCGTCTTGGCGGCATCGGCGAAGCGGCCGAGGCGATAATACGCCCAGCCGACACTATCGACGATGAAACCGTCATAAGGCTTCAACGAGCGCGCCTTCTCCAGCATCTTGAGCGCTTCGGGAATGTTGCGGTTCTGGTCAACATAGGAATAGCCGAGATAATTGAGCGTCTGCGGCTCGTCAGGATTGAGCTTGAGTGCGAGTTGAAGATCGGCTTCCGCGCCTGCCCAGTTCTTGGCCTTGTCCCGCACGATCGCGCGCGCGAAAAACAAAAGCCAGTCCTTCTTCTGCGGTGTTCCCGACGCATCCACGGCATAGTCATAAGCCGCCGCCGCGTCCTGGAATTTGTCGGCAGAGCGATACGCGTCACCGAGTGCCGTCCAAGCTTCGATATCCTTCGGCTGCGTCTCTGCCAACACCTTCAAATCGCGGATCGCGTCGTCGGTCTTGTCTAGACGCGCTTCGTCCGTCGCGATCTGGATAGCGGCCATTCTGTAAAATGGAGACTTACGGTCTATCGCGCGGTAGGCAGCGATAGCGCTTTCGTATTTCCCCAGTTTTTCGATCCGGTCGCCGAGCAGGATGTTGGCGAGATCGAGTTCCGGCCGCAGATAGAGCGCAAGTCGAAGATAGAGAATGGAAACATCCGTGCTCTGCTCCTCATTCAGAGAGGCAGCAATTCCGAAAAGCGCCTCCGCCACGCCGTCCTGTGGACGTTTGAACGAGCGAATCTGGTTTCTCACCCTTTGCCATGCGCGCTCTGGCTTCTTCCAGAACAGGCGCCAGCGCGCCATTTGTGGTCGTTTTCGCATAGAGCGCCGTCGCGTCGGCAGCGCGGCCATTTCTTTCCAAGAAGCGTCCATACGCATCGGACGATACGCGGTGTCGGGCCGTCGAGTTTCAGCGCATCGCTATAAGCCGTGTCAGCAGCCGCGACCTGGCCGAGATAGTCCAGAATTAGTGCTTGATGGAAGGCCGCGATGGACTCCATTCCGGATTGCGCGCGCAAAGCCTTGAGATCGGCGGCCGCGCCCGCTGCATCTCCGGCGCCAGCAGCGGCCCACGCATCCACAAGCGTCACAGTCAACGATGTGAAACTGCCTTTCGCAGATTTCCCGATCTGGTCGCGCGCCTCCTTGTAGTCCTGCTTCTTCAATGCCGTGATAGCCAGCACGAGACGCGATGCTCGATCATCGGGCGCAGTCGTCACGAGTCGTTTCGCGAGCTTTGCCGCTTCGTCGACGTCGCCCGCCGATGTCGAATAGAAAAACGCCAGAGCCTGGATCGTCGGATCGTCCGGTTGATAGCCGAGGCTTTCGGTATAAAACTTCGCGGCTTGGGACATATCGTGCTCGTCCGCCGCGAAACGGCCAGAAAGATATGCGGTATAAGCCGATGCCTCATCATCGGCGCGCGTCGATGCAGTGGCGGCCGTAAAGCCGGCGACGGAGAATGCAACAGCCACCAAAAGCGGCGTCTTATACAAAGAAAATCTCCTTACATATTCGAGTAGTTGGGGCCCCCGCCGCCCTCCGGCGTGATCCATGTGATATTCTGCGACGGGTCTTTTATATCGCATGTCTTGCAGTGAACACAGTTCTGCGCATTGATCTGAAAGCGTGGACCTGTCGCTTCTGTAACAACTTCGTAAACGCCTGCCGGACAGTAACGCTGCGCCGGCTCCGCATATTCCGGCAAATTTACGCGGATCGGGATGGACGGATCCTTAAGGACGAGATGAACCGGCTGGTCTTCTTCGTGGTTCGTGCTCGACAGAAAGACCGATGACAGCTTGTCGAAGCTGAGCACACCGTCGGGTTTGGGGTAGGCGATCGGCTTGCATCGATCGGAATGTTTCAGCGTCGCATAATCCGGCTTTCCGTGCTTGAGCGTGCCGAGAAAACTGAATCCGAAAAGCTGATTGGTCCACATGTCGAGGGCTGCCAGTGGAATGCCGACAATCGTGCCCAACTTCGACCACAGCGGCTTTACGTTCCGGACGCGTTTTAAGTCCTTGTAGACGTGGCTCTCGCGATAAGCGTCTTCATAGGCGTCGAGCGTATCGTTTGCCCTGCCTTCGCCCAAAGCTGCGAACGCCGCCTCCGCAGCCAGCATGCCGGTCTTCATCGCATTATGGCTGCCCTTGATGCGAGGCACGTTCACGAAGCCGGCGGAACAGCCGATGAGCGCGCCACCGGGGGAATGCCAATTTAGGAACGGACTGCAATCCGCCTTCCGTGATCGCACGCGCGCCATAGCCGATGCGTTTGCCGCCTTTCAGCATTTCTGCGATGCGCGGGTGATGTTTCACGCGCTGGAATTCGTCAAATGGCGAGGTATACGGGTTCCAATAATTCAGATGAACGACGAACCCGATAGAGCAGAAATTCTCGCCCCAGTGATACATAAACAATCCGCCGCCGGTTTTGTCATCGAGCGGCCAGCCGAAAGAGTGCATCACGAGACCGCGCTTATGATGCTCCGGCCTCAGCTCCCACAGTTCCTTCAGGCCGATGCCGAACTTCTGAAAGTCGCGGCCTTGGTGCAGTCCGAATTTCGCACCCAAGCGTTTTGAAAGGGAACCCCGCGCGCCTTCGGCGAACAGCGTGTATTTGCCAAGGATGTTCATGCCTGGCGCAAAAGAATCCTTGTGGTGCCCGTCACGGGCCACGCCCAGATCGCCTGTGACGATGCCGCGCACTTCACCCTTCTCGCCATAGACAATGTCGGCGGCTGGAAAGCCCGGATAGATCTCCACGCCCAACGCTTCGGCTTGTGTCGCAAGCCAGCGGCACACATTGCCGAGACTCGCGATATAGTTGCCGTGGTTGCTCATCAACGGCGGCATTGCGAAATTCGGCAAGCGGATGCTGCCCGCAGGGCCGAGGAAATAGAAACGGTCATCCGTCACCGGCGTGTCGAGGGGCGCACCCTTCGCTTTCCAGTCAGGGATGAGTTCGTTGATTGCGATGGGGTCGATCACAGCGCCGGAAAGGATGTGCGCGCCGATCTCGGAACCCTTTTCGAGGACACAGACGCTGACCTCGCGCCCGGCCTCCGCCGCAAGCTGTTTCAGCCGGATCGCCGCAGAAAGACCCGCCGGTCCGCCACCCACGATCACGACGTCGTATTCCATGCTCTCGCGTTCGACGGCCTCGGTCATGGGCAAATTCCTGCGGTTTCCTCTCCAGAACCGTTATGGGCCGCGGGATTTGCCGGATGCAATCCCCCTCGCACCCCAGTAGGCTTGGGCATTCCAAGTTCCGCTAGGGAAAAGAACGTCCGATGTCCGCCGCGCAGGATTCCCTGTCCTCTCTCGCTTGGCTTGTCGAAGCCGGGGCGGATGAAGCGATGGGCGATGCGCCGGTGGACCGGTTTGCCGCCAAGACGCCGGTCACCGCGGCGCGCCCTGCAGCGCCGGTCGCGGCCAAGCCCTCAACCACCGCAAAGGTGGAAGTTGCGCTTGAAAGCGACGCCCATTGGAACCGCGCTCACGCTCGCGCGCAGCGCAAACTCGCTGGCGGAGCTAAAGGCGGCGCTTACAGGTTTCGACGGCTGCGCGCTCAAGAAGTCCGCGACCAATACCGTCTTCGCAGACGGCAATCCCACGCACCGCATCATGTTCATCGGCGAAGCGCCGGGCCGCGACGAAGATCGCCAAGGCTTGCCGTTTGTCGGACGTGCCGGAAAACTACTCGACAAAATGATGGCGGCGATCCATCTCGACCGCACAACGGCTTACATCACCAATGTCATCAACTGGCGTCCGCCGGACAACCGCGATCCGTCTCCGGAAGAGGCCGCGATGTGCCTGCCGTTTCTGCGGCGTCACATCGAGCTAGTGAATCCGGAAGTGATGATCCTGCTTGGCGCCGTCGCAGTGCGGCATGTCATGGGACGCAGTGACGGAATCATGAAAACGCGCGGCAAGTGGTTCGACTACAACGCCAACGGGCGCATGGTTCCCGTCATGCCAACATTACATCCTGCTTATCTTCTGCGACAGCCATCGCACAAAAAGCTGGCGTGGCGGGATTTGCAGATGATCGAGCAAAAAATCCTTTCCTTTCATTTGCTTGAGCGCGAGCGATCAAAGGCTAGTACAAAGCGTCCAACCGGAAGTTCATCATGGCGGCGAAACGCGCGGCAATTGGAATCCTGATAATGGCGGCGTGCGTCGCCTCCGCGCGCGCGGAGGACGCCATTCTTCAGCCGTCCAATTCCACGCAGGCTGTGCAGGTGCTCTCGCCCGCGGATGCGGACCGCTACCAGCAGATTTTCACAGCGGAACGCGCCGGTCGATTCGACAAAGCAGCGGCGCTGATGAACGAAGTTTCCGATCCATCGCTGAAAGGCTATGTGGAGGCGGAACGTCTTCTCTCAGGGCGCGGCAAACGCGCGACGATTGCGGAATTGATCGACTGGCTGAAAGATTATCGCGAACTGCCTGTTGCGGACCGCATCTACCGGCTTGCGGTGAAGCGTTCGACAAAGAAAGTCCGCCACCACCATCGCGTGACACTGGTCGCCGTTGTCACGAATATTCCGGCGCCGGCCGGAATGCCGCATATGCGCGGCGGTGGCTATGAGGATGTCAGCCTTCCCGACCTTTCGGTGAGTTCGGACACTGCACGCGCTGCGTCTTCACAGATCAATGCCGCGATCAAATCCGATCAGCCGGATCAGGCCATGGCGATCCTCCAGCCTTTGATCGACAACAACACCATACCCTCTTCCGACGCGGCCCGGCTCTCGCAACGCATCGCGCAATCCTATTTCACCGAGGGCATGGACCAGAAATCGTACGATCTTGCGGCGCGCGAGGCTGTGACCGAGCGCCAATCCGCGCCGATGCTGGATTGGAATGCCGGACTTGCCGCGTTCCGGCTTGGCATGTTCCATGAAGCCGCGCAGCATTTCGAAACGCTGGCGCAGGTCGGATCGGTGCCGAACTATGTTCGTGCCGGTGCTGCTTTTTGGGCCGCACGGGCCCACACGCGCGCGGGCGAGCCTGGCAGCGTAGTAACATTGCTCAACGTCGCAGCACGAGAGGAACCGACGTTTTACGGCATTCTTGCCGAGCAGATGCTAGGCCAGGATACGCAAACAGGCTTTATCGATCCTGTCGTCGATTCCGCGACCTTCAATCGTCTTATGCAAAACCCGGCGGCGCATCGCGCGGCCGCGTTGGCGCAAATCGGCGAAAAAGAATACACGCCAGTCGAGATGGAACGCGCTTTCGACGAAAGCGACCCGCAAACAGACGCGGTTATGGCAGCGCTTGCGCGTCAGGCCGGAGCGCCGAACATCGAGATGCGCGCGAGCGAGGCGGTAGCGGCGCACGGAACGAAGCTCACCGGCTTGTTTCCGATTCCGCCCTACAAACCTGACGGCGGATACACAATCGATCCCGCTTTAGTATTGGCGATCATTCGCGCGGAGAGCCGCTTCCACAACGCGGCTGTGTCCGGACCCGGCGCGCGCGGTCTGATGCAGATCATGCCGGGCACGGCTACACATATCGCGGGTTCGGGCGCGGCCGCGCAATTGAACGATCCGAGCTACAACATGACGATTGGCCAACGTTATGTCGCCGAACTGCTCAACACATACAACGGCAACCTTGTGGAACTGTGCGCGGCATACAATGCCGGTGCACTCAAGGTCTTGAGCTGGATGGCGGCTCGTGAAGGCAAGGGCGACGATGCGCTGCTTTTCATCGAAAGCATGCATGCGCCGGAAACACGACTCTATGTCAAACGCGTGCTGACTTACTATTGGATGTATCGCAGGCGCCTTGGACTCGCTGCGCCTTCGCTGACGGATACGGCGGCCGGCGATTGGCCGATTTATCATCCGCCGCATCAACCGGCACCTCCGCCGCCCCCGGCACCAGCGCCTGAAGATGACGATGACAGCGACGCACAGACTTGATGAGACGATGGCGTTCCTTCCCGTTCGCATCGCGATCATGACGGTATCGGATACGCGCGACCCATCGGACGATGTATCGGGCGACACGCTGGCAAAGCGCATCGAAGATGCGGGCCACACTCTCGCTGCCCGCGCGCTTTTGCGCGACGATCAGGACGCGATCACAAAGCAGCTCCGCGCGTGGATCGCCGACAAGAGCATCGACGCCGTGATTTCAACCGGCGGAACAGGCTTGACGGGCCGCGATGTCACGGTGGAAGCGTTTCGCTCTGTGTTTGAAAAAGAGATCGACGGCTTCTCGGTGGTCTTCCACCAGATCAGCTTCGAGAAGATCGGCACGTCGACGCTGCAATCGCGGGCTTGCGCCGGTGTCGCCGGAGGCACTTATCTTTTCGCATTGCCGGGTTCACCAGGCGCCGTGAAGGATGGTTGGGGACGGCATCCTCAAATGGCAGTTCGATATCCGCCACAAGCCCTGCAATTTCGTTGAGATCATGCCGCGGCTCGAAGAACACAAGACGTGATTAAATGAATCTGGACAGAGCGTTTTTCGGAATCCTCGTGGCTGCTGTGCCGACGGCCTTCGTGCTCTACGGGCTTGTCGCGATGGGTATCGTCGGCTTGCGAAAGCCTCCGGAAGAAAAAGAGTCCCCACCCTCCAGCGAGCCACTTCCGCCCCAAAAAATCACCGTTCACCGCAAGAAACAACGCCGCAGAAAGCGGAACTAAACGAGCGTCGCTTCCGTGCTTGCCGCGACCTGGTCGTTCGTCACGCCGGGCGCCAGTTCGATCAGCTTCAGTCCACCCGGCACCACATCGAACACACCGAGATTGGTAATGATGCGCTGAACGCAGTGCACACCCGTAAGCGGCAACGTGCATGTCTTCAACAGCTTCGATTTTCCGGCCTTGTCGGTGTGGTCCATGATCACGACGCAGCGCTTCACGCCCGCAACCAGATCCATCGCGCCACCCATGCCTTTCACGAGCTTTCCCGGCACCATCCAATTCGCGAGATCGCCGGTCTCCGACACTTCCATCGCTCCAAGTATGGAGATATCGATGTGCCCTCCACGGATCATCGCAAAACTGTCGGCCGATGAAAAATAGGACGTGCGTGGCAAGGCCGTGACCGTCTGCTTGCCCGCGTTGACGAGATCAGGATCGACTTCGTTCTCCATCGGGAACGGACCCATGCCGAGCATCCCGTTCTCCGATTGCAGCGTCACGTCCATCCCATCGGGGATATGGTTCGCCACCAGCGTCGGGATACCAATGCCGAGATTCACGTAGAACCCATCGCGAAGCTCGCGGGCGGCCACCTTGGCCATGTCGTCGCGCGTCCAGGACATCTCAGTTCTCCATGACTTTCATCCTAAGCATTTCGGCAACGCTCACCTCGGGTCGAGAACTTCGCTGCGTGGCTCATATAGTCGGCTGCGAATCTGATGAGGCTCTATAACTATGAATCTATCGAAACTTCCTTCGTCGATTTCGTCGAAAGCGCGCAGCACAATCTGCACGCGGTTGAGAGGCGAAACGCGCTCGAGCCGCATAAGGACCACAGCGGGCGGACGCAACATGGCGTGCTCGGCGATTACACCGAAGTCCTGATCGCTCGTCAGCAATAACCGGCCGCCCTCTTGCGCCATCGCGAACACGCTCGGGTCATCGACGCTGGGCGCCAATTCTGCAATGGCGACGACATCGTGGCCACGCGCCCCGCAACCCCATAACGATTGCGATCTCACAATTTTCATCGGCCAATATCTTCATTCCGCGGCGATTGGCGTTACGCGCTCACCGGAAAGCAGCGCCGATGCATAAGCGCACGCGGCCCGAATGTCTGCTTCCGTGAGACGGGGATACATCTCCACCAATTGTACGGATGTCAGACCGAGCGCCAGTTCATTCATGATGTGCTCGACGGTAATCCGCGTGCCTTTGACGACAGGCTTGCCCACCATGATTTTGGGGTCGGAATGGATGCGCTTGAGCAGATCATGCATAGTCGAAGCTCCGTCTGACGACATGGTATCAGAACCGCGAAGCAGAGTCAGGCCGTCCTGACGGTGCGCTTTTCGATGCGTTTCTCGTACACCGCGCCCTGCACGATGCGTTTCACGAAGATGCCGGGCGTGTGGATGTGATCCGGATCGAGCGACCCCGGTGGGCACGATCTCTTCAACCTCGGCCACTGTGACCTTACCCGCCATCGCCATCATCGGATTGAAATTGCGCGCGGTCTTTCGATAGATGAGATTGCCCTCTTCGTCGCCTTTCCACGCCTTGACGATGGACAGATCGGCGCGCAAACCGCGCTCCAGCACATAGATCTCACCATCAAACTCCTTGAGTTCCTTGCCTTCGGCGACCAGCGTGCCAACGCCTGTCTTGGTATAGAAGCCGGGAATTCCCGAACCGCCGGCACGAATGCGCTCCGCAAGCGTTCCTTGCGGATTGAATTCAAGCTCCAGTTCCTTGTTGAGATATTGCCGCTCGAACGTGTCGTTCTCTCCGACATAGGAACTGACCATCTTCTTGATCTGGCGCGTCTGCAGCAGCAGGCCCAGGCCGAAATCGTCTACGCCGGCGTTGTTGGAAATCACCGTCAGATTCTTGACGCCGGAATCACGCAGCGCGTAAATCAGGTTTTCCGGAATGCCGCAAAGCCCGAAGCCCCCGGCCATGATCGTCATGCCGTCGAACAACAGGTCATCAAGCGCGGACTTCGCGTCGGATCGTACTTTCTTGCTCATCGTTTTCTTTGAGAATTTGCGTGGCGATTATCGGGGATACGAACGAGGCGGGCAACCTATTCTTAAGACTGGGCTGCCTTGCGTATGGCAATTGTGAATGTGATGATCGTATGAAGGGGCGCGCTTCGTGAGGAGTGACGTTATGAAGTCTGCTTTCGCTTTAACTACAGCCCTTTCGTTCATCTTCGTCCAACCGGTTTTTGCCGCGCATAAGAAAGCGCATCCGCCCTGGCAATATGGCTCTATGGCGGGCGCCGATCTGGGGCAAAACGCCAACCTTCATGGCGCCGTTCCGTTTCCCGCAGACAACGCCTGGAATACGGATATTTCGCAATCGGATGTCGATCCCAATTCCGACAATCTGATTGCATCTATCGGTGTGAGCACCGGTCTGCATCCCGATTTCGGCAGCGGCACCTATCAGGGCGCGATCATCGGCATCCCCTATGTGGTCGTTCCGGATTCTCAGAAGTATGTGAAGATAAAGCTCGGAGCCTATAAGGACGAGAGCGACAAGGGCCCCTTCCCCGTTCCGCCCGATGCGCCGATCGAAGGCTACAAAGTCAACGGCAAGAAATTCGGCGGCGATCGTCACGTCATCGTCATCGATCGCGATACCAACCGGATGTACGAGATGTATCGCGCCTTCCCGCTCAAGAAGATGGCATGGAAATGCGATGCCGGCGCCCTGTTCCATCTCGATTCCGACGATGTGCGGCCGACCCAGCAACCGGGTTGGACCAGCGCCGATGCGGCGGGCCTGCCGATTTTCCCCGGTCTTGCGCGCTACGACGAGGCCTCGACCGGCACAATCCCGCACGCGCTGCGCTTCACCGTGGCGCACAGTCGCGAGGCCTATGTGCCGCCGGCAAACCATTGGGCATCAAACGATCAGAACCCGAATCTGCCGCCGATGGGAATGCGTGTGCGCCTGAAGGCGAGCTACACCATCCCGACCAGCTTCAGCCCGGAAACGAAGGCGATCCTTCAGGCGCTGAAGACCTACGGCATGATGGTCGCCGACAATGGAAGCAACTGGTACATCTCAGGTGCCCCCAATGACGGCTGGAACAACGATCACCTCGTTGGCGAATTATCGCAGGTCAAAGGCTCGAACTTCGAGGTCGTGAAGATGGACGGCATCGTCACGCCTCAATAGCTCAGATCAAGTCGCCACCCGCCGCGCTCGCCGTCGTACCAAACTTTTCGTACGCCTTGATGACGTTGCGGCCGACTGTCCAGCGATGCACTTCGCGGCCGACTGTCCAGCGATGCACTTCGTCCGGCCCATCGACCAGTTCGTTGCGAACGGATATGGGTATACCACGACGCCAGCGGCGTATCCTGCTATAGCCGAGCGCACCGTGGAGCTGGATCGCGGTATCGACCACCTTATGCACCATGTGGGCGAGGAACACCTTGGCGATGCTGTTTTCCTGCCGGAGATCGAGCTTGTTCTCCGCTTTGTAGGCGATGTGCAGCAGCATCAGCCGCGCCATATAGAGTTCGCTCGCGCAATCGGCGAGCATGAACTGCACGCCCTGACGTTCTGACAATTTTTGCCGAAGGTCGAACGGTTGGTGGACGTGCTTTGCCGCGAGGTCGAGCGCGCGCTGCGCCATCGCGATGTTGTGCATGCCGTGACGCAACCGGCCATAAGCGAGACGATGCTGGACCCTGATAAAGCCGTTGCCTTCGCCGCCCAGCAGATTTCTCGGCCGGCACTTCCAGATCTTTGATCTCAACCTCGCTGTGGCCGCCGCCCATGATGTGGGAGAGCGGACCTTCCACCGCCATCGTCTTGATGTCGCGGATGATGTTGTAACCGGGATTGGGAAGCTCGACGATGAAGGTTGAAAATTGCTGATGGCGCGGCCGCATCCGGATTCGTCTTGGCCATCACCAGCGCGATATCGGCGGCGCTGGCGGCCGACGAAAACCATTTCTCGCCATTCAGCACATAGGCGCTGTTGCCTTTTTTCTCCGCGCGGGTCTGCATGCCGGTGGCGTCGGCGCCGGCTGCCTTTTCTGTCATCGAATAGCAGATTGCGTTTTTCGCCGTTGAGCAACGCTTTAGAAATTTCTCTTTTTGATAATCTGTGCCGTGCGCGGCCACCCCGCCGGTCTCGGCTGGTTGAGCTTCTCGGAGTTCTGGGAGCGCTTTTCCTATTACGGGATGCAGGCGCTGTTGGTGCTGTATCTCTCCAAATGGCTGCTCCAGCCCGGTCACATCGAGCATGTCTGGGGCATCGCGCCGTTCCGCCGCGCGATGGAAACGATCTACGGCGCGAACTCGACCGAAACGCTCGCCATCGCGATCACGTCGTTCTATGCGGCATGGGTGTACGGCACGCCCGATCCTCGGCGGTCTTCTCGCCGACCGCGTGCTGGGCCGCACGCGCACCGTCATTCTCGGCGCATCGCTGATGGCGGCGGGCCAGTTCTTCATGATGACGGACGAGACATTCCTCATCGCCATCTCCTGCCTGCTCGTCGGCGTGGGCTGCTTCAAAGGCAACATCGCGAGTCAGGTCGGCGATCTCTACACACAGGACGATCCGCGCCGCGCGGACGGATTCCAGATTTACTTTCTCGGCATTCAGATCGCGGTGATCGTGGCCCCCTTCGTGTGCAGCTCACTCGGCGAGAAGGTCGACTGGCGGCTCGGCTTCGGTGCGGCGGGCATCGCGATGATATTCGGCCTGATCACCTATCTCTCCGGCCGCAAGAACTATCCGCCGGAAGCTGTTCGCGTTGTCGCCGGCCACGAGGAACGGCCAAAAGCTTCAACGCAGAGACTGGCAGGTCATTGCCATCCTGATCGTGCTGCTGCCGCTTTTTGGCGTGCTCCGCCGTCGGCAACCAGCAGATCTTCGCGGGCTATCTGATCTGGAGCGAAAAATATTACGACATGCACGTCCTCGGCTTCGATATGCCGATCGGCATGATGCTGTCGGTCGATGCGGTGGTGAGCACGATCCTCATGATCGGCGTCATTGCGTTCTGGCGTTGGTGGGGGACGGCATTGGAAAGAGCCCGACGAGATCACCAAAATCGCCATCGGCACTTTCATCAGTGCGCTCGCGCCGCTGACACTGGCCGCGATCTCAGCAGGCGGACACCGGGTACCGCTCGCGTGGGCGCTCCCCTTCCACATCATCAACGATCTCGGTTTCTCGAACGTGTTCCCGGTCGGCCTCGCGCTCTATTCGCGCGCAGCGCCGAAAGGCTTGGGCGGCGTCATGATTGCGGTTTACTACCTGCATCTTCTGATCGGCAACACGGTCACAGGCCGTATCGGTGCGCTGCTCGATCAGGTGCCAACGGTACAATTCTGGCTGATCCATGTCGCCACAATCGCTGCCCGCCGGCGTCGCACTCGTGTTCGTGAAAGTATTCTTCGGGCGAACGCTGGCACCAGCCTACGATCACCTGGAGCCGACGTAGATCAGGATTCAGGCGTCGTTGCGAAAACGATGGCGATCCCCTGCTCATGGTGGCGGATGACGCGCGCCGCCATGTGACCGATCAGAATCATCTCGCCGATTGACGGTTGAGTCTCTGTTTTCAATGACGCGCCGGACAGGGAGATATCGATCACCTCGCACGTCCCGCGCTCGCCTGTGCCGCGCATGAACGACGAGATCGGCGATGCCTTGAGGCGCTTCGAGCGGCGAAGGGAAGCACCGTCTCCCCGCGACTGGCCGCACCGGATTGGTCAGCTTTTCGACCAGCCGCGCCCGTTTGGCGTCATTGCAGACAAAGCGTAGCCCCAGCACATCCCCCACGACACGCGTAACCACCGATTCAAACCGCCCATAGTCATCGACGTAGAGCACCACATAGGTTTCGAGCGGCGGCATCTCCGCGCACGTCACGCCCGCGCCGCCCGCGGAAATATCGACAACGCCGCATTCGATCGTACGTTCTTCGGCCGGCACGAACATCTTGCCGGTCAGCGCCGTGCGCGTACGCTCGTATTTCCGCTGCTCGACGGAGCCTCGATACTCGGCTTTTGCTGGCGCGGCGCTCATATCCCCTGTTCCTAATGCAATACGTGCTCGTCGGTCCGCATGCCAACGCTGCTGGAGAAATCGCGGAACATCGCCACCAGTTCTTCCACATCTGCAGTTTTTGGAGCGATGGCGGGAAAGCGGTATTGCCAGAAGCTCGTGATGTGCGAGATCGCGCCCATCTTCTCGCCCATTTCAAGGAACAAGGGCGGAGCACTCAGCAGGAAATCGCGGAACGTTTTGGGGTCTTCGCGCTCGATCAAGGCGGTGTAGGCGGAGTCGTAAATATCCAGCACGCGGTTGATCTCGTCCGTGTGCTTTTTCACGGCGATCATCACGGCGCGCTTCGTAATGTTCAGAAAGCGAAGCTGCTCGGCGTCCGCCTTGCCAATGACGCGGATTCCCGACAGATCGCGCATGACCTTCATGATCTGCGGGCGCAATTCCGCCATGCACCATTTGTAATACAGGAATCCACGCCAGCTGAAGATTCCCTCGCGAAATTCGTCGATCTCGAGACGCAACGTTGCGCGGAACGGCTCGAGCTTTTCGCCGACCTCGCTGGAGAGCAACGCGGAAATGATCTTCGCCGTCGAAGCAAGGCGGCCGGGACCGGACGAGCCGATGGCCATGTTGGTGAGACGTTTCACCTCTGTCGAAGCATGGGCGAACATCCGCCCCTGATCCGCGGAAGATATCTCGAAATAGCAGGTGTCGGGAATGACGTCGTGTGTACGCAGGAATTCGCGCAGCAGAAACGGGTCCAGCGAAGGGATGTTGTCGAGCAGGTTCAGCACATCGGTGTCGCGCTTCAACGTCAGACCCGGAGCCGTAATTGCCGATATCGCGCAGCGAATCCAGATACCCGCGCTGCCCGACGAAAAAGGAGCGTCCGCCGACTTTCAGATCGGATTTCTCGAAGGGGATAATGATCTTCGTCGCGACCGCGCGGTTCTCGGCGAAAAGATACGATTCATCCGCACGCAGACGATGCTTGAGAATGATCGCGCCGTTCATGATCTGCGATTCGAAGAAGGGAGCAGCCGAATGCGCCGGATTGTCGGCCTGTGCCACCGCGATCGCCGCAAGATTGAGGACTCGGCTGGAGGATGCCGACCCGAGGCCGCTCAGGCTGCGCACAGAACGATCGACCGCCACGCTTCAAGAACCCATATTTGAAATCGCAGGCAGAATGACAAACGGCCATTAACGCTGGATGGAGAAGCATGTTTAATAAAGACCTAAAACCCGTCTTAGGGATTGGATAGAATGAGCAAAAGACAGCCGGCGCGCGCTTGGCAACGCATGTTGAGCGGCCGGCGGCTGGATCTTCTCGACCCCTCGCCACTCGATGTCGAAATCGAGGACATCGCACACGGGCTGGCGCGCGTCGCACGCTGGAACGGGCAGACCAAGGGCGCGCACGCATTCTCGGTCGCGCAGCACTGCGTTTTGGGTGGAACGGCTGACCGCCGAACTCGCGCCGCGCATCGCGCGCGAGGCCCGGCTGATGGCGCTGCTCCACGATGCGCCCGAATATGTGATCGGCGATCTCATTAGCCCGTTCAAGGCGGCGGTAGGCATCGACTACAAGGATTTCGAGTTGCGGCTGCTCACCGCCATTCATCTGCGCTTTCGGCTTCCGGCCAAAGCGCCCGCCGATCTCATCGCACTCCTTAAGCAGGCCGACATCGCGTCGGCTTACTTTGAGGCGACCCAACTGGCCGGATTCACGGCGGAAGAAGCCAACCGCTATTTCGGCACGCCGCCAAAGCCGCTTCGCACGCCGCGCCTCACCCCGCTCGCCGCGGGCGACGCGCAGGCGCTGTTTTCTGGAACGATTTCGGCGCCTCACCGTCTGAACCGTCTTTCCCCCGCCGCAATGCTGCGTTAGCAAGGCGGGGCCATGCCCAAGATCTTGATCACGTCGCTTGCCGCCCTGCCCGATGCGATGGCGCAGCACGGTCCGTCGCACATCGTGTCGCTGCTTTCGAGCGGCTACATGATCGAGACGCCCAGGGACTTTGCGGCAGACCGTCACCTTCGTCTTGCGATGCACGATATCGCCGACGAAGGCATGCCGGAATCTCCTTCGTCCGTGCATATTGAACGGCTGATCGACTTCGGCCGTGAGTGGAACGCCTCCGCGCCGATGATCGTGCATTGCTGGGCGGGGATCAGCCGCTCGACCGCTGCGGCCTACACGCTTCTCTGCGACCGCGCCGGTCCGGGACATGAACTCGACATCGCGCGAACCTTGAGGATGCGGGCTCCCCACGCTCAACCCAACAAGCTGCTGGTGAAGTTCGCGACGAAGCTTTGGGCCGAAACGGCGCGATGGTGCATGCCATAGCGTCCATCGGAGGGGGGCACGCTTGTCACGGAAGGTGTACCGGTCGAGATGCCGGTCGTGCGGGCATGACCGGCACGGCGCAGCATGTCGTCAGCATCGGGCTTTCGGCCGCCATCGTGTCGGTTCTGGACGAAAGGCCGTCCGCGCTGGTGGTTCATCATGCGGGCGACAAAGACGATGCGTTGCCGTTCGGTCCGTTCGAGCCTTTGCATCATCGCACGCTCGAAGGCGGCCTTCGCACTTGGGTGCGCGAACAGACCTATCTCGATCTCGGCTATGCGGAGCAGCTCTACACATTCGGGGATCGTGGCCGTCACCTTGTGAAGGCGGGCGAAGGGCCGCGCGTCGTCAGCGTGGGCTATCTCGCGCTGACGCGCGCCACGGCGGAACTCAAGGCGCCCGATACGCTTTGGCGCGACTGGTATCGCTATTTTCCGTGGGAAGATTGGCGTGGCGAAAAACCTGTCGTGATCGCGGACAAAATCGCGCCTGCCCTACGCCAGTTCGTGAAGGACGCTCCCGATCAGGCGGCAGCGGATCTGCGGCGCGAGCGTGTCCCGTCTCTGCTTCGGTCATGACGGCACCGCCTGGGACGAGGAAAAGGTGCTGGAGCGCTACGAACTGCTTTATGAATCGGGTTTGGTGCAGGAAGCGGCTCGCGACGGGCGCGTTGCAAAGCACGATGCGGTGCTCGGCGCAGGCATGACGTTCGACCATCGCCGCATCTTGGCGACGGCGATCGCGCGGTTGCGCGGCAAGATGAAATACCGGCCGGTCGTTTTCGAATTGATGCCGCCCACCTTCACGCTTCTGGAATTGCAGCGGACGGTTGAAGCGATTTCGGGAATCCGTCTTCACAAGCAGAACTTCCGCCGGCTGGTGGAAGGGCAAGGGCTGGTCGAGGGGACGGGAAAGTTTGCGCCCATCGCCCGCGGACGCCCCGCAGAACTGTTCCGCTTCCGGCGTGAAGTCCTGAGCGAACGTCCCGCACCCGGTGTGCGGCTTGGATCACGTGCGCGCGGTGTTGGATAGTCTCGAAGCGGGCTCCAAAACTGCGTTCTGATTGCGTAGAATTAGCAGGAAAAGCAATTTTCTAACGAGCACTTTTCTCGCTTGACGGAATTATGCTCATCGGTAGCATAAGGACGTTGGTACCCGGCCTTGAAGGCCGGTCCTTTTTGCCCCATATATATACTCAAACAGAGTATATTTCTCCGGTGGAAAGGACATTCCGATGGAAGTCTTGAACTACACGCCCAAGATCGCGGCGGCGACCGCTCCGCTTTATGCGCGCGTGGCATCCGTCGTGCCGGAGATCGAATGGCCGACGTTTGCGCCCTATGTCGAGGCGATCAATCGCCTGAAGAAAGAGCGCAACGCCGTCGTCCTCGCCCACAACTACATGACGCCGGAAATTTTTCACTGCGTCGCGGATTTCGTGGGCGACAGCCTGGCGCTGGCGCGCGAGGGCGCAAAGACCGACGCCAAGGTGATCGTCCAGGCCGGCGTGCATTTCATGGCGGAGACGTCGAAAATCCTGTCGCCGGAAAAGACCGTGCTGATCCCGGACATGCGCGCGGGCTGCTCGCTCGCGGCCTCGATCACCGGCGCAGACGTGCGCCTGCTCAAGCAGAAATATCCCGGCCTTCCGGTCGTGACCTATGTGAACACCTCCGCCGAGGTGAAGGCCGAAAGCGATGTGTGCTGCACCTCGTCCAATGCGAAGGATGTGGTCGAGGAGATCGCGCGCGAATTCGGCGTCGATACCGTCATCATGATCCCGGACAAATATCTCGCGCAGAATGTCGCCAACCAGACCGGCGTGAAGGTCATCACCTGGGAAGGCGCGTGCGAGGTGCATGAGCGCTTCACCGCCGCCGACATTCGTTCGTATCGCGAGGCCAATCCCGGCGTGATTGTGCTCAGCCATCCCGAATGCCCGCCGGAAGTCGTGGCCGAATCCGATTTCGCAGGATCGACCGCCGCCATGATCAACTATGTCGGCGACAAGCGGCCCAAAAAGGTCGTGATGGTCACCGAATGTTCGATGAGCGACAACGTCGCCGTCGAATATCCGGATGTCGAATTCGTGCGGCCCTGCAATCTGTGGCCCGCACATGAAGCGCATCACCCTGCCGAAAATCCTGCACGCGCTGGAGACGATGACGACCGAAGTGCTGGTCGATCCGGCAGTTGCCGTGCGCGCCCCGCGCCGCGGTGGAGCGCATGCTCGCCGTCGGCAAGACGTTGAAGGCCGCGGCGTGAGACAGATCGACAACATCATCGAATGCAAAGGCGCGCTGATCCTCGGCGCGGGCATTGCAGGCCTGTTCACCGCACTGAAGCTTGCGCCCTATCCTGCCACGGTCCTCGCCGGAACGCGTCCCGGCATGTCGGGATCGAGCGCGTGGGCGCAGGGCGGCATCGCGGCTTCCGTCGGCGAAGGCGACACAAGGCAATCGCATGCCGCCGACACGATGGTGGCGGGCGCCGGCATCTGCGATCCGGAAATCGTGTCGCTGGTCGCGCGCGAAGCGCCGGAGCGCATCGAAGACCTCGTGCAGCTCGGCGTGCCGTTCGACCGCAACACGGATGGATCGCTGGCTGTCGGACGCGAAGCTGCCCATTCGGCGGCGCGCATCGTCCACATCACCGGCGACCGCGCCGGCGCGGAAATCATGCGCACGCTTGCCGAACGCGCTCTGACGACTCCGTCGATCGATGTTCTCGAAGGCTTCCATGCCGTTGAACTCGCGATGGAAGACGGACGCGTCACCGGCATCTTCGCACGCACAGGCGTCGGCAACGGCGCGCGCCTGGTTCTGTTCCGCTCGCGCACGGTGATCTTCGCGACCGGCGGCCTCGGCGCGCTCTATGCCGTGACGACCAATCCGCTGGAGTCGCGCGGCGAAGGTCTTGGGATGGCGGCACGCGCCGGCGCGATCATCGCCGATCCCGAATTCGTCCAATTTCATCCGACCGCCATCGCCATTGGCCGCGATCCCGCACCGCTCGCGACCGAAGCGCTGCGCGGCGAAGGCGCAATTCTGGTTGATGAATGCGGACTGCGCTTCATGCCGGCGGTGCATAAAGACGCCGAGCTTGCGCCGCGCGATATCGTGGCGCGCGCGATCCACCGCGAGATTGCGGGCGGCCACAAGGTCTATCTCGATTGCCGCGAGGCCATCGGCGCGGAATTCCCACATCACTTCCCCACCGTCTATGCCGCGTGCAAGAGCGCGGGCATCGACCCGGTGACACAGCCGATCCCGGTTGCGCCCGCCGCCCACTATCACATGGGCGGCATCGCCAGCGACGCGCATGGCCGTTCGTCTCTCGAAGGATTGTGGACGGTAGGCGAATGCGCGGCGACCGGATTGCACGGCGCCAATCGCCTCGCCTCCAACTCGCTGCTCGAAGGCCTCGTGTTCGGTGCTCGCGCCGCCGACGACATCCGCGCAAACATCGCGCAAGGCATCGCGCGCGGCACGCCGCCTGCACCCAAACGCTTCGCAGCGCCCGCACCGCCGCATGTGCTGCGCGATGCGATGACGCGGCTTGTGGGATTGGAGCGCAAAGAAACGGGATTGCGCGACGCCCTGTCCGTGATCGGACAGGTCGAACGCGCCGGTGGACATGAACCGGCGCTGTTGAACATGACGGCTGCGGCAAGGCTTGTCACGGCAGCCGCACTCACGCGTCACGAAAGCCGCGGCGGTCACTGTCGCACCGATTATCCACAGACGGATCCGGTCGGCGCGCGCACAATGATGACGCTCGCAGATGCGGAGCGGATTGCGACATCCAACAATTTCGACGCCGCAGCGAAAGCCGCCTGTCGGTTATGACAGCCGCGTTGCCTTTTACACGGCCACCGCATCGATTGCTGATCGAGCCCATCGTGCGGCATGCGCTGGAAGAAGATCTCGGACGCGCGGGAGATGTCACCAGCGAACTGACCGTTCCGGCCGAACGCCGTCTGCTTGCCGCGCTGGTCGCGCGTAAGCCCGGCGTCGTCGCCGGATTGGTTGCGGCAGAATGTGCGTTCGATCTTGTCGATCCAGCGCTGCGTGTGACGGTGGAAGTGCCCGATGGCTCCAAAGCCGAGGCCGGTGCACGGCTTGCGGTGATCGAAGGTTCGGCGCGCAGCATCCTTACCGCCGAACGGGTTGCGTTGAATTTCGCGGGCCACCTCTCCGGCGTGGCGACCGCAACGCGCGCGCTGGTCGACGCGGTGGCGGGCACAAACGCGCGCATCGTCGAGACGCGCAAGACCACGCCGGGCCTTCGCCTGCTGGAGAAATATGCCGTGCGTTGCGGCGGCGGGTTCAATCACCGCTTCGGCCTCGACGACGCGGTGCTGATCAAGGACAATCATCTCGTGGCCGCGGGCGGCATCGCACCCGCCATTGAGCGCGTGCGCGCCGGGCTGGGCCACATGGCAAAGATCGAACTCGAAGTGGACTCGCTTGCCCAGCTCGAAGAAGCGCTAAGCCTCGGTGTCGATACCATCCTGCTCGACAATATGAGCATCGACGATCTCAAACGTGCCGTTGCGACAACGAACGGCCGTGCCGTCCTGGAAGCGTCCGGCAATGTGACACTCGCCACGGTGCGCGCCATCGCCGAGACCGGCGTGGACTACATCTCCTCCGGCGCTATCACGCACAGCGCGCCCAACCTCGACGTTGCGCTGGACTTCTAGCCGCCCCTAGACTGCTCGCGGACAATCCGGGGAATACACATGGACCTTCATCTCAAAGGCAAGAACGCCGTCGTGCTTGGCGGCACGCGCGGCATCGGGCGCGCGATCGCGGAAACCTTCGCGAACGAAGGCGCCAATGTTGCGATCTGCGCGCGAAACGAAGACCAGGTCAAAGATGCCGTCTCAGCGCTCAAAGCAAAAGGCGTAAAGGCAACCGGCGCGCCGGTCGACATCACCGACGGCAACGCGCTGAAGGAATGGATCGTCAAAGCGGGCGAAGAACTGGGCGGCATCGACGCCCTCGTCTCCAACGCCGGCGCGATGGCGCAGGGGCCGGGCCCCGCGGCGTGGGAGTCCAACTTCAGGCTCGATGTGCTGGGCGCCGTGAACGCGTTCGATGCCGCGCGGCCCTTTCTGGAGAAAGCGGCGGACAAGAACGGCGATGCGTCTTTCACGATCATCGCATCGGTGGCCGCGGCCGAAAGCGACGAACCCAATTCCTACCGGCGCCATCAAAGCAGGGCTGATCCACTATGCCAAAGGTCTCGCGCGCCATTACGCCAAACAGAAACTCCGCACCAACGTCGTCTCGCCGGGCATGGTCTATTTCGAAGGCGGGGCCTGGCACATGGTCGAAAAGGAATTTCCCGACTATTTCAAACAATCGATTGCGCGCAATCCCACCGGCCGTTGCGCCACGCCGCAGGAGGTTGCCAACGCCACCGTGTTCCTCGCGAGCCCCGCGTCCTCCTATACGACCGGCATAAACATGCTGGTCGATGGCACGATCTCGCGCAGGGTGAATTTCTGATGGCCGGAAAGGCGCGGGGACGCAAATCGATCTTCATCACCGGTGCCGCCAGCGGCATCGGGCGCGCGACGGCCACACTGTTCGCGGAGAAAGGCTGGTTCGTCGGCGCGTTCGATGTCAATGCCGACGGTCTTGCGACGCTGACGCAGGAGATCGGCGGCGACAACTGCATCACCGGAATTCTCGACGTCACCAAGAAAGAGAATTTCGGCGAGGCCATCGCCGCGTTCGGCGCGGAAACCGGCGGCACGATGGACATTCTCTACAACAACGCCGGTATCGGCGAGAGCGGTTTTTTCGAGGACATTCCCTATGAAGCGGCGCTGCGCGTCGTGCAGATAAATTTCGTCGGAGTTCTTATCGGCATCTATCTCGCGTTGCCGTTGCTGAAAGCGACGAAGAATTCGCTCTGCTTCACCACATCGTCTTCGTCGGCGACCTACGGCATGCCGCGGCTGGCGGTTTATTCCGCGACCAAGCATGCGGTGAAGGGGCTGACGGAAGCCTTGTCGGTCGAGTTCGCGCGGCACGGCATTCGCGTGGCCGATACGCTGCCCGGCCTGATCGACAACCGCGATCCTGCGCAACACGCCCAACCGCACCGATGGCCGCTCGCCGGACGAAGCCGAAAGCCTCCTCGCCAATGCGCCGAAGAAGGGACCGTTCCGTCTGATGCCGCCGCGCGCCGTGGCGGAGGCCGTGTTCGCCGCCTATGGCAGCGACAAGCTCCACTGGTACGTGCCGCCGGAGATCGCGTGGATCGACCGCATCAAAGGTTTCGCGCCAGAATACATGCGCAAGCGGATAAAAGCCCTGACCGGTGGGATCGTTCGCGATCCGTGAAGGCCACTACAGATCGCGAGAACGAGTCCGCTTGTAGAAGATGTGGTTTCCGATCTGCGCCGTGCGTTCCATATTGTCACCCCAGCCCGGCGAAACCGATGCCGCATGGAAATAGGTCGCGCCCCCAGTCACGTCCTGGAGCGCCACCTGTCCGGCCAGAATGCGGGCCGCCAGGATTTCCGTCGTGCGCCATGCGGCAGGCGATTTCCGCTGGGCCAATTCGCCATGGCACGCGAAGGAGAATTGGCAGGAGGATGTTTCAGCACCCTGATAAACCACGCCACAGATCGAGTGGCCGAAATTGCCGTGCCGCAGGCGATGGAAGATGACCTCGGCGACGGCCATCTGACCTTCGACGCCTTCGCCGCGCGCCTCGTAATACATGACCTCGGACAAACAGCGGTGCTCGGCTAGAAGCTGCGCCATCGCCATGTCGGTTGACGTCGCCGTTTTGGTGACGGTGGCCGCGATGCTGGGCTCTACCGATGCAGGCTGCACGGCGGCGACATCAGCCGCGCCACGCAGCCCCGGTGCCGATTCCGGCGTGACAGACTGCACCGGGGCAGCGCCGGCCGGAGTGGTCGCAGGGCGAGGAGCGGCAGGCAAAACGCCGACCGCAGTCGCTTGCTCCGTACCCGGATGATTGTTCGCGGCGGCACCGACAGCCGCGCTCGCGGCCGCAAGAACGACGGCAAGGGCAACGACGAGCACGCGATCGGAGCGCAAAAGTACGTCAGCTGTTTTTTTAGTCATCGGCAATAGACTCGTTTCGGATTTCGTTTGGCGTTCAAGAATTTTGTATGGTGTTCAAGATACGTCGTTGTTCCGAATGGTCAGGCCCCTCGTTGAAAGAGGCCTGCGTTCTGCCAGCGAATTTTAGAGCCGTCAAATAAAAATCGCATTAATAGTGACACCGCGTCATTTGACGCCGAAAAATCCAGCTTTTTCCTGCATCGTCCGTATACGAATGAAATGATCTTAGGTTTTTTCGCCTACATTTATTAACGCTGCTTGTGCGGCAGCGAGTCGCGCAATCGGCACGCGGAAGGGTGAACACGACACGTAATCGAGTCCGACTTCGTGACAGAAGCGGATCGAATCCGGGTCGCCGCCATGCTCGCCGCAGATGCCGAGCTTGATATTTTTTCGTGTTGCGCGGCCACGCTCGGCAGCAATGCGTACAAGCTCACCAACGCCATCGACATCGATCGACACGAACGGATCGCGTGCGATCAGACCCTTCGTCAGATACTCGCTCAGGAACGTGCCGGCATCGTCGCGGCTGACGCCGAGCGTGGTTTGCGTCAGATCGTTGGTTCCGAAGGAGAAGAACTCCGCCGATTGCGCAATCTCCCCCAGCGCGCAACGCCGCGCGCGGCAGTTCGATCATCGTCCCGATCAGATATTTCGGGGTTTTCCCCGCGCTCCGCCTCCAACGCTCTGGCGACGCCTGCGATCCGGTCGCGCAGCATGTCGAACTCGGTCTTGAAGCCGACCAGCGGGATCATGATCTCCAGCGCAATCGGCTTGCCGCCCGCCTCTTCGGCATTCAGCGCCGCTTCCAGAATGGCGCGCGCCTGCATCTCATAGATTTCGGGATAGGTGATGCCGAGCCGGCAACCACGATGACCGAGCATCGGATTGGATTCGTGCAACGCGATCAGACGCGCGCGCAATTTCCCCGGCGTCGATCCCGCGGCACGCGCGACCTCTGCAATCTCTTCGTCCTTGTGCGGCAAAAATTCGTGCAGCGGCGGATCGAGCAGGCGGATCGTGACGGGAAGTCCTTCCATTGCCGCGAAGATCTTCTCGAAATCGCTGCGCTGCATCGGAAGAAGTTTTGCGAGCGCGATATCGCGGTCTTTCTTCACATCCGCCAAAATCATCTGGCGTACCGCGAGAATGCGGTCGGGCTCGAAGAACATATGCTCGGTGCGGCACAGCCCGATGCCTTCCGCGCCGAAGCGCCGCGCTGCCGCCGCATCGGCCGGCGTGTCGGCGTTGGTGCGAATCTTCAGTGTACGGATCGAATCCGCCCAGCCCATCAATGTCGCGAAGTCGCCCGTCATTTCCGGCTGGCGCATCGCAACCGTGCCTTTGAAGACCAGACCGCTGGTGCCATCGATGGTGATGATATCACCGCGCGTGATCGTGGCGTTGCCGCAGGTCATCACGCCTTTCTGCGCGTCGATCTTGATCATGCCGGCGCCGGAGACGCAGGGCCGCCCCATGCCGCGCGCCACCACCGCCGCATGGCTCGTCATGCCACCGCGCGCCGTGAGAATGCCGCGCGCAGCATGCATGCCGTGGATGTCCTCCGGGCTCGTTTCGGTGCGGACCAGGATCACCTCATGCCCGTCGCCTGCGAGCTTCTCCGCTTCATCAGCCGTGAACGCGACCTCGCCCGTGGCCGCGCCCGGTGAGGCGCCAAGGCCCGAAGCAATCTGCTCCTTGGGCGCGTTGGGATCGAGCGTCGGGTGCAGCAACTGGTCGAGCGCCATGGGTTCTACACGGCCGACCGCCTCGTCCTTGTCGATCAGTCCCTCGCCCACCATGTCGACGGCGGCCTTGAGCGCGGCCTCGGCGGTGCGCTTGCCAGCGCGGGTCTGAAGCATGAAGAGCTTGCCTTCCTGCACCGTGAACTCGACGTCCTGCATGTCGCGATAATGCGCTTCGAGCTTCGCGCCGATGGCCTTCAATTCGGCGTAAGTCTCCGGCATCGCCTCTTCCATAGACGGTTTCTTACCGCCCTGACGCTCACGCACGATTTTGGAGATCGGCTGCGGGCGTGCGAATACCGGCGACGACATCCTCGCCCTGCGCATTGATCAGGAACTCGCCATAGAGAAGGTGTTCACCCGTCGCCGGGTCGCGCGTGAAGGCCACGCCGGTGGCCGACGTTGTGCCGCGATTGCCGAACACCATCGCTTGAACGTTCACGGCTGTGCCCCAGTCTTCGGGGATGTCGTGCAGGCGGCGATAGGTTTTCGCGCGCGCCGATTGCCACGAGCCGAACACTGCGCCTATCGCACCCCAGAGCTGTTCCTGCACGTCTTCGGGAAACGGCTTGCCGAGTTCTTTCTGCACCGCCGCCTGATAGAGCGCGGCAATGCGCTTCAAATCGTCGGCATCGAGATCGGTGTCGAGTTCGACACCCTTGTCCTCTTTCTGCGTGTCGAGAATTTCTTCGAACAGCGCATGCTCCACGCCGAGCACGACGTTGGAATACATCTGGATGAAGCGGCGATAGGAATCATATGCGAACCGCGCGTCGCCAGTAAGCTTCGCAAGGCCTTCGGTCGTCGCCGCATTGAGGCCGAGGTTCAGCACCGTGTCCATCATGCCCGGCATGGACGCGCGAGCACCCGAGCGCACGGAAACCAGCAGCGGCCGTGCCCGATCGCCGAATGTGCCGTTCGCGAGCGTTCCCACTTCCGCTACCGCCGCCGCGACGGCCCTGCTTCAGGTCTTCGGGATATGCGCCGTCATGCGCATTCACAGAGGTGCAGACTTCGGTCGTGATTGTGAACCCCGGCGGCACGGGAAGGCCCAGATTGCTCATCTCGGCAAGGTTCGCGCCCTTGCCGCCGAGCAGGTTCTTCATGGAGGCATCGCCCTCCGCTTTGGCCGTTGCCGAAACTGTAAACCCATTTGGTCATGTGGAAATCCGGTGTTCTCTGCCGCCAATGTGTCATGGCAAGGCGCGCACGGCAAAACGAATCCGGCTAGGATTTGGGTGCATGCGGAGAGGAAACGACGATGCCGCAGGAGCAGATATTCTTTCCCATGGGCGCACTGGCGCTGCTTACATTCCTGGTTCTGACGCTGATCCCGATCCGGCGTTTCCGCGCGGGCTTTGCGGGCCGGATCGTGCCGGAAGATTTCAGGCTCGGAGAATCCGCGAACGTGCCAAGCGACGTCTCGATCCCAAACCGCGCCTACATGAATCTGCTGGAAATGCCGCTGCTGTTCTGTCATCTGCTTGATGCTGTCCGTCTCCGCGCGCGTGGACCGTACGTTTCTTTACCTGGCATGGAGTTATGTCGCGCTGCGGACCGTTCACACCCTCATTCAGGTGACATATAACAATGTCAATCATCGCCTGATCCCCTTCACGCTCAGCAATTTCGTGGTGATCGCGATGTGGGGTTTGTTTTTCTGGCCCATGCTGGCACTCTAGCGCCGCATTCATTTGGAGAACGCCATGTTACGAAAATTCATGATCGAACGCGATATTCCCGCCATCGGCTCATTCGAGCGCGAACAGCTCAAAGGCGCCGCCGCGCAATCGAACAAGGTTCTGAAAGAACTCGGCCCTGACATCCAGTGGCAGGAAAGCTATGTCGCCGGGGGGGGGACAAGACGTTCTGCGTCTATCTCGCCAAGGACGAGGACATGATCAAGAAACATGCCGAGCTAAGCGGCTTCCCCGCGACCAAGATCACCGAAATCCGCAAGATGATCGACCCGACCACGGAGAAGGACGGGGCTTAAGCGATCCTCTTTCGTCATGGCCGCCCTTAGCCGCTAGCGACAGCGTGGCGGCGCCATCCAGCGCGAGCGATAGCGAGCCACAAAAGTTGGATGGCCGGGTCAAGCCCGGCCATGACGAAATTGTGAAGCTAACCCTCGATTTTCGAAAAATCGGCGACCTGATGCAGCGTCGCGCGCAGGCGGGCGAGCAGCTTCAGCCGGTTCTCGCGGATTTTCGGATCGTCGTCGTTGACCTTCACCTTGTCGAAAAAGGCATCGACGGGACCGCGCAGCTTCGCCATCACGCCCATCGCCTCGACGAACTTCTCGGCAACGACATCGTCGGCGATGGATTTCGAGGCCGATGATAACGCCTCGCCCAGCGCCTTCTCCTCCGGCAGCGCGAGCAGGCTTGCATCCGGTTCGCCGTCGAACGTCGTCTTGTCCTTCTTCTCCTCGGCCTTGAGGATATTCACCGCACGCTTGTAACCCGCGAGCAAGTTCGCGCCCTCGTCCGTCTTCAGGAAGGACTGCAACGCCTCAACCCGCGCGACCAGACGCACCAGATCGTCTTCATTACCAAGCGAGAAAACCGCATCGATCAAATCGTGCCGCGTGCCCCTTTTCGCGAAGGGCAACTTCGAGACGGTCGGCAAAGAACGGCAAAACCTTGATGTAATCAACGAAATTAATGCCTTTTGGCGGTTCAGCGCTTGGATTTGGATTTCGCTCGGGTGGAGGCTTTCCATGCACCAAAAAATTTAGAACACCACTAGACGCCACATCGCAAGCCATCCGAAGTGAAATACGCAAACCGTTGTCCAACACGATCGCGATGCTTCCGAGAGCAGCTCGCCGGAGCGCGTAGGAATCACTTGATCCTGTTGGCCTTATGTCGACGGCGAAAAAGCTTACAAGCTGATCTATTTTGTCGGCCAACGCCACAGCGATAGACACGCCACTCGTTGGTACTCCATCGTTGGCACCAACCGGTTTGTAGTGATCGCGTATCGCTTCCGCGATCTCAGTATCTTCGCCGTCGTGGAGAGCGTAGTAGCGGCCCATGACGCCTTGCAGTTCCGGAAACTCGCCAACGACACCTGTAGTCAGATCTGCTTTGCAAAGCAGCGCGGCGCGTTTGGCCTTTTCGACATCGGCGCCAATTTTCGCTGCGATCTCGCCCGCCAGCGCGACAATGCGTTCGACACGCTCATATTGCGTGCCGAGCTTGGCGTGGAAGACAATGTTTTTGAGATCGTCCACGCGGCTTTCGACGGTGCGTTTGCGGTCCTGGTCCCAGAAAAAACTTGGCGTCGGACAGGCGCGCGCGCAGGACGCGTTCGTTGCCGGCGACGATTTCGCGGCCAGCGTCGTCGGCGATCATGTTGGCGACCAGCGCAAAGCGGTTCGCCATCTTTCCCGTCTTGGGATCGCGTAGCGAAAAATACTTCTGATGCGTGCGCATGGAGGTTTGCAAAATCTCCGGCGGCACATCCATGAACTCGTCCTGGATCGCGCCGATCAGCACCACCGGCCATTCGGCGAGGCCCGCGACTTCGTCCAAAAGCCCCTCGTCCGGGATCACTTCAAGCCCGTGCACGAACGCGGCGGATTTCACCGCCTCGAAGATGATCGCCTTGCGCTCCTCGGCATCAAGGATGACGTGTGCCTTGCGCAGCTTCTCCACGTAATCGTCGTAGTGGCGGACTTCGATCGTGCCGCTCGACAGGAAGCGATGGCCCTTGGTCGTGTTACCGCTCTGAACACCCGCGAATTCGAACGGCACAATCTCGCCGTCGAACAT
>JBBCHP010000028.1:0-33941 GCA_037201525.1 Rhizomicrobium sp. | reverse complement strand
GACGGTCTCCTATGAATCGGATTTGGATGTGAGGGATCTGGCTGCCTGCGCTATCGCGATGGGCGTCAGCTCGAAATCGAACGTCGCGACTTCGAAATATTTCAGCGCCTTGCCGTCGCCCGAAAGCTCCAGTTTGGAGGTGACGAGGCCCGCTTCTTCGAGCTTTTGTAGATGGAGATGGAGCAGCGGCCTGCTGATGCCGACATCGCGGGCAAGCTGGCTGACATAATTGCGCCCGTCCTTTGTCAGCGCCGCCACGATCCGCAGGCGGTGCGGATTGGCAAGCGCCGACAACGCGGCAAGCAGCTGATCTCCTGTCAAGGCCAATAAATAGCTCCATCAGACACGTGTAAGAAATAACTTACATATGAAAGGTGAAATTTCAAGCCCTGAAGAGGCGAAATACGACAATTACTGTTTTGTGCGCCCAATTAAGCCGCGCAGGCGGCCTCTCGCTCGAAAAAGCCACTACAATCGGCGGCGCCGGGCCAAGCCCGATAGATGCAATTGCACGATGCCCTGTACTTTTTTGACGATACTTTTCTCTCGCCAGCGAAAGATCGGCGTCCGCATGCGGTTTAACTTCGGTGAATTAAGTTCGTCGCATCGACAGCGGCGTTGGTATGCGTCGTGGGGATCGCGCCAACGCGAGCGGCGTGACGGAAGCGCCCATCTTCACCTTTCCGTCGGGATCGGGCGGCATCGCGCCAGACGGCGCACAGTCCGACGGCGACTTTGTCGTGTCCGGCGGGCTGTTCTACGGCGTCGCGCTGGAGGGCGGAAAATCCGCGCTTGGCTGTTCGTCGGGTTGCGGCACGGCGTTTTCAGTGTCGCCGGCAGGAACCTTCGAACTGCTGCATGTGTTCGGAGCCAAGGGCGATGACGGCCTGATGCCGTCAGCCGGGATGACGCTTTACAAAAAGGCGTTCTATGGAGTCACCGAATTCGGCGGCAACGCAAATTGCGGTTCGGGCGATGGCGCCGGCTGCGGCACCGTGTTCTCGATGACTTCAAAAGGCAAAGTAAAAGTCATCTATGCGTTCAACGGCGAAGAGAACGAGGGCACCGATGGTGTCGAACCATCCAGTCCACTCCTCGAAATCGCTGGGACTTTCTATGGCGTGACGGCAACCGGCGGGATGGGCTGCGACACGGCGGGCTGCGGAACGTTTTTCTCCATCACGCCCGATGGCAAGGAGAAAGTCCTTTACGCATTCAAAGGTGGTTTTGACGGTGCCAATCCGTCGGGTCATCTCATCCAGGTTGGCAATCTGATCTATGGCGAAACGCTGACCGGCGGCAATTCCAACTGCAACGGCGAAGGATGCGGCACGGTGTTCTCAATCACCACCGGCGGCCAGGAAAACGTCGTGTATGCCTTTCAAGGCGGCAAGGATGGTGAGACGCCGAATCGCGGGCTCCTGGCCGTTGGGAAGACGCTTTACGGGACGACGTTCTACGGCGGAGGAACGGGGTGTAGCGCGAAAATCGGATGCGGCACGATTTTCTCGCTGTCCACGAAAGGCAAAGAGAAAGTGCTGCACGCTTTCGCCGCCACCGATGGCGCGCATCCGCGTGCCGGCCTGCTCGATGTAAGCGGCACACTTTACGGAACAACGGAATTCGGCGGGATCATCTCCAACTGCAACAATACCGGCTGCGGTTCGGTTTACACGATCGCGCCCGACGGTTCGTCTTTCACCACGCTTTACACTTTCCAGGGCGGCACGGATGGTTGCTTTCCAACGGGCCTGCTGACCGATCTGGCGGGCGCATTTTATGGGTCCACCACGCAATGCGGCGATGCCAATGCCAATGCCGGCACGGTGTTCAAGCTGACGGCAAACTGAACGCGATCAGAATATGCCGGGCACCAAGCGATAGCGAACCTGTGACGCGAATTCGCGGTAGACAGGATCCTCATTGAGCACGCGCTCTTCGCGCAGCACGCGTACGATCTGCAAGGAAAAGGTGATCGCATAGAGGAACGCGGTCAACGGCGATGGCATCAGGCATACAAAGCCGATATGGGTCATGGTGTAGCCAAGATACATGGGATGCCGCACAAAGCGGTAAGGCCCGGTGCTTTCGACCCCGCGATTTGCCGGGACGATGCCGTAGCTGCGGCCCAGGCTGACCTTGGCGGCGATCTGCACACACAATCCGAGCACGATAATCGCATTGCATAAGACTTGCGGGAGGAGGGACGCGTGTGTCGCGGTCTGCGAGATCAGGAGAGGCATAACTGTCCCGAGGATGGCGATGCTCCAGTCGAAAGGATGCCGCGAGACCTGTGTGCTGAACCGGCGAATTAGAATGAAGAACAATGGGATGCTCTCGGACATGACGATCAGAATACTGCCGATGTTGAGCGGCCCCATACCTTGCGTAAGCAGCCGGATCACGAATTGGCTGTACGCCCCCAAAATCACGAGCCGCTCTACGATGTCGAGAAGCAGCGCTTTCGACGGCACGAAGCGTCCCGAAGACGAGCCATCAGTGGGATGTACAGCCTTGGCGGGTTCCATTTTTGTCCGGCGGTTTTGTCTGCCGTGACCCTAAAGCGCCAATGATTTCTGTTGTTTTAAGGAACCGGCTAACGGTTCGGCGACCATGTGCCAATCCGGCTCTTAAATATGCCTTTTTACCGGCTTGCCCCGCGCGTGCGATCCTGTTTGTTATAGAGAAATAAACCATACCGGGCGACGAACGGCCGGATTTAAGGGAGAACAGCATGGCACGGGGTAGCGATCGTCACCGGCGGAACGCGCGGCATCGGCGAGGCGATTTCAGTGGGCTTGAAGAACGCAGGCTATAAGGTCGCGGCGAATTATATGGGCAATGACGAGCGCGCCAAGGCGTTCTCCGAGCGAACGGGGATCGCGGTTTACAAATGGGACGTCGCGGATTTTGACGCCTGCCAGGCGGGCGTGAAGCAGGTCGAAGCCGATCTCGGTCCTGTCGAGGTGATCGTCAACAATGCCGGTATCACGCGTGACGGCACGATGAAGAAGATGGCGCGCCATGGCTGGGATGATGTGCTCGATACCAACCTCGGTGGCTGTTTCAACATGTGCAAGGCGGCTTGGGACGGGATGTTAAGTCGCAACTTCGGCCGCGTCGTGAATATCGGCTCGATAAACGGGCAGGCCGGACAATATGGTCAGGTCAACTACGCCGCCGCGAAATCAGGCATTCACGGGTTCACCAAGGCGCTCGCGCAGGAAGGCGCGCCGAAAGGCATCACCGTGAACGCGATCGCGCCGGGCTACATCGACACCGACATGGTCGCCGCCGTGCCGCCCGAGGTTCTGGATAAGATCAAGTCGCGCATTCCGGTGGGCCGGTTGGGGCAGGCGAGCGAAATCGCGCGTGGCGTTCTGTTCCTCGTCGCCGATGATGCCGGATTCGTCACCGGCTCGACTATGTCGATCAACGGCGGCCAGCATATGTATTGAGTGTCCAACCTTGTCACGGCCCGCGAATGCGGGGCGCCCAGTTGGGTTCGGCACCATGTTGCATGCCTTTTGAGTTCGCGACTTCACTTGAGAGGCCGAAGCTTTTATCACCTCGGTGGCCCGCATTCGCGGGCCATGACAACAGGGATTAAGTGACGGTCTCGCTCAAATCTGTAGAAGGAAATGTTCTCACCGTCATCCGTGGCGGGCGGGTGTTGTTTCGCGATCTGAGTTTTCGGGCGGAGATGGGCAGAGCGCTCTGTGTCGAAGGCGCGAACGGCGTGGGCAAGACCTCGCTTCTGCGAGTGATAGCGGGACTACTGGAACCGGCCGGCGGAATGATCTCCCTGCAGGCGAACAGTGCAGTCATCTCCGAAGGTGATGAGCGCGGCAAACTCGTGGGCTGGCTTGGGCATCACGATGCCGTAAAGCCGCAGATGACGATACGCGAGACGCTCGCTTTCTTTGCAAGACTCTATCGCAATGAAAGCAATGTCGGGGAGGCGATGGAATCCGTCGGGCTTACACGTCTTGCCGATCTGCCGGGACAATATCTTTCCGCCGGACAGAAGAAGCGTGTCGCGCTCGCACGATTGAAATTGAGCGGCCGTCCTCTCTGGTTGCTGGACGAACCGCTGGCCTCGCTCGACACGGATGGCAAGAAGATCGCTGCCGATCTTGTAAGCGCTCATTGCGCAAGCGGTGGTATCGCGGTCGTCGCGACACACGAACCGCTGGGGATTGTGTGCGACAGGCTTGCGCTATGAGTGCGCTCCTTCTCCGGGACATTCGTCTTTCGACGCGCGCCGGCGGCAGCGCAATGCTGGCGCTGGCGTTCTTCGCCGCTGTTGCAACGCTGGTGCCGCTCGGCGTCGGTGCGGACCTCAGACTGCTTGCGCGTATTGCGGCCGGCGTGTTGTGGGTCGCAGCCGTACTCGCCGCATTGCTCGCGCTCGACCGATTGTTCCAGGCGGATTTCGAGGATGGCTCCCTCGATGTGATCGCACTTTCACCGCTGTCGCTGGAGACGACGAGCTTTGCAAAAATCGTCGCGCATTGGCTGACGACCGGTCTGCCGCTCACAATTCTTTCGCCTCTGTTGGCTGTCTTGTTCGGTTTGCCCGCAAGCGCGACGCTCACTCTGCTCATCTCGCTCCTTATCGGCACCCCGGCGGTTAGCGCCATTGGCGCTATCGGCGCAGCACTGACTTTGTCGATCCGGCGCGGCGGACTGATCCTGCCATTGATCGTCCTGCCGTTTTTGTCGCCCGCCGTGATCTTCGGCGCGGGCGCGGTAGTTGCGGTTCTGGATGGTCTGAGCAATGGCGCGCTCGTATTCCTGGCCGCCTTTTCCTTCGCAGCCTGCGTGCTTTCGCCCTTTGCCACCGCTGCTGCGGTCAGGCTCAATCTGGGGAGCTAGGTCAGAGATGCTGCGCTACGCCAACCCGACACGTTTCATGCAGCTCAGCGGCGCACTTTTGCCGTGGTTCGCGGGCGCGTCCATCGCGCTGCTGGCCGCGGGACTTTATCTCGGCTTCACCGCGCCGCCTGACTATCAGCAGGGCGACACGGTGCGTGTCATGTTCATCCATGTTCCCGCGGCATGGACCGCAATGATGGCTTACGGGCTGATGGCCGTCGCATCGCTCGTCGGGCTGGTATGGCGTCATCCGCTCGCCGATGTCGCTGCGAAATCGGCGGCGCCGCTCGGTGCGGTGTTCACCGCGCTCGGCCTCATCACCGGTTCACTCTGGGGACGGCCGATGTGGGGCGCGTGGTGGGTGTGGGACGGACGGCTGACTTCGTTCCTGCTACTGCTCTTTCTTTATCTTGGTTACATGGCGCTGTGGAACGCGATCGAGGATGAGACGCGCGCGGCCCGCGCTGCCGCAATCCTCGCATTGGTTGGCGCAGTCAATCTTCCGATTATTGAGTTTTCCGTTGACTGGTGGACAACCCTGCATCAAGGCGAGAGCATCCTGCGCAGCGGTGGGCCGCTGATCTCGACCGTGTTCCTTCTGCCTCTGTTTGCCATGGCGTTGGGCTATACATTTCTGTTTTTCACGCTTTGGATGATCCGTATCCGCACAGAAATCCTGGTGCGCCGCGCCCGCAGCCTCATGCTTACAGGTGAGGCATGAGCAGTTTTTGGGCAATGCGTGGCTATGCGGCCTATGTCTGGCCGGCGTACGGAATTTCGTTCGTTGCTCTTGCAGCGACGGCGTGGTGGACGGCAAACGCATACCGGCGCGCAAAAGCGGCATTGGCCGCGCTGGAAAGCAAAAAGCCGTGAAGTGGCTGTTGTATGCCATCCCTGCGGTTTGTTTTGTGGTGCTCGCGGGCGTCATGTTCTATGCGCTGTGGCATGCGCCCGGTGAGACGCTGCCGTCCGCCTTGCTGAACAAGCCGGTCCCGCGCCTGAAATGGTTGCGCTCGACGCAGCGACGCGTGGCTTCGGACCGCGCGAGCTGGCATCTGGTTCATGTGACGGTCGTCAACGTCTTCGCGTCCTGGTGTGTGCCCTGTCACAACGAGGCCCCGGTGATCGCGACGCTCGCTGGCCGCAAGGACTTCGCACTCTACGGTCTGGTGCAGAAGGACACGCCGGCGAAGATTCGAGATTTCTTCGCGGAGAACGGCGGCAACCCATTTCAACGGGTGGCGCTCGATGCCGACGGGCGCGCGAGCATCGAATGGGGGGTCTATGGCGTGCCGGAAACCTTCGTTGTCGACGGCCGGGGGATCGTCCGCGCGCGCATCGTGGGCGAGATTACCGAGGATGTTCTGAACTTGCAGCTATTGCCCGCGATCAAGGACGCGCAGGGCTGAATTAAAGAATTTGCAAACCATGATCTGCGAGGATTCGCGCCATGCAGATCAGCTCCGCCAACATCCTGATTGCCGCGCAGCAGGCCGCCAAACAAGCGCCGCAAGCGAAACCGGGATCCAAACCGTTCGCCGAAGCGCTGGTTGGTCATGACGGCGGCGACAGCTTCGCGCCCCTGAGTTTCAAGCAGACGCGCCACCCCTGCCGCATCTGCCCCACAAGTGCAGAGCCCGGCTGCCCGCCGGGCAGTCAGCTCGATATTCGTATCTAGGACGGGAACTTACGTCCGGCGTTTGCGGATCGGTTTGCGCAGCGGCTTGGCGTGGCCGTTTATGGCGTGCGCCTCGGCCGCAGTCGCGATCTGGGTGAGATAGCGGATCAGCTTCACGCGATCCGACGCCTGCAAACGAATCCAGCAGCTGGCGTTCGGCACGTTCGGCTGCGAGCCGCGCCGAGCGTAGCGCCTTGCGTCCGTTGGCGGTGATGACGACGGAATTGGCGCGCTGATCTTCTTCGGTGCGTTCACGTTCAAGCAGGCCCTTCTCGACCATGCGGCGCGCCATTTCGGCGAGCGTCGAACGGTCGATGCCGGTGATTTCGACGAGCGCGGTCTGACTTACGCCTTCATTGTTCTCGAGTGCGGCAAGCACCGTGAACTGCTGCGGCGTGAGTTCGCGCGCGCTGGCTTCCATCGCATAGAGATCGCCGTAGAATTGATGGCACCGCCGGAAGAGATGAGACGGTGCCTGTGCGAGATCGAACCCCCCGTTCGGTCTGCGCTGAACTTTCATGAGATACCCCCGGTATGTTTCACAACGACCGGCCGATGTTCGACACCGGCTCACTCTAACCTACCCGCGAGACGTCGGGGTTTCCCCTCTTGGATACGCTCTCGCACGAAGAACACTAATCAGGGTGCGTCGAGCGCGGCAAGTCTCTATCGCTTTTGCGCGTCGCGATGTCTATCGACGATTTCGAACTTTTGTTTCGTGCGACGCTTCGGCACAATCCCGCGAAGATGAACGACGATCGCACACAGTTTTCCGTCGCCCGCCCGGACCGCGCTTTCAGCGCCGCGTGCCGGATGGAGACACTATGGAAAGATATGTCTGCGGCGATTGCGGCCATATCTATTACAGCAATCCGAAAATCGTTGTGGGATCGGTCGTTATAGAAAACGGCAAGGTTCTGCTGTGCCGCCGTGCGATCGAGCCGCGCAAAGGCTTCTGGACCTTGCCCGCGGGATTTCTGGAAGAACATGAAACGCCAGAAGACGGCGCAAGGCGAGAAAGCAAAAGAGGAAGCCGATTGCGAAATTGTTCTTGACGCTTTGCTCGCGGTGTATTCCGTGCCGCGCATCTCGCAAGTGCAACTCATGTATCGCGGGAGATTGAAAACGCCACACTTCGCACCGGGCACGGAGAGGTCTGGAGGTTGCTCTCTTCGCTTGGGAAGATATTCCGTGGACGGAGCTTGCGTTCCCGAGCGTTGCGTGGGCGCTAAGCCATTATCGCGAAACGAAAGATCAATCCGTCTTCGCGCCGCGGACTATCCGCCGGGTTGATGTCCACCTTGTCGTCGGGGCTGATGCTTCATCAGCAGAGGCGCCTGCGCCGCCGAGAACAACAGAATCAGCGGCATCACGCCCCAGACTTTGTAATCGACCCAGAAACTCTCAGAGAAATTGCGCCAGACGATCTCGTTTGCGGCAGCGAGCGCGAGAAAGAATATACCGTAGCGTAGTGTCAACGTGCGCCAGGCGCTTTCCGGCATCTCAAACCCGATCGAGAGCACGTATTTGAGGAACAGGCGATTGAAATAGAGACCGCCGAGCAAGGTCAGCCCGAATAGCATGTACAGAGCGGTCGGCTTGATTTTGATAAAAAGCGAGTTTTTCAAGTAGAGCGTCAGTCCACCGAAGATCACCACCAAAACCGCCGTCATGATAGGAACGGGGGACAGCTTCCGCTCAAACACATAGTCGAGAACGAGCGCTATCAGCACTGCGACCATGAACACGCCCGTCGCCGCATAAATGCCCACGAACCGGTAGGCGATGAAAAAGACGAACAGCGGCCCGAGGTCGAGGGCAAAACGGCGAAGCTGTGAGCTCATGAGGCGCCTGTCAGGACTTTGGCGAAATTCTCGGCATCGAAGACTTGCAGATCGTCCTCGCCTTCGCCAACGCCAATAAAATGAACCGTAAACCGAACTTTGCCGCCAGCGCGACCAGAATGCCACCTTTCGCCGTGCCGTCGAGCTTGGTCATGATCAACCCGGTGAGCGCCGCGGTGTTCTTGAAGGCGTCGACCTGTGCGATGGCGTTCTGACCGGTGGTCGCGTCAAGCACCAGTAACACGGCATGGGTGCGGTCGGATCGACCTTCTTGATGACGCGGATGATCTTTTCGAGTTCGGCCATCAATCCGGCTTTGTTCTGCAATCGGCCGGCGGTATCGATCAGCAGGACGTCGGCCTTCTGTGCGCGCGCCTTCTCCAGCGCGTCATAGGCCAGCCCCGCAGCGTCGCTACCGGCAACACCCGCGACGACGTCTGCGCCGATCCGCTCCGCCCAGATTTTGAGCTGTTCGATGGCCGCGGCACGGAATGTGTCTCCCGCCGCGAACGTCACTTTTAGTCGCTCGCGCGCGAAGCGTTTGCCGAGCTTGCCGATGGTCGTGGTCTTGCCGGTGCCGTTGACGCCCGCGACCAGGATTACGAACGGCGCCTTCGACTTTTCGACGGTCAGCGGCTTTTGCACGGTCTTGAGGGATCTTGCCGATCTCGGCGGCGAGCAGTCTTTTCAGATCATAATCGGAAATCGAAACGTCGAAGCGGTCCTTCGCCACTGCGCGCACGATCTGGTCGGCCTGCGCGGCGCCCAGATCGGCGCGGATGAGAGCATCTTCCAGTTCGGCAACGGAGCCCGCGTCAAGCTTCCGGTTCGTGAAGATGCCGGTAATGCTGTCGCTCAGGCCAGCCGTCGAGCGCGACAGGCCTGCTTTCAGCCGCTCGAACAATGTGAGCGGGGGAGGGGCTTCGCCGAAATCTCTCATGCTGCGATCAGGTGATTGTCTTCGATGTGGATGATGCGGGCATTCGTGAACGACCCGGGTTCAGCAGTTCCCCTATAACGCGCGGGCATGAAACATGGTGTGCGGCCAATACCAGCTCTCTCCATCAGAAGCGTCCTGTGTCGTGCCGACGAGGGCCGCGCAGCGGACCGCGAGCACCATATCGCCCTTTGCACGCAGACGCGCCGCGCGGTCCTTGACGATTGTTCCGTTCAACTGCGGCATTCGCGCGGCCGGTGTGCCCTTGCGCGCGCTGTAGGGAAAGACATGCAGGAAGGTGAGGCCTGCATCGTCGACCAATTTGAGCGAATTCTCGAACATTGCATCGGTTTCGGTCGGAAAGCCAGCGATCAGATCGGCGCCGAACGACGCATCCGGACGAAGGCGACGCACGGTATGGCAGAACGCAACGGTGTCTTTGCGCGCGTGCCGGCGCTTCATGCGCTTCAGGATCATGTCGTCGCCCGACTGTGCCGAGAGATGGAAATGCGGCATCAGGCGTTCTTCTTCGGCAATCGCACGCATGAATTCGGAATCGGCTTCGATGGAGTCGATGGAAGAGAGGCGCAAACGTTTTTACGCCGGGAACGAGTCTCAAAATCTTTGCCACCAGTTGCCCGAGCGTCGGCTTGCCCGGCAGATCAGTGCCGTAGGCGGTGAGATCGACCCCCGTAAGCACGATCTCGGCGAAGCCCTTATCGGTCAGGCGCCGTGCCTCCTCGACAATGGCTCCCATCGCCACGCTGCGCGAGTTTCCGCGGCCATAGGGGATGATGCAGAACGTGCAGCGATGGTCGCAGCCGTTCTGTACCTGCAGGAACGCGCGTGCGCGGCCGTCGAAGCTGTCCACGAATTGCGGCGCGGTCTCGCGCACGGACATGATGTCGTTGACGCGCACGCGCTCGCCAAGATCGAAATAGGAATGGGCATCGAGCTTCTCAGCATTGCCGAGGATCGCATCGACTTCATCCATGCTGGAATAGGTCAGCGGCTCGGTTTGTACCGCGCAGCCTGTGACGATGATCTTCTTCGCTGGATTCTCGCGGCGGGCCCTTCGGATGGCCTGGCGCGACTGGCGCACGGCCTCTGTCGTCACCGCGCAGGTGTTGAAGATGATCGCGTCGTCGAGGCCGGCTTCGCCCGCGCGCGCCTTCACGGCCCTCGGATTTCATAGGCGTTCAGACGGCAGCCGAAGGTCACGACTTCTATCACGATGCATAGGCTCCGAGATCGACATCGCCCTTGAACGACAGCGTTGCCGGACCGGTCATCAGAATATGATCGTCGCTTTCGCGCCATTCGATGGTGAGCGGTCCACCATCCAACGCGACTTCGACTTTGCGATCCGTGAGCCCGCGCCGGTGCGCTGCAACCGCCGACGCGCAGGCGCCGGTGCCGCAGGCGCTGGTGATACCCGCACCGCGTTCCCACACCCCGCATGCGCAGGTGAGAACGGTCTCTCACCGTCACAAACTCGGCGTTGACGCGCGCGGGGAAAAATCTCGTGCTTTTCGATCTTCGGGCCGAGCGCCGCGACCGGCGCGGCCTTCAGCATTGTCTACGAACAGCACGCAATGTGGATTGCCGACATTCACAGCCGCGCCGTCAAACGATTTTCCGTCGATGTCGAATACAACATGGTTGGTGTCCATCGCATGGGCAAGCGGAATGTCCTGCCAATCGAAGCGTGGCGCACCCATATCGACCGTTATCGAACCCTCGCCGGCATCGGCGCAGAAAAGTTCTCCCCCCCGGCGTGTCGATCGTCACGCGGTCGCGATCCCTCTCTTCCATCAGCAGACGCGCGACGCAGCGCACGGCATTGCCGCAGCTTTCCACCTCGCCGCCATCGGCATTGTAGATGCGCATCGCCGCGTCGAAGCCGTTCCTGCCTTGGCCGATCACGATCACTCTGGTCGCAGCCGACCCCGAAGCGGCGGTCGGCCAGCGCCTTCGCGCTCGCCGCATCAAGCGCGATCCGCTCGCGGCGCGCGTCGAACACGACAAAATCGTTGCCCAGACCGTGCATTTTCAGGAAAGCCGTCATCGGCGCCTATATAGGCGGCTGTCGACGCCCCCGCCAGTGCGATCACGAAGGCGCTATGTGCCTTCCGTCCGCGCGGCTTCCTGTGGCATGGAAAGGCGATAGCGGAGAAAACCCATGCGCAAAATCGTTCTCGGTCTGGGCTTTTGCCGGGTTTACCGCTGCGGCGTTCGCGGCGGAGGTTGCGGACAAACGATCCCAATTACTGGCTGACCGATATCTGGGGCGCCAAGCCGCTCGCCTGGGTGAAGGAACAGAACGCCAAAAGCGAAAGCGTGTTGAAGTCCGATCCGTATTACGCCGAGACGCACGCAGCGCTCCTGAAATCACTCGACATCAAGGACCGCATTCCGCTGGGCGAGATCGATCACGGTAAGCTCTACAATTTCTGGCAGGATGCAGAGCATGTGCGCGGACTGTGGCGCCGCGTGCCGATGGAGGAATACCGCAAGCCCCGATCCGAAGTGGGAGGTTCTGCTCGATATCGACAAGCTGGACGCCGACCAGCACAAGGACTGGGTGTTCCAGGGCGCGTACTGCACGCCGTCGGATGCGCGGTGTCTCGTGCGCCTCTCGCCGGGCGGTGGCGATGCGTCGGAGGTGCGGGAGTTCGATCCGAAGACGCACCAGTTGCTTGCGGATGGCTTTACGCTGCCTGCCGCGAAATCGTCCGCCACTTATATCGACGAGAACACGATCCTATTCGCGACCGATTTCGGTTCCGGCACGATGACCAAGTCGTCCTATCCCCGAATCATGAAGCTGTGGAAGCGTGGAACGCCTCTTTGAGGTTGGTCCTGACGACATCGCAGTGCGCGAGGTTGTCTATAACAGTCCCGGCGGTCTCACGAACAAAGATACGACGGTTCTGATCGAGCGCGGGGTGTCGTTCTTCGAGAACCAATATTTCTTTATGGCGGCGGATGGCACGGCGACCAAGTTGCCGCTTCCGCTTGGCGCCAATCTGCAGGGCATGACTAAAGGCAATCTGATCCTGATCTTGCGCGATGACTGGAAGGTCGGCGATGTGACCTATCCGCGTGGCGCATTGCTCGCATTCCCGCTCGCCGATTTCCTGCGCGATAAGGTGATGCCGAAGATCACGGTGCTGTTCGCGCCGGATTCGCATTCGACGGTCCGATACGGTTTCGACCGGCCGCGATGCCGTGTTCGCCGCGATCAATCACGATGTCACCGGGAGTGTGCATGTTTTTCGACCCGGCAAGGACGGCTGGGGCGACACGACGCTCGATCTTCCCAAAGGCGGATCAACGACGGTTGTAAGTGCGGACGATTGGGGCCCGGAGGCGCTGTTCACCTATGAGAGCTTTGTTCAGCCGCCGACGCTTTACGAAGATACCGGCGACGGAAAAGTGAGCGCGATCAAATCGCAGGCGCCGCTGTTCGATGCGTCGCATGTCGTGAGCGAGCAGTTCTGGGCGACATCGGCGGACGGCACGAAGGTGCCATACTTCCTGATCCATCGCGACGATGCGAAGGCGAACGTGCCCACCATTCTTTATTCCTATGGCGGGTTCGAGCTGTCGTTGAACCCCTGGTACTGGAATGACGGCCACCGTCCGCTGGATGCGGGGCAGGTGTGGATCTCCAAAGGCGGCGCAATCGCCGTCGCCAATATCCGCGGCGGTGGTGAGTTCGGTCCGGCCTGGCATCAGGCGGCGCTGAAGGAACATCGCCAGCGCGCGTTCGACGATTTCGCAGCCGTCGGTAAAGACCTCGAAGCGCGGGACTTCACGACACCCGCGCATCTCGGCATCGTCGGCGCGTCGAACGGCGGTGTGCTCACGACTGTGACGATGACGCAGCAACCGCAAATGCTGAATGCTGTGGTCTCGCAGCGCCCTCTGGTCGACATGCTGCGCTATACGCGGTTCGGCGCGGGCGCATCGTGGGTTGCGGAATATGGCGATCCCGACAAGCCTGAAGACCGCGCCTATATCGAGAAATATTCGGCCTATCAGAACGTGAAGCCCGATGTGAAATATCCGGGCATCCTCTTCATCACCGAGACCAGCGACGACCCGCGTCACGCCGATCTGGGCACGCATGATGGCCGCGAAGATGGAGGCGCAGGGCCATGACGTTCTGTTCAATGAATCGTCCGAAGGCGCCACGGCCCGGGTTTCACCAACAAGGCGCAGGCCGATATGTGGGCGCTGAGTTACACCTATCTGGCGCAGCGATTGGGGTTAGACCGGAAGGTGCATTGATCTGTTCACTCTGTCCGGCCAAGCGGCGGTTCGCACGGTGAGGGATTGCAATAGCCAGCCCGAATAGGTCTCATCGCGCGTGGCTTTGCGGGGCGCAAAGGGATGGGCCGCCCGAAACCGAGACTGGTCTTGCGCGTCGGCGTGTCAGGTCACCGGCCGCACGTCTTCGCGGCTCCCGCGCAGGCGATCGTGCGGCAAAAGCTCGATGCGCTGTTTTTCGCGTTCCAAAACGCAGCCATTGATCTGCAGACACGAGAGACCGAGTTCTTCGACGGTGCGGTGCCGGGAAATCCGTTTGCTTTCCGCGCTAGCCGAAGGGACGGATCGCGTGGCTGCCGAAGCGGCGCTCGCCCGCGGGTTTCAAACTCGACGCGATATTGCCATTTTCTCCCGAACTCTACGAAAGCGATTTTCGCGAACAGGCTTCGAAAGATCAGTATCGCGCTCTGCTCGGTAGGGGCGGCAGCGCGCATGTGCCTGCCGGGCATCAAATCGCCGGACGATCCCGCAGACGCAGATCGCGCCTATGAGGCGGCCGGGCTGGTCATGCTGCGGCAGTGCGATGTCCTGCTCACCGTTTGGGATGGCAAGGCCTCCTCCGGCGCGGCGGGACGGAAGAGATCGTGCAACATGCCGTCGCAACTGGAAAGCCGGTGTTCTGGTTCGATGAAAAGGGCGAAGGCCCCTTTCTTCTCGTCACCGAAAGCAGCGCGGAGCCGGCGGATGCACGCGACCTCGCCGCGCATGCGCGGTCTGCGGCGGTGGCAGATAACGCAACAGCGAAGGGGATCGTGGAGCATCTCTGCGCTCCCCCGGCACCGCAGGCCGGTGCCGACAAGGATCAGATCAAAGCTGCGATAAAGGCGCGTCGCCGCCTTCAGTATTTTTTGCGCGAGAAGGAACACAGATTTCTGCCGCTCGCGTTTGCCTATCCGCTTCTTCTTTTGGTGCTAACCGGCGCAGCTGGTTTTTGGCGCTGCTTTTATCTGCCGCGCTATATCGAACGCACCAAAATCGAGTGGGCTGCCTATTGGTCCTTTCTTCGCAATGCGGGTCGCGAAATTTGCGAGCCTATCGAAACCGTCGTGATGAACCGGTTTGCCTGGGCGGACAAGCTTGCGAACTATTACGGACAGCTTCACCGCAGCGGTTACGTCGGCAACTTTATCCTTGCGGCGTCGGCGGTTCTTTTCGCAGCCAATCGGCGCGCCATGGTCCCCAGCGTCTTGAGTTTGGGATAATCACCGTCATTCTCGGTTCGACAGGCTGGGGAATGTTTTCGGACTGGCACAGACGCTGGATTGATTACCGGCAGCTTTCTTCGCAGCTTCGAGAGTTGCGTGCGCTGGCGCTCACCGGATCAAGCACGCCGGAGGCGCGCTCTCCGTATGTGAGCGACGAGCTTCAACCAGGTTCGATATGGGTGAGCTGGTATTACAGAATGTCTCTTCGCGAGATCGGCATCATGAACACGTCGATCGACAAACGGTATGTGGAGATTGCGCGGGGGGCCATCCGCGAGGGCGAAATACGCGATCAGGCCGTGTATCACGGCAAGAACGCGAAACGCATGGAAAGCGTGCATTGGTGGCTGGAATGGCTGAGCCGGGGCTTCTTCGTCCTGACGTTTTTGATCTGCGCACTCGAAGTGTTCGGCGGTCACTATGTCGAACCCTTTCATGAAATTCTTGGAAAGATTTCCGTTGTCTTGCCAGCTTTCGGTGCGGCCTTGTTCGGGGGTCACGGTTCATGGCGACTTTGAAGGATCTGCCAAGCGTTCGAAGGAAATGGAACGAAGGCTCTTGTTCATCGCACAGAAGCTGGCGGACGAAAATCCGGTCCTCCTTTGCTGAGCTGTCGGCGCTTGCGGAATACGGCTCGATTGTAATGACGGGCGAGGTCGGAGACTGGGGCTTTGTCTATCGCGCCGCCCGTTGGCACTGCCGACGTGACGCGACAGGCTCATCCTTTTTGGCTGGTTTACGCGATTGGTGCAGCCGCTCTCCTGGCGGTGCAGATCACGGTATTGCATCTCTTCGGTCAGCCGTTCTTCGCCGCTAGCGGGCGTATCCTGTTGTGGGGTGAACGATCCGTTCAGTCCCGATATGTCGCTGCAGCTGGCAGACTGGTATAGCTTTTCGCACATCATCCACGGCTTCATCTTTTTCGGGTTGCTGCATCTGATCGCGCCGCGTTTGCCGCTCGGCGTGCGTCTGCTGATCGCGATGGGCGTCGAGATCATCTGGGAGATCACCGAGAACACGCCGATGACGATCGAGCATTACCGCCAGCAGGCGCTCGCGGCGGGCTATCGCGGCGACAGCATCCTCAACTCGCTATCCGACACGCTGATGATGACCACCGGCTTCTTCATCGCCTCGCGTTTGCGCGCGCGGTATGTCTTCGCTATCGCGCTCGCCTTCGAAATTTTCACCGCCTGCATGATCCGCGACAACCTGACCCTCAACGTGATCAACCTGCTCGCGCCAAGCGACTGGGCGCCGATTAAGGCGATCCACAATTGGCAGGCTGGGGCTAAACATTAAACGCGCTCCCACCTTCACCATGCCGGGCTTGACCCGGCCATCCATCTTTTGAAACTCGCGGATGCCTAGACCGAGCGGCATTGTCTATATCCTAGCCAGCAAGCGGCATGGCACGTTGTACATTGGCGTTACTTCGAACTTGTTTGATCGCGTGCAGGCGCATCGCGAAGGCCGCGGTTCCGAGTTCTGCAAGAAGTACAACGTGAAGCGGCTCGTCTATTGCGAAGAGTTTCCGCTTTATGCGGATGCAATCCGCCGCGAGACAAATCTCAAGCGATGGAAGCGGGATTGGAAGATCGCCTTGATTGAGAAAGTGAATCCGAACTGGGACGAACTGACCGAGAGCTGGAACAAATGAGCGAGGTCCGCTGCTCCATGGATGGCCGGGTCAAGCCCGGCCATGGTGAAGGAGGGGATGTTTGACACGCCCAAAAGACCCGCCTAAAACCCGCCCGCTTCCGGAACCGACCTAGTCGCTTCCGGTCCCCGGCCCGGCGCTGGGGATCGCCCCCAGGCAGCGCAGGTGCGCCCCTGGGGGCGTTACCGCTTTGTATTGAGGTCGTATGTTCGACAGTCTGCAATCGCGCCAAATCCGGATGCGCCATTTGCAGTTTGTCTTTGAACTTGTCGATCCGCCCGCTAACAATCCGCTTTTCGCCTTCCGGCAAGGTCTTTTGCAGATAGTCCGCGCGGGCGTGAAAGAACACGAGTTCAATCGTCGCCGTGTCGTCGGAGCATCGCACTTTGTAGGGCTGTCTGCGGTCGCGTGGCGGCAGATGGTCGAGCACGTTCAACGTCACCGTCGCGATGCGGCGGGCTCCGCCTCGATTAGCTTCGGGCGATAAGACCGGTCGATCACCCCGCACGGCAGATCGAAAATCAGGTCGAGCAGCCGCGGCCCCCGCCACGCGCGCGATCAGCTTCTCGATGCGCGGGCCGACGCCGGGCAGCGAGCGGATCTCGCCGAACAGGGGAAACAGAATCGCGGGCCGCATGATGGGGACGATACGCGATTGTCGCGTTGGCCAGCTACATTCCCGAACGGATTGGGAACAGATGGCCGATAGCCAAACCCGGGCGTTGTGAAGACAATCGAGGCGAGGTCGGCACTTTCCGCCCGCGCTGAACATGAAAAGGAGAATTTCCATGATCCGCAAAGCCAAGGCCGTATGGCATGGCACCGGCCGCGACGGCACGGGCAACCTCACCACCGACTCCGGCGTGCTCGATGCCTCGCCCTATTCGTTCAAGACGCGCTTCGAAAGCGAGAAGGGCACGAACCCGGAGGAGCTGATCGCGGCGGCACATGCCGCATGCTTCACCATGGCGCTGGCGTTTCAGTTGCAGGCCGCGGGCTTCGCGCCGGACGAACTCGCAACCGAAGCCGCGGTGACGCTCGACAAGGACGGCCCGGGATTTCGTATCAGCAAATCCGCGCTCACGCTCCGCGCGAAAGTGCCGAACCTGACCGAGGACGATTTCAAGCGCATGGCGGGCGAGGCGGAAAAGAACTGCCCGGTGTCGAAAGTGCTCAACGCCGAAATCACTCTGGATGCGAAATTGATCTGACGCGCTCTCCCGCGCTATACCGCCCGCCATGACCGGACCTGAAAAAGGCGGCTCTTCGGAGACCCGCCGCAAACAGCTATTGTTCCGCGCCAAGCGCCGCGGCTTCAAAGAGGTCGATCTGATCTTCGGCACGTTTGCGGTGGCGGAAATCGATACGCTGAACGATGCCGAACTCGATCAGTTCGAGGCCTTGCTCGCCGCACCCGATCAGGAAGTCTACGAATGGCTGCGTGGCCATGCGCCCGCGCCACAGCAATTCGACAACGCGCTGTTTCAGCGCATGAAGGCGCTCTGCGCGCGCAAGAACCCCACGTGGAACGTCTAGATTATATTGCAAAACACGAAGGCCGTCTTGCCGTCAGCGGCGTGCCCGGCGGTTACGACGCGTATCTCGCGGCGGAAGCGGCGAAGCGGCGGGGCGGCCTCGTCGTGTTCGTCGCCGGCGATGATCTGCAGGCATCCTCCCTGGCCGATGGCGTGCGTTTCTTCGCGCCCGATGTTCCGGTGCTGTCGTTTCCGGCGTGGGATTGTCTTCCCTATGACCGCGTGTCGCCGAAATCGGACACCGAGAGCGAACGGCTGGCGACACTCGCGGCGCTCGCACAGCGCAAGAAGGATTCCGGTCCGGCCGTCGTCATCACGGTGATCAACGCGATCCTGCAACGCGTGCCGCCGCGCGAGGCGATCGAAGGCGCGAGCTTCTTTGCCAAGACGGGCGCCAATGTCGGCTACGACAAGCTCGCCGCGTTTCTGGCCGAGAACGGTTACGTGAACGCCAGCACAGTGCGCGAGCCTGGCGATTTCGCGCTGCGCGGCGGCATTGTCGATCTGTGGCCACCGGGCAGCGAGCAGCCCCTTCGTCTCGATTTCTTCGGGCAGGAACTGGATGCAATCCGCCGATTCGATGCGGAGACGCAGCTCTCGGCGGACAAGATCGACTCCGTCGAATTGTTGCCCGCCAGCGAGGCGCCGCTCGATCCCGCCTCGATCAGCCTTTTCCGCAGCGGCTATGTCGCGCGCTTCGGTCCCGCGACCAGCGACGATCCGCTCTATGAATCGGTGAGCGCGGGCCGTAAGCAGCAGGGCATGGAGCACTGGCTGCCGCTGTTCCACGATCATCTCGACACGCTGTTCGATTTCGTGCCCGGCGCGCTGATCTTGCTTGCGTACCAGACAGAGGAAGCGAAGAACGCGCGGCTGGAACTGATCGCGGATTATTACGACACGCGCAAGGAGATGCTCGGCCACAAGGGCGACGACAAGCCGGTGATCAAAGCGCCGCCCTACAAGCCGCTGCCGCCGGATGCGCTTTATCTGACCGACAAGGAATGGGCCGCGTCGCTCTCCTATCATCGCGTGCGCGAGCTTTCGCCGTTCCAGGCGCCGGAGTCGATGAAGTCCGTCGATGCCGGGGGACGTGTGGGCCGAGATTTCGCGCCGGAGCGCCAGCAGACCGGCACCAATGTGTTCGAGGTCGCGGCGCAGCATGTGAAGGCGTTGCAGGCATCGGGTAAACGCACGCTTGTCGCGTCGTGGAGCGAAGGCTCGGCGGAGCGTATGGGCGGCGTGCTGGCCGATCACGGGCTGCCCGCAATCCGGCGCGTCAAAGATTGGCCCGATACGCTGAAGCTCGACAAGAGCGCGGCTGGTATCGCGTGTCTGGAGATCGAGCGCGGGTTCGAGACGCCGGACTTCGCGGTGGTCGCGGAGCAGGACATTCTCGGCGACCGCATGGTGCGCCAGACGCGCCAACGCCGCGCGCAAAATTTCCTTCAAGAAGCGTCGAGCCTCGCGCCGGCGATCTTGTCACCCACATCGAACATGGTGTTGGGCGGTATCTGGGCCTCAAGACTATCGATGCCGCCGGTGCGCCGCACGATTGTCTGGAACTGCAATATGACGGCGGCAAGTTGTTTCTCCCGGTCGAGAATATCGAGCTTCTGACGCGCTATGGCGCGGACGAGGGCAATGCGCAGCTTGATCGTCTCGGTGGCGCGGGCTGGCAGACGCGCAAAGCGAAAATGAAAGCGCGCGTGCGCGAGATGGCGGCGGAACTGATCCGTATCGCCGCGGCGCGAGAACTGCGTTCGCTACCCGCAATTGATCCGCCATCCGGAATCTACGACGAGTTCTGCGCCAAGTTTCCCTATCAGGAGACCGAGGATCAGGAGAAGGCGATTGCTGACGTCATCGAAGACCTCGGCAAAGGCCGCCCGATGGATCGCCTCGTGTGTGGCGATGTCGGTTTCGGCAAGACGGAAGTGGCGCTGCGCGCGGCCTTCGTGATGGCGATGAGCGGGCAGCAGGTCGCGGTCGTCGTGCCGACCACGCTGCTCGCACGCCAGCATTTCCGCACGTTCGCGGAACGCTTCAACGGCTTTCCGCTCAAGGTGCGCCAGCTTTCGCGCTTCGTGGACGCGAAAGACGCGCGCGAAACGAAGGCCGGACTGGAAGCCGGCGATGTCGATATCGTCGTCGGCACCCACGCGCTGCTCGCCAAAAACATCGTCTTCCGCAATCTCGGTCTGGTGATCGTGGACGAGGAACAGCATTTTGGAGTCGGACACAAAGAGCAGTTGAAGGCATTGAAGGCCGATGTGCACGTGCTGACGCTGACCGCGACGCCGATTCCGCGCACGCTGCAATTGGCGTTGTCGGGCGTTCGCGATCTGTCGCTGATCGCGACCGCGCCGATCGACCGTCTCGCGGTGCGCACCTTCGTGACGCCATTCGATCCGCTGGTGATCCGCGAAGCGTTGCTGCGCGAACATTATCGAGGCGGGCAGAGCTTCTATGTCAGCCCGCGCATCGCCGATCTGCGCGAGGCGATGGAATTCCTGAAAGCCACCGTGCCCGAGGTGAAGCCCGCGATGGCGCATGGTCAGATGGCGGCGACGGCGCTGGAAGATGTGATGACGGCGTTCTACGACAAGCGCGTGGATGTCCTTGTCCTCCACCAACATCGTTGAAAGCGGTCTCGATATTCCCAGCGCCAACACGCTGATCGCGAACCGGGCCGATATGTTTGGCCTGTCTCAGCTCTACCAGCTGCGCGGCCGTATCGGGCGCGGCAAGCAGCGCGCCTATGCCTATCTCACCACGCCCGCGGATAAAAAGCTGAACGACACGGCGGAACGCCGTTTGCAGGTCCTGCAATCGCTCGACCAGCTCGGCGCTGGCTTCGCGGTGGCGAGCCATGACATGGATATCCGTGGCGCGGGCAATCTTCTGGGCGATGAACAGTCCGGCCATGTGAAAGAAGTCGGCATCGAGCTGTATCAGGAGATGCTGGAGGAAGCGGTCGCCCAGTTGCGGGCTGGTGACACGACAGCCGAGATCGCCGATCAGTGGTCGCCACAGATCAACATCGGTGCCGCGGTGATGATTCCCGAAAGCTATGTCACCGATCTCAACGTGCGCATGGCGTTGTATCGGCGGCTCTCCACCATCGAGACCCGCACCGACATCGAACGCTTTGCCGCCGAGCTGATCGACCGTTTCGGTCCGCTGCCGGAAGAAGTGCAGCATCTGTTCGACATCGTCGCGATCAAGCAGCTTTGCCGCATCGCGCAGGTGGAGAAGATCGAGGCGGGGCCTAAGGGCGGTACCATCACGTTCCGCAACAATGCCTTCTCCAATCCGATAGGCCTGGTGAAGTTGATCAACACGCATTCCGGCACGATGAAGGTGCGCCCGGACCAGAAGGTCGTCGTGACCCGCGACTGGCCCACCCCGGAGCAGCGGCTCAAGGGCGCGCAAGCGCTGGTCGGGCAATTGGCGAAATTGGCCGAGGCCGCCTGACGCAGCGAAAGATCGCGCTTTTTCAAGCATTTGCTTGCCTTTGGGCCGCATGTCGCGCAGCCTGAGCACGGGCACGCGAAGGGTTGTCACGGAATGCGGGTTGCGATCAGTGGAACGGGGCTTTTCACGCCCTCGTCGGGGATCACGAACGCCGAGTTGGTCGCCGCCTACAATGAATATGTCCGCGGCTACAACGCCGATCATCCCGACGAAGCACATCTTCTGAAATCGAGCGACGAGTTCATCGTGAAGGCGTCCGGTATCCGCCACCGTCATGTGCTGGCGAAGAATGGCATGCTCGATCCCGAGATCATGTGCCCGCAACTGAAGCAGCGCGGCAACGAAGAGATTTCCTATTCCGCCGAGATCGGTATCGCGGCCGCGCGCGACGCACTCGAGGCTGCGGGACGGACAGCTGCCGATATCGATGGCGTGATCGTTGCTGCCTCGATCATGGAACGGCCGTATCCGCAGATCGCTATCGAGATTCAGAACGCGCTCGGCATCGTAGGCTTCGGTTTCGACATGCTCGCGGGCTGTTCCTCGGCAACCTACGGCATCCAGACCGCGATGGACATGGTCGCGCAAGGCAGGGCGCGCGCCGTGCTCGCGATCAATCCGGAAATCTGCACCAGCCATCTCAATCTCCGCGACCGCGAGACGCATTTCATCTTCGGCGATGCGGCGACGGCCTGCGTGGTCGAGCGCGCGGAAAACACGCGCGGGCACAATTGCTGGGAAATCGTCGGCACGCGATTGAAGTCGGAGTTCTCCAACAACATCCGCAACAATTTCGGACCAATGAACCGCTTCGATTCCGCTACGATGTGTGAGCCCGACAAACTTATCACCCAAAAGGGCCGTAAGGTCTTCAAGGAAGTCGTGCCGATGGTATCGGCGTTCATGATCGAGCATCTGACCGAGCTGAAGCTGAAGCCCGATCACATCCGGCGTTTTTGGTTGCATCAGGCCAATATCAACATGAACGACCTGATCGCGCGCAAGGTTCTGGGCCGCGAGGCAACGCCGGAAGAAGCGCCGAGTGTGCTCGGCGATTACGGCAACACGAGTTCGGCCGGCTCCATCGTCGCATTTCACAAATACAGTGACGATCTCGTGGCCGACGATCTCGGCCATCTGTGCTCGTTCGGCGCGGGCTATACTGCCGGCAGTGTGGTGCTGCGCAAGCTCGCCTAGAGCCGGTGCTGCAGGATGAGGACGGCTGCCCGGTCCGGCACGCGCGAGCGTGGACCATTCCGGCGTACAGCTTGAGCCGACATCCTATCTGGGATGAGCAGATTTGAATTCCTCTGAACCCTGCCAAAACGCTTGGCATCGCGTCGGAATCTGACTAAACCGGCGCCGTCCCAACCCCCTGCCAAAGGGCGCTCCCGTGGCCACCAGTCTCGACACGTTCAAATCCCGCCGCACGATGACGGTGGGCGGAAAAACCTATGTCTATTTCAGCCTGACCGCCGCTGAGAAGAATGGGCTCAAGGGCATTTCGCGATTGCCTTATTCGCTGAAGGTGCTGCTCGAGAATTTGCTGCGCTTCGAGGACGGCAAGACCGTCACCGCCGATGATATCCGCGCGGTCGCGAGCTGGCTCAAGGACAAAACTTCGGATCGTGAGATCGCGTTCCGTCCGGCGCGCGTGCTGATGCAGGATCTGACCGGCGTGCCGGCCGTGGTCGATCTGGCTGCGATGCGCGATGCAATGAAGAACCTCGGCGGCGATCCGGAGAAGATCAATCCGCTGGCCGAAGTCGATCTCGTCATCGACCACTCCGTGATGGTCGATAATTTCGGCCACAAGGATTCGTTCAAGAAGAACGTCGGTATCGAGTACGAACGCAACATGGAGCGCTACCAGTTCCTGCGCTGGGGCCAGCAGGCGTTCGCGAATTTCCGCGTCGTGCCGCCGGGCACCGGCATCTGCCACCAGGTCAATCTCGAATATCTCGCGCAGACGGTATGGACACGCAAAGCCAGAGACGCAAAGGGCAAAGCGGTAGAGATGGCGTTCCCCGATACGCTCGTCGGCACCGACAGCCACACGACGATGGTCAACGGATTGTCGGTTCTGGGTTGGGGCGTCGGCGGCATTGAGGCGGAAGCGGCCATGCTCGGTCAGCCGATCTCCATGCTCATTCCCGAAGTCATCGGTTTCCGCCTGACCGGCAGGCTGCGCGAAGGCGTGACCGCGACCGATCTCGTCCTTACCGTCACGCAGATGCTGCGCAAGAAAGGCGTGGTGGGAAAATTCGTCGAGTTCTACGGGCCCGGCCTCGACGAGATGGCGCTGGAAGATCGCGCCACCATCGCGAACATGGCGCCGGAATACGGCGCGACCTGCGGTTTCTTCCCCATTGACGGCGAGACCGTGCGCTATTTGAAGGATACCGCGCGAAAGCCCGCTCGGGTTGCGCTGGTCGAGAAATATGCCAAGGCGCAGGGCCTGTATCGCACAGCCAAGAGCGAAGAGCCGGTGTTCACCGACACGCTCGCGCTGGATATGACGACGGTGGAGCCGTCGCTTGCCGGTCCCGCGCGTCCGCAGGATCGTGTGCCGCTCGCCGATGCCGCGCACAAATTCGCCGAAGCGCTCATCAGTACATACAAAAAAGAAGCTGACGCCAACAAACGTGCGAAGATCGAAGGCACCGAGCACACGATCGGTCACGGCGATGTCGTGATTGCCGCGATCACATCCTGCACCAACACCTCAAACCCGAGTGTGATGATCGGCGCGGGTCTGGTCGCGCGCAACGCCGTGAAGCGCGGCCTGAAGGTTCGTCCGTGGGTGAAGACCTCGCTCGCGCCGGGCAGTCAGGTGGTCACGGACTATCTCGCGAAGGCGGGGCTCGATACGCCGTTGAGCAAACTCGGTTTCAATCTCGTCGGTTATGGCTGCACGACCTGTATCGGCAATTCGGCCCGCTGCCGGAGCCGGTCGCGGATGCCATCACCAGCGGCGATCTCGTCACCGCCGCGGTGCTATCGGGCAACCGCAATTTCGAAGGCCGCGTCCATCCGCAGGTGCGCGCGAACTATCTCGCCTCGCCGATGCTTGTGGTCGCGTATGCGCTCGCCGGTTCGATCAACATCGATCTCACCAAAGAGCCGGTCGGCTACGACAAGGACAATGAGCCGGTCTATCTGAAAGATATCTGGCCGAGCCCGAAGGAAATCTCCGACACAATCCGCAAGAGCGTCAAGGCGTCGAGCTTCCGCACGCGCTATGGCGATGTGTTCGAGGGCACCTCGAACTGGAAAAAGGTCAAAGCGCCGAAGGGGCAGACCTATACATGGGACATCGGTTCGACCTATGTGCGCAACCCGCCATACTTCGAAGGCATGACGCTCGAGCCAAAGCCCGTGCAGGAAATCGCCGGTGCGCGCATCCTCGCATTGTTTGGCGACTCGATAACAACCGACCACATCTCGCCCGCGGGTTCGATCAAGGCGACGTCGCCGGCTGGCGTGTACTTGCAGGAACGCCAGATACGTCAGCAGGATTTCAATTCCTATGGCGCGCGGCGCGGCAATCATGAAGTCATGATGCGCGGCACTTTCGCCAACATCCGCATCAAGAACGAGATGATGAACGGCGCCGAGGGCGGCAATACGATCTATTATTCGGAGAACGCGCCATCGGGCGAGACGATGTCGATCTTCGATGCCGCGATGCGTTACGAGAAAGACGGCTTCCAGACCGTCATCATCGGCGGCAAGGAATATGGCACGGGCTCGTCGCGCGACTGGGCGGCAAAGGGACCGAAGCTGCTCGGCGTGCGTGCCGTCATCACCGAAAGCTTCGAGCGTATCCATCGCTCGAACCTGATCGGCATGGGTGTGGCGCCCTTCGCGTTCGCCGACGGCAAGACGCGCCGTGACTATCATTTCACCGGCCGCGAGGCTATCGACATCCCGGGTCTTTCCGGAAAGATCACACCGCGCATGAAGGTGACGGCGACGATCCACTATCCGGATGGCACGACGGCGCCGTTGCCGCTGGTGCTGATGATCATGACCGCGGACGAGGTCGCCTATTTTACCAATGGCGGCATCTTGCCCTATGTGCTGAGAAATCTCGTCGCGGCCTGATTGCCAAGCCTTTGATTGGGCTCGAAAATAGGCCAGTCGATTTGCCGCGCCTCAAATTGAAGTGACTGGAGGCAGGGGGCGCTCTTGCCTATGGTGGCCTGTATGAAAGCGTTTTCAAAAGCGCTGGCCGGTGGCGCGGTCGCGCTGAGCCTTTGTATCATCCCAACGGTGGCAGGCCCAGTGAAGCGGCCTGTTCTGGTCGAGCTGTTCACCAGCCAAGGCTGCAGCTCCTGCGTGCCTGCCGATGCCTTGCTTGCAAAGCTCGCCAAGCGCCCGGACGTGTTGCCGATGAGCCTGTCCGTGACCTATTGGGACATGCTCGGCTGGAAAGACACGCTCGCGAACGACGCTTACACCAAGCGTCAAAAATCCTATGCGTCACAGATGGGGCACAGTGCAGTCTATACGCCGCAGATCATTGTCGATGGCGTGAGCGATGTCGTGGGTTCGCGCGAGCAGGCCGTCGATGCCGCCATCGATGCACATGCGCGTGACAGCGATTCCGATGACGTTCCGGTTTGGTTGAAAGAAACGCCGCAGGAGATCAGCATCGCAGTTGGCGGTGCACCCGATCATGCATCCAAGCCGCCTGCGACTGTGTGGATGTTCCATTTGCGCGACACGGCGACGGTCAATATCGGCGCGGGCGAGAACGCTGGCCATACCATGACGTATCATAACGTCGTCAGCGATCTGAAAGCGGTGGGACAGTGGACCGGCGATACGCTGGTCATCGATGTGCCGCGCGGCTCTCTGGAAGGAGTCCCGCATGACATGGTGGTTGTGACCGTTCAGAGCGGCGGCGGTTACGGCAAAGTCATGGGCGTAGCAACGCTCAATCATCCCGCGTTTGCACCCGAGTGGTAGCGACTCGCCGGTGCGCGGCGCATACTTCCGCACACGATGTCTCTGTTCTTCGATTCGGAGTGGTTTGACGACCGGCTGACGCAGGCTGGCCTAAAGCGCCACGATCTCGCTGTCGCGCTTGGCCTTGGAGAGCGGGAACTCGGCGAGATGTGGAAAGATCAGCGCGAGGTCTCTGCGGATGATGTGCGCGTGATCGCGGCGTTGCTTGGCGTTTCTCGCGAGGATGTGGCGCGGCGGGCCGGAATCTCGACGCCCGTTCCGAACGCAGTGGACGATCGTCTCGCCCGGATCGAGGCGGATATCAACGAGATCAAGACTATGCTTCTCGAATTGCGGGCTGGGCGATGATGCTGCTCGCAATCATGCTGTTGTCGGCGGCAGTCGCCGGGTGGCTGGTCCTCGCGGATGCGCCGGAGGCAGTGCGCAGCCTCGCGCGGTTCGCCTGCGTGCTCTATGCGGCACTTGCGGCGGCGGAGTGTTTGAACCCGTCGCTTATGGAAGCCGTGACACTGATTGTCGCTGCCGTGGCGCCTGCGTTCTTGGCGCTGGCCATGCGCGCATCGATGTCGACTCCTGTTTCGGAAACGCTCGCAGCGGTTATTCTTGCGCTATGTACGGCCGCCGGGATTTTCGCTGCCGTCACTGGCATCGCCGCATTCGCGTTTGCACCTCTGACAGTCTCTGTGCTGGCCATCATGTCGACGGGTTCTGTGCGGTTTCGAGAGCACTCCATGCCGTCGCTTCAGGCGATGGCGTCCGCTCTTGCGCTGCTCGCCGGTGCTGCGGCGTTTTTGATGAACGCCGGCGGTGCACAAATGGCTTTCTTGCTGCTGCATGCGACCGGCCTGTTCGGCATGACGCTGGCGATCGCGCCGAGGTCAGACGCAGTCGTCGAGCAGGCGGGTCAGTCCCACCTTTGCCGCACGGCCATACGCAAGTTGCGCTGATGGCCTCGCATTTTCATGAGCGTTCAGTGCCTGGGCGATAACCTGTGCCGCGAAAGGCGGCATCGGCACCAGCCCGTTCCAGCGCGACACGTGATCGTTTGTTTCAAAACGGGACGCCTGTCTGCATGTCTGCTTTGAGCTGCGACGTTCGTTCTGCGGATGCGCAAAGCGTTCTTCACCATGCATTTCCGCGGATGCGCACGGTTTTTCGAGACGTAGCGTCCTTGAGGGTGCGCTCCATACGCCTTCGATTTGCCCAGCCCCGCAAAGTGCGTTCGCGCTCATAACGGGTCCTTAAGGCAAACTGCGCGCCGCCCTCTTCGTTCCCGTTATTGTTCAAGGATTTATGAGATTTTTAAGGGCCGGGCGCGATGATCAGCTCATAGGCCGGAGAACCGGCCAGGGATGGTGGATGTGCTCACTCAGTCGGTGCAGAATGGCTCTGCCGACGGCGTCACCGCGTTGCGCGCGGTCGATGACGCCGAGCGCCTGAAGCTTGCCATATCAGGCGCGAGCCTCGTCACTTTTTCCTGGACCATCGCGGACGATGTCATCGTATGGGATGGCGCACGCCAAATTCTTCCCAACCAGAATGGCAGCGACGACATCAATCGCGGCCGCACGTTGCTTGGTTTCCTCAGCGCGGAGAGCAGGAGCAAGTTCAACGCGATCATCAATGCGCGGTCTCATGATACGACTGCGTTCGATATCGACCTCGAATTTTCCTCGGCGATGGGTTCGGTCTGGTTCACGGCGCTGGGCACGCGCATCCCTACGGCGACGGGTGCAGCCGAGCGGCTCATAGGAGTCGCGCGTGAGGTCACGGAAAGAAAGAGGGACACACAGCGTCTCACCTATCTCGCCACGCGCGACGAACTCACCGGGCAACTGAACCGCAATGCGTTGCGCATGGAACTGGCGCAAGCCATCGACATGGCAAAGGCGCAAGAGCGCAACTGCGCGTTTCTGGTGGCTTCGATCGATCGTCTTGCGATGATCAATGATACCTATGGTTTCGACGCCGCCGACGAGGTGATCGTCGCGGTCGGCGAACGGCTCGCGCGCACGCTTCGTTCCACCGATGTCATCGGGCGTACAGCCGGCAACAAGTTTGGTGTGATCCTGCGCAATTGCAGCGAGCGCGAGCTTGCTCTCGTGGCGGACAGGCTGCGTGCCTCGGTGCGCGACCGCACCATCGATACGCGCTCCGGTATGGTATCGACGACCTGTTCGGTGGGCGCCGTGCTGTTGCCGCAAGGAGCCTCCTCCAGCCAGAAGCGATGTTGCGCGCCGAGGAGACGTTGACGCGCGCGCGGGCCGCCGGGCGCGATGGCTTCGCGGTCTATGCGGCATCACCGCAGCTTGAAACCGCGCGTCTGAGATTGATGGGTATCGGTGACGAAGTGGTCGCCGCGTTGAAGGACGACAGACTTGTTTTCGCCTATCAACCGATCATCGACGCCAAGACGCGGCTGACGATCCATCACGAGTGTCTTCTTAGGATGCGCAAACCGGATGGGACCGTCCTGTCCGCCGGCCATTTCATTCCTGCGGCCGAGCAATTGGGTTTGGTACGTCTCGTCGATCGCCGCGCGCTTGAGATGACCGTGGCGCAGCTGCATGAGCATCAGAACATCGTGCTCGGCGTCAACGTGTCGGGCACGACAGCGGGCGATCCGTCCTGGCTCAAATCCTTCATTGATTACGTCCGCGCCAATGCGCCCGTAGCCAAACGCATGATCGTGGAACTGACTGAAACCGCGGCGCTTCATCACTTTGAAGAGAATGCGAATTTCGTAAGCCAACTGCGCGAACTCGGCTGCCGCGTGGCGATCGACGATTTCGGTGCGGGCTACACCTCGTTCCGCAATCTCCAGATGCTGCATGTCGATATGGTCAAGATCGACGGCACCTTTGTGCAGGGGCTCGTGACCTCGCCGGACAACCAGATTTTCGTGCGCACGCTGGTCGACCTCGCCAAGAACTTCAATCTGAAGACTGTGGCGGAATGGGTGGGTTCCGCAGAAGAGGCAGCGCTGCTCGAAAGCTTCGGCGTCGATTACTTCCAGGGCTTCCACTTCGGCCAGCCGGTGTTGGAACCGGAGTGGTCCAAAGCCTAGGTCTTTCCTCGGCTACGCGATTTTTTTGCGCGGACCGTTTGAATTCTCCCGGCAATCCCCATCTAAAGCCCGAAGAGCAGTTCGGGGGCTTCGTGAACGCTGTTTCGCAGTTCGGAGAAAGCGCAGGCCATGCCTTGGTCGCGGCTGCTTATGCGCTGCACATCGGCGGGGGTTTTGCCGGTCTTGTTTCGGGATTTGTTGCGGTGTTCGCGCCGAAGGGTGGGCGGCTCCATCGTGTAGCGGGAACGGTATTCGTTGCCGCCATGACGGTGATGGCTGCGTTCGCGCTGGTGATATCTCTAGTGCTTCCAGATCCGGTCAATCTCGTGATCTCGGTCTTTGCGTTCTATCTCATTTTCACCGCGTGGCTGACGGTCAGGCGCCGCAATGGCCGGATCGGACTTGCAGAGAAGGGCGCGTTGGTCTTGTGTCTCATCCTTCTCGCACCGTTCGCGACACTTTCGTTTCAACTCATGACGGGCCTGAAGCCATTTCTCACGAGCTCGGTCGCATTGAAAGGCCGATCGTCATTGCCATCACGGGTTTTGCAGTTGTGCTGGCGATTGCGGCGATCGGTGACATCAAGACCATGTTTGCCGGCGGTATCTCCGGCGCGCCCAGGATCGCGCGCCACCTATGGCGCATGTGTCTTGGGCTCACCCTGGCTACAGGCTCGGCCTTCACCAACGGATTCGCGCGATTGCTGCCGGCCCTTACCATGTACCGGCCGCGTTTTTCCTGCCGCAATTCGTGCCGCTGCTTCTGCTTTTCTTCTGGATGATCCGCGTTCGAATGACTGGCTGGTATCGGGCCAATCCCGCAGCCAACAACGTCGATAATGGCGGGCTACTTCCGCTGGCTTAGCTCCGCGAGCTGGCGTCGCATTTCTTCGATCTCATTCTTCAGCTCGCTGATATCTTCCGGCGGCTTGGGTTTCGCTTCGCCGGTGCTGTTGGCCTTCGGCTCTTCGGTGCGCGGTTTCGGTGCAAAGGGCGAGAACATCTGCATCGCGCGCTCGAACATGGCGAGGTTCTGGCGCGTCATGTTTTCGATGATCTGGCTGCCGCCGCCGAAGGCCTCGGCGACACGGTTGCGCATCGTTTCCTGATTCTTGGTGAAGCTGTCCATCGACATGTCGAGATAGCCGGGCACAAAGCCCTGCAGGCTGTCGCCATAAAAGCGGATAAGTTGGCGCAGGAATTTGATCGGTAGAAGGCTTTGGCCCTTGGCCTCTTCCTCAAAGATGATCTGGGTGAGCACCGAGCGCGTAATATCTTCGCCCGTGCGCGCGTCACGCACTTCGAACTCGGTACCCCGCTTTGACCATCTCGCAGAGATGATCGAGCGTCACATAGGTCGAAGTCTGCGTGTTATAGAGCCGCCGGTTCGCGTATTTCTTGATGATGACCGGATCAGCTTTGCCCTTGTCTTCCACGCGCGTACAACCCCTTGAATTGTTAAGCGTTTCGCGCCTTCTCGCCGGGCGCTGCGGAAGCTAACAGAAGCATCACATTTCCCAGTCTGTCCAGTGTTTTACGCGATTGCAGCAAAGGCATGGGCCGCATGTGGGATTTAAGGGGCTGATTTTGTTGAGGTAAATTCTGCCATTTACCCTTGCCCATTTTCGCGGCAGGTTGAACGCGAATGCAACATCGCGCCTGCGAAGAGGTTTCCATGGAAGACGTCGTCATCGTATCCGCTGCCCGCACAGCCGTAGGCTCGTTCAACGGCTCGTTCGCCAATGTGCCCGCACATGATCTTGGCAAGACCGCGATCAAAGCAGCGCTCGAACGCGCGCATGTCGATGGCAAGGATGTTTCCGAAACGATCATGGGCCAGATTCTGACAGCAGCGCAGGGCAGAACCCGGCGCGTCAGGCGTCAGTCAATGCGGGCATTCCCTACGACACGCCGGCGTGGATCGTGAACCAGCTTTGCGGCTCGGGACTACGCGCGGTCGCGCTCGGCTATCAGGCAATCCTGAACGGCGACGCCAGCATCATTGTTGCCGGTGGACAGGAAAGCATGAGCCAGGCGCCGCACGCCGCGTATCTGCGCGCAGGGCAAAAGATGGGCGCGCTCGAATTCACCGACACGATGCTGAAGGACGGCCTGATCGACGCGTTCCACGGCTATCACATGGGCGTCACGGCAGAGAACGTCGCGCGCGAATGGCAGATTACGCGCGAGATGCAGGACAGATTCGCGGTCGCATCGCAGAACAAAGCCGAAGCCGCGCGCAAATCCGGCCGCTTCAAGGACGAGATTGCGCCAGTCACGATCAAGGGCCGCAAGGGCGATACCGTCGTCGATACCGATGAATTCATCCGCGACGGCGTCACGCTGGAAGGCATCCAAGGTCTCAAGCCTGCGTTCAACAAGGAAGGCACCGTCACCGCCGCGAATGCGAGCGGCATCAATGATGGTGCTGCAGCGCTTGTGCTGATGACGGCAAAGGAAGCACAGACGCGTGGTCTTAAACCGCTCGTACGCATCGCGTCGTGGGCGACAGTCGGCGTCGATCCGGCCATCATGGGATCGGGCCCGATTCCGGCGTCGAAGAAGGCGCTCGAGCGCGCGGGCTGGAAAGCCTCCGATCTCGATCTCGTCGAAGCCAACGAAGCCTTTGCCGCGCAGGCCTGTGCCGTGAACAAGGACATGGGCTGGGACACTGATAAGGTAAATGTGAACGGTGGCGCCATCGCCATCGGCCATCCGATCGGCGCGTCTGGCGCGCGTGTGCTCACAACGTTGCTTTATGAGATGGGCAAGCGCGACGCGCACAAGGGGCTCGCCACGCTTTGCATCGGCGGCGGCATGGGCATTGCCATGTGCGTGGAGCGGTAGTTCGAAGCGACGGCGCAAGCTTTATTGAGCGCCGAGGTCTGCGGGATCAGAGCGCGGCCTGTGCCCGCCATTTCTCCGCATCGACGCCGGCGACGAGAAGCCAGAGCGCGAGACTCCATTCGGCCACGGCGCAGGGCAGAAGCAGATAGATGCCGAGCGCATCCGACAACGCGGGCGAGAGGAAATCGGCGAAACTGTTGGCGAGATAGCAAAATCCAGCCAGCGCCATCAGCAGCCCCAGCGGTTTCGGCAGGAAGTTCGCGCGCAAAATCAGAATGCCCGCAAGCACGCAATCCATGCCGAAGAAGATCAACGCGCTATTATATCCCAGCGTGTGCAGCCGGAGCGACAGATAGGACAAAGCGTCGAGCTGCGCGGGCGTAAACGCGTGCGTCATGCCGGGGTCGGTCAGAAGCATCAGCGACGTCATATGGGTGAGTGCGACGGCCGCGAATACCGCTACCCAGGCCAGCCGGAAGAGAACGAAGGTTGCGGCGAGCACACGGCTGACGGGCCGGAACAGGATATAAAGCAGCGCTGCTATGCCGATCTCACATAGCATTGATACGAGGTCGGCGGCGAAGCCTGAGCGGTAGAAGGTCTGCCGCGCAACGATGTTGGCGGCGGTGAGTGCCGGATTTCCGTGCGCGATCGTCTGTCCACGCACAAAGGCTTCCGCGTACAGGCCGCAACCCGCATTGACGAGATAGAGGAGCCCCGCCCATCGCGCGATTGCCCGTGGTGAACTCGTAACGGTTTGTGCAGCCATGCGATCCCCCGCAACAGGAGATAGGGATCAGAAAGCCCGTTGCAAGGGTCAGCGAAACCGATCGCCGCGCGGGGCAACGTAATTTTGCCAGACATAGTCCCATGGCACGATCAAAAGAAAGATCGCGACCAGCGCACAGGGAAAAAAATTGTTCGCGATGTCGCCGGTGATTGCGCCGTCGCGCCATGCCGGATAGGCGATTGTGGCGAGCCAGACGATCTTCAGGTCATCTCCCAGAAGATCAGCGGCAACATTTTCAAAGGATAGCGCAGACCCAGAAGCGCCAGCAGAACCATTGCCAGCAGCATCGAATTCATCACGCCGTGCGTGAATTCCCACGGTTTGTGATGCAAGAAGGCCGGCACGATGATCGAGCCCATGCCAGCAGCCAGAATGAGATAGCCGACGCGCAGCAGGTTGACCCGCCAGGGCGCGACGCCGCCAGGCGCGCGCGAAACTGTAGCAGTGAGCGCCACCATTACTCGACCTCCTTCAGGATTTTCTCGACGCTCGTCATGCGCGTCTTGATCTCGGCGAGTTCGCTCTGGATCGCGGCCAATGTCGCGGCGTTGCCGGACTGTGCCGTCACCGCGTCGGAAGCCAGTTTGCGATAGTCTTGCGCCTGCGCGGCCTGCTCGCGCGCCTGCAGGACCAGCGACACGTATCGCATTGCGAAAACGACGACGATGGTTCCGAAAAGAAACGTTAGCGTAGTCACAAAAATGAACGATGACAT
>JBBCHP010000027.1:0-45367 GCA_037201525.1 Rhizomicrobium sp. | reverse complement strand
CGATTCAAGCCGCTGATCGTTCGCCGCGTTTTTTTAGCGCTTCGATGGACTGCTCAGCATCGACGACCATCGCTGAATCATTCTCGGACTCGGCCAGTTCAAGCAATCCCAAAGCATCGGCCAAATCATTTTCGAGAGCGCGGACAGCCGCTATAGAGGAGTCCAGGCGCTGACGCTCGCGCATCAATCTCTGGGCTTCCTGAGGGTCGTTCCAGATCGAAGCGTCTTCTGCTTTTGCGTTCAATTCGTCGAGACGACGTAGAGATTTTTTCCCAGTCAAAGATGCCTCCTCAGCAGAGCAACCGCCTGCTGGATCTCTTCGACATTACGTTCGATCTCGGGCCGCATAACGCTCTCTCGGTTCAACGGCAGATATAGAGATGACGGCGGGAAGGTCAAAGTGAATTAATAGAGCCCGCCGGTCCCCTCACTGACATCGGTCTGCGACGATCCGGGCGCCGCAGCGGCGGCTTGCCCTATGACGGCGCTACCGGGCGCATTGGGCTCGCCCGGCGCTGTGCCTGCCTTGAAAGCTTCCATGATCGCATTGGGATCTGAAGAATCGGCTGGCCGGCCGGTAATTGCATCGGTTGAAATCAACTCAATCCCCGGTGCTACGCGAAATTCGATTGGTGGACATCGGCCAAAGCGCCTTTCATGAAATCGCGGAAAATAGGGGCCGCGACCGTTGCGCCCTGTTCAGACTTGCCAAGCGTACGCGGATTGTCGAAGCCGACAAACACTCCGCACGCAAGGTCCGGCGAAAAGCCGACAAACCATGTGTCCTTCGCTTCATTCGAAGTGCCGGTTTTGCCGGCAAGGGGCTTTCCTACAGCCAAAATTGACCGGCCGGTGCCTCGCTGCACGACGCCTTGAAGCAGCGAGACGATCTGAAACGCAGTGCGCGGATCGATAATTTGCTCGCGAGTATCTTCGAGAAGAGGCTCTGATTGACCGCGCCACTGTGCGTTGTTGCAGCTATCGCAAGCGCGGCCATCGTGGCGCCAGATCGTATTTCCGTTTCTGTCTTGAATTCTATCGACCAGCGAGGCACGGATTTTCTTTCCGCCGTTCACAAACTCAGAATACCCGGTCGTCATGCGTATCAGCGTCGTTTCGTATGAACCCAAAGCGTTCGCCAGATACGGCGGTAGCTTGTCGTAGACGCCAAATCGCTCTGGATAAGGGACAATTTTGTCCATGCCGATCTCTTGGGCCAACCGAGCCGTTGCATTGTTCAAACGAAAGTGCAATAGCGCGGCGCAGGGTTACCGGCCCGAGAAATTTGTGCTCGAAATTCGCGGGGTGCCAAAGACCGAGCCCAGGGCCCTGATCGACCACGACAGGGCCATCAACCACCTGGCTCGTAGGCGTGAATCCATTATCAAGCGCCGCAGCATATACGAATGGCTTGAACGAGAGCCCGGTTGCCGCATTGCCTGCATTGCGCGATCGAACTGGCTTGATTTGTAACTGAAACCGCCAGACATCGCGAGCACGCGTCCCGTATGCGGATCCATCGAGACGATAGCGCCGTTGATCTGTGGGACCTGGCGAAGGCCATAGCTGCCTTTGTCGCCGACAGGTTCCACGTAGATCACGTCGCCGATCTTGAGCACGTTTTGCGGCTTCGTCACTGCGGGCCCGAGATACATTCCAGGCATTTGCTTGCGCGCCCCAGGCGAGTTCGCTAAAGGGAACTGCGCCTTCTTGTCCGCCAGCTAAACCGATATGCACGGATCGATCGCCGCCGAAATCCAGAACGGTCGCAACGCGCCAGGTATCGATACCAGACTGGTTTGGTATCGCAGCTAAGGCGACCTTCCAATCGGGCTGGCCAGCAATGTTTTTGGTCGCGCCGCGCCAACCATGTCTGCGGTCATAACGGACAAGGCCTGAACGAAGGGCACTTACGGCGAAGTTTTGAAGGCGCGTGTCCAACGACGAGCGCACCTGGAGTCCACCGTCGTATAAGCCATGCACGCCGTACTTGGCATAGAGCAGACGCCGAATTTCCTCGACGTAGTAGTCCACGTCCTGCGCCTGACTTCCAAGAAGCCGTGTTTGCGTAGCTAGCGGCTCTTCGATCGCAGCTTTCGCTTCTGAATCAGTGATATATCCGTTATCGGCCATCTGGCCGATAACCCAATTACGGCGCTCGGTCGCGCCGTGTGGATTGCGCACCGGATCGTAGTTGCTCGGCGCTTTTGGAAGCGCCGCAAGAAACGCGACTTCAGCAATATCAAGCTGGTCGAGAGACTTCCCGAAGTAGTTCAACGCGGCGGCGGCAACGCCGTAGGAGTTCTCGCCGAGGTAAATCTCATTGAGATATAATTCAAGAATCTTTTCTTTCGGATATGTAGAATCGATTCGAATCGCAAGAATGGCTTCGCGGATCTTGCGTGAAAATTTCACGTCACTATTGAGCAAAAAATTCTTTGCGACCTGTTGCGTGATCGTCGATGCGCCTTCCAGCCGTCGATGTTGCAAAACGTTGTAAACGTCTTTGATGGCCGCGCGGAGGATGCCGCCGGGGGTCGATTCCCGGGTGGTTGAAAAAATTTCGATCCTCTGCGGATGTGAAAGCCTCGACCACCCGTTTGGGTACGAAGCCGATAGGCACGAAAATGCGCCGTTCCCGCGCGTACTCACCTAGTAGCGTACCGTCACCCGCATAAACACGGGTGGTCACGGGCGGAGCATAGTTTTGCAGCGCTTCAACGCTCGGCAAATCGCGGGTTACCGACCAGATATAGCCAACAGCAGCGAGCAGGACGATTGCGAAAAGAACAGCAAAAGTCAGCCCGCCGAAAAAGAGAACACCACGCCACCCGCGACGCCGGCGAATCTGCAAATTGCCTACCGCCCCGCCTGATGCACTGTTGTCACGTTCTGGAGTGTCGTTCATGGTTCTTATTATGCCGGGCTCAAACTATTTCGTCACTCTGATACGGGGCCGGCTACAGTCGGCGCGGATGCTTCTCCGATGGCAAAATGCCGCCCCACCGCGGTCGCAATCGCTTCAGCAACATCGTTCCGCCAGCGCGCTGTGTTCATCTGCTCGGCATCTGACATGTTCGAAAGATAACCGAGTTCAATTAAGATCGAAGGAACGTCCGGCGCCTTTAGCACTACAAAAGCTGCCGATCTATGGGGCTGGCGAGGAAGTATGTCTGTTACGCGCGACAATGCATTGACAACGAGTTCAGCGAAACGCGATGACTTGTTCATTGTATCGCGCTGCTCCAGATCAATTAAAATCGGTGCGACCGCGGAATTCTCACCGCCTAGATCCACTCCCGCAATCACGTCCGACTGATTTTCTTTTCTGGCTAGCGCGGCAGCCTCTTTGTCCGATCCCGACTCCGATAGCGTGTAAACGGACAAGCCGGCTACACTTGGGTCAGGGTTGGAATCTGCGTGGAGAGAGATGAACAAGTCGGCTTTGTGAGTACGATTGATGTTTACGCGCTCGCCCAGAGGAATAAATGTGTCCGTGGCACGCGTCATATAAACAGCATACTTGGCATTGCGCCGCAGAGCTTTCGTTAATCTGATCCCCTCGTCCAGCACAAGATCGCGTTCGAGCAATCCGTTCACGCCGTTGGTCCCAGAATCAATCCCTCCGTGACCGGGATCAATCACGATGGTTTTTCTGGCGTCATTTTTCCCTGCGCTTTGCGTCGGAAGTGAAACTTGGCGTTCAGCAACTGCGTCTTGCTTCTTAAGATCTGCTGGCCAGCCTACGGTTTGATCGAACTTGCTTTGAGAAATCGGCACTAGATCGAAAACGACCCGATAGCCGAAACCATTTCCTGGTGGAATGATTAGCGGGTCTGATGTGGATACCGCTTGATTGAGATCAAGAACAAATCGTGCGTTTCCGGGTCGAAAAAGACCGTAGCGGTAGCTATGGATCGCGCCATGCGATGTCAGGCGAAGCGCCTCGTCCAAACGCCATTGGACCGCGGGCATGTCGATAACGACACGATTTGGATTGTTGAGCGTGAAAGTCCTTAAGTTTAGCGGATCCGACAGTTCCACCACAAAGCGCGTTCTGTCTGCTGAGCCTATAACCCTAGCGCTCATGACCACAGGGAGTTGACTCGATGCTTTTGTCTTCGTCTGTGATGGGGGACTGGCGGGCCTTATATCTTGATTGTCCTGCAACACCTTCGTGATGATGTCATCGATTGAGTTCGGAGGCGGCACGTTGTCACCCTGCGCGGACGCAAAAGCGGCCCAAACACTCACCAGGGCAGTCATGACAACAAATACGGATTTTACCATCGCTAGACCGTTGGGAGGTCACAGACTCAGATAGCGACTACCCAAGACAGGTTATCATAGCGTGCCATCTGATGCACGGCAGCACCGCACACAGCGTTCCGTAGCCTATCATTTTTGAAATTTTTATTCAGTCGTGCAACAGAAAAACTTATTATACTTCAAGAATGCTGTTTATTGGAACTTTCTGCGCCTTCAAAAAAGGACCTGAATTGTAGTTTGTAACGACCGACGGTTGGCAGATGATGTATTTGCTTGCTGCAATGACCCAAGACACATACAAGTGACTCGCACTGGATGGCTCTGGTTCCGTAGGTTGAACTGAGCCGTGATGGTTTGGAAGGCCGCACCTTTGGAAAGCCTTATGGCTTGGTGCAGGAACCGGCTGTTAAAGCCAGCGCCGCCCGAGTGGCTTTTCGCTCCGGCAAACTTAAATCCCGGCACCGCCGGACAGACTGCGATTTTCAATGACTGACAGGCATGGCGCGTCCCCTTCTAGATCGGTGATTAAATCACCGGAACGGGATTTGCGCCGCCGGCCCCCAACAACGCGATCCATTTGTCGGTTAGCGCTAAAATGCGCGCCCGAATGGAGCTCGCGCGGAGACACAAATGCTCAAGCGCATGCTCATCGACGCCAACCACCCGGAAGAGACGCGAGTCGTCGTACTCGACGGACAAAAAGTCGAAGAATTTGATTTCGAAGCGGCAAGCAAACGGCCGCTTAAAGGCAACATCTATTTGGCTAAGGTGACGCGCGTAGAGCCGTCGCTTCAGGCCGCTTTTGTAGAGTATGGCGGAAACCGCCAAGGTTTCTTGGCCTTTTCAGAAATTCATCCGGATTACTATCAGATACCAGTTGCGGACCGCCTCGCACTCCTCGCCGAACAGGAGGCTGAAGCGCGGAGGCGTTCTGATGAAGATGTAGAATCCTTTGAAATTGCTCCCGGCCCTAAACCCCAGGCTCAAGGAGATTTCGTCGATGCCGCGCTCCCCGAAGAACTTGCATCAGAAGAAAGCATCAACGGGGATTTTGAAGACGAAGTCTCCCCGGCAGAAACCCGCATAGACAGATTCAAGAATGTTCACGTCGCGGATACAGTCTCTTCGCCCGAGAATCTGCCTATCGAGGACGACGACCGCGATGAGGACCTGTCCGCTGACGTGCAGGAGGATTTGCCTGTCGAACAAGATCACATCGAGGGCATGACGGAGACCCTCGCAGCAGAGTCAGGCCCGATAGATTTGTTCGAAGACGGCAACTCGGTCCAATCCGGACAGGAGCATACCGTCGAGGATGGCCATTCCAATACCGGGCAACACCCCGCGAAACCGCTGAACGCACAGCGCGCGCCCCAGCGTTGGATGCGTAAACGCCACTATAAGATTCAGGAAGTGATCAAACGCCGCCAGATCATTCTCGTTCAAGTGGTGAAGGAGGAGCGGGGCAATAAAGGCGCAGCTCTCACAACATATCTTTCGCTGGCGGGGCGATATTGCGTCCTGATGCCCAATACCCCTCGCGGGGGTGGCATTTCCCGCAAAATTACCAACGCAAATGACCGAAAGCGTTTGAAGTCGGCAGCGCAAGCACTTGAGCTGCCCGAAGGCATGGGCCTGATAATTCGTACGGCAGGGGAGAACAGAACCAAGGTCGAGATCAAGCGTGACTACGAATATTTGCTGCGCATGTGGGACACGATCCGCGAGACAACATTAAAATCAAACGCACCCGCATGCGTTTATGAAGAAGGCGATTTGATCAAGCGCGCGATCCGCGACCTCTATAACAAAGATGTCGCGGAAGTCCTGGTCGAAGGCGACGAAGGTTATCGCAACGCCAAGGACTTCATGCGGCTGCTCATGCCGAGCCACGCAAAAAATGTAAGGCCTTATAAGGAGCCTACGCCACTCTTCCAGCGCCATCATATTGAAGCACAGCTCGAAGCTATGTTTTCGCCAACAGTAACTCTTAAGTCGGGCGGATACATCGTCATCAACCAAACTGAAGCTCTAGTTTCAATCGATGTGAACTCCGGCCGCGCGACGCGTGAACATTCGATTGAGGATACGGCTAGAAAGACCAATCTTGAGGCGGCTGACGAAATAGGCCGACAGTTACGCCTGCGTGACCTTGCCGGTCTTATCGTAATCGACTTTATCGATATGGAAGACGGTCGCAACGACCGGGATGTTGAAAAACGCATTCGCGATGCCGTCAAGAACGATCGTGCCCGCGTGCAAATCGGCAAGATCAGCCAGTTCGGCCTCTTGGAAATGTCACGGCAACGGCTGCGGGCTGGCGTAATTGCGGGCTCGACCGTCCCGTGCCCGCATTGCGGCGGTCAGGGCATTGTACGATCTGTCGAGTCAACTGCTCTGAGGCTCTTGCGTGGTCTGGAGGAAGAAGGTCAGAAGCTGAAATCTTCGGCTGTGGCCGCGTTCGTCGCGCTTGATGTTGCAATCTATACATTGAATCAGAAGCGGCGAGAGCTCGACCGTATCGAAAACGAATATGGCATGGTTATCACTTTCGAACCGAAGGACGATCTTATAGCTGGAACTTTCGAGATCGAAAGCACAGCCCAGATGAGTGCAGAGCAGCGCGCGAAATTTGTTGCGATACAAACCGATGTTGTCGCGGCACCTGTAGAAGAAGAACCCGAAGACATCGAAGAAGCCGTTGAGGATGAACCTCTGTCTGGAGAGATGGAAGACGCCGGACAGCCTGCGATTTCTCAGCATAAATCTCCTATAGCGCAGGAAAACGGCGCGCCGTCGAAACGTCGGCGCCGGCGGCGCGGCGGACGCGGACGTAACGGGGGCGACAGGCAAGGCTCGCAACTTCATGTTCAAAGCGAGCCGCAGCACTCCTCGACTCCCGCTACGCTTATTGGCGAAACCACTGGCGATGAAATGGCCGGTTCTGGAGAGCCCGAAGACCAATTTTCCCCCTCAACGCCGATGAGCAGCGACCCTGCACCCAATCTCGCTGGTGCGCCGCGCAAGCGGAGACGTCGCCGTGGAAAGCGTGGCGGGGGCAATGGCCAGCAACAAGCTGGTTCGCTTTCTCCCGCTGCTGACCAACACGACCGTTTCGGCACACCCGATGAAATAGATACGACGCCACGTGAAGAACCCAGATATGACGCTGACCGAAGCTCTATTGCCGCGCCAAACGCCGCCTCAAGTCCGGTATGGTCGCTGACGCACGAAGAACGCGATACCGTTGCGCCTCAGCTTGCAACGCACGAAGCGTCCATCAGTAGCCTCACAAGCAAAGCGGTCGATGAATCTAAAGCCGACGCGCAAGCTGCTGAAGAGTCGGCACAGCCGGCGAAAAAAGGTTGGTGGCAAAGAGCGTTTCGCTCGGACAGTTAAACTTTAACCGCCCGGCGCGGCGCCAAGACCATTGGTGCCGGCGTCTACCAGTGCAGAACAAATGTCGTTCTGACACAAAATGGCGTTCACGGTATCGGACAGTGCCGCACCAGCCTCATTACGCCCCTGACTTTTGATTGTCTCGCCCTTGCCCAGGCGAGCAAGTGTGTCCGTGATCGATGCAGTACCGATTGGCCCCCCCACACCGGCTCCCGCGAGAACCATTCGGCCATCCCCATCTGTAACGATGACAGGCGTAAGAAATGCTGCAGCCAGCCCGGCTTCATTTGAAGGCGCAGCTGCCAGCGTAATTCCAGTTCCCGGAACAGTGTGACCGGATCCGAATGGACCAGTCATCGTAATGCCGCAAGCAACAGACTGGCCGGTGCCATCGACGACGGCGAAGCCCGTCGAACCGAAATCGCCAGGTAAATTCGCGACATGGAAATTTTCGAGCGCCTGCTTCGTTGCCGTTACAACAGCCACTTCCGTATTGCCGCCTTCTGCGGTTGCGCCAGGTATACGAACGAGATTGGAGAACAGCGCGGCCGCAAATGCACCAGCACCCATTTTCTCTCCTGGCGTATATGCGCGATATTGCCCGAATTGCGTCACATGCGGTTCGCTGCGGGAAACTGGATATGCCGACAGATCGGTTTCTACAATTCGGCCGCTTTGTGCCGATGAATAAGATGCGATCGCAGCGGCAACGTGCCCTTTATACAGGGCATCTGGCCCACCCGTCCGTATGTCGGCAAGAACATCTGCGAGTTCAGGATTTGATGTCATACTGCCCGCAACTCGGGAATGTCCTGATTCATCCATAAATTCCGCGGCAAGGCTTGCATCGAGACGGACGACGTTCTCCACTTTGGAAATTCTTGTTGCCAGGGCCTTCGACAACGGAAATCCAGCGGAAGCATATTGTTCGGACGACGCGATCAAGCGTTGCCACGGCAAACGTCCATATGCTGCGTGCAGGGCGGCAAACCCACGCAGATTTCCTGGAATGGCGAATGCTCCGCCTCCGGGCGCGTTGCTGGCCAGAAAGTCGAACTCCTCATCGCGATGAGATTGCTGATCGTGTACGAGGCAAATTCCTCCACCGCCCAGCCCAGCTGCGACAGGGTAGGTCACGGATAGAGAAAAATAGAGCGCCGTCACCGCATCGGCCGCGTTTCCACCTTGCCCCATGACATTGGCAGCAGCTTTGACGGCATAAGGCTCGTCCCCCACGATGATGGGATGGTGTTCGGGAATGGGCCGCACAAAGCCCAAATCTCTCGCGCAGCCCGACAACAGTATCGCCGCGAAGATTGCGGTGATAAACGCTGATGAATTGTGGCTGGACCTCATTAGAAACCTATCGAAAGCGCCAGGAATGAGGTTCCAGCCACATAAAATGAAGAAACCGCAACCTCTGTTGACCCATAGGCATCGAGCCTTGCGTTGACGCGTTGCCGTCGCACTTCTACGATTCAACTACGCATACGACACCCGAAAAAGGAAAGTCGAAGCCTTGGCTTATTGCAAGTCCGATATCCGCGGTAGAGCAGCGCGGATTGCGATATTACTGGCAGTTTTCTTCGGCGGTCTTGGTGCGCTGATCGCGCCGGCGGCCGCTCAAGGTATCCAGATCCTGCAGGATACCGAAACCGAGCGGACTCTGCGTTCCTACGAAGATCCAATCTTGACGGTCGCGGGCCTCGATCCCAAAGCGGTCAAGATGTACATCGTCAACGATCAAACAATTAACGCCTTTGCTGCAGAGGGCCAAAACATATTCGTCAACTCCGGTCTTTTCATCCAGCTGAAGACACCGAATGAACTGATTGGCGTTCTGGCGCATGAGACAGGCCACATCGCGGGTGGCCACCTTATTCGTGGTTCCGATGCCATTCGCAAAGCCATGGTTCCGATGCTGCTGTCTATGCTGGTTGGCGCCGCGGCGATGGCCGCAGGAGCCGGAGAGGCCGGAATGGCCATTATGGGCCTCGGCCAGACCGCAGCACAGGCGCAATTCAACGAATTCAGCCGCCCACAAGAGGCAACCGCCGATCAGATGGGGCAGCGCTATTTACGAGAAACACACCAGTCTGGCGAAGGCATGGTGCACATCTTTGAGAGAATGGCCGATGAAGCCGCCCGCGCGTCCACGCATCTCGATGCTCTCGCCACCGATCATCCCGCTGACCGCGACCGCGTGGTAGCGCTGCAGAACATCGCAGACGCCTCGCCTTATGCAAACGTGACCGACACTCCGGAAGCGCAGCACGAATTCGACATGATCAAAGCCAAAATGATCGGCTATCTTGAACCCGTTTCGGAAGTGCTGACTGCCTATCCGCCAAAAAATCAGAGCAAACCGGCCCGGTATGCGCGCGCGATGGCTTATTTGCGCCAGCCAAACTTGAAAATGGCGCTCTCAGAGACGAACAGTCTCATCAAGGACGAACCGAACAATCCTTATTTCCATGAAGTCCTCGGACAGATTTATGTCGAGATGAGCCAGCCGGAAAAAGGGATTGTACCTTATCAGAAGTCTGTGGAAATTCTGCCGGATGCGCCGGAGCTTCGCGTTGCTCTTGCCTCAGCGCAACTTGCGACCGAAAAACGCGCTCTGGCACAGCCCGCTATCGACAATCTCAAAATCGCCCTTCAACAAAACGACGAAGATACCTTTGCATGGTATGAAGCCGCGCAGGGATACAGCATTTTGGGCAATCAGCCCATGGCGGATTTGGCAACGGCCGAACGGTACTACAGCGCGGGGGACGCGCGCGCCCTTGTGTTCGCGCAACGCGCCCAGAAGTCCCTTGAACAGGGATCTTCGGACTGGCAACGCGCGAACGATATCGTGGCTATTGTGACGCCTCTTGTTCAAAAACGGCGTTGAGGTTCATTTAGATGAGCAATGTTTGGAAAACGGCAACACTTGGCGCCGCCGCGGGTGCTTTTGTTGCGATTGCATTTATTTTTTCCGCGGCAAAGCTCGGTCTGTTCCCATCTCCGACAGACAAGCAATTCGAACGATACCTGATGGCACATCCGTCTATCGTTCTCGATATGGCAGAGAAGGCACAGACCGAAGCAGCTGGTGCGGAGCAACGCGGGTTGCAGGCCGCGGTCCAAAAGGTTGGCTTGGCGACTTATTTCAATCCCAGGATCGCGTTTGTCGCCGGCCCAGCAAACGCGAAAAAAACCTTCGTCGAGTTTTTCGATTATAACTGCGTGCATTGCCGCAACAGTTTTCCTCTGGTGCAGAAATACTACCAGACCCACCGGGACGATACGCGATTTGCATTTATCGAGCTTCCGGTTTTCGGAGAGCAATCCAACAATGCCGCCCGTGCGGCTTTGGCGGCGAGAAAACAGCCGGACAAGTACATCGCGTTTCACTTCGCCATGATGAGCCAATCTGGAGCTATCGATCCAACCTCCATGGTCGAAGCTGCAAACAAGGCTGGCCTGGACGTAAACCAGCTTACCGCCGATCTCAAAGATCCGGCGCTTAACAAACAACTGAACGATGCGCACACTTTAGCCGCGCGCACGGGGGTAACCGGAACACCATTCTTTATCCTCAATGGCACGGCTCACGAAGGTGAAGTGACCGAAGCGGATTTGAAAGCGCTGTCGAAAGGATAGCCGGCCGGGAGAAGTTTTATGGCGCAATGCGATGTCGCCGTTTTTGTCGGAAGCCTGCGTAGAGAATCGCTCAATCGAAAAATCGCCAAGGCGCTGATTGAACTGGCGCCGGCCAGTCTCAAACTGGAGATCGTCGAGATCGGCGATGTGCCTTTGTACAATGACGATCTGGAGGCCAACCCGCCGTCAGCTTGGACGGCGTTGCGCGAATGCATAAAGAAGGCGGACGCCGTATTGTTTGTCACGCCAGAATACAACCGCGGCACACCCGGCCTGCTCAAGAACGCGATCGATGTCGCGTCCCGGCCTTATGGCAAGAACGCATGGGACGGAAAGCCGGGCGCCGTGATTAGCGTTTCCCCCGGTGCCATAGGCGGCTTCGGCTCGAACCACCAATTGCGCCAATCATTTGTTTTCCTGAATGTTCCCGCCATGCCACAGCCTGAGATGTACATCGGCGGCGCGGACAAGATGTTCGATGTGGCGGGCAAATTGACAAACGAAAAGACCCGCGAATTTCTCGCGAAAGGTCTCGCCGCATTCGAGAAATGGATCGACAAAAACGTGGCCTAGATCAGTCCTGCGAGCGGGCTTGATGGATCGGCATAGCGTTTCTTTGGCATGCGCCCGGCGAGATAGGCGAGCCTGCCCGCTTCTACCGCGTGCTTCATCGCGCGCGCCATCAAAACGGAATCCTTGGCTTCGGCGATGGCTGTGTTCATCAGCACAGCATCGCAACCTAGTTCCATCGCAACGGCAGCATCGGACGCAGTCCCGACGCCGGCATCGACAACGACCGGCACTTTCGCCTCTTCGATGATCATGCGGATGTTCACCGGATTCTGCACGCCGAGGCCCGATCCAATCGGCGCCGCGAGCGGCATGATCGCAGCGGCACCCATGTCTTCTAGCCGTTTCGCCATCAACGGGTCGTCGCTGCAATAGACCATGACCTGAAACCCCTCCTTGATCAGGAGTTCGGTCGCACGCAGCGTCTCAATCATATCAGGGTAAAGCGTTTTCCTATCGCCCAGGACCTCGAGCTTCACCAAGGTCCAGCCACCGGCTTCCCGCGCGAGGCGCAAAGTGCGAACGGCGTCTTCGCCCGTGAAACAGCCTGCCGTATTCGGCAGATACGTGTATTTTTTGGGATCGATGAAATCGACAAGCTTAGGCTGGCTCGGATCGGTAAGGTTCACGCGCCGAACCGCGACCGTCACCATCTCGGCGCCACTTGCTTCGAGCGCCGCTGCGTTCTGCGCATAGGTCTTGTATTTACCCGTGCCGACGATCAGCCTGGACTTGAACGTGCGGCCCGCGACGACAAACGGTTTGTCCGCCGGCGGCACTTCTATGGGTGCGTTTCCACCGCCGATGAAATGCACAATCTCCAGTCTATCCCCCTCGCCGACCATCAGAGTGTCATATTGCGAGCGCGGCACGATCTCCAGATTGCGCTCGACCGCAATCTTCGCCGGGTTCATTCCCAGACTTGTCAGCAGTGCGCGAACACTGGTGGCGCTGTCCAACTGCCTAGCTTCGCCGTTGATAGTGACCGATAAGGCCATTCGCTCCTCACATTCATGGAAGCAGCGGCCTTCGCCTTCCGCTCCCTACGCCGGTATGAGCCGGATCAGGTTCAAAGGGACTCGTGTCTCACACGATCTCAGCCACACCGGCGCCCCTGGGATGATCGGATGTTGGTCTTCTCCATCGGGAAGTCAACAATCCGTCCGGCATAATTTGTTCCGTTCCGGACCCTCAGTAGTTATAAGAGGTGAATCTGCACCCTTACAGATCCGATTCGGCGGGAATGCCAAAGAAATCCAGAGCCTTACCGATCTACGTCCTGAACGGTCCGAACCTCAATCTGCTCGGTACACGGGAGCCGGAGGTTTATGGAACCACGACGTTGGCAGAAATCGGCAAGATGGTGGCGTCGCGGGCCAAAAAGCATGGCTTGGGTATCAAATTCGACCAATCCAATCACGAAGGAAAACTCGTCGATTGGATTCAGGAATGCCGTACGAAGAGTTGCGGCCTTATCCTCAACGCAGGTGCGCTGACGCACACATCCGTCGCGCTACACGACGCGTGCAAGGCGCTGTCACATCCCATCATAGAGGTTCATTTGTCCAACCCTTATGCGAGGGAATCCTTCCGGCGCCATTCGTATATCAGCCCGGTTGCCAACGGCGTGATATGCGGCCTTGGCGCGATGGGCTATGTGGCCGCTATCGATGCGCTGGCCGCACTTCTCAAGGACCAAGCAGAATGAACATGAAGGATAATATGAAGAACATCGGCTCGCGTTTCGCGAATGGCGAAAAGTCCAAAGGCGGAATCGACGCCTCGGCGATCCGCGAGCTCGCCGGCCTTCTAGACGAAACGGGTCTGACGGAAATTGAGATCGAGCACGGCGACTCGCGCATTCGCGTGTCGCGCCAAGCCGCTGCTGCCTCGACCCAGAACGTTGTTGCCGCGCCAGCGGCCGCAGCGACTGTCGCCGCGCCAGAGGCGCACGCCGTCACACACAAGGGACCGCCTGCCGGTGCTGTTCCCTCACCCATGGTCGGCACGGTCTATGTCGCGCCGGAACCCGGCAAACCGCCCTTCGTGAAGGTCGGCGACACGGTGAAAGAGGGCGACACCTTGTTTATCGTCGAAGCCATGAAAACGATGAACCCGATCGCGGCGCCGCGTGCCGGTAAGATCACCGAGATCTGCGTGCATGACGCGCAGCCGATCGAATTCGGTCAGACACTTCTCGTTATCGTCTAATGTTTGAGAAAATTCTCATCGCCAATCGCGGCGAGATCGCGCTTCGCATCATTCGCGCGTGCAAGGAAATGGGCATTGCGACAGTCGCGATCCATTCGACCGCCGATGCCGACGCCATGCATGTGCGCCTCGCCGATGAAAGCGTATGCGTCGGGCCGCCGCCGGGGGCGCAATCTTACCGCAACATCCCCGCGATCATCGCGGCCTGCGAGATCACCGGCGCCGAGGCGATCCATCCCGGCTACGGTTTCCTCTCCGAGGACGCGCGCTTCGCCGAGATCGTGAAGGAACACAAGATCACCTTCATCGGTCCGGAGCCCGAGCATATCCGCATGATGGGCGACAAGATCACCGCCAAGCAGGCGGTAAAAGCCGTCGGCATTCCCGTGGTGCCGGGCTCGGATGGCGGCGTATCCGACGCGGATTCCGCGCGGACTGCCGAAGAGATCGGATATCCGGTTCTCATCAAGGCGACGGCCGGCGGTGGTGGGCGCGGCATGAAGGTGGCGCAGACACCAGCAGACCTTTCGCTCGCACTCTCGACCGCGCGCCACGAAGCCAAGACCGCGTTCGGCAACGACCAAGTCTACATGGAGAAATACCTCCAGAAGCCGCGCCATATCGAAATTCAGGTCCTGGCCGACAGGGCCGGCAATGTCGTGCATCTGGGAGAGCGCGACTGTTCATTGCAGCGCAGGCATCAAAAGGTCTGGGAAGAAGCCGGTTCGCCAGCCCTCAATTCGGCACAGCGCGACGAGATCGGCGGTGTCGTTACCAGTGCGCTGAAAAAGCTCGGCTATCTCGGTGCCGGTACGATCGAGTTCCTGTTCGAGGACGGCCGGTTCTATTTCATCGAGATGAACACCCGTCTGCAGGTCGAACATCCGGTCAGCGAGGCGATCACCGGCATCGATATCGTCCGCGAGCAGATCCGCATCGCGGATGGCGGTCTGCTGGAATTCAGACAGCAGGATATCACATTCTCCGGCCACGCCATCGAGTGCCGCATCAACGCAGAGAATCCTTTCACTTTCCAGCCGTCACCCGGCTTGATCACCCAATTCCATTCGCCGGGCGGATTGGGCGTACGGTTCGATTCCGCGATTTACGACGGCTACAAAATCCCGCCTTACTACGACAGTCTCGCAGGCAAGCTGGTTGTCCATGGCCGCAACCGCAACGAATGTCTCATGCGCCTGCGACGCGCACTGGATGAGCTTGTGGTCGGCGGTATCGAGACCACCACTCCGCTGTTCCAGCAGCTCGTGCGCGATCCCGACATTCTGAACGGCGACTATCACATCCACTGGCTTGAGCAGTGGCTGGCCAAGCACAAGCCCTGACCTGCTGGAACGACTCGGCTATATTCTCTGCGTTTCGAGGGAGGGGCTTTCATGACGTTCTTGGCGAAATATCAGCCGCAGCTGTTGGGCCTGCTGCGCATTGTGGCCGGGCTGCTCTTCATCGAGCACGGCATGCAAAAGATTTTCCACTTCCCGCCGATGGTCATGACCATTCCGCCGGGCGCAGAGGTCATCGTCATGACGGCGGCGTGGATCGAACTGATCGGCGGCGCACTGATCATCCTGGGCCTTTTCTCCCGGATCGCGGCATTCATCTGCTCGGGCGAAATGGCGATCGGGTACTGGCTGGTGCATTTCACCAAAGGCGGATTCTTTCCGGCGGTGAACGGCGGCGATGCGGCGATCCTGTTCTGCTTCGTATTTCTGTACCTCGCGGCTTCCGGTCCGGGCGCCTGGGCGGTCAATCAGAAATAACGGCGCGATATGCTAGACTGCCGTCATGCACGGCCGCCCACGCATCACGCCCGAACTCCTTTTGCGCGCTTACGCCGAAGGCGTGTTTCCCATGGCGGAGCGGCGCGACTCGCACGAACTCTATTGGGTTTCGCCGGAGCGCCGCGGCATCATCCCGCTCGATACGTTTCATATCCCGCGCCGCCTTGCCCGCACGGTGCGCAGCGACAGATTTACGGTTACGAGCGATTTCTGTTTTGTGGAAGTGATGCGCGCCTGTTGCCGAACCGGCGCCCGATCGCAAGCAGACGTGGATCAACAACGAGATACTTCATCTGTATACGGCGCTTCACGCGAGCGGCCATGCGCATTCGATCGAGTGCTGGCGAGACGGCCAACTCGCCGGCGGGCTCTATGGCGTATCGTTGGGCGCGGCGTTTTTCGGCGAGAGCATGTTCAGCCACGAACGCGACGCGAGCAAGGTCGCCCTCGTCCATCTCGCCGCAAAGCTGATAGACGGCGGATATGAACTGCTCGATGCGCAATTTATCACGTCGCATCTGGCGCAATTTGGGACGATCGAGATTTCGCGCGCGGAATATCTCGCGCGCCTCGACAGCGCGCTTGCGCGCGAGGCCTACTGGTCCGCGCCTTCCGGCAGTGCGGCGGAGGATTCACTGTCGGTCGCATCCGGCGACTTGACCTTGACCGGCGCGCGCGAGGCGATCACAGGCGCGGCGGTACCGGGCGCGCTGGTTTTACAGAAGATCACCCAAACATCGTAGAGCGGATGCTGCATTCCGTTCAGGCCCGGGCTTGAGGCGTACATCCAGCCCGAGAACGCCTGCCTGTGCGGTTGATCGGGACGGTCATCCTCGATCTGCACAAACGCTGAGGTCTCCGGCGTCTCGGTCGCGGGCGTCGAGTAGCAATAACGCGCCGTGATCGTCAGCGTCGCGAACTTCACCGGCTCGTTCAGAGGTGCCGTGATGTCGAAGGCGCGGCCGGTCATCTTGTCCAGCCCGCGCATCATCAGGATGGGTTTGACCGTCGATACAGCGACAGGGGCGGGCTTCGGTGCGGAAGCCGCGGCCGGCTTTGGCGCAGATGCCTTCGGCGTGGATGCAGGTGCGTCGCTGATCACGCCGGTAACAGGGGGGGGGGGGGGGGGGGCGCCGCGGAAAGCGTTGTCGCGGACAGCACGATCACGGCAGTCGCGAGTGCAGCCCGTCTCATGGACTTGCCGCCGGGGCCTGTTGCGCCGGCGCGGGCGACTGTGCAGGCATGCTCGCCCCGCCGGTGCCATTGCCGACAAAACGTCCGATCAGGCTCATCAGATCGACGGAGCCTTGCGTGTTGCGGATCGCGCCGCCGGGCGGGATCATCGCATCGCTGCCGCCCGGCGACACCGACAGATACGAGTTGCCGAGCAGACCCGTTGACGTGACCATGATCGAGGAATCTTCGGGCAGCTTCACCTCGCTCTTGATGTTGAGATGCACGGTCGCCTGGTAAGTCTTGGGATCGAGCGTCAACGCCGCGACGCTGCCGATCTTGATTCCCGACAGGCGCACATCGGTCCCGACATTCAATCCATCCACGCGCTGAAACTTGGCCTGCACATCGTAGCCGGAGAGGTTCGCGGAGCTTGTGCTCGAATAGGCGAAGTAGAGAAAGAACACCGCCACCGCAACGACGATCGCGCCGATCAATGTCTCGACGGTATGGTTCTGCATCGCTTCGCCTTATTCCGGTTGCCAGGCCTGATAGTCGCCGCTCGCCGCCGCGCGAATGCCCGAACGCGCGAGGCTTCCTTCGGGACGATAGGCGCCCTCGGTGCCGGTCATGTTCGGATGATGCGGCGATTCCCAACTCTGCGTCGTCAATGCCTCGACCGTCGGCGGCTCCTTGAAGGTGTGATGCATCCAGCCATGCCAATCCGGCGGCACGCGCGAGGCCTCCACCGTGCCCGCATAGAGAACCCAGCGGCGCTTGCCGTCTTTGGTCTGGTAGTAGCGGTTTCCGAACTCGTCCGTGCCGACCTTTTCGCCGGAGAACCAGGTCGTGACCAGCGTTCCATAGGTCGCGGTCTTCCACCACGAAAAGATCATCGAGAAGAAAGGCATCGAGGCACCATCCGGATTCGCGGTGGGACTATAGGCAGCAAATTCGCGCTTCGCCACGGAATGCCGCGTCGCACATGAATTATACAGTGCCTATTCGTTTTTAATTTTGGCAGCGTTTTGGCACTTCTTAGAGTCACAACTGCCAGCTACCCCAACATCTTGATCTTTGTTTTCGCGATTCCAGCAATCCCCCTCCCCTTCCCCCCACTTCGTTCTGCAAACAAATTCCAAATTCAAATTCAATTCGCCGGATTGCAGCGTAACGCTTTGATCGAACAAGAAGAACACGCCCAAAGTCGATCGAATCTTGAGTGATCGTTAGACAACTCACTATGGGAACATAAGAAGAACAAAACGTCCTTTCAAGACCGTGGGCTTAAATTTGTTGGTGTGGCTCTGTGCGAGGTCTGCCCCTCGACCGTCGCAATTCATGGTAGCGTCGATGGCAATACGGCGGAGCGGGACATGCAATTTTCAGTCAGTCATAGAGCAGCATTTCTTCTCGGGTGCTTTTTCGCCTGCATGGCGTCGTTCTGCACACAGCCTGCTCAAGCCGCCTTGTCGATCTCGACCGGCAAGACCTCGCACATGACATGCTCGAACGGGGTGTGCCAGGCAACCGCCTATGACGCGGTGCTGAATGTCGGATCGCTGAAGAAGATGCTCAAGCAGAGCGATGTCATCGTGGAGAGCGAAGCGCACACCGCGCAGGACATCGAGCTTGATGCCGCGCTGGTCTCAAAAGGCGGCAACACCCTCACCTTCGACGCCTACAGCTCGCTCATCTTCAACAAGCCGTTTACCGTTCCGGGAGATGGCGGCCTGACCATCAACACGAACCAGGGCAAGCAGGGCGGCGACTACCGGTTCGCGCAAGGCGCCTATGTCAAGTTTGAAGGCAACAACGATCACCTGGTCATCAACGGCAACACGTTCTATCTGGTCAAGAAATTCGAGGACCTTAAGCATAGGCGCGTGGCCTTTTTCGCGCTTGCCAATGATCTCGATCTCAGCGGGCACATCTACAAGAAAACGCCCTTCGACCATCCAGGAGAAACCTTGGAAGGGCTCGGCCACACGATTTCCAATTTCACCCTGACGGCCACCGGGTCAGGGGGCACAGTGGCGATGTATAAGATCGCGAGTGGAGATATCACATACTACGCAATTCGCGACATCGCGCTCACATCTGTCAACATCACGGGCGGAGACAACCAGATCATCGCAGCGCTTGTCGGTCAGGTGTCCAACGCAATCATCGAGAACGTCTCTGTCACAGGCACAATCTCCGGCGGCAGCGGCTCAACCATTGGCGGGGTGGTCGGGACGGACATGTTCGGCGTAATACAAAACGCCTCTTCAGCAGCCACGGTGACGGGCGGAGACGGTGCGAAGAATGTCGGTGGCTTGGTTGGATACTTTGCGGGCGAGTGTGATGCTCAGTGCTTGGGCCAACTCTCCAGCAGCTTTTCCGTGGGGCCGGTGTCGGGCGGCGCAGGTGCGTCGGTCGGCGGCGTGATCGGAGAGAATTCCGGCGCACAGATACTCAACTCGTATGCATTGGGCCCTGTCGGCGGCGGCAGCAATTCGTTCGTCGGTGGGCTGGCAGGCACACAATCCGTCGATCCGAATGGGGACAACGCGCCACCTTCCATGTCTACGTCCTATTCGACGGCAACGGTCACGGGCGGCTCCGGCGCGACGCTCGGCGGCGTGATTGGACGCGATGTCTCGAACGCCACTAATGCGTCGTCCTATTGGGACCTGGACACCAGCGACATCAGCAATCCCGCACAAGGCGCAGGCAACATCGCCAACGATCCGGGCCTCATCGGCCTCAGCGATGCGCAACTCCAATCCGGCCTTCCCTCCGGCTTCAACCCCAACATCTGGGTGCAAAGCGAGAGCATCAACAACGGCTACCCGTATCTGATCGCCAACCCGCCGCCGCAGTAGCATCACTTAACCAGAGCGCGCGTTGTTGAGATCCGGAGCTGGCTCGTAGCGTCGCGCCGCGGTCCCGTTCGACTCGAACGCGTCACGAAATGGGGCGGCGAAGTAAAGAATCCACAATCCCTCCCCAACAACTTTCTTTCTGTGAGTGTCACAAAGGCGAAAAAATTTTCAGCACGATTCTACAGACCCGCTTGACTCGCGGCTTTTCGCCAAAAAGTTAAGCCACAACATCTTGTAGGTGGTGCTTGGTTAACCACTTTGTCCTTGCGATGGCGAAACGGCTGTGCCCATACTTTGGGCCTGTCGCTGATCGCGACACCAAATCTGGGCGGACCTAATAACCGAGCCGCCGGAGACTTCGCCACTCAGGCGCCGTCCCGGCGAACGGATAACTGTCCCCTGATGGGTGGCGAAACGCGGCGGGGGGACAGCGGTTCAACTTTGTAGCTCTCGGGGGCACGGAATGCGTATTCAGCGTCAGTTCACGGTGGAAGGTCGCGATGCTTATGACGGCATCGTATTCGTCAATGCGGCGAGCGAAATCAAAAATCCTGACGGCTCGATCGTGTTTCGCCAGACCGACATCGAAGTCCCCGAAAGCTGGAGCCAGGTCGCGTGCGACGTGCTGGCGCAAAAGTATTTCCGCAAGGCCGGTATTCCCACCGCGTTGAAGCCCATTGCCGAGGAAGGCGTGCCGGAATTCCTCTGGCGCAAAGAATCCGCGAGCGGCGAAACACGCGGCGAGAATTCGGCGAAGGAAGTGTTCAACCGCCTCGCCGGCACCTGGGCCTATTGGGGCTGGAAGGGTGGCTATTTCGACGGCGAGGCCGATGCGCGCGCGTTCTATGACGAGATGTGCTTCATGCTGGCGACGCAGAAAGCGGCGCCCAACTCGCCGCAATGGTTCAACACCGGTCTGCACTGGGCCTATGGCATCGACGGTCCGAGCCCAGGGTCACTACTACGTGGACTTCAAGACCGGCCGCCTGACGAAATCCGCGAGCTCTTACGAACATCCGCAACCGCATGCCTGCTTCATTCAGGGCGTGAAGGACGATCTCGTCAACGAAGGCGGCATCATGGATTTGTGGACGCGGGAAGCGCGTCTGTTCAAATACGGCTCCGGCACCGGCACGAACTTCTCCTCGCTGCGCGGCGAGAACGAGAAGCTGTCGGGCGGCGGCAAGTCGTCGGGCCTGATGAGCTTCCTGAAGATCGGCGACCGTGCGGCGGGCGCGATCAAGTCCGGCGGCACCACGCGCCGCGCGGCGAAGATGGTGATCGTCGATGTCGATCATCCCGATATCGAGAGCTTCATCGACTGGAAGGTGATCGAGGAGCAGAAGGTCGCCGCGATGGTGGCCGGCTCCAAGCTCGCCGAGAAACATCTGAAGCTCGTGATGAAGGCCTGCATCAATTGCGAAGGCTCCGGCGACGATTGCTTCGATCCGAAAAAGAACCCGGCGCTGCGCCGCGAGGTGAAAGCCGCGCGCAAATCGATGATCCCCGACAATTACATCGAGCGCGTCATCTCCTTCGCGAAGCAGGGCTACAAGGACATAGACTTCAAGGTCTATGACACCGACTGGGATTCGGAAGCGTATCTCTCGGTTTCGGGCCAGAACTCGAACAACTCCGTGCGCGTGACGGACGAATTCCTGCGCGCCGTCCTGGAAGACGACAACTGGAACCTCGCCTATCGCGGCTCGGGCAAGATCGCCAAGACGATCAAGGCGCGCGAGCTGTGGGAGAAAGTGTCTTACGCCGCGTGGGCATGCGCCGATCCCGGCATCCAGTTCCACACCACGGTCAACGACTGGCACACCTGCCCGGCCGGCGGCGAAATCCGCGCGTCGAACCCGTGTTCGGAATACATGTTCCTGGACGATACGGCGTGCAACCTCGCCTCGCTGAACCTGATGCAGTTCCGCAAGGGTGATGGCGTCAAAATCTTTGATGTCCCTTCCTTTGAACATGCCGTGCGTCTGTGGACCATCGTGCTCGAAGTCTCGGTGCTGATGGCGCAGTTCCCGTCGAAGGAAATCGCGCAGCTTTCCTACGACTACCGCACGCTTGGTCTCGGCTTCGCGAATATCGGCGGCATGCTGATGGCGGCGGGCATTCCGTATGACTCGCGCGAAGGCCGCGCGATTGCCGGTGCGATCAGCGCCGTGATGACGGGCGTGTCCTATGCGACATCTGCCGAGATGGCGGGCGAGCTTGGCCCCTTCCCCGAATACACCGACGCGGACCGGAAGAATTTCGATGCGCGCACCACGGCGCTGGCGGCGCAATACGACGCCTATGAGCCGCTGCCGGGCATCCACATCAACGGCAAGCTGACGCTCGGCGAAAATATCGCGGACCTTGCTGGCTCGTCATCGCATACAAGGCCTATCATCTCTCGCTGCACGGAAAGCCCGCGCCGGTATTGAATGGCTTCACCGGCGATCAGCGCTTCTACATCGCCTATTCGCAGAGCTGGCGGCAGAAGAACCGCGACGCAACCGAGCGCGAGCGCCTGCTCTCCAATCCCCACAGCCCGGAGAACTATCGCGTCAACGGCGTGGTGCGAAACGACGATGGTTGGTATGCGGCGTTTCCGGAGGTCAAGACGGGAGACAAATATTATCTCGCGCCCGACAAGCGCGTGCGTCTGTGGTGAACTAGGACTTCCGCTTCGAACGAGCAGGCGAGGATGCGCGAGCACGCTTCGCCTGCTTTTTCTTTGTCGTCGCGGAATTGGCTGCCACAGACAACGCCTTTCGCGCCCATGCCACCAATTCGTGCGGATCGTCGTAAAGGCGATCCGGCATCGCATACCAGTGCGTCTCGACGATCTCGCCGGTGCTGCGCTTCTCAAACGTGAAGGGCTTGCACTTCTCCGCCTGAAACGCTTTGCGCGTTTCCGGATCGGTCGTCAGATAAACGATGTCGTCGAAGATCGCGCCGATCATGATCTCGCCGGCATAGATGCCTTCGCCGCCGAAGAACCGGCGCAACGCGATCGGTCCGAATTCCGCGAACAGATCGTCAAAGCGATGTGGATCGTTTCATCGCTTCGGCGCCTTCGCGCCATAGCGCAAGCCGTCGATCAACAGCGCCACCATGCGCGGCGAATAGGCCGGGTTCGCATGCGGCCCAGGCGCGCCGAGATTGGCGACAGCGGTGATCAGCATGTTGGCCTCGACGTCATCGCGCATTTCGCCCGCCGCGATTGCAGCATCCAGCAAACCGCGCAACGCTGGCCGCAGGCGCGTGTCGAAATAACCGGGCAAAGCCGCATACGCCGCATCGCCGGAATGCAGCGCCGCCGCAAGCCCGCGCTTGGCGGCGATGAATTCCATGAACCTGTAGAGCCACAGCGACAGCGCCTCGAACGGCGGATGGTTCGCGGCGAGCACCGGCGCGGCATCGGCGCAGGCATCCACTTCCTGGCGGAACACGGCGACGATCAGATCGGAACGCAGCGGAAAATGGCGATAGACGGTTCCGACGCCAACACCCGCCTTCTCCGCGATCTCTCGCACCGGCGCGTCCACACCGGATTTCGCGAACACCGCGAGCGCAGCTTTCAGCAACGCGTCCAGGTTCCGCTGCGCATCCGCGCGTTTGGAGGGTTCCGGCGCCGCGTCCGATGTTTCGGCGATTTCCTCACACGCGCCCCTTGATAAACGGAACATCGCTCCATATAAACGGAGTACGGTTCCGGTTTAGTTTTATAATGCGGGAGGTCGCTATGCAATATCGCCCTTTGGGACGCACCGGCATCAAGGTCAGCCCTTATTGCCTGGGCGGCTATGATGTTCGGCGGCATCGCCAATGCCGATCATGACGAGTGCATCCGCATCATCCACAAGGCGCTCGATTTCGGCATCAATTTCATCGACACCGCAGACCGCTACAGCACGGGCGAATCCGAGGAGATCGTCGGCAAGGCGCTGAAAGGCCGCCGCGACAAAATCGTGCTCGCCACCAAGGTTCACGGCCCGATGGGCAACGATCCGAACCAGCAGGGCAATTCGCGACGCTGGATCATCGAAGAAGTCGAACATTCGCTGCGCCGTTTGCAGACCGACCATATCGATCTGTATCAAATTCACCGGCCCGCGCCGGACACCGATATCGAAGAGACGCTGTCCGCGCTCACCGACCTGATGCGCGCGGGCAAAGTGCGTGCGATCGGTTCTTCAACTTTCCCCGCGTCCGATATTGTTGAGGCGCAGTGGGTGGCGGAACGGCGCGGCCTTGCGCGATTCCGCACGGAGCAGCCACCTTATTCCATTTTGGATCGCGGCATCGAACGCGAGGTGCTCCCCACCTGCGAACGCCATGGCATGGGCGTGATGGTGTGGAGTCCGCTTTCGAAAGGCATGCTCACCGGCCGTTACCGCAAGGGCCAGCCGCTGCCGGACAGTTTGCGGGTAAAGGCTTTCGCCAGTCAGATGTCCGACGAGCGCAATCTCGACGCGGTCGAGCACCTCATCCCGTTGGCACAGGAAGCCGGGATGCCGCTGACCCATATGGCGATGGCTTTCGTGATGGCGCATCCGGGTGTGACGTCGGCCATTCTCGGCCCGCGCACGATGCAGCAACTCGACGATCTTCTGGCCGGTGCGGAGCTTCGTCTGAGCGACGAAATACTGGACAAATCGATCAGATCGTGCCGCCCGGAACCGACGTTGCGCCGAACGGGGCCGCTTACAATCCGCCCGCCATTTTGAAACCCATGCTGCGCCGGCGTCCGAGCGCCGAACGCGCCGCTGCCTGAACACCAGCAAGGAGACACTTCATGGAAAAGATCGCCCTCGTCACCGGCGCCAATCAGGGTATTGGCCTTCAGATCGCGAAGAATCTCGCGGCCAAAGGCATCACTGTGCTGGTGGGTTCGCGCAATCTGGAGAACGGCCAGAAGGCTGCCCGCGAGATCGGCGCCAATGCGCATGCCGTTCAACTCGATGTTACCGATCCATCCTCCCTCGCCGCCGCAGCCGCGCACATCGACAAGGAGTTCGGCCATCTCGACATTCTGGTGAACAATGCGGCCATCTCCAAGATCGGAAAACCGCAAGGCAAGGTGGAAGAACTCGTCAAAAGCGGAAAATTCAGCATCGCCAAGCTGGACGATATCCGTACCATCTATGAAACGAATGTCTTCGGCGTCATAGCGGTGACGCAGGCGATGCTGCCGCTTCTACGCAAGGGAACGTCACAGCGAATCGTGATCGTCTCGAGCGGCGTCGGCTCGCTGACCCGAACCCTGGGCGAAGGCGGCGAACATCTGCGGCAGCTTTTCGGCATGTATTCGGGATCGAAGACTGCGCTCAATGCTGTCATGGTCGGCCTCGCGCTCGATCTGGCGCCGGAAGGCATCAAGGTCAATGCCGCCTGCCCCGGCTACACCAAGACGGCGCTCAACAATTTTCAGGGCACCCGCACGGTGGAAGAAGGCGCGCGCGAGCCTGTGCGCCTGGCGCTGTTACCTGACGACGGTCCGACCGGAACCTACTCCAACGATGACGGCCCGCTGCCGTGGGTGATGGCGCTGGCCTACGCCTCACCCATCCGGTTCCAGGCGTCTAATCCAGCAACCTTGTACGCCTCGGCGAGGGTTGGATAGTTGAACGTATTCTCGACGAAGAAATCCACCGTGCCGCGAAGGTTGATCACCGCCTGGCCGATATGGATCAGTTCCGTGGCGCCTTCGCCCACGATATGCGCACCGAGAAGACGGCGGCTATCGAGCGCGAAGATCAATTTCAGAAAGCCGGAATTCACGCCCATGATGTGGCCGCGCGAGGTTTCGCGGAAACGCGCGATGCCACATTCATAGGCGATACCACTGGCGCGCACCTGCTCTTCCGATTGGCCGACGGTGGAAATCTCCGGCACCGCATAGATGCCATAGGGAAACGTCTCCGGCGACGGCGGCAGCTTCATCTTGAACGCGTGGCACGCGGCCACGCGGCCCTGCTCCATCGAGGTCGAGGCGAGACTGGGAAAGCCGATGATATCGCCCGCGGCATAGATATGCGGCACGCTGGTTTGATAGGTGTGCGGATCGACCTTCAAATGGCCGCGGCTGTCGGCTTCGATACCGAGGGCGTCCAGTCCCAGCCCCTCGACATTGCCCGAACGGCCTGCCGCGTACAGCAGCATTTCCGACCGCATACGGCGTCCGTCCGCCAACGTCACCTCGACACAATCGGGCCCAGAGACAATCTCTTTCACCCGCGCTGCCGAGACGGATCGTCATGCCGCGATCGCGCATCTGGTGAATGAAATCGTCCACGATCTCGCGATCGACGAAATCCAAAATCGTGTCGCGGGGTTCGATCAACGTCACCGGCACATCGAGCGCCGAAAAGATGGTCGAATACTCGACGCCGATCACACCGCCGCCGATCACCGTCAACGTGCGCGGCAAATGTTCGAGGGTGAGAATTTCGTCGCTGTCGAGAACGCGTTTGCCATCGAACGGCACGTTGTGCGGCCGATGAGGATGCGTGCCGGAGGCGATCAGTGCGTGGTCGAAATCCGCTTCGCTCACTTCGCCCGCATCGGTGGTGAACTGCACGCGGTTCGGCCCCAGAAATTTCGCGGCGGCAAACAGGCTGCGCACGGTGTTGCGCATGAACTGGTGTTGCAGCACCTCGACTTCATGATCGAGTGTCTTTTGCAGCCGTTCGACCAGATCGCCGGAGGATATGGTCTGCTTCACGCGATAGCCGCGGCCATAGAATCCGCGTTCGCGCCAGCCGCTGAGGTTCAACACGGTTTCGCGCAGCGTCTTGGATGGAATGGTGCCGGTGTGAACCGACACGCCGCCGAGCCTCTTGCCGCGGTCCACCACCAGAACCGACTTGCCAAGCTTGGCCGATTGCACAGCCGCGCGGCGCCCCGCCGGCCCACTGCCGATCACCAGCATGTCGATATGATCCATACGCTCGCCCTTTCCCAACATCCCGCGCGATGCAGATAGTCATACCGCTGAACTGTTTAGGATACGTGATCTATCGCGCCGCGGGCGGCGCGTGAGCCTAGCCTCAGATTCGCCGTTTCTGGCGGGATCGGAGCAGCAGAAGCGTCAATCCGAAACCTCTTCGTGCGCGGGCACCTTCGTGCTGCACAACCTTCGAAGATCGCGATCAGCCACGACGCGGGTCGACCAGTCGGGATGGTTCTTTGCTGCGGCTTGAAGCGCTTCAACCGCCGAGAGGCCACCCAGATGAGCCAGCGCCGTGGTCAGTGATGACCCCGCATCGCTCCCGCTTGCAAGCACGCGCTCAATCTCGGGAATCGCAATCGGATCGTCCACATAACTCAAAGCGAATGCGGCATCATCACGATCCCTGCCATCCCGGCCATTGATTGCTTGGTCGGCGAATGCCTTGGCCACCGCGCTGAGCCTGGATTCGCTGCGTGGAGCAATGCTGACGTGAAAAACGGCAGTCAAAGGATTATCGGGCTTCGGGCCGAATTCCGGAACCAACGCGATCTTTACGTCATAATTTCCAACGTCGCGAAGATCATTCCACTCGTTCAGTATCAATCGCTTGGTATATGTCGCGCGAGCGCCGACCATGTGTGTCCCAAACGCGTGCATTCCGCCAGGGCGAAGTTGAACCTCTCTCAACAGTCCGTTGGGTTCTGATACCGTAACGCGCAAATTCCCCTTGTCGTCATCGCCCAGATCGATGCGGGTAGACTTTGAACTCAAGTTTCCAACCTGAAGATCGAAGAAGACGGGCTCGCCCAAAACAGCGTCGGTGGAAACCGGCCTTGCTGTGATTTTCCAGAGACTTTTGCTCGAAGCATCCGGAAATATGAAAGGCTGAGTCTTGCTGGCCTGCCCCGGCGCGGATGCATTGTTAGATTGCGCTTGGGACAAACCACACGCGGCGATGACGGCGAACACAAGGGCCGCGGCGAACGAGTTTCTTTTCGCGTGCATCGTCTCTCCTGAATGATCGACCGCTAAAAATTTCGCATAGAATTTATCAGAGGCGGCACGACCTCGGCACTAAGGGCCGTAAAACCCGTTGCGGATCAGATATCTGCACAACGGTTTCTCCTCTGATTTTCCAAAGCCGCACCACGAAAACGGAAAATATTCTTCCTTTCCCCTTGAAATAGGATTTTATGTTCACCATCTGTTCTAGATGATAGAAGGAGTATGCCCGGTGAAACTGTAGCGATACCGCAAGACCAGACAGGCAAGAGGGCCAGCTTGCGGGCACCTCGCGCGAAGAACGGACCGCCTGCCCCATTCGCGCCGGGGTGTGCGCCCGCGCGACGCATGGAAGCCGGGGAGGTTGAAGCGAAGGTGCTCTGTGACTGGCCGGTGAAGCGGCCTTCCGCGGGCCTGCCGCGTAGCCAGGAACCGAAGGGCTCCGGCGTCGATATCCGCTGGGGCTTTTCTTTTATGGATCAGTCCGCGCTGGCCGGCGTGATCGAGACGCTTTCGCCGCAGCCGCAGGCCGCCGTCTGGTTCGGGTTGTTGAAGACGAATCGCGCGCCGAGCTTCTCGCGCACGAAATCCATTTCGGTGCCGATGAGAAACAGGATCGCCTTTGGATCGATGAAGATCTTCACGCCTTTATCCTCCACCACTTCGTCGAGCGCATTCGAGGTTTCGGCGTAATCCATCGTGTAGCTCATGCCCGCGCAGCCGCCGTTGGTGACACCGACGCGGACGCCCAGATACCGGCCTTCGGCGCTTTCCATGATCTCGCGGATGCGCGTGGCGGCCGCATCGGTGAGGCGCACCGCCTTCGGACGCTCGCGTTTTGGCCTGGTCGTGGTCGCTGTCGTTTCCATCAGAACATGTTCAGTTCGAGTTTGGCTTCTTCGCTCATGCGCTCCGGCGTCCAGGGCGGATCGAACGTCATGGCGACGGTGACCTTGCCGATGCCTTCGACGCCTTCGAGCGCATTCTGCACCATCGCCGGCATTTCACCCGCGACGGGACAGTTGGGCGCTGTCAGCGTCATATCCACCGCGACATCCTTGTTGTCCGCGACATCGACCTTGTAGATGAGGCCGAGTTCATAGATATCGACCGGGATCTCCGGATCGTAGACGCTCTTCAGAGCGACGACGAGCTTCTGCGTGAACTCCGCCAGTTCTTCCGGCGGAATGGCCGAGACGCCTTCCTGTTTGAGCAGCTCTGCCGTCATTCGTTCCCGGCGGCTTCACCGCCCTCCAACGCCGATTTCATCGTATGCCACGCAAGCGTCGCGCATTTCACGCGCATCGGAAACGCCGAAACACCTGCCATCACTTCCAGCCGTTCCCGATCGTCGGCATTCAACGCGCCGGTATCCGCCTCGCCCTTGACCATGTGCAGGAAGCCGCCCATCAGCGTGTCCGCTTCTTCCACCGTACGGCCAACCAGCATGTCGGTCATCAGTGAAGCCGATGCCTGGCTGATCGCGCAGCCCTTGCCTTCGAACTTGATATCCGAAATATGGTTCGTGTTATCGAGCAGAAGATAGATCTTCACCCGATCGCCACAAAGGGGATTGTGCCCCTCACCTCTATGCGTCGCCTCCGGCAGCGGCCCGAAATGCCGCGGGTGGCGCGAGTGATCGAGGATCACGTCCTGGTAAAGCTCGCGGAGTGAATCGTCCATCATACTCAAACCAATATCTTCCGCGCCTTGGCCAACGCTTCAATCAGCACATCGACTTCGGCCTTCGTGTTGTATAGCGCAAAGGATGCGCGCGTCGTCGACGCCGTCCCGAAGCGCTCCATCAAGGGCCGCGCACAGTGATGCCCCGCCCGCACCGCAACACCCTCACGATCGAGGATGGTTGCGAGATCGTGCGCATGCATACCCTCGGTCTCGAAGGAGAGGATCGCGCCCTTGCCCGGCGCATCGCCGATCACGCGCAGCCAGTTGAATTCGCGTACCCGCTCACGCGCATAGGCGTAAAGATCGTTCTCGTGCGCCTTGATCGTCCCGCGATCGAGAGCGCTCAGGTAATCAATCGCCGCCGCCAAACCTATGCTCTCAATGATCGGCGGCGTGCCAGCCTCGAACCTCGCAGGAGGATCGGCGTAGGTCACGTTCTCGCGTGATACTTCCCGGATCATCTCGCCGCCGCCGTTAAACGGGCGCATGGATTTGAGGTGTGCATGCTTGGCATAGAGAGCGCCAATGCCAGTGGGGCCATAAAGCTTGTGGCCGGTGATACAATAGAAGTCGATATCGAGATCGCGGACGTCAACGATTTCGTGCACCGCACCCTGGCAGCCATCGGCTAGCACCGGCACGCCCTTGGCATGCGCGCGTGCAACGATCTCCTTCAGCGGCGATACGGTGCCGAGCACATTCGACATGTGTGAGATCGCGATAAGTTTGGTTTTGGGCCCGGTGGCAGCGTCGACCATGTCGGTGTCGAGCGAACCATCGTCGCCGACATCGATCCAGCGCAGCACCGCGCCTTGACGCTCCCGCAAGAAATGCCACGGCACGATGTTGGAATGATGCTCCATAACGCTGAGCACGATCTCATCGCCTGGCTGAATTCGCGGCGCAAGGAAGGAGTAAGAGGCGAGGTTCACCGCCTCGGTCCCCGCCTTTGGTAAAAACGATCTCTTCGGCACGCGCTGCGTTCAGAAAGCGTCGCACGCTCTCACGCGCCGCCTCGTAGTGCCCGGTCGCCGCGGCGGAGAGAAAATGCACACCGCGATGGACGTTGGCATATTCACTCGAGGCGAAATCGCGCATCGCATCAAGCACCTGCCGCGGCTTCTGCGCAGAAGCCGCACTATCGAGATAGACGAGTGGCTTTCCGTAAACCCCGCGCGACAATATCTCGAAATCCCTGCGGGCAATTTCGGGATCAAAGAGCGTTTTGGCGGGAGCGTTCACAGCGCCTCCTCGACCGACGTCCATAGCAACTCACGAAGATCGTCGCGCACGCCATCGAACGCCTCATGCAAAAAGGCGCGGATCAGCAATCCACGTGCCTCGTCTTCAGGAATACCGCGAGCACGAAGGTAGAACAGCGAGTCCGCATCGAGATCCCCGACCGCCGCGCCATGCGCGCATTTGACGTCGTCGGCGAAGATTTCGAGTTCGGGCTTGAGGTCGGCCTCGGCGCGCTCGTCGAACAGCAGCGCCTTTGCGGTCTGGCGGCTATCCGAGCCGTTGGCGCCTTCCGCGACAGTGATCTTGCCCTGATAGACAGCTCGTGCCTTGCCGCCAGCGACATGCTTTAAAAGCTGTGTACTTTGGGTATCGCCCTTGGCATGGATGATATGCGTGGTGACGTCTGCGTGGGCGTTGTCGAGCACGCTGACGCCGGCGAGATGCACCGACGCGCCTTCGCCATTCAGAGAAACCTTGAGTTCCAGCCGCGACAGATCGCTGCCGAAATGCGCTGCGTGCAAGCGATAGGTGCCGCGCTTCGCGACCGCGACATTTACGTCTTCGACACGCACGCCATTGCTCTTACCAGCCACACGCACATGGGTGAGCACAGCATCTTCGCCCAAGCTCACATCCATGCCAATGTTCTGAAAGCCGCTGCCTCCAGCAGTCTCGACATAGTCGAGCGTGGCGCCCGGTTCGACGATGATTCGCACACGAGCTTGTCCGGGCGAAAAGAAATTCACGCGCACCGTGCCCGCTTTCGCGACGCGCAAGCCGAACCCTGCCTTGGAAAAGGCCAGAGATGCTTCACCCATTGCGCCGGCAAATCCACCGTCGCCGAGATCGGTCACTTCCACGCCTTCGGCATCGATGGTCCATTTTGCCGCATCGGACGATGTAATCTGATCGATATCGACGACCGATTTTAAATCCGAATATTTCCACGCCTCGACACGCCGATGCGGCACGCCATGCGCGCGGAAGTTTTCGGCAGCTTTGGTGCGGACTGCGTTCATGCCGCGTCCTTTACGATCTGCTCGTATCCCTTGGCTTCGAGTTCATGCGCAAGCTCTTTGCCGCCTTCCTTGATGATACGGCCGGCAGAAAGCACGTGGATTTTGTCCGGCACGATGTAGTCGAGCAAGCGCTGGTAATGCGTGATCACCAGCATGGCGCGTTTAGGCGAGCGCAACGCATTGACGCCATCCGCAACCAAACGCAGCGCATCGATATCAAGGCCGGAATCGGTCTCGTCCAACACAGCCAGCGAAGGCTCGAACAGCGACATCTGGAGAATCTCCAGGCGCTTTTTCTCCCCGCCCGAGAAGCCGACATTCAGAGCGCGCTTGAGCATCTCTTCCGAGACTTTGAGTTGCGCGGCCCGCGCACGCACGAGCTTGAGCACGCTCATCGCATCCAGTTCTTTTTCGCCGCGTGCGCGTCGCTGTGCATTCAGCGCTGTCTTCAGGAACATAAGCGTGGTCACGCCCGGGATTTCGACCGGATACTGCATAGCCAAGAACACGCCTTTTGCGGCGCGCACTTCTGGCGCAAACGCATTCAGGTCTTCGCCCGCATAGATGATGCTGCCGATGTGATCTCGTAGCCCGCGCGACCCGCAAGCACGTAGGCGAGCGTCGACTTTCCTGAGCCGTTCGGTCCCATGATCGCATGCACTTCGCCTGTGTTCACGGTGAGGTTCAGTCCTTTAAGGATTTCCTTGCCGCCGACGGACGCATGAAGGTCTTTGATCTCAAGCATTACCCGACGCTACCTTCCAGACTAATTCCGACAAGCTTCTGCGCCTCCACAGCGAACTCCATCGGAAGCTGCTGCAACACTTCCTTGCAGAAGCCGTTGACGATCAGCGCGACCGCCTCCTCCTGGCCGATGCCGCGCTGGAGGCAATAGAAGAGCTGGTCATCGGCGATCTTGGAGGTCGTCGCTTCATGCTCGACGCGCGCGGAAGGATTGCGGCTCTCGATATAGGGCACGGTATGGGCGCCGCACTTGCCCCCGATGAGCAGCGAGTCGCATTGCGTGTAGTTACGCGCGTTCGAGGCTTTCGGATGCACACTGACAAGACCGCGATAGGTATTTTGGGCTTTGCCAGCACTGATGCCTTTGGAGATAATCCGCGAGCGTGTGTTTCTGCCCAGATGGATCATCTTGGTTCCGGTGTCGGCCTGCTGATAATTGTTCGCGATGGCTATGGAGTAGAACTCGCCCACCGAATTGTCGCCGCGCAAGATACAACTTGGATATTTCCAGGTGATCGCCGAGCCGGTTTCCACCTGCGTCCAGCTGATCTTGGAATCGCGGCCGCGGCAGTCTCCGCGCTTGGTGACGAAATTGTAGATACCGCCTTTGCCCTCTTCATCGCCCGGATACCAGTTCTGGACCGTCGAATACTTGATCTCCGCGCCGTCGAGCGCGACCAGTTCGACCACGGCAGCGTGAAGCTGGTTCTCGTCACGCTTGGGCGCGGTGCAGCCTTCGAGATAGCTGACATAGGCGCCCTCATCGGCGACGATAAGGGTCCGCTCGAACTGGCCGGTCTCCGACGCATTGATACGGAAATAGGTTGAGAGTTCCATCGGGCAGCGTACGCCCCTCGGCACATAGACGAACGTGCCGTCAGAGAACACGGCAGAATTGAGCGTGGCGAAGAAATTGTCAGTCACTGGCACGACTGTGCCGAGATATTTGCGGACAAGATCTGGATAGTCGCGGATCGCTTCCGAGATCGGACAGAAAATCACACCCGCTTCATTAAGCTTCTCTTTAAAGGTCGTCGCCACGGAGACAGAATCAAACACTGCGTCCACCGCAACACCGGCGAGCATCATCTGCTCGCTAAGCGGTATGCCAAGCTTGTTGTAGGTCTCGATTAGCTTCGGATCGACCTCGTCCAAGCTTTGCTTGGCTGGCGTGTTTTTTGGCGCCGCATAGTAATAGGCGGCTTGATAATCGATCTTGGGATAATGCACCCGGGCCCAATTCGGCTCGCGCATCTCCAACCAGCGACGGAAAGCACCCAAGCGCCATGCGAGCATCCATTCGGGCTCGCCCTTCTTGGCCGAGATAAAGCGCACCGTATCCTCGGACAACCCCCTCGGCGCGCGCTCCATCTCGATGTCCGTGACGAAGCCATATTTGTACTTCTCGGCCAGCGCCGAGACTTTTTCGCGAGTTTCGACGGCAGCCATTACGCAGCCTCCCGCCGAGCGACGAGACGCATGATCGACATCAACGCAGCATCGACATCTGCATCCGTGGAATTCCAACCGAAAGAAACACGCAAAGCGCAGCGCGCTAGATCATCGCTCACACCCATCGCCCTCAAAACATGCGACGGGTTCACTTTGCCTGAGGAGCAGGCCGCACCGGAACTCACCATCACACCATCAAGATCGAGCGTCATCAGCGATGTCTCAGCCGCGATGCCTGGCAATGCAAAGCAGGACGTATTGGGGAGACGCGGCACGTTCTTTCCGAATACGATAGCGAACGCCGGAAGGCGAGCTTCGAAACGGTCTCGCAGCGCCGACGACATCGCCGTCCACGCAGACGCAGCAGCGCCAAAACCAACAATACCCGCAACATTCTCGGTGCCGGCGCGAAGACCGCGTTCTTGTCCGCCACCCAAAAGCTGCGCTGCGAATGGCGCATCGTCTTTGATGATCAATGCGCCGATGCCTTGAGGGCCGCCGATTTTGTGGGCCGATAGGGAAACGTAGGACGCATTCTCGTAGCAGCCAGGTTTCTGGATCGCATCGACGAACAAGAGCCCACCGATGTCTCCAACTGGCTGGAGAACGCCGGTCTCGTTGTTTGCCGCCTGAACCGCAATTAGCGCGCGGCCTTTGCCTTCGCGGAGAGTGGTCTGAACGAGATCGACGACACCATCGGCCGTTACGGGAATAATTTCGAGGCGCAAGCCGGGAGCCTGTTCCGCCAGCGATGCAGCCGTCTTTAGCACGCTGTCATGTTCGGTAGCAGACACAAAAATCCGCGTGATCCGGTCGCCCGCTTCAAGCGCGCCACCCACGGCGCACGCAGCGCCAGCGCGTTAGCCTCTGTACCCCCACTGGTGAAAATCACGCCTGAAGGAGACACGCCCATCAATGCCGCAACTTGTTCACGAGCATGCTCGATCAGTTTGCGAGCGGCACGTCCAGCACCATGCACGGATGAAGGATTTCCAAAGTCGTAGGCATGCGCCATCGCGGCACGGGCTTCCGGCCGAATTGGCGACGATGCGTTGTGATCAAGATAATGCATGATAATACTCAGGCAGCAGCGCGGCTCGTGTCCGTCTGATCGTTGCAAGGCCGCGTACGGCCCAGAACGCGCTTCTCCACAACATCGGCGAGCGACACTGAGGACAAGAAAACGTGTATCTGCCGCCCAAGTTCTTCCCACAAATCGTGCGTCACGCAACGGCTACTGGTACCGGTGCATCCCTTAGGGCTGCCAACCTTGCATCGCGTCGCCGTCATCGGTTCGTCGACCGCAACGATCACATCGGCGATACGGATCTCGTTGGCAGGACGGCTCAGACGGTATCCACCGCCTGGGCCACGCACGCTGCTCACCAGGCCGCCACGCCGGAGCTTCGCGAATAGCTGTTCGAGATAAGACAGCGATATCTCCTGACGTCCGGCAATATCAGCAAGCGAAACAGGCTTCGCGGTTGCCTCATGCCCTGCCAAATCAGCCATTGCCATGACTGCGTAACGTCCTTTGGTACTCAGCCGCATAAGCCCTAACTCCGGATAGACGCGCGTTTTCCTTGCTTTTCAGGGGGGGCTTAGGTGTAAAAGCAGCAGCCCGCGCGCAACGTTCTTTCGCGTTTGATATAGAATTCCCTAGCCCGATGGTCAAGTATTGAACAAAATAATGTCCCCTACGGAGCGTATCACATTGATAACAAATAGCTTATTTTTTCATTCTCACCTTTGGAAAGGCCAATCTCCATATTGGACAAATCGGCTCCCTAGCGACTTTTCGGGAAGATCATCCGCCCATGCCTGACATTATTCTGCCCGGCCCTGCCGGACGCATTGAAGCGCGCTATCAGCGTCAAAAAGCCGTCGGCGCACCTATGGCGCTCGTCTTGCACCCGCACCCTCAATTCGGCGGGACAATGAACAACCCGCTGGTTTATGACCTGTTTCACATGTTCCACGGGCTGGGCTGCACCACAGTGCGGTTCAATTTCCGCGGTGTTGGACGCAGCCAAGGTTCTTTCGATTCCGGCGCCGGCGAACTTTCCGACGCCGCCGCAATACTCGATTGGATGAACACTCTTTATCCCAATCCTTCCAACGTTTGGGTGGCAGGAATTTCGTTCGGCGCATGGATCGGCATGCAGTTGTTGATGCGCCGCCCGGAGATCACCGGCTTCGTTTCCATCGCACCGCCGGCCAGCATGTACGACTTCGCATTCCTCGCGCCCTGTCCGGCATCGGGCCTCATCGTGCATGGCACGAAGGATCAAGTCGTGCCGGAACCGGATGTGCAGAAGCTTGTCGATCGTCTGACCGCACAAAAGGGTATCAAGATCACATATAACAAGATCGAGGGCGCAAATCATTTCTTCGACAAACATGAGGCCGACGTGGTCGAAGTCGTGAAAGAATACGTTTCGCGCATGATGAGTTCACCGCGCGTTGGACGTTGATCACGGCCTATGAAATTTTCCGCCGCTCACTGGCTGCGCTACGCCAGTCGTCGCCGGCAAGCTTAGAAGGCAATCCTTTAAGGGAGCGCGCCGCGAGATATGCGAACGCCTCCGCTTCCACGAAATCCCCGCGCCACCCCATATCTTCGGCCGATAACACCGGCGCATTTACGCGCGCACGAATTTCTTCCATGAGCTTTGGATTCAACCTTCCGCCACCCATCACAATCCAGGTCGTCGCCGGTTCGGGGAAATGCCTTCTCGCGCGTGCTATAGAGGCGGCGGTGAATGCTGTTAGCGTAGCCGCACCGTCTTCCGGACCTAAATGATCGACGGCATCAGTGTTGAAATCCATACGGTCCAGCGATTTTGGCGGCCTGCGTTCAAAAAAAGCGCTATCGAGCATTTTGTTCAACGCTTGATCGTCGACCTTTCCGCTGCGCGCAAGCGCTCCATTTTCGTCGACAGGTTTGCCCGTATGCTGATACGACCAATCGTCGATCGGCGCATTCCCGGGGCCGGTGTCGAATGCCAAAATTGCGTCTGATCCAACATAGGTAACGTTCGCAACGCCACCGATATTAATCATCGCGACCGGCGGCGTAAGTTTCTGCGTCTCGCGAACGAGAGCCGCGTGATAGAGCGGCACAAGCGGCGCTCCCTGCCCGCCCGCCTTCACGTCCGCGGTACGAAAATCGTTGACAACGGGGATACCAGTCATACGCGCGAGCAGAGCGCCGTCACCTATCTGCCAAGTCCAACGCATTTCTGGCCGGTGCAGAATGGTCTGGCCATGAAAGCCAATCAACGAGACATCCTGGGCTCGCAAACCGACGCTCTTGAGTAAAGCAAAAATTGCCTGAGCATGGACCTCCGTAACTTGGCGTTCGGCCTCACGGATCGCATGCGGCACCGGAGCGCCAGCGGCCACGCCTTGCGCTTCGTTGATCGCAGCACGCAACATTGCGCGCGTTTGACCGTCATAAGGAAGCATAAGGGCCGGGCCCAAAACGGCAACGCCCTCGCCATCCGTATCCAGTATCGCGGCATCGACCCCATCCAGCGACGTGCCGCTCATCAAGCCCATGACTTTAAGAATGTCCGCCATTCGTGTTACACACCCGACCCTTTCCTCCCGGACAATACCATGACCAGCGCCCACAATTTTCGCTCCGAATTCCTCTGCACTTTCGTGGAGCGTGGCGCCTACTATGATTGCTCGGCGCCCGAGGACCTCGACGCGCTGTTCATTGAAGATCGCGTCACCGCTTATATCGGTTTCGACTGCACGGCCAAGAGCATGCATATCGGCAATCTGGTGCAGCTGATGACGTTGCGCCGCTTGCAGCAGGCCGGGCACCGCCCAATCCTGCTCATGGGCGGCGGAACAACGAAAGCGGGCGATCCGTCCGGCAAAGATGAAACGCGGCTGATCCTTTCCCCGGAGCAGATCAACGAAAACAAGCAAAGCATGCTTAGCGGCGTGCAGCATCTTTTGAAATTTGGTGACGGCCCAAGCGATGCGATCATGGTCGATAACGCGGAATGGCTCGATAAGCTTGAATACATTCCGTTTCTGCGCGACGTCGGCAAGCATTTCTCGGTCAATCGCATGCTGACGATGGATAGTGTTAAGCTACGCCTCGACCGCGAGCAGCCAATGTCGTTTCTCGAATTCAACTACTCTCTCATGCAGGCCTACGATTTCGTCGAATTATACAAGCGCTACGGTTGCCGGCTTCAGTCCAGCGGCTCGGACCAATGGGGCAACGTCGTGTCCGGCATCGATCTCGGCCGCCGCATGCAAAGCGTGCAGCTGTTCGGATTGACGACACCGTTGATCACCACATCATCCGGCGCAAAGATGGGCAAGACAGCCGCCGGCGCCGTGTGGCTGAACAAAGACATTCTCAGCGTCTATGACTACTGGCAGTTCTGGCGAAACACCGAAGATGGCGATGTCGGTCGTTTCCTGCGCCTGTTCACGGACATGCCCCTGGCAGAAATCGCACGACTTGAAATCCTCAAAGGTTCTGAACTTAACGAAGCCAAGAAAATCCTTGCGACCGAGGCAACGGCCCTCCTGCACGGACGCGAGGCTGCGAACAGAGTATCCGAGACGGCGCGGCGCACCTTCGAGGAAGGCGCTCTCGCCGAAGGTCTCCCGACGTTCACGCTCAAGCTTCCCGATGGAATTTTGAACCTTGCGGTGGCCACCGGGCTTGTTTCTTCAAACTCAGAAGCTCGAAAGTTGATCGCAAATAATGGTCTGCGGTTGAATGATGCTCCAGTGAACGATCCAAAATTACAAGTCGAAAGCAGCGCCGTGGCAGCAGATGGCGTGCTCAAATTGTCGGGCGGCAAAAAGAAACACGTATTGATCAGACCTGCTTGAGCTATTGCTGCGAAACGGGCACAGGCGCGGTAGATGGAGGTACCGACACCTGATTCGAAGGTGCCTGTGCAGCGTTTGGCATTTTGCCCTCGAAAATCCGACGTAGAATGCCAGGCGTCAGCACCGACAGCGGATTGATGTTAAGGTCGGGCTGGTCGGCATTTCCCTTGACCGAATATGTCATGCCAAATACGCCCTCGCCCGGCTTCGACACGAGAACATTTCCCAAAACTGGAATGGACCCCAAGACGCTGTTGAGTCCAAAGACAGGTACCATGGTTCCTTTCAGAGCGACCGCATTTTTCGCACGGTCAATGTAGCCGCCTGCCGTCAAACCGATAGCCGGTCCTGTAGCACGCGCATCATGGATTGCAACCACTCCACCTTTCGACGAGAACGGCACATCGAGCTTATCGACTCCGATGCCCTGCCCCTGCATCAGATTTGTTAGCCCTCCGAGAGAGCCAGCGGTAAACAACCGCGTCAGAAAAGGCTGATTAAGCACCTTGAAATCACGTAGCGTAATCTTACCCTGATAGTCGGGCACAGAAGGATTTTCTGAACTCGGATCGCCTGCTTTTCCAGGAAGGGTCGCGCTCAGATCAAGTCTACCGCTTTTGATACTACTAAATCCGAACAGCCCTTTGACCAGCAGTCCGGCGTCTGTGGTATTCAAGGTGAGACGGCGCCCCTGTTCAGCCGGCGCTATTTCCCCAACGATTGTGGCCGATTTTGATAGCGACCCGCTCATCGTCATGGTCGCGGGGCGATCGCCGATGCCAGCCATCTCCAGTGAAAGAGGAGATACCGCAACGTTGTCCCGAAGCATCAAACGATCAAGCTTGGCGCTGATATGAAACGGACCTTCGAGAGGCATATCACCGCCGCTCCCGTGTCCGCCCAGATGTGTGCCGTCAAGTGAATGACCTTTGACCATGATATTCGCGCCCGTCGGTCCGCGCGTCATATTGAACGAAAAATCGTTTGCTCCCCCAAAGCGAATGGCAGGCAAGCTGCAGCAAATGGGCCATCCTTGTCGAACGCTGCATTCCCCGACAGCGAGACACCGGGACCGGTCACCGTCATAGTTTCAGCTTTAATCGCGCTCTCAGGTCCAAATGAAGCGGTGATGTGAGCGCTTGCAGGAAACCCCTCTGGCTTGTTGAGCCCTATGAGATCGAGATTGAGCGCCGCGGAAGCCAAGTCCATCTCCATATCGGCAGTCAGGAGAGAACCGCGATGACCGGTAAGCGTGGCATTGATTGTAGTCGGTCCACTTAGAAAAGCTGCGGACGGGAAATTCAAAGCCTCACGCCCGCCGGAATCCAATGTACCTTTCACCGCTATCTTTGACGTGATAGGTCCCGTCGCGTGAAATTCTTCCGTCCAATCGAGTGCCAACTTTGAGTCGGCCAACATTGCGGTTCCGGCCCGCGTGAAGTCTGGAATTATCGATCGCGAAATTCACGTTTCCGTCGGTCAGACGAGCATGCTCTCCGAGCGAAATTGCGAATTGGCTCACGGCAGCTTTGATAGAAATACCAACATCATCGACTTTCAGGTTCCTTCGAAGCGGGAGGTGAAATGCCAAATCGAGATTGCCGTCGCCTCTCGTCTGCGCAATGTCGATCCCGAAGCGCGTCGGATAGTTTAGCGGCTTCATATCTACGAGGGTCAGAATATCCTGCATCGAACCACTCACCGCGCGCACTGAAGTCGCCGATTGATGTCGAAGCCTGCAAGTCGGGCACTGCGACATGGCCTTGAGAGACCGCCAATGGCCCGATGTGTGCTGACGAAATGTCGGCTGCAAATGTTTTGCCGGTAAGCGTGGCGACGCCCTTCAGCTGCGTCAGATGACGAAGACCTTGGATATAGTTGGCTTCTGCGCCGTTGATCGGAATGCTGACGTTCAAAGCGTCATCTGGTAAGGTTGGCTGGTCAAGCATACCTTTGGGCAAATGAATATTGAATTTTACCGGACCGACGGTTCCGGCAGGAACATTGCGATCAAGCCATGAACGAACACCAGCAGCTGCAGGGACTGGCCAATAATTTAATAAGTCTCGCACGCCGATGTTTGAAATTTGACCTTGGGCGTCGATCGCTGCCGACTGGCGCGGAGCAATCCCTACCCTTGCAGACGCTTGGATCGATAAATTTCCGCCAGACAATTCCGCACGTTCGATTGCGAGCTCCCTTGTGGCAGTCAGATAACTCCCTCGTATCGCAATCGATCGTAACGACAGTGGCGCCTTAAGCACTCCAGGCATATTAAGCGCAACTTTGTCGAGCGAAGTCTCAAATTTGATTTGGGAGAGCACCTTGGAACCATCGCGGACAAGATCGGATTTTCCGGTCATATGAGCGGTCAACCCGTCGCTGTCGAGCTCACCATCGTCGATCAACACGCGGTCAGTCTCGCCATCATAACGGCCTGTAAGCTGTACATTTTTAATCTTTAAAGGTCCATGCGCCAGACCCGCGATGTTGAGCGCGCCCTTGGCCCCTATCCCAAAGTCAGCATTGAGCAGGTTTGCTCCTTGAAACGCCATGGACGCCGACATATCGACAACCATCGCTACATTTCTGAGACTTGAGAATGTGTTGCCGTCTGCGCCAAGTGCGTGGAGATCCAGCCCCTTTAACGCAACCGCGCCTTTAACCGGCCGGGTTTTGATGGAATAACGAATTCTCCGGTGAATCGGGCCGAACGGCCGGATACATCGACGTCTGCGTCGAGTGATAAATCGAGACCGGCCCCTGCAGTGTCCAACTTGAAATCTGCATTCTGGGCGACCAAAAACAAACCGATGGGTTCGTCATAGTAAGCTATGCGCGCGTGCCGAACGGCGAAGGACCGAAGCGATGAATTCGTGTGTCCGTTTCTTTTAATCGCGTCGCTGATCCTGCTGATGATGTCCTTCTGTTTTTTGTCTTTCTCAACTCCAAGACGAAGCGCGCCGTCTGCTGTTCGGACCAACGTCAACTGAACGCCGACGAGAGTTATTCTTCGAACTACAGCTTTGCCTCCAAGGAGAGGCGCAGCCTCAAGATCTATGTCGGCTTTTGGGGCTTGGGCGATGATACGGCCGTCTTCGTCGAAAACTTTTGCGCCGAGAATGACGAGATTGATCTTGCCGTCCTCACGTGACCATTCAATTGCAGCTTGGTCGTAGTTAACCGTTATTCCAGGCAGCGCTTGATCGATAGCGTCCGACAGCCTGTTACCAAGGGGGCCTAAGGAAACAGGGCCGACCAGCAGCCGGATTCCGGCACCCAGCACAAAAAACACCACCGCCGCAGCAATTCCGCCCAGCCCACCAATGCTGCGTGACCTATGTGATGGGCCTTGATGTAGCGGCTCAAAAACAAAAACTGTTCCAATTCCAGCGGTTAAGGTGTGTTGGTCCGTCAACGAGGCTGCTATCGCCATGGAATAAGGCCGAAGCAGGGCCACGATGTTGGCTCCGAAACTCCCAACGGGACATGAACCCACTCTTGCGCTGAGTCTGGCATGCCATTATCGCGTCGTTTTACAGTTAGCACCTTTTGCGAGCGGCCATGGAACTCAAGCCCGGTGATAAAGCGCCCAATTTCAAATTGGCCAAAGACAGCGGTGAAAACATTAGCCTTTCGTCCTTAACCGGGCATCCCTTCGTTCTGTATTTTTATCCCAAAGATGACACAGCCGGCTGCACAAAAGAGGCTCAAGATTTTTCGGAAAAAAATGAAGCAATTTCAACGCCTAGGCGTCGATATTATAGGCGTTTCTAAAGACAATGTTGCCTCTCACGACCGATTCAAAGCCAAATACAAGCTTAAACTCTTTTGGCTTCCGATCCCGAACTGGAAGCCATAAAGGCCTATGGTGTCTGGGGCGAGAAGAGCCTCTATGGAAAGAAATACATAGGCGTAGAGCGGACCACATTCCTGATCGATGCAAAGGGCGTTATCCGCGAAATCTGGCGTAAAGTACGAGTTCCTGGGCATGCTGAACTCGTGCTTGCAGCGGCGAAGACACTTTGAGCGGTTCGATTACACCTCATTGCAGTTGCTTTTATGAGCCAACAGCTTGATTCCATGCCCATAATTGGCTGAAATCGGCTCGACAAGGGTAGGCGCAACAGACGCCACGAAGGGAAGTTTTCATATGACCGACCGACTCGCTCGTGGAGCGCGTATGGACTTGGCTCCACGAAATCTTCCCAGAACGCCAAATCTATATCCGCAGCGATGGGAGGGTGCAGTTTTTCTCCTTCAGTTCCTCTCTTCAGGCAACGCTTGCGGGACTAACGCTGATTTTTTTGGGTTGGGTCGCGTTCTCAACTGTGAATGTGGTCTTCAAAGACCGGATAATCGCGGCAAAAGATCATCGCTATCAGCAGATGCAATCCGCCTATGAAAACCGAATGGCCGATCTTCAGCAGTCTTATGATGAATTGAATGGATCTTTGGTTTCCGACGAAGACAGGTTCAAGCAAATTGCCGATGAGCTCCAAGCCAAGCAGAATATCATTGTAAGTTTCCTTGGTCGTAAACGTCAGGTCGATACGCTCCTCTCCCATCCTGACGCGAAGTCCTCTACGCCCTTTCCTTCCGAGCAAGAGGTGCCGGATGTGACCGGGAGCGACGACGGGGTCCTGTTTGACACGAATGGTTCTGACGATGCCGTAAACGGTGGATCGATACTGCCTGTTATGCCACAACCGGCTCAGCCGCAGCCGCGGACCGGTAAGCCCACCCACGCCAGTCTGTTGGATTTCGGTGGCGCAATCACCAATCTCACAGGCATTCTTTTTGGCAACCATCCAGCCAAGCCAATCGCGACAAGCGCAACTGTATTTGCCCGCCATCCGGCGCTCAAAGTCATCACGGAGCAGACGAAGAGAGTGGGCGGAATAGATCGTTACGAAACGGCTCTGATGACCCAGGCCGGTAACGATATCGCGGGCAGCGTTGGCACTATTCGAAGTGGCGTTACAAAACACTGGCATCAATCCTGACCAATTTGCGCGGAGATACGAAGCGACACACGCTATTGGGGGACCGGATATTCCACTTCAATCGGTCCACATCGAAGGCATTCACGATGCGGCATTTCAAAATGCTTACCTGAATGCCTCAGCCTCTCTCTCGCAAGTGGATGAACTTCTGGCAGCGATACAACATGTGCCGCTAACAGTTCCAGTCAGTGGCAAAGAGTTCGAACGCACCAGCGGATTTGGTGCACGTGTGGATCCTTTCACTGGGCGTTATTCATTCCACCCCGGAGTAGATTTTGCGGGTCCCTGGGGTGCTGTCGTTCACTCAACAGCTTCGGGTACCGTCATCTGGGCGGGCAACCGCGGTGGCTATGGCAATATGGTTGAAATTGACCACGGAATGGGAATTCGTACGCGTTACGGACATCTCTCAGCGATTCTTGTCGAGGTTGGTGAAAAATTGCCCAAAGGCGCACCGATTGGAAGACTGGGATCGACTGGCCGCAGCACCGGTCCGCATGTGCATTACGAAATCTGGTACAACGACACCGTGAGAAATCCGAGCAGATTTTTCGACGCTGCACGCGGCGTTCTCTAGTTCTCACATGAGCAACGCTTCGAACTCATAAGTTTTGAAGATTCATGACAGAAGGCGGTTGAACAGATCGCTGCGGATAATCCATTAAACAAATAGTTGTTATTCCAAATCTTCGATATTTTCCGACTGTTTTCCACCGATAGCTTGTGCCAGCGCGGCAGACATAAAAGGGTCGAGATCGCCATCGAGCACATCCGCAGGGATACGGCTTTCCACGCCAGTGCGCAGATCTTTCACAAGCTGATACGGCTGAAGCACGTAGGAACGAATCTGGTGACCCCATCCAATATCAGTCTTCTCGCCGATGAATGCTCCGGTTTCTGCCTGCTTTTTCTCAAGTTCGATTTCGTAAAGCCGGGATCTCAGCATGTCCCAGCACACAGCCCGGTTCTGGTGCTGCGATCGTTCGGTCTGACACGCAACGGCGATTCCGGTGGGAAGGTGCGTTATTCGAACGGCGCTCTCGGTCTTGTTGACGTGCTGCCCGCCTGCACCAGAGGCTCGATAGACGTCTATCCGGACATCCTTCTCCGCAATATCGATCTCGATGTTCTGATCGATCATGGGATATACGGTAACGCTCGAAAAGCTCGTGTGACGCCTTGCGTTTGAATCGAACGGTGAAATCCGCACAAGGCGATGCACGCCCGCCTCGCTTTTCAACCAGCCGTAGGCATTGTGCCCTTTGACGAGCAACGTGGCCGATTTGATTCCGGCCGCTTCGCCTTCGCTTTCCTCGATCAGTAGAAGCTTGTAACTGTGGCGCTCTGCCCATCGCGTATACATGCGAAACAGCATCTCGGCCCAGTCCTGGCTTTCCGTACCGCCGGCCCCTGCATGAACTTCAAGATAAGCGTCGTTGGAGTCAGCCTCGCCAGAAAGCAT
>JBBCHP010000026.1:0-77561 GCA_037201525.1 Rhizomicrobium sp. | reverse complement strand
TGGTGCTCCGATTCAATGGTTGCGCGGTTCCCTATGCCTGCTTAAACGGAGGGCGAACCTTCCTCCGTCGCGCCATGACAACGCCTGACAACACCGGCAAGAACAGCCTCACCTATAAAGACGCCGGCGTCGATATTGATGCGGGCGAGGAACTTGTGTCCCGGATCGGGCCGGCCGCGAAAGCAACGCGACGTCCCGGTGCGGACGCAGATCTCGGCGGCTTCGGCGGCCTGTTCGATTTGAAGGCCGCAGGCTTCAAGGATCCCATTATCGTTGCTTCGACCGACGGCGTCGGCACCAAGCTCAAGATCGCCATCGAAACGCGGCTGTTTCATGGCATCGGCCAGGATCTTGTCGCGATGTGCGTGAATGACATCGTGGTGCAAGGCGCGGAACCGCTCTTCTTCCTCGACTATTACGCGACCGGGAAACTCGACGTCGATGCGGCCGCGATCGTGATCGAAGGCATCGCGCACGCGTGCAAGGAAAGCGGCTGTGCGCTGATCGGCGGCGAGACCGCGGAGATGCCGGGGCTCTATGCCAAGGGCGATTTCGATCTTGCAGGTTTCACCGTCGGCGCGGTCGAGCGTGGACATGTTCTTCCGCGCACCAGCGAAATGCGCGCGGGCGACGTCGTGATCGGCGTCGTGTCGTCGGGTGTGCATTCCAACGGCTATTCGCTGGTGCGCAAAGTGGCGGAGCAGAGCGGCATTCCCTATTCCGGGCCGTCGCCATTCTCCGACCAGACACTTGGCGAGGCGTTGATGACCCCCCACGAAACTCTATGTGAAGAGCGCGCTCACCGCGATCCGCTGCGGCCATGTGCACGGCTTCGCGCACATCACCGGCGGCGGCATCACAGAGAATCTGCCGCGCTGCCTGCCCGAAGGACTCGATGCGGAGATCGATCTGGAAACATGGAAGCCTCCTGCGGTGTTCGGATGGCTGTCGCGCGAGGCGGGCATCGCGCCGGCCGAAATGCTTCGTACCTTCAATTGCGGCATCGGACTGATCGCCGTTACCGACATGCGGTCCTCCGGCCACGTCATCGACGCGTTCCAGGAAAGCGGCGACAAGGCGATGCGCATCGGCACGCTGGTCAAAGGCGATGGCGAAGCGAAGGTCACCTATCGCGGATCGTTGAAACTGTGAGCCGCGTTCGCACGGCTGTTCTCCTTTCCGGACGCGGCAGCAATCTGAAGAGCCTGATCGCGGCCTGCGCGGCACCAAATTTCCCGGCAGAGATCGTGCTCGTGATCTCCAACATCGAAGGCGCGGGCGGGCTTACCATCGCGCGCGACGCAGGCATCGCGACGAAAGTCATTCCGCACAAGCCGTTCCCCTCGCGCGAGGCGTTCGATGCGGAGATCGACGCGGCGTTGCGCGCGGCGAATGTCGAACTCGTCTGCGAGGCAGGCTTCATGCGCATCCACTCCGCCTGGTTCGCAAAGCAGTGGGAAGGACGCATCCTCAACATCCATCCCTCGCTGCTGCCGAAATTCCCCGGCGTGAAAGTGCATGAACAGGTGCTGGCAGCCGGCGAAACCGAAAGCGGTGCCACGGTCCATTTCCTCACCGCCGAACTCGACAGCGGCCCCATCGTCGCGCAGGCGAAGGTGCCCGTGCTTCCCGGCGATACGCCCCAGACTTTGGCGGCGCGCGTTCTCGAAGCCGAGCACACGCTTTATCCCGAAGCGCTGAAACTCATTGCAGATGGCCGCCCCGCTATGCGAAACGGCGGAACCACCTTCTGCTGACCTGTATTAGGCCAAGGCTACGCCGCGCAGATGCAAGCGGAAAACAGAGCATCCAACATTTCCAGTTCGATCAGCCTGGTCTTGGTGGCGTCGAAATCGTTACTTAGAACAAATCGAGCTGACTATGCTGCGCTTGCATAGCGCGATGATCATATCGTGATTAGGTGTGACCGCTATGGTGCCGTCTCGCTCGACGTACTGCGCCAGAAGGTCCCATCCATATCCCAGGCGATGGATTTAATATTCCGATCATTCACATGCTCGGAAATACAAAAACGATTTTCAGTTGACCGATCAGCGGTAACGGCAATAATGCGCGTGTGAAGTGCAATTAGGCATGAGAATTCGCCTTGCGATGCTGCATGCCGCGTCATGGAGCGAAGAATAAGGATCGAACCCCGTGAAAGGCCCCGATTTCATTTGCATCGGATTGCCGAAAGCGGGAACGGGTTGGCTATACGATCAACTCGACGCGCATCCAGATTTCTGGATGCCACCCGTGAAAGAAATTCTTTATCTGGAGCGGCCAATTTCCAAGATGCAGTTTGTCCGGCCCTCCGGACAACCCCGCAGAGGGCGGGGTGACCGGGAACGCCTGGTGAATCGCCCAAACCTCGATGCGCGCGATTATGAGTTTTTGAAATTTGCCGCGACGTGCCAGGGCGAGCCGCGGGATATGACAAGGTATGCACAACTTTTCTGTTACAAGGGCGATCTGTTGTCTGGCGACATCTCGCCGCCTTATTGGAGTCTGTCGGAGGATGTGATCGAAACCATAGGTGCTCGGTTTCCGGAAACGAAGATTATTATGCTCGTGCGGGATCCTGTGTCACGTGCATGGTCGCGCATCTCAATGGCTTATCGCAGCGAGCTGTTCGATCCCTTGCTGCTCCACGATCGCGCCGGCTTTAAGGGCTATGTAGACGCAACCAGGAAGATTGGCAGCATCCGCGCGACGGAGATCATGCAGCGCTGGCAACGTCTCGCGCCGCGAAATCCGTTTCAATGGTTTGCGTTCGACGACATCGCCGAACGGCCGGACAAAGCGCGGCACGACATTGTAACGTTTCTCGGCGCCGACCCGGACAAGAAAGGTTCCGGCCTCGTAGCCGATTACAATCGCAAAAGCGAAGAGAAAAAACTCGACATGAATGTGATGACCAGAGCGGTACTGGCAGAGCATTACGCGGAAGAACTCAAAGCTGGCGCCCAACAATTCGGCGGGGCTGCTATAGGCTGGTTGTCGAAATACAGCGCTTGAAGGCCCGGATGTGCACCGGTGAAGGCCATAAAGCGTTGAGGCAACGCGTAAATTTTGGCCGCTCGCCTTTATTGTGAAATTGCAGTAATCTTCCCGCATCAGACACAGATGCACAGGGAGATTTCCATGAGGATATTGTCCATTGCGGCCGCAGCCGTGTTGCTGGCGGCCCCCGGCATCGCCAACGCGAAGAACACTGAAATCAATCTCGAAGGCTTCTGCGATCTGATGGCCGTTCAGGTCAACGGATCGACCGCCGTCGGATTTTCCGACGACTCCTGCGAAGGCGGAATTTTCGCGGGCTCCATCGTCACGGTCAGAGGCACGAACACGAAGAGCGTTCTTGCCGGGTTCCAGTTCAAGGACCAGCCCGCACAGCAATATGTGCTGCGCCTCGACTACCCGCTGCACGATGGCGGGCTGTGGTCGATCGCCTACACGACCGACGGCTATCAGGTGCAGACCTTTGCCAGCGGCAAATACAAAGTCTGGGGCCACGGCGCGAAGCACAGACCCAAAGGGCCGAAGCTGCTCGAAGTGGTGCGGTCCCGATAGCCCTTACCAGCTATACGGACATATAATTGTTCGGCGATACGCCGAGGGGGCCCCGTTCACGGTCCCTGCTGCGCGTCGCGTCTGTACAGCACGCACCGGACGTTTTCATTCGAATTCGCAATTCAAATAGCCCAGCTGTGCCATAAGCGATTGAGAATGAAGCAAAATCTCCTTCCTTCGCTGCACTGCACACGGAATTCGCTTTCCGGTCCGTCTAGTGGCCTCCCTTCGCCGAACCTACAACATCGTGAGAATTGATTTCACGAATCCGGGGTACCCCCTCCCCCTCTCCACTATCCTTTCTTCAGTCCCAAGCACCGCCGAGACACGCCTCTCCAAGCGCGCAGAACGCGCGACCTACATAAGAACAAAATAGGAACATATGGCAAAAAGATCAAGCCCGGCCACGTCATTTAATCGCCCGGAAAGGTGGTCTGCGTCACAACTGTGCGCCGATCCCGTTCCCGCCAAAGGTTGTGAGAAATGAGCAAACCCAGCCTGTCTCAGGAAGAGCTTGAGACGATGATCACGGAAGAGCTTCGGAAATTTCCCGAATGCGACAGCGTCATCGAGGTGGGCGTGACGCGCCCGACGGAAGACAGCTGGGACGCGGCGCTTCTTATCGAGAACGATGGCCCCGTGCCGGAAAAAGCGACACAGATCGTGCGCGCTCTGATCGCGCAATTCGATCTGGCCTGAACGCACCAAAACCCAGGCACGTCATTCCGCACCCGGCGCGGGACTCTATTGAATGCCGGGTTTGATCGTGACGGTGCGGGTCTCGCCGTTGGCGTCCATCGTCCAGGTGTCGCCGATCTTGTGCGCCGCGATCGGCGTGCAGAGCGGATTTGTCTGGCCCGGCGGCGCATCGCCCACGAAGGTGCGGCAGAGATTGCCCTTGCCGTCCAGCGCCCACGTCCCCTTGAACGTCTGGCTCATGCCCATCATCGAGCCGACCATGTCGAAGCTGTGATCGGCGCGATAATGCGTGTGCGCCTCGCTCATGCCGCCGGTCGACACGACCGTGTTGCCATAGGTGTTCGCCATCACATCGTCATCGGCAAACGCAGGCGTCGCGCACAACGCGGCGATGGAGGCGGTGATGAGAAGTTTGGACATGCGTTTTTCCTTTCGCGAGCAGGAAGAATATCCGCGATCGCGAGAATGAAAAGCGCTGCGTTTCATTTTTGATAAATCAACATAAGATTGCGATGGATATAATCCTTGCAGATATGTACCAATTATGATACCCGTCAAATTATCGAAGAAGCTTTCCGCCACATTCTTCGCGACGGAGAACGGTGCAGAACCGGTACGGGAATGGCTTCGCGCCATGCCGGATGAGGATCGCAAGAAGATCGGAGACAGTATCAGGACCGTCGAATTTGGCTGGCCCATTGGGATGCCGGCGTGCCGCCCGCTCGGCAAAGGCCTTTACGAGGTAAGAACAAATCTGAAGGACCGCATCGCGCGCGTGTTTTTTACGATAGACGAAGACGAGATGGTCCTGATGCATGGCTTCATCAAGAAATCGCAAGCCACGCCAGACGGCGAACTGAGTCTGGCGCGAGCGCGACTGCAACAATGGCGTAGGAGTTGATCATGGCGGCCAGAAAAAAGGCGAACCCGCATCGCGGATCGTCGTTCGACGATTTCCTGAAAGAAGAAGGCATCTACCAAGAAGTCACCGCAACCGCAATGAAGCGCGTGCTCGCATGGCAGATCGCGCAGGCGATGAAAAAGCAGCGCGTCACGAAATCCGCGATGGCCAAACGCATGCGCACCAGCCGCGCCGCGCTCGACCGCCTGCTGGATGCCGAGAACACCTCCGTCACGCTCCAGACGATGGGCCGCGCAGCGGCGGTGTTGGGGAAAGAACTGTCGATTACGCTGAAGGATGCTGCGTGAATGCAGAATTGATGAGAGAGTTTCTTCATGGGTAGCTTTGATTGGAAGGCCCTTCTCGCTAATAGCGCGAACGTGGCTCAAATTGTTACCGCGGCTATCGCGGTTATTGCCGGAACTCGTTTTTTATGGCGCAAACGGAGACGGCAAAAATCACTCGAAGAGCACTTAAAGTTGGTTCTAGTCGCAGACAAGGCTTCTGGCAAAAATGGGCGGAGAACACCGTTACGCCTCAGTGCCGATCTCGGATTTACGATTGAAGAGATTCTGGACGCTGCATTTTCCAGCAAATTGATCGAGAGAAAGCCGTCTATAGATCGACACACGAGAAGAGCGACTGCGATATTTCTACGTTACAAACTGCCAGGCAACTCCGATTAGTCTGTCCGGTTATCTAGCCGTCAATTCAGCGTGGCCGTTCGTGCGAAGCTTCGCCCAACACGAAAAGTCCGAGACCGTCAATCATTTGGCCGACACCGGCGGCGGTAGAGCAATTTTCTTAAGTTGTTCAACCTTCCTAGACATCGCCCTTAACGCCACATCGAATGACCCGCGATCTGCTACTTTGGATATTTGCAGCAGTTTTTGAAAACTACCTGGCCCACGAAGCCCGAGCTGCTGATATTGCACCTTGGGGATTTGACGATTGTTGTTGAAACGCCTATCGGGACCGCCGTTCTTGTTTACAAAGCGCCATGTTTGCCCAACAACCACACTGTCCGACGGTACTCCGTCCTCTTCAATGAAGATTGTAGTGTTCCAATATGTTTCAAGTTGCTCATAGGAGATCGCACCCGCGGACCTGCCTCTCATCACGAGCGCGACATCTGGAAAGAAGTAGATGTGTTGCTGGCCGCCAAGGATCGCGGGAATGCTTACGTTTGTTTTCACGACCGAAGGAGCGCCGTAGGCCAATCTGATCTGGTTGCGCGAGATCAGATTGCCGGCACCGGCATTGCGTTTGAGATCAGCTGTACGCTGTGCGGTCTCCACATTCCAGATTCGGGATGCGCCCGCTAGCTTGTCAAACTCCTCTGAAAACTGCTTAGCGACAGCTTCTGCGTGTTCATCCATGTCGTACATCAATACGACGGTCTTCCGAGCTTGGTCCCATCGGTAAAGGATCAGACTGCCAATCGCGGTAAGTACAGCAGTTACGGTCGCCAACGGCGCTGTATTTGGATCGCCTAGAAGCACGACTGTTGCCACGACGCCTGCCACAAGTGCGATTGGCCACAACCTCATTTCTCCAAGCTTTTGATTGATCTGATCTACGATGTCAGATCCATTGCTTGGCTTCATATCGAGCGTGTTTCCCGTCTCGATCTGCTGTTTTGCGTAATAGCCCGTTGGCATCGGTGCAGAAAATGTTTCGGACGGTGCGATGTTTACTCGCGGCGCTTGAGGCTGATTACCGCCCAAAGAAGCACGGTAGTAGAGTCCGCCTCTGCCCATGTGAATGTAATTGCCGCGCGGGCCCGACCCAATCCGAAAACCTTTGACGCCGACGGACATCCCAACGCCCGAAGAAGACAAGTTAAAGCGGAAAGGCCCCGCTGATATGCTTTTTCTGAGATAGAACCCCATGCACAGCCCCACGCCGTCCGGCACGAATGATGGCAGCATTTCTACCAGAAGTGCAACCGTAAGACCTTAAGGCTCTACCCCAAACACCACTTCAAAATAGCCTTCTGCGCGTGGAGGCGGTTTTCGGCTTCGTCGAAGACCACGCTTTGCGGGCCGTCGATCACCTCGTCGGTCACTTCCTCGCCGCGGTGGGCAGGGAGGCAGTGCATGAAGATCGCGTCCTTGTCGGCCTGTTTCATCAGCCGCGCATTCACCTGATACGCCGCCAGCAGATTGTGTCGCTTGGTCGCGTCCTCGTCGCCCATCGAGACCCAGGCGTCGCTCACCACGCAATCGCATTTGTCGACCGCGGCATAGGGATCGTCCATGAATTCGACATCGGCCCTGTTCGCGCGCACCCATTCGCGCACCTCGGCGCGCGCGCCGAGTTCTTTCGGGCTCGCCACACGCATCTTGAAGCCGAGCCGCCCCGCCGCATGCACCCACGAGGTCAGCACATTGTTGCTGTCGCCGCTCCATGCCACGGTCGCGCCCGCGATCGGGCCCTTCTTCTCCTCGAACGTCATCACATCCGCCATCACCTGACAGGGATGGGAGATGCGCGTGAGGCCGTTGATCACCGGAATGGTCGCGTTCTCTGCCAGTTCGCGTACCATGTCGTGGTCGAGCAGACGGATCATCACCGCATCGACATAGCGCGAGAGCACGCGCGCGGTGTCGGCGATGGTTTCCTCGCGGGCAAGCTGCATGTCGCGGCCGCTCATCATGATGTTGCTGCCGCCGAGCTGCGTCATGCCGACGTCGAACGAGATGCGCGTGCGCGTGGAATGCTTGTCGAAGATCAGCGCCAGCACGCGACCCTTCAGCGGCGCGTCGGCATCGGGCGCGCCGCGCGGAAGGCCGGCGCGCGCGTCCTTGCGCTGCTTCGCTTCGGTGAGCATCGCGCGGAGCGTTGCTGTGTCGAAATCGGAAAGGTCGATGAAGTGACGAGCCATGCGCGCAAAAACCCTTGCAACTCCTGCCCGCTGTTCGCGGGAGGGGTGCTTCTAGGGCCAAATGCGGCGCGGGAAAAGGGCATGGCCGCCGGCAAGAGGACCGACGGCCATTCCGCACAGCGCTATTGTGCGGAGACGCGTGTCGCGGTCAGCGAGCCGGAATGCTGGAAGGTGATGTTGCCGCTGAGGTCGTAATAAGTGACCTCAAAGTTTCCGCCGTAGGTGGTGCCGGAAACCGTGTCGGTCTCGGTCTTGGTGAAATAGCCCGTGCGGCTCTTGCCCTTGTCGTCGTAGGTCCATCCGAACACCGTGAAGGTGTCGGTGCCGTCGTTGTTCGCCGTCCAGTCACCGATCAGGATGTTGCCGGTCTTGGGCGCGAAATCCATTTCGTTCAGGACCGTTCCGCCCTTCTGCCATTGGATGTAGCCGATATGGGTGCCGCCGTCGTAACTGGCGAGCCATGTCCCGACGATGGATTTTGCCGCCGGCGGATTTTCCGCCGCCTGTGCAGACAGGCCGCCGAGCGCCAGGGCCCCAGCTGCCGCAACGCCAAGGATTCTTCGTGTCATACTATGTGCTCCTCCAATTCGCGGCGCCGACCATCAGCACCCCACGATTCCCCGAATGGGTTGCACCCAGCATCGGTTTGGCGGGCCGCGCGGCACACACTCCCGTCCTGATGAAACTATGACGGGAACCTGATATTGTCGCGGACAGCGTTGGGGGCGCGTCGTGGGGACTGTCACAGCTTTGCAACCCGTGGATCTGGCGCATGTCGCGGCGTTCCGGCTGGGCGCGCTGACGGTCGACCCGGCCACGCGTCAGATCGCGCGGGGCGATGTCCACGAGACGCTGGAGCCGCGCGTGATGCAGGTGCTGGTCGCTTTGCGGCAGGCGAACGGCGCCGTCGTCTCGCGCAATGACCTGATCGCGCTGTGCTGGGACGGCCGCGTGGTGGGTGATAACGCCATCCATCGCACGATCTCGCGCCTTCGGGACATCGCGGGCGGGATCGGCGCGGAGTGTTTCCGGCTCGAAACCGTGGCCAAGGTCGGCTACCGGCTGATCGCCTGTGATGTGAAGGAGGAGACAGCAACCCTGCCACCCGCCGCGCGCGGAAACCACCGCGTCATCGCCGCCGCCGCGATCATCCTGCTCGCCGTCGCGGCCGGCGCGTTGTTGTGGATGCTGCGTCCCGTCTCCAGTCCGCCGCTTGTCGCGGTGATCGCGTCGTCGAATACCGCGCGAGACTTTGCCGGTGGCCTGACCGTCGATCTGGCGCGGCTTGCGAGCGTCCACGGCAATGCCGTCACGTTCGAGGCCGGGACGGACGGGCGGCGCAATACCTATCAGCTTGCCGTCGCAACGCGCGTTTCCCACGCCCGCGGTGAAGCCGATCTGACGCTGCGGCGCGCTTCCTCGCCGGAAATCGTCTGGAGCGCATCCTTCGAACAACCCGACGGCGATCTGGCGGCGCTTCGCGAGCAGGCCGCGAACACCGCGTCCGGCACCATCGATTGCGCACTACACGCGCTCGGAGATCAAACCCGTTCGAGCGGCGACCAACTGCGCAAGCTTTTCGCCGCCTGCGAGACGTTCGGCGAGGACTCCAACGATGCGGCCGTGGCCGCATGGCAACGCGCTGCTGTGGCGGCTCCCGGCAACGCGGAGGTGCTTGCGGCGCTTGCCTATACCGAGGCTACGTTCGATTCTTCCAATGTATTCGATAGTGGCGGCGACACGACCCCCGGCGCGAAGGAGAGGCTGCGCGCGGCGCGCGCCAGCGGCGAAGATCCTGCTCTCGCATACGCCGCCCAAGCGATGATGATTTCGAATTCACAATTTTCGACGCGGCTTGCCATCATCGATCGTGGACTCGCGCGCGATCCCGATTGCGCGATCCTCCACGGATTGAAGTACGAAGCCTGGCGCAATGTCGGACGGATCGACAATGCGCTGGATAGCGCGCATCGCGCAGTTTCTCTCGCGCCCGACTCCCAGCAGGCGCGTCAGCAATTGATCTCGGGGCTGTTCTACGCCGGCTTCACACAGGAGGCGCGCTCCGAACTCGCCCATGCGGAGCGTGCCTGGCCCAATTCATCCACGGTGAAATACGCCCGTGCGCGCTTCGAACTTCGTTACGGCGATGCGGCGTCGCTTCTGCATCAGATAGAGATCGGCAACGCGCTCCCGAACAGTCCGTGGAATCTGCAGGACGGGCCAGAACGCGCGTTCCTGCTAGCGCGTGTGCGGCCGACGCCTGCCAACATCGACGCTTTGGCCGCGCTTTCGGCCCGCAACACCGACGCGCCGACCATGTCGCTGCAAAATCTGGTCGGCGTGGGACGCGTCGATCAAGCTTACGAGTTCGTGAACCGTCCGGACGTCCTGCGTTTCATGCGCGCCCAGACGGAAATTCTGTTCCGGGCCAACATGCGCGCCTTCGTGCTCGATCGCCGCTTCATGGCGCTCGCCGGTCGTCTCGGCCTCGTGCAGTACTGGTCGGCCAGCAATCTCTGGCCGGATTTTTGTCACGACAAGGACCTGCCTTATGATTGCAGGACGGAAGCGCGCCGTCTGCATGCGGGCACTATCTAAGCGACTGCGGCGGCCTTTTCGCTTTCGAACTCCGCCGCCGTGTGGGAAAGGATCTTCAGCGCCGCGCGCACGTCGTCTTCGGTCACGATCAGCGGCGGCAACAGGCGGATGACGTTGTCGCCCGCGCCGATGGCCAGCATCTTGTTCTTGAACAACGCGGCCACGAACTCCGTGTTCGACACGCGCATCTTGAGGCCCAGCATCAGCCCCTCGCCGCGCACATCTTCAAACACCTGCGGATGCGAGGCGACAAGACCCGCAAGTTGCTGGCGCGCGAAGTTCGCGACCTTCACCACATGCTCCAGGAAGTCCGGCGCGAGCACGACATCGAGCACCGCGTTCCCCACCGCCATCGCCAGCGGATTGCCGCCGAAGGTCGAGCCATGCGTGCCGGCCGTCATGCCGCTCGCTGCGCGCTCGGTCGCAAGGCACGCGCCCATCGGAAAGCCGCCGCCGATGCCTTTCGCAATCGCCATGATGTCGGGCATGATGCCCGCGAGTTCATGCGCGAAGAGCTTTCCTGTGCGCGCGACGCCGGTTTGCACTTCATCGAGAATAAGAAGAAGTCCGTGTTCGTCGCAGAGCTTGCGAAGCCCGCGCAAAAATTCCGGCGTCGCGGGGCGAAGACCGCCCTCACCTTGAATAGGCTCTATGAGAATGGCGGCGGTCTCCGGCGTGATCGCCTTCTCCACCAGCTTCAGATCGCCGAACGGCACCTGATCGAAGCCTTCGACTTTCGGCCCAAAGCCTTCGAGATATTTCGCCTGACCACCCGCGGCGATGCCCGCCAAGGTGCGGCCGTGGAATGCGCCTTCGAACGTGATGGTGCGAAAGCGCTCCGGATGACCGTTCACGTATTGATAGCGCCGCGCCATCTTGATCGACGCCTCGATCGCCTCGACACCGGAATTGGTGAAGAACACGGTGTCGGCAAACGTCGCATCGGTCAGGCGCTTGGCGAGTTTCTCCTGCCCCGCCACGCGATAGATGTTCGACGTGTGCCAGAGCTTTTGCGCTTGCTCCGTGATCGTCTTCACCAGATGCGGATGCGCGTGACCGAGCGAATTGACCGCGACGCCCGCGCCGAAATCGAGATAGCGCTCGCCCTTGTCGTCATAAAGATACACGCCCTCGCCGCGCTCGAACGCGACATCGAGCCTTGCATAGGTGGGAATAACGGGCGTGATCACGGGCCTGCTCCTCAGCTCGCGGCAATGACATTGCGCGCGGGCGCGGGTTTATCGGCCCAAGGGCCTTGGGGTCAAGAAATCGTTCTGTAACGTGCTTGATCGCGGACCGCCAAAGCCGCACTTTCTGCCTGTTTCTCAGGCAGCGAGGACCATCATGCAGGCATCGACACGGTTGGCAGCGGCGGCTTGCGCGTTGGCGATAGCGCTTCCGGTTGCGGCATCGGCTCGCGCGCTTCTTACCAAACAGGTGCCGGACGCCGTGGCAGCGCATCAGGCAGCGTTGATCGGCGCGCCCGATGCGAATGCGCGGATGACATTGCAGGTCGTGCTACCGATGCGCAACCGCGCAGCGCTCACCGAGTTCACACACGCCGTGTCCGATCCCGCGAGCCCGTTGTTCCGGCATTATCTCTCGGTCGCAGAATTCACGAAGCGCTTCGGGCCCACGCAACACGACTACGACGCGGCGGCGAAGTTTTTCGACGCCGCCGGATTGAAAGTCACCGGCCGCGCAGCGAACCACTATCTGCTGCAAGTCGAAGGCCGCGTCGCCGATATCGAACGCACGCTGCATGTGAAGATGAATCTTTACCGGCATCCGACAGAGAACCGCAGCTTCGTCGCGCCGGATCGCGAACCCACGCTCGACCTCGCCGTGCCGGTGCTGCAGATCGCCGGTCTGGACGATTTCGATCTGCCCAAACCGAAATTCCTGACGCCCCACGGCGACGAGAGCCGCCCGCACAACTGGCAAGGATCGGGTCCGGACAGCTTTTACATCGGCAGCGATTTCCGCGCCGCCTATTACGGCAACGGCGCGCTCACGGGCAAAGGACAATCGGTCGGTCTGTTCGAATTCATCGGTTATAATCCCGACGATGTGACGCTGTATTTCAAAACCGTGGGTCAAACCAACAACGTTCCCGTCAACGGCGTCTCCACCGACGGCAGCCAGGTCCTTTGCGACCATTGCAACGACGGTGAGCAGGTTCTCGACATTGAATACGCCGCGTCGATGGCGCCGGGCCTTGCGCAGGTGCAGGTCTATGTCGGCAGCACGGCCATCGCGATCCTCAATCGTATGGCGAGCGACAACACCAGCAAACAGCTCAGCGTGTCCTGGGGCTGGCGCAGGAATTTCAAGGTCGAAGATGCGCTTTATCAGGAGATGATCGCGCAAGGGCAGACGATGCTGATCGCCAGCGGCGACTATTCGAGCCTCAAGGCGAGCGGTCCGTGGCCCGAAGAAGATGCCAATCTGATCGGCGTCGGCGGCACCGATCTTGTCACCAACGGTCCCGGTGGAAGCTGGCAATCCGAGGCGGGATGGAATTCGAGTGGGGGCGGCCCTTCGCTCGACCAGAAGATTTTGATCGAACCCTATCAGCTGCCCTACATCAACAAAAAGAACGGCGGTTCCACAACGCTGCGCAACGTTCCCGACGTCTCGTCAAACGCAAACTACAACATGTTTATCTGCTTCAAGAACAAGTGTAACGGCGGTTGGGGCGGCACCAGCTTCTCCGCGCCGATGTGGGCCGGTTTCATCGCCATGGCGAACGAACAGGCCGCGCAAGAAAACAAACCAGCCGTCGGCTTTTTCAATCCCCTGCTCTATAGCGCGATGCGGACCGACGGTTCGATTCTGCATGATGCCGTTCGCCACAAGAGCGGAAAGTTCACAACCGTGAAGGGGTACGATCTGGTGACGGGTCTGGGTTCGCTGAACGGGCAGACGCTGATAAACGCGTTGCTGGGCGATTGAGGGAATCTTTCACAATCGAACCGCGAAATCGCTGCGATACCGCGTAAATTTTGCATCGATATCGAAGCGATTGATCGGCAGCCGCACTTGATCCGCAACCTCATTCGTCGCACCTTACCGCCCTTTCACCGAACCGGAGGAGTGCATGATTACGAAGAGTTTGAGCGCGGTCACATTGACTGCGGCGCTGACAGCAGCGCTGTGCGGGTCCGCATCCGCGATGGCCTTGTCCGTCACCCACGTTCCCGCAGCGGTATCCGAGCATCGTGCGGCGCTCACCGGCGCGGTCGACCCGGCGACGCATATGCAGATGCAGGTCGTTTTGCCGATGCGAAACAAGGAAGAGCTGAGCGAACTCGCGCGCGCGGTGTCCACGCCGGGCAATCCGCAATACCGCCACTATCTCAGCGTTGCGCAATTCACAAAGCGTTTCGGGCCGACGAAGGGTGACTATGCGGCTGCGCAGAAGTTCTTTGCGGCGCATGAATTGGCCGTGACGCACACATTCGCCAACCGCTACATGTTCCAGATCGAAGGCAGCGCCGCGAACGTCGAGCGCACACTTCATGTAAAGCTCAATCTCTACAAACACCCGACCGAGAACCGCACCTTCATGGCGCCGGATCGCGAGCCCACACTCGATCTGAACGTGCCGGTGCAGGAGATCACAAGTCTCGACAATTATATCCTTCCGCATGCGAAACTGGTTCGCGCGAATCCCAATGGCTCGCAGAGAGCGGGCACGGGCTCGGGTCCGAGCGGCAACTTCATCGCGAGCGATTTCCGCGCCGTTTATTACGGCACCGGCAAGAAGGCAAAACTCGACGGCACCGGCCAGTCCGTCGGCCTGATGGAGTTGGGGCCTTACAATCCCAATGACGTGACGCTCTACTTCACGACCTTTGGGCCCGCGAACACCGTGCCCGTGAACGGCATCGCGGTCGGCGGCGGCAGCGCCACATGCTCAAGCTGCGAAGACGGAGAGCAGGAACTCGACATCGTCTATCCGATCGGCATGGCACCGAAGCTCGCCCAGGTCCAGGTCTATGTGAGCAACAACCCGATTGCGATCGAAGAGCAGATGGCATCGGACAACACCAGCAAGCAGCTTTCCACCTCCTGGGGGTACAGCGAGAATTTCTCAACGGAAGACCCGATTTATCAGGAGATGGCGACACAGGGACAATCCTGGTTTACCGCCAGCGGCGACGACTCCACGTTGCAAAGAAGCGGACCGTGGCCGGAAGAAGACGCCAACATCATCGCGGTAGGCGGCACGGACCTCGTGACCAACGGCGCCGGCGGAACATGGAAATCGGAACCGGGCTGGTCCGATAGCGCGTCCGGTCCGTCGGTGGATCAAACCATCCTGATCGAGTCGTATCAGCTGCCGTACATCAACAAAAAGAACCTGGGTTCGAAAGACTCTTCGCAATGTTTCCGACATTTCGGCGAACGCGAACTTCGACATGATGATTTGCGATCAAGGAAGCTGCGGCGGCGGCGTAGGTGGTACGAGTTTCTCGTCGCCGATCTGGGCCGGCTTCAACGCGCTGATGAACCAGTATGCGTTGCAGAAAGGCGGCTCCACTGTCGGCTTCCTCAACCCGACGGTTTACGGTCTGTCCAAGGGCAACAAAAAGATGTTGCATGACATCATCGGCAACAAGAGCGGCATCTATCCGGCCGTGAAAGGCTATGACCTCGTCGGCGGCCTCGGCTCGCCGAATGGCCAAGCAACCATCAAGGCGATTGTCGGCAAGTAAGCCTCTCCGACCCTCTCAAACCCGCGGCTCCGGAAGCGATTCCGGAGCCGTTTTTTTCCGTTCATTGCAATTCGCTGAAATCGGATAGTTGTGGACAACATGTCGTGATGCCCCCACAGCCCTTGTGACTCGCGATTCGCTTGATACGATATCTTGTGGCTGAAGCCTGAGGGGAGCCCAAGATGACGCAGCTCAATTGGACCGACGACCGCGTAGAGCAACTTAAGAACCTTTGGACCGAGGGCCTCTCGGCGAGCCAGATCGCCCGCGCGCTCGGCGGCGTCACGCGCAACGCCGTGATAGGCAAGGTGCATCGCCTCGGCCTCGCCGGCCGGGCAAGCCCCTCGCGCAGCGAACGTCCGCGGCTGCCGATGGCGCCGAAGATTTCTTCCATGCGCACGCATATTCCGCCCGCGCCGGTGATCGAAGAAGATCCGCTGATCCTCGACGACGGCAACCACGCGACGGTGCTGACGATCAACGATCGCATGTGCCGCTGGCCCATCGGCGATCCTTCGCAGAACGAATTCCACTTCTGCGGCCGCAGTCCCAAGAGCGGCTCGCCCTATTGCGAAGCGCATGCCCGCAAGGCCTATCAGCCGCAGCAGCAACACCGCCGCAACGATAAAGGCCGGATGGTTGGGTGAGTGTCGGAGTCACTTGGCCAGACGATGTAGACGGCGACGTTTTTCGTCGCCTGGCCGAAAATGAATTTGATTTCTCGACACCGCATGAGATTGATTTCAATGTGGACTTCGAGAATTGGCCACCAGTCGCACCCGCTGTAGCTTTGCTTCGCGCGCGATTTCCCACAACAGAAGTGATCGATCCTGGTGATGGCGATCGCGGGTTCGTCGAATTCAAAGTTTTCGATCTCGTAGCGTATGAGCTCGTTATGCGAATTCAAGCCGAAGTATCGCGATTGATGGCGCCTTTTGGCGGCAGGTGCGATTCATGGGGCATCTTAAGTGATGGGCCAAAAGCATCATGACTTCTGTCTACGACTTCACTGCGCAGACGCTTCAAGGCAAAGAGGTGAGCCTGGCCGAATACCGCGGTCAGGTTCTGCTCATCGTCAACACCGCGAGCAAATGCGGGTTCACGCCGCAATATGAGGGACTGGAAAAGCTCTATGAGGAGCTTCATCCCAAGGGTTTCGCGATCCTCGGCTTTCCCTGCAATCAGTTCGGTTCGCAGGAGCCGGGAAGCGCGGACGACATCGGCCAGTTCTGCCAAGTAAATTATGGCGTCAGTTTTCCGATGTTCGCGAAGATCGACGTGAACGGCGCGAAAGCGCATCCGCTCTATAAGTTTCTTACCCATGAGAAACGCGGCATTCTCGGCACGTCCAACATCAAATGGAATTTCACCAAGTTCCTGATCGGGCGCGCCGGCAACGTGGTCGCGCGCTACGGCTCGATGACGAAGCCCGAAGACATCAAACCGGCGATCGAAAAGCTGCTGTAAACAAAAAGAGCGGCGCCGATGGCGCCGCTCTCTCTTTATTCACCGCCGAGGAGTTCTGCGATTACGCCGCTTTGGCGAGATCGTAGCGGTCGGCGTTCATCACCTTGTTCCAGGCCGCAACAAAGTCCTTCACGAACTTCTCTTTCGCATCGGCGCCGCCGTAGACTTCCGCGAACGCGCGAAGCTGCGAGTGCGAGCCGAAGATCAGATCGACGCGCGTGGCATCCCACGTTTTTGCTTTCGACTCGCGGTCGTGGCCTTCATAGGCATTATCACTCGTCTTCTGCCAATCGGTCTTCATGTCGAGCAGGTTGACGAAGAAGTCGTTGGTGAGCGTTCCGGGTTTCGCCGTGAAGACGCCGCTCTTGGAGCCATCGGCATTCGCGCCCAGCACACGAAGACCGCCGACCAGCACCGCAGTCTCCGGGCCGGTGAGACGCAGAAGCTGCGCCTTGTCGATCAGCGCCTCCTCCGGCTTCATCAGATCCTGTTCCCGATAGTAGTTGCGGAAACCATCGGCCCAGGGCTCGAGCGGTGCGAACGATGCCACATCTGTCTGCTCCTGGCTGGCATCGCCGCGGCCCGTCGTAACCGGCACGGTCACGCCGACGCCCGCATCCTTCGCCGCCTTCTCAATTGCTGCCGCACCGCCGATCACGATGAGATCGGCGATCGAGACCTTTCCCGAACTCTTCTGAATCTCTTCGAGCTTGCCCAGAACCTTCTGCAGCTGCGCCGGATTGTTCACGTGCCAATCCTTCTGCGGTGCCAAGCGGATGCGCGCGCCATTGGCGCCGCCGCGCTTGTCCGAACCGCGGAACGTCGATGCCGACGCCCATGCCGTTGAGACAAGCTCGGACACCGAAAGACCGGAGGCCAACACCTTCTCCTTCAACGACGCGACATCGGCATCGCTGAGCGCGGTGCCATGCGGCACGCGATCCTGCCAGATCAGCTCTTCCTTCGGGACCAGCGGGCCGAGATAACGCTGGATCGGTCCCATATCGCGGTGCGTGAGCTTGAACCACGCGCGCGCGAACGCATCGGCGAACTGATCGGGATGCTCCAGGAAGCGGCGCGAGACCTTCTCGTAGTCCGGATCGAAGCGCAGCGCGAGATCGGTGGTGAGCATCGTCGGCACATGCTTCTTCGACGAATCGTGCGCGTCGGGAACGTCGGCGTCGGCGCCCTTTGCCTTCCACTGCTGCGCGCCAGCCGGGCTTTTGGTCAGTTCCCATTCATATTTGAACAGGTTCTCGAAGAAGTGGTTGCTCCACTTCGTCGGCGTTTGTGACCACGTCACTTCCGGACCGCCGGTGATGGCATCCGCGCCGTGGCCCTTGCCGTATTTGCTGCGCCAGCCGAGACCCTGATCCTCGATCTGGCCGCCTTCGGGTTCGGGACCGACGAAGGACGGATCGCCCGCGCCATGCGTCTTGCCGAAGCTGTGGCCGCCTGCGATCAGCGCCACGGTCTCTTCATCGTTCATCGCCATACGCGCGAACGTCTCACGGATGTCGTGTGCCGATGCCTTCGGATCGGGATTGCCGTTCGGGCCTTCGGGATTGACGTAGATCAGGCCCATCTGCACCGCGCCGAGCGTTTTGTGCAGCTGGCGCTCACCCGAATAACGCTCGTCGCCGAGCCATGTGCCTTCCGGGCCCCAATAGAGTTCTTCCGGCTCCCATGTGTCGGGACGTCCGCCTGCGAACCCAAACGTCTTGAAGCCCATCGATTCAAGCGCGACGTTGCCGACAAGCACGAACAGATCGGCCCAGGAGAGTTTGGCGCCATATTTCTGCTTGATCGGCCAGAGCAGGCGGCGTGCCTTGTCGAGGTTTGCGTTATCCGGCCACGAATTGAGCGGCGCAAAGCGCTGCTGGCCCGCACCCGCACCGCCACGACCATCGGTGACGCGATAGGTGCCCGCGCTGTGCCACGCGAGACGAATGAACAGACCGCCATAGTGGCCGAAATCCGCCGGCCACCAGTCCTGCGAATCGGTCATCAGCGTGTGCAGGTCCTTGACCACCGCATTGAGGTCGAGGGACTTGAATTCCTTCGCGTAATCGAAATCCGCGTCCATCGGGTCGGACTTCTTTGAATTCTGGTGCAGAACCTGAATGTCCAGCTGCTCCGGCCACCAGTCGCGATTGCGCCTTGCGCTGCCATGCCCGAAAGGACACTTGCCTGCGCCGTCTGTCTCTTTATCCATGTCCGTCTCCCGATTTCCTGCGTTATTCCGGACGCAGAATGCTCACCGCATCCTGCGAATGGCGGGAACGCTATCCCCGGCCAAAATGGCCGTCAATATAAATTAGAATAATTCTAATTCTTGTGTTGAGGCCCACCGCTCGTAACCTTTGGTTCGGAAGCGCGAAGTATCGGAAGAGTTCCGGTATGGTCCAGACGCGATGACCCTTCTGCTTCTTTCGTATCTCGGCGGTGTGCTCACGATCCTGAGCCCCTGCATCCTGCCGGTGCTGCCGTTCGTTTTCGCACGTTCGGACCAACCTTTTGTGAAGAGCGGATTGCCGCTCCTGATCGGCATGGCGCTGACCTTCGCCGCGGTCGCGACGCTGGCGGCTGTCGGTGGTGGCTGGGCGGTACATGCGAACCAGTATGGCCGCATCGTCGCGATGATCGTGCTGGCGATCTTCGGATTGATGCTCCTGCTGCCGTCCTTTGCCGACCGCGTGACGCAGCCGCTGGTCGCGCTCGGCGACCGGCTGAGCAACAACGCGGGAAGCGGTGTTGGTGCATCGTTGCTTCTGGGCGTGGCGACGGGATTGCTGTGGGCGCCGTGCGCGGGACCGATCCTCGGCCTTGTGCTCACCGGCGCCGCGATCCAGGGCGCGAGCGCGAACACCACGCTGTTGCTCATCGCCTATGCCGCGGGTGCTGCAACTTCGCTTGCGGTCGCATTGCTGATCGGCGGGCGCGTGTTCACGGCGATGAAGAAGTCTTTGGGCGCGGGCGAATGGATCCGGCGCGCGCTTGGTGCGCTGGTTCTGCTCGGCGTCGTTGCCATCGCGTTCGGTCTCGATACAGGTTTCTTGACGAGTATTTCGACAGCCAATACCGCGCGCATCGAGCAGGCGTTGATCGACAAGGTGCGTCCCGGCGCGGCGAAAAAGACGCAGCTTGTAGCGGGCAGCGCGTTGCCGGTCGAAGGCACGTTCCCTACGCTCGCAGGCGCAACGGGCTGGCTGAATTCGCCGCCGCTGACGCCGACCGCGCTGAAAGGAAAGGTCGTGCTGGTCGACTTCTGGACCTATTCCTGCATCAACTGTCTGCGCTCGTTGCCTTATGTCAAAGCGTGGGCCGCGAAATACAAGGACCACGGCCTTGTCGTGATCGGCGTGCATGCGCCGGAATTTGCGTTCGAGCGCGACCCCGATAACGTGCGCCGCGCTGTGCACGATCTCGGCGTCACCTACCCGGTCGCGCTCGACAACAATCTGACGATCTGGCAGGCGTTCAACAACAATTATTGGCCGGCGCATTATTTCATCGACGCGCAGGGGCGCATCCGCGCGCATCATTTTGGCGAGGGCGACTACGACGAGTCCGAACGCACCATCCAGACCTTGTTGAAAGAGGCGGGTTATGCGGATGTGCCCGGCGGCATCGTCAATCCCGACGCAACGGGCGCCCTTGCCGCCGCCGACAACAGCGATGTGCAGTCGCCAGAGACTTATGTCGGCTACGCCCGCGGCGCGAATTTCGCGGGCGACCATGTCGCGAAAGATACGGCGTCGGACTACACGACGCCCGCTTCGCTCAATCTCAATCAGTGGGGCTTGAGCGGCAACTGGACCGTCGGCCCGCAGATGACCGTGCTGAACCGTGCGCCGGGAAAGATCACGTTCCGCTTCCACGCGCGCGACCTGCATCTGGTGTTGGGGCCATCAGGCGGAAAGACGCCGGTACGCTTCCGCGTCACGCTCGACGGCCACAGACCGGGCGATGCGCATGGCATGGATACGGATGCAGATGGCAATGGGACTGTGACGACTCAGCGCCTCTATCAGCTCATCCGCCAATCGGGCCCGGTTGAAGACCACGTCTTCACGATCGAGTTCACCGATTCCGGCGTGCAGGCCTATTCGTTTACGTTTGGCTAGCCGCGCTCAACACCCGAAACAATCGCCTCGGCCTGCTCGAACAGTTTTGGATCGATGGTCAGGTCCGAAGCGGCGGCGTTCTCGCCCAGTTGTTCGGGCCTGCTCGCGCCGACGATAGCCGAGGCGACGTTGGGTTCGCGCAGCACCCACGCAAGCGCGAACTGCGTAAGCGTGCAGCCCGCTTCTTGCGCCAGTGGCTTGAGCTTTTGCACGGCTTCGAGCACGGGCGGCTGGAGCCACGACTTGATGAAATTGCCCATGCTGTCGCTGGCGGCGCGCGTGTCTTCGGGAATTTTCGCGCCGGGCAGATATTTGCCAGAGAGAACGCCCTGCGCGAGCGGCGACCAAACGATCTGCGACACGCCGTTTTTCGCGCACAACGGAATCACTTTCTCCTCCGGCCTGCGCCACAGCAACGAATATTGCGGCTGGCTGGACACGAATTTTTCCACGCCCGCAATCGCGAATGCGGCCTCGATCTGCTGCGGCGACCATTCGCTGAACCCGATCCAGCGCGCCTTGCCCTGTCGCACGACATCACTCAGCGCCTGCATCGTTTCTTCGAGCGGCGTCTCGGTGTCGTAGCGGTGGCATTGATAGAGATCGACGTAATCGACGCGCAGGCGTTTCAGGGACGCGTCCATCTGCTTGACGATCTGCGCGCGCGACAGGCCTTTGTCGGTGTCGCTCATTGGGAAGAACACCTTGGTCGCGAGCACATAGGAATCGCGGCTACGGTTCGCCAGTGCCTCGCCGAGGAACGTCTCCGCGGCGCCGCGGCCATAGACATTGGCGGTATCGATGAAGTTGATGCCGAGCTCGAAGGCGCGGTTCACGCAGGCCGCCGCGCGGTCACGCTCCACACCCACGCCGTAGGTCAGCCACGACCCAAGCGAGATATCGGAGACATTCAGATCGCTCGCGCCAAGTTTGCGGTATTTCATGCGGCACCTTTCCAGACTTAAAATAATGTTCGCTGCAAGCCGATATTCCGTCAGAGCGTGCGAATGTCGATTGCCGTACCCGGTCTGCAATCCGAAAGAACTGTCAGCAGGTCTTCCTTCTTCAACGCCACGCAGCCGGCGGTATATTGATGGTCGTCCGCCGGTGGACGCATGACGTGCAGGAAAATCGCGCTGCCGGCGCCCGGCACCACCGGATCATCGTTGTAACCGATGACAGCCAGAACATCATACAGGAAATCTTCGCGCCATAGGGCTTCGGCATCTGTCTGGTGCGGCAGTGCTACGATCTTGTTGTATTCGGCATCGGCCGGGTCGTCGCACCAGCCATCGTTCTGCAAAGTTTTGTAGACTGGCAGGCGCGTTTTGGGGGCGCCGCCGCGATCCGGACGATATCGCACTTCGCGTAAAGGGAATAATCCTTCCGGCGTTCCGCCATCACCCTCGAACTTGGGATGAAGGATTCCGGCGTTGCCCAACATGCATGTGTAGGTCTTGCCTTCAAAGGCAAGTATGCCGTTTGTCGATCCGGGCTTGGCGCGTACTTTGATGACACTTTGATAATTCGGCGGATTCCTCCGCCGATGAATGCGAGCAAAGGCAGATCCGGCGCCGGGTAATCCCGTGGCGACCGCTGTTTCGAGAAAGCGTCGTCGCGTAAGCCCCATCCGCATCCTATCCAACAATAGAGGATAGAATCTCTGTGCCTTTGCAGTTTTGCAAGCTCGCAATGGAAACGCAGACGAAGGGCTGGAGAAGGGAAGCTATTCCGGTCGCCGTTTAAGCCCCGACGGTATCGTCGAGCGAGTAACCCGCCGAGCGCACCGTGCGGATCGGGTCTTTCACGCCTTCGACGTTCAGCGCCTTGCGCAGGCGCCCGACATGGACGTCGACCGTTCGCGCCTCGACATAAACATCGCTCCCCCACACCGCATCCAGCAACTGCTCGCGCGAGAACACACGGCCGGGGTGCTGGATCAGATGGTCGAGCAGCTTGTACTCGGTAGGGCCGAGATGCACTTCCTTGCCCGCGCGACGCACGCGGTGGGCCGCGCGGTCCATTTCGATATCGCCGATGGCGATCACATCCTCGGCAAGGCTCGGGCGAATGCGGCGCATCACGGCGCGCAGGCGCGCGAGAAGCTCCGTCATCGAGAACGGCTTGGTCAGATAATCGTCGGCGCCGGTGTCGAGGCCGCGGATGCGATCCGTTTCCTCGCCGCGCGCGGTCAGCATGATGATGGGAACGTTGCGCGTTTCCTGACGCCCCCGCAGACGGCGGCAGACCTCGATGCCCGAAAGCTGCGGCATCATCCAGTCGAGAAGCACAAGGTCTGGTCTTTCCTCCGCGGCGACGAGAAGCGCCTCTTCGCCGTCGCGCGCCTCAAGCACGCGATAGCCCTCGCGCTCCAGATTGTAGCGCAGCAGGGTTACGAGCGCGCTCTCATCCTCGGCGACAAGAACGGTGGGTTTCATGGCTTGCTCTCGAAGGGCACGCGGGTTTCGCTGGTGGTGTCGGCTTTGGGGCGCTCGTTCGCGAGATGACCGCCGCTCACCATGTGAAAGACGACCTCGGCGATATTGGTGGCATGATCGCCGCAACGCTCGATGTTCTTGGCAACGAACAGCAGATGCGTGGAAAGACCGATCGTGCGCGGATCTTCCATCATGTAGGTGAGAAGCTCGCGGAACAGGCTGTTATATGTCTCGTCGATCTCGCCATCCTGTTTCCACACCGCTTCGGCGGCGGCGGCATCGCGATCCGAATAGGCGTCGAGCACTTGTTTCAACTGGCTGAGCGCCTGCTTGCCCATGCGCGCGAGCGAATGGGTCAGACGGATCGGCGGTTCGCGGTTCAGCACGATGGCGCGCTTGGCGATATTCTTGGCAAGATCGCCGATGCGTTCCAGCTCGCTCGCGATCTTGAGCGCCGCCAGCGTTTCGCGCAGGTCCACCGCCATCGGCTGACGCAGCGCCAGAAGTTTCAACGCCTGGTCTTCCACGGACTGTTGGAGCTCGTCGATCTGCTTGTCGCCGCCGACGGCGTTCTCGGCCAGCGCCGTGTCGCGCTTGCCGATCGCTTCGATCGCATTGGCAAGCTGCGCTTCGGCCATGCCGCCCATCTGGGCGATGCTGGTGCCCAGCATTTCGAGCTTTTCGGTGAAGGCTTTGACGGTGTGATCGGTCATTTTCTCTGCCCAGCTGCGCGTTCGCGCGTCTGCCCCTGCTTAGGGCGAACGCGCCAAGGATATGAGACAGTTCTATGACAGTTCTATGACCGCGCGGGAAGCGACGGCTTTTGCAGCCGGCAGAAGGATCATAAACGTGCTGCCTTCACCGGGTTTGCTCTCGATGGTGAGCCTTCCCTGATGGCGGTTGAGAATGTGCTTCACGATGGCAAGGCCGAGCCCGGTGCCGCCGCGTTCGCGGCTGCGTTTCACATCCACACGATAGAATCGCTCGGTGAGTCGCGGGATCGATGCCTGGGGGATGCCTTCGCCATCGTCGCGAATCGCGACCGAGACCATCTGCTCGGCGCCGCGTCCCGCCGTTCCCGCCGCCATGCCCAGCGTCACCCACACATGGCCACCGGGCTTGCCGTATTTGATCGCGTTGTGGATCAGATTCTGGAAGATCTGAATCAACTCGTCCCGTTCGCCGGCAACCGGCGGAAGATCGGGCGCCGCCGTTATCTGGGAGCGTGATCCCGTCCAGCCTCGCCAGCGGCGTCAGCGCGGCGACGGCCTCACGCAGCATGATCTCGAGCGAGACCGCGCCGGACGGCGGCACATGCTCGTTCTGCTCGATGCGCGTGAGCGACAGCAGATCGTCGATCAGGCGGCGCATGCGGCCAGCTTCCACCGTCATGATGTCAAGGAACTGGTCGCGCGCTTCCGGGTCTTCCTTGGCGTGGCCTTTCAGAGTCTCGATGAAGCCGGTGAGCGCGGCCAGTGGCGTGCGCAGTTCGTGGCTCGCATTGGCGACGAAATCGGCGCGCAACTGCTCCGAACGTTTTCATCGCCGTCAGATCGTGCAGAAGCAGAATGGTCACGGTGCTTTCCGATCCTGCGCGCGCGGCATAAGCCTGATAGGTGCGCTGCACCGGAACCGGCGTCGAGTATTCGACCGACGACCGCCTCGCCTGTCTCAGCCGTTTTGCGGATCGCCTCCAGCACCGCAGGCGCACGAATGATCGCGGAGATATGCTTGCGCTCCGCGTCTATTCCCACGACGCCGCGCATCGCGCTGTTGGCGAGGATCACGCGCTCCGACGTATCGATCAAAAGAAGCGGATCGGGAAGACGCTCGAACAGATCGCGCGCCATCGGTGGCAGGATCGCATGATCCAATTGCGCTGGCCCGCCGGTATCGCGTGCGCCAGGTGGTGGACGAAACAGGGAAACGATGCTCGCGACGATCGCGAGAGCGAAAACAGCACCGGCGGCAAGCCACGCGCCGCCCTTGCCGAAATTGGCGTACGCGACGCTCCCAATCGCCAATCCGATGACGGCCGCCCACAGAAACCGGCGCAAGGAATGCCAATCGCCCATGCGAACGATATGGCATGCACCGCCTATGCTTTGCTAGCTGCGTTTCATGGCAGCGTTAAGTCCGCCGGGAATTTGCAGCGGGCTGCGTGAACGATTCTGAACTGCCATCTGCGAGGAAAGCCTGTGTCATCGCATAAACGTGATTGAGTGACGTTTTTGCGATACCGCTACCCGCACTCAACCGGCGAATGCCGATTTCCTTCAGCCGCGCGACGGACGGCAGACCGGCCCAGGCGAGACTGTTGATCGGCGCAGCGATCGCTTTCACGAACCGCCGCAACACATCCTCATCGACGGCCATCGGGATGAAAATGGAATCCGCGCCGGCGTCACGATACCGTTTTGCGCGCTTCACGGTTTCGTCATATGCCGCCTCGCCCTGCGCCAGATTGTGCAGATAGACGTCGGTGCGCGCGTTGACCCAGATTTCGTCGCCATGCTGATCCTTGATCGCGTGGATCTTCTCGTAGAGGAGATCGGGCGAGCCCGTGCCGTCCTCGATGTTGATTCCGGTGACGCCCGCGTCGATCAGGTATTCGACATTGTCGACCACCGTGTCTTCGCCCGCATAACCCGCTTCGATATCGGCCGTGATCGGGACGGACACAACGCGCGCGATCTCACGCACGACATTGAGCAGAACGTCGAACGACAGCGCCTCGCCGTCAGGATACCCATGCGCCCAGGCAACCGCGGCGCTGGAGGTCGCGATCGCTTTCGCGCCGGCCAGTTCGATCACACGCGCGGTGCCTGCATCCCACGCATTGGGAAGAATGAGAACATCGGGACCGGCGTGGAGCTGTTTGAACGGATTCATGGCAAGGCTTTCCTTGAAAAAAGATCGTCGCATGTGTAGCGCGCTTCGTGGTCCAGAAGCCAACGCTTGCGCGGCAGGCCACCACCATAGCCGGTCAGCGAGCCGTTGCTGCCGATGACGCGATGGCACGGCACGATCAGGCTGATCGGATTCTGTCCGTTGGCAAGACCGACAGCGCGCACGGCATCCGGCTTGCCGATCTTTTTCGCCAGCGCGCCATAAGACGTGGTTGTGCCGCCAGAGATTTTGCGCAGCGCATTCCAGACCTTCTTCTGGAATGGCGTGCCCTCGAAAGCGACATCGATCTCATCGACAGCAGCGATGTCGCCATCGAAATATTTCTTTAGGGCCTTGGCATGACCAAACGCATTTTTCTTTTCCTTGAGCGTGACCTCGCCATAGCGTTGACGCAGCGCGGTCTTCCAGCGATGGGTTGGATCGTCCCAATAAAACAGACGCAGCGCGCCACCCAGATCGGAGATCAGAACACCTTCGCCAAGTGGCGTTTGGGTTCGCTCCAGAATGAACTCTCGCACATCAGCCATTCGCGGCCTCGGCATCGGAGGTCCACAAATGCTGGGCCGCGTAGGCGCGCCATGGCCGCCATGCTTCGGCACGCGCGAGCAACGCTTTCGGTGTCGGACGCGATCCGTTGTCGGAAACGGCCGGGTGACGCAGGAGCGCGACATCGGCTGCCGGAAACGCATCGCTGTCGCGCAACGCGCGCAACGCCCAATATTGCGCGGTCCACGGACCGAAGCCCGGAAGCGCCAGCAATCGTTCCAATGCTTCGTCGAACGTGCCGACGGGATCGAGAAGTTTCGGATCGCTTTTTGCGGGCCTCTGCCAACGCGTGCAGCGCCGTGATCCGTGCCTTCGGCATCGGCATGGCCGCGAGATCTGTGGCGGCAACGCGCGCTGGGTTGGGGAAAATCCTGTTGAGCCGGGGATCACCGGTCGCGTCCGCGCTCACACTCACGCCGGCGCGTGCAACCAGATGGCCCGCGAGCTTGCGCGCGGCCGTCACCGTCACTGCTGGCCGAAGATCGCGCGGCAAGCGAGTTCAAAGCCGTCCCATGCGCCGGGCGCGCGCAGACCCGGACGTTTCGACACCAGCGGTGCAAGATCGGCATCGCCGGACAGATGCTTGCCGATAGAGGCAACATCGGCATCGAGATCGAACAGACGCCGCAAACGCGCGACGATTGTGAGCAGCGCACGAACCTTCGGAAAGCGGATCGTCGCAAGCAGATGGTTCTTGCCGGGCTCCACTTCGACGCTGCCGAACGCGCCGCCGATCTCGATGGTGCGCATGTATTTGTTGTTGGCGACGAGTTCGACGCCTTCGATGGCGCGATAGCTCAGAAACGCAAGAATTGAATCCCAATCATAGGGCGCGCGATAGCCGAGCTTTAGCGTCACCGTGGATAACGGCGCGTTCCTGCGGCGGCGCAGTTCGCTGGGCGCGCGGCGATAGAGTTTGCGGAACGCATCGTTGAAACGCCGCACGCTGCCGAAGCCCGACGCCGCCGCGATGTCGGTCATCGACAGTTGCGTGTCCTGAATGAGCTGCTTGGCGAACAGGATGCGCCGCGTCTGCGCAACCGCGATGGGCGGCGCGCCGAGATGCTGGTCGAACAGGCGGCGCAACTGCCGCTCACCGACACCGAGCCTGTCAGCCAGCGCTTCGACGCCTGCCTCGCCGCCGAGCAACCCCTCGCCGATCAGCGCGAGCGCGCGCGAGACCGTGTTCTCCGTCCCGCGCCACGCAGCGGCGTCGGGTGAGATCTCCGGGCGGCAACGCAGGCATGGCCGAAAGCCCGCCTCCTGCGCCGCCGCGGCGCTCGGAAAGAAGCGGCAGTTTTCCTGCTTGGCCGTGCGCGCGGGACAGATCGGGCGGCAATAGATCCCCGGTGGAAGTGATGCCGACAAAGATGCGCCCGTCGAAGGACACATCGCGGCTGCGCAAGGCACGGTAGCAGATGTCCGGAGATGGAAGAGTCATGTCCACACTATGATGCACCACAGCGGACGGCGTCTGGCCATTTTCGGACATGGATGACAGGTCTGTGCCTCCGTCATAATCCCGTGATTGACATAGCCCGAACCCCTCGCCCACGCTGGCTTCAAAAAACGGGAGGAACAGATGATCACGGTCTATGGCGCATTTCCCACGCGGTCCATCCGCGTAATGTGGGCGCTGGAGGAATTGGGGAAGGACTATCAACTCCGTCCCGTCGATCTGCGCAACCGGATGGCGGACGCGGAATTCATCGCGCTCAACCCTTGCGGCTTTCTGCCCGCGATTCAGGACGGCGATGTCGCGATGGTCGATTCCATCGCGATCCTCGAATATGTGATCGCGCGCTACGACGATAAAGGATTGCTCGCGCCCTCGTCCGGCGATGCGGACTTTTCCGGCTATCAGCAATTTCTGCATCTGGGCGAGTCCGGGCTTGCCGCTTTTCTCAACATCGTCGTAGGCAGCAAGTTCATGGCTCCGGAAAACGAGAAGGACAATTTCGGCGCCCGCATGGCGCAGCAGATGTTCGAGAACCGCCTCACGCTCGTCACGCGCCAGCTCGGCCGCACGCCGATGATGGCGGGCGAGCGCTTCAGCGCAGCAGACATCTCGGTCATCTATGCGCTCGGCATGGCAGAGCGGCTTGGTCTTGCCGGGAAATTCGGTTCGGAGATCGTGGACTACCGCGCGCGCATGGAATCGCGTCCCGCCTATCAGCGCGCCACCGCGAAATGGATGCCACCCGCGAAGCCGGCCTGATTTGACAATCCGTCAGTCCCTAAAGCACCCTCGATTCAAAGGGTTGGAACCAGCGCCCCGAAAGTGGCGCAGCCGGAGGATGGCATGGCGGACGCCGCGACACGCGACGACATCACGAGCCTGCGCACGAAAATCTTCTACGGCCTCGGCTCCATCGCGTTCGGCGTCAAGGACAATGGTTTTCAAACGATCCTTCTGCCCTTCTACAACCAGGTCATGCACTTGCCGCCACAGCTGGTCGGCGCGGCGCTCGCCATCGCGATGATTTTCGACGCCATCTTCGATCCGATCGTCGGCAATTTCTCCGACCATTTGCGCACGCGCTGGGGGCGGCGCCATCCACTGATGTATGCCTCGGCGTTGCCGGTGGCGATCAGCTATCTGTTGCTCTGGAACCCGCCGCATTGGAGCCAGGGTGCGCTCTTCGCCTATCTCGTGATCGTGGCCGTCGTCACGCGCACCTTCATCACCTTCTATGAAATTCCAAGCTCTGCGCTCGTGCCTGAACTGACCGCCGATTACGACCAGCGCACCTCGTTCATGTCCCTATCGCATCTTCTTCGGCTGGTATGGCGGCATGACGATGCTTCTGCTGGCCTATTCGGTATTCCTACAACCGGATGCGACGCACAAGGTCGGGCAGCTCAACGAAGTGGGTTACAGCCATTACGGTATCGTTGCAGCCATCGTGATGTTCTGCGCGATCCTGATTTCGGCCTGGGGCACACACCGCTTCATCCCGCAATTCCCGCGTACCGCCCGCTGAACGAAAGGACTATCGGCCAATACGTACGGGAAATGTTTGCGACTCTCTCTAACCGCCGCGTTTCTGATTCTCATGCTGTCGGGCATTTTTCTTCTATATGGCGGTGGGCCTTCTTTTCGCGCTGAACTTCTACGTCAACACCTACTTCTGGATGCTGGACTCGTCTCAGCTCTCAATCATCGCGCTTGCCACGTTTGTATCGGTATTTTTTGCATTCATTATATCGCCAACGATCTCGCGGCGCCTCGACAAGAAGCTTAGCTCGATCCTGATGTTCACATTCGGTCTCGGCCTTTCGATCATCCCGCTGGGTCTGAGATTTCTGGGGCATGCTTCCTCCAAACGGGTCGGCGGCACTGGTGAGCGTGCTATGGGTCTTCGCGGCGGTCTCGGGCATCTTCACCATCGGCGCGTCTATCATGATCGTCTCGATGCTGGCCGATGTCGTCGAAGCCAGCGAAGTCACAACCGGCCGGCGCTCCGAAGGCTCTTCTTCGCTGGGAGCGCCTTTATGCAAAAGGTCGTATCCGGCTTCGGCCTGCTCGCCTCCGGCATGGTTCTCTGGGCGGCCGGATTTCCGAACGACGCGGTGCCGGGAAAAGTCGCCCCCGCGATCATCGACCGCTTTTTGTCGATCTACATCCCGCTCGACATTGTGCTGTTCCTGATCGGACTTGCGGTGATGTGGTCGTTCCCGATCACGCGCGCAAGCCATCGCGAAACGCTCAAGACCCCTCGCCGCCGAAGTGGGCCAAGCTGCACCGCAGGAGCCAATTTAGTCTCTTTTCGTCATGGCCGGGCTTGACCCGGCCATCCAGCCACGAACGACGGTGAGCGATAAACTCTGGATGGCCGCCTCGAGGGCGGCCATAACGAATTTGGTAGAGGTGATCGAAGCGGCGGCACTAAGCCGCAAAAATCTTCTTCAATTCCGTCTTCAGGATTTTGCCGTTGGCGTTGCGCGGTAGGGTTTCGGCCAGAACACCACCTTCACCGGCACCTTGAACGCCGCGAGCTTGCCCGCGACGAAGGCGCGTAGCTCGTCCTCCGTCGTATGCTGGCCCGGCTTCAGATGCACCACCGCGCCAGGCTCCTCGCCCCAATTGCTTGTGCGGCACAGCAACGAGCGCGGCGTCCATCACGGCGGGATGTTCATAGAGAACGTTCTCCACCTCGATGCAGTAGATGTTCTCGCCGCCGCGGATCAGCATGTCCTTCGCGCGGTCGATGATATAGCAGAAGCCTTCCTCATCCATGCGCGCGAAGATCGCCGGTCTTCACCCAGCCTTCGGTAAAAGTCTGCGCCGTCGCATCGGGCTTGTTCCAGTAGCCTTTGACGATGTTCGGGCCCCGCGCCCACAACTCGCCCACCGCGCCCGGCGCGAGTTCCGTGGTGCCGTCGAGCGACATGATCTTGATGTCGCAGACCCGGCACCGCCGGGCCGCAGGAATCGGGACGATACTCGTAATCCTCCGCCGAGTTCGAGGTGCAGGTCGCCGAAGTTTCTGTCATGCCCCAGCCGTTGCCAGGCAGCGATTTCGGGAACGTCTCCACGATCTTGCGCACCAACTCGGGCGCGGACGGCGCACCGCCATAGGCGACGGATTCGAGCGAAGACAGATCGTATTTGTGGCGATTGGGATGTTCGATGAGCTGCCATGCGATTGTGGGCACGCCACCCGCGCCGTTGATCTTCTCGCGCTCGATCAACTGCATCGCAAGCTCCGGCTCCCATTTGCGCATCAGCACAAGCTTCGCGCCGGCAAATACCGACGGCCCCATCACCGCAAAACATCCCGTCGCGTGAAAGAACGGCACGGAGAGCAGCGTCGAGCGCTGCGGTGCATTCGGATCGGGCGCAGGCGGCTGCTCTCCGCGGCGCAGGAAATTCCGCGCGGCGACGGAAGCCGAAGCAAAGATATTGGAGAGCATGTTGCGGTGCGTGCCGAGCGCGCCTTTCGGCCGCCCGGTCGTGCCGGAGGTATAGAGGATCGTCGCGTCGTCATCGGTGTCGAGCGGCACGGTGGGCATTTCGCCAACCGGAAGCCTGCCCCAATCGTTGACGGCCCGATCACATCTTCCAGCCGCGTCACGATGGGATGCGGCAGCTCATCGAGATAGCGGCTGACATACACGCGCTTCAGATCCGGACAATTGACCAGATGCTCCGAGATACGCTCCAGCCGTTCGGCATCGACAAACGCGATCTTCGATCCGGAATCGACGAGGCCATATTCCAGTTCCGGCCCCGTCCACCACGCGTTCAGCGGCGTCAGGATCGCGCCGATGATCGTGGCGCCGAAGAAGATCGGGCACCATTCGGGAATGTTGCGCATGATGAGCGCGACGCGGTCGCCCTTCTTCACGCCCATTTTGGTCAGCGCATCGGCGATGGCGAGTGCGGCGCGCGTGAACGTCTCGAACGTCGCGCGGTCGTCCTCATAGACGAGAAAGGTCTTGTCGCCATGCACACGGCCGATGGGCGAGCAGATCGCGCAAGGTGGGCGGCGTGTTTTTTCCACACACGCGTCTTCACGCCGCGGATCATGGCCTCGCTCGACTCGAGCGGCGAGCCGGGCGCGGTGAGCAGGGCATGCGCCTGCGCAATCGACATCGCAGGCCAGGGTTTTGCGGGCTGATTCATGGCGTTCTCTCAAGGCAATAGCGGGACTGAGAGAATGTCACCGGATCGAGCGGGATGCAAAGTGGCGGGGGCCGCTGTAAACTTCCGCCGGCAACATCACAAAGTGCTGATCAAGGGACATATCCGCATGCCCGCTCGCCTAAGTGCAGTTCTGTGTGTGGTGACGCTGAGCGTAGTTTGCCAAACTGCGCTAGCAGAACCGGAAAGGCACTATCTCAACCTGCGTTGCGGCACTTCTAGCGTGATTACCAGTGGTGGACACTTGATCACTATCGAGCGGAGCTATGACGGCACCTTTCTCTGGAACGGGACCCCAGTTACCTGCAAGCAAATGAATGATCGATTTCGGATTATGTGGGCGAAGGATAAGCACACCCGTCAATAAGGCAATGTGCCATACACACGTCGGAGTGACTCGGCAAAACCCGATTCAGGACACCCACTAAAACGAACTAGGACACGAGGGGCTAACTAGGACTAACCGCCCCCGGCAGCGCAATGCTTCCATCTCCATTTAAGCTATCTCCCGACCATCACGCATAACACTTGGCGGCGTGGGTAATGCTCGCCCTGATCTGGATGGATCGCGCGGCGTTAGCCGACGGGGCTTCACGCTGACCTCGCGGTTGCTGTCACAACCGCATTGACGGCCCACCCCGCCTGCGGTTAGTTCCGCTTACGTGCGAGGTTTAGGGAACGCGGTCTATGCCGCGGCTGCCCCCCGCAACTGTGACCGGCGAGCGGGTCGTCCACATGCCACTTGAGCCGTAAGGCTCTGGGAAGGCGGGCGACAGCGACGACCCGGGAGCCAGGAAACCTGCCTTGCGCCGTCGTTGTGTAGCCGGCCGGGGTGTGCCGGGTGCGCGCGGGAATCCGCGTGACGACAAGTCGAAGTCGTTGCGCGGGGGTATTCCGTTGAAAATTTTTCGCACTGCTATCGTGCGGCGGCTTCTGGACCTCAACCAGGAGAACGTCATGCGTAGAATACTTCTCGCCACAACAGCCTTCATTGCACTCACGGCCCCCGCCTTCGCCGACGACGACGCGACGCCGGAAACCGTCGTCGTGACCGCGACCCGCACGCCACAGCCGCTCGACAAGACCGGACAATCGGTTTCGGTCATCACGCGGACGATCTGAAGACCCAGCAGACCGATGTCCTGACTGATATTCTGGCCGAGACGCCGGGCCTCACGGTCAATCGCAATGGCGGCGTGGGACAGCCAAGCAGTATCTCGATCCGCGGTGCGGAGACCGGACAGACCGTTGTGCTGATCGACGGCGTGCGCATCAACGATCCCAGTGCCCACCGACGAAGGCGCGATCCTGAGCGACGTGCTGGTCAACAATATCGACCGCTTGGAAATCCTGCGCGGTCCGCAATCCACGCTTTATGGCAGCGACGCGATCGGCGGCGTGGTGAACGTTCTCTCCAAACGCGGCGGCGGACACGCCGTTCGGCGGCATAGCGAGCGCGGAAGGCGGCTCCTTCGACACCTGGCATCTCAACGCGGCGACGGACGGCACGATGGATAACATCGAGTATGGCGCGGCGCTGAACTATTACGACACGGACGGGATTTCCGCCGCCGACTCGCGCAACGGCAACACCGAGGCCGACGGTTACGAGAATTTCGGCGCGACGTTCAACACGCGCACGCATCTCGGCCAGGACTGGAGCATCGATCTGCGCGGCTATTACACGCACGGCCACGACGATTTCGACGACAATTATCCGCCGCCGAACTATGAAATCGCGGACTCCGCGGTCAATAATACCAACGAATTGTTCGCGGGTTACGCCGGTGTAAACGCCGACTTCGGAATGCTGCAGAACCGCGTCGCCTTCATCGCCACGCGTGGCACACGCGACTATTACGACTCGGCGTCCGATACGGTCCATTTAAACTACGATTACGAAGGCAGTGCCTCGCGATTCGAATACCAGGGCATCGTCGATTTCAATTCCGACAATCAGCTGATCTTCGGCGCCGAAACGGAAGAACGCTCGTTCCGGAACGACAATTTCGGCGTCAATGCGCTATTCTCGCCCCCCGTACAGCTTGGGCATGATCGCGTGTCGAGCGGCTATGGCCAGATGCAGACGACACTGTTCGATCAACTCACGCTCACCGGCGGCGTGCGTTACGACGATGACGCGGAGTTCGGCGGGCACACATCGCTGAAGCTCGCAGGCGCGTGGAACATTCCCGGGCTGGGATACTACCGTGCATGCCAACTATGGCGACGGGTTCAAGGCGCGTCGCTGTATGAGTTGTATTCGCTGTATCAGAAATCCGTTCCACAATCTGAAGCCGGAAACAGCGAAGGGCTGGGAAGCCGGCGTCGATCACACCTTCTTCGACGGCATCCTTCGCGCTTCAGCGACCTACTTCGAACGCCACACGCACAACCAGATCGACTTTGTGGACACGTTCACACCGCCCTATGGCTATTATGAGAACCTCGACCGCACGCGCGCGTCGGGCGTGGAAACGGAAATCGATGCGAAGCTCAGCGATACGCTCACGGTTTCGGCGGACTACACCAACCTGACGGCCAAGAACCTGCTCACGGGAGCCGAACTCGCGCGACGTCCGCACAATTCGGCCAGCGGCACGCTGACCTGGCTGCCTCTGCCAAAGCTGACGTTGGGGACGAGCGTGATTTTTGTAGGCGACCGCTTCGACGATGGCGGCAATTTCACACCGCTGGAGAGCAATACGACGGTCAATGTATTTGGTTCCTACGCCCATCACCGACAGACTGGAGCTGTTCGGCCGGGTCGAGAACCTGTTCGACGAGCGCAGCGAAGAGGTGTTCGGCTATGGCCGGATGGGGATCGGGGCTTACGGCGGCCTGCGCGCGACCCTTCTAGGACGGCTTCAGACATGGCACAGTCCGGAGAACGCTATTCCCGGACTGCGCCATGACTTTCAAATCCATCCTGATCGCCAACCGTGGCGAGATTGCGATCCGCATCGCGCGCGCCGCCGCCGACCTCGGCATTCGTTCCGTAGCGGTTTACTCAGATGACGACGCCGCGTCGCTGCATGTGAAACTGGCCGATGAGGCGCGCCCGCTCGGCGCCAGCGGCGTCCCTGCCTATCTCGACATTGCGCGCGTGATCGCCGCCGCAAAAGCCGCGAACTGCGACGCGCTCCATCCGGGCTATGGCTTCCTGAGCGAGAACGCAGACTTCGCCCGCGCCTGCGCCGAGGCGGGCATCACGTTCATTGGACCAAGCCCCGACGTTCTCTCCGTATTCGGCGACAAAGCACGCGCGCGCGCTCTGGCCGAACGCTATGGCGTGCCAATCCTCGAAGGCACCGCGGGCGCGACGACGCTGGAACAGGCGCGCGCCTTCCTCACAAAGCGCAAAGGTCCGATCATCGTGAAGGCGCTGGCCGGCGGCGGCGGCCGGGGCATGCGCGTCGTGAATGCCGAGAGCGAACTCGAAGAGGCGTATCGCCGTTGCCAGTCCGAAGCGAAGGCGAGTTTCGGCAACGATGCGGTTTATGTCGAAGCGTTCATGCCGCGTGCACGCCACATCGAGGTGCAGGTTGCGGGCGACGGCAAGACAGCCAGCCATATCTGGGAGCGCGACTGTTCGCTCCAGCGCCGCCATCAGAAGATCGTGGAGATCGCGCCGGCGCCTGCCCTTTCCGCCGATCTGCGCCAACAGCTTTGTGACGCCGCCGTGTGGCTCGCCGATGACGTAAAACTGAAAGGGCTCGCGACCGTCGAGTTCCTGGTCGATCCCAACCCGCCGCGCCACGCTTCCGCATTCGCGTTCATCGAATGCAATCCGCGCCTTCAGGTCGAGCACACCGTCACCGAAGAGATCACCGGCATTGATCTTGTCGCCGTGCAGATCGAACTCGCGCGCGGCAATTCCCTGCGCGACATCGGATTGAAACAGGAGAACATCCCGAAGCCGCGCGGCGTGGCGATCCAGCTTCGCATCAATAGGAGAAGACGGCAGAGGATGGATCGGTAAAGCCGTCGGGCGGGACGCTCACGCGGTTCGTGCCACCGTCCGGCCCCGGCGTGCGCGTCGATACGTTCGGATACGAAGGCTATCAGACCAATCCGGCCTTCGATCCATTGCTTGCCAAGGTCATCGTTCACGCGCCGGACTACACGTTGGCGGTCGGTCGCGCCAAACGCGCGCTGCACGAGTTCGTCATCGGCGGCATAGTGACGAACATTCCGTTTCTGCACGCGCTGCTCGAAGAACCCCGAAGTTTCCGGACGCCGTACGCACACGCGCCTTGTCGAAGAGAATATGGCGCGCTGGTGCGCGAGAGCACAGAATGGAAGCCATTAGAGATTGTGTCCGCGCCGACCGCAGCGGTTGCCGCGCTGCCACAGAACTCCACGCCGGACGGCACAATCGCTGTCGCCGCTCCGATGCAGGGCAAGATCGTCAGCATCGCCGTCAGTGTTGGCGACCTCGTGCGCAAGGGTACGCCGGTCGCCGTGCTTGAAGCGATGAAGATGGAGCACTTGGTCGCCGTGAACATCTCCGGCCGGGTCCATTCCATTGCGGCGAAACCCGGCGACGTTCTCTATGAGGGCACAGCGCTGATCTTTCTCACACCGGAAGACGTTGCGGATACCGCGAGCGATGCGGAGAACACCGTCGATCCTGATTTCATCCGTCCCGATCTCGCGGAATCGAACGCGCGTCACGATTTCGGATATGATGCGAACCGGCCCGACGCTGTCGCGCGGCGGCGCAAGACCAACCAGCGCACCGCGCGCGAGAACGTCGCCGATCTGGTCGACCCCGGAGCTTCATCGAATACGGCGCACTTGCCTTCGCCGCGCAGAAACGCCGCCGCACACTTGACGATCTGATCAAAAATACGCCCGGCGACGGAATGATTACCGGCATCGGTACCGTGAATGCCGCGCAGTTCGGCGAAGAACGCGCGCGCTGCGCCGTGCTGGCCTACGACTACACCGTGCTCGCAGGGCACGCAGGGCGCGATGAACCATCGCAAGAAAGACCGCCTGCTCAAAGTCGCGGAGGACGCAAAGCTCCCGATTATTCTGTTCAGCGAAGGTGGCGGCGGCAGGCCGGGCGATACCGATTTTCCAGGTGTTGCGGGGCTGGATACGCCGACGTTCCGCCAATATGCAAAACTCAGCGGCATCGTGCCGCGCATCGGCATCAATTCGGGACGCTGCTTCGCAGGCAACGCTGCCCTGCTGGGTTCCAGCGACGTTGTAATCGCGACCGCGAACTCCAACATCGGCATGGGCGGACCCGCGATGATCAACAAACCGCAAGCCGAATGCCAAGCTGAGCGAGGCGCTAAGCGCGTTTGTCGAAATGCTCGATGGACCGCCCAAAACTGCGCCAGGCATCGACAAGCTGCTATCCCAACTGGGCCAACAGGCCGACGTGATGCTGCAAACGGCATTCGACGGCAAGGTTTCGCCCGATACGATTGAGCACTTGCAAGCATTGCGGAAATCGATCGCCGCTCAGCATCGCGAATTGCACGTTCTCATGCCCTGGGTGACGCTTGCTGCCTGCGAAGACCGGGAGGCGGCACAACATCTCGATCAAATCCCGAGCCTGGATCGCTTGACCGATCATTGCGAAGGGGCGCTCGACAAGCTTTCGCATATCGAAGGCAGAAGCGATCTGACGGCAGCCATCGAACAATCACGTGGTGAAGCGGAGCGTCTGCGTCATCGCCTTGCCACGCTTGGCGAACGCGCAAAGAAAATGGCGTTGGAGATGGAGTTTGGCTTCATGTTCGATGAAGACCGCCAAATGCTTTCCATCGGCTATCGCTGCAACGATGGAACGCTTGATCCCAATTTTTATGATCTACTGGCCTCCGAGGCACGGCTTGCGAGCTTTTTTGCCATCGCCAAGGGCGATGTGCCTGCAAAGCACTGGTTCAGGCTCGGCCGCACGCTCACACCCATAGACCACAGCTCCGGCCTGATTTCGTGGTCAGGCTCTATGTTTGAATATCTCATGCCGTCGCTGGTGATGCGCGCGCCGTCGGGGAGTCTGCTCGAACAAACCAACCGCCTCGTCGTGCGCCGGCAGGAAGAGTATGGCAACGAGCTTGGTGTGCCTTGGGGAATATCGGAATCTGCTTACAACGCGCGCAACATCGAGCAAACGTATCAATATTCGAGCTTCGGCGTTCCCGATCTCGGCTACAAACGCGGCCTAAACAATGACACCGTGATCGCCCCTTACGCGACCGGCTTGGCCACGATGGTCGATCCCGCCGCTGCGGTTCGAAACTACGACCGCATGCGGCGCTTGGGCGGCTGCGGCGATTACGGCTGGTACGAAGCCCTCGACTACACGCGTTCGCGGCTGCCGGAAGGCGTGAAGTTTGCCGTCGTACGCGCCTACATGGCGCACCATCAGGCAATGACGTTGGTGGCCATCGGCAACGCGCTGCATGACGGCGCCATGCGTGCGCGATTTCCACGCGGACCCCATTGTGCAGGCTGCGGAACTGCTGCTGCAGGAACGCATGCCGCGCGATATGGCGCTCGCGCGACCGGCACCGGAGACGGTCGCGACGGTTTTACAGGACACTATGCTGGTCGCGGAAACAGAGCGGCGATACCATTCGGCGCATTCCCGCGTACCGCGGACGCAGATTCTCTCCAACGGCCGCTACTCGGCGATGGTGACTGCGTCGGGGTCGGGCTACAGCCGCTGGCACGATATTTCGATCACGCGTTGGCGCGAGGATGTGACTTGCGATCAATGGGGCGCGTATATTTTCCTGCGAGATGTGCGCAGTGGCGAACGTGTGGTCGGCCGGATACCAGCCGGCGGGTGTCGAACCTGACAGCTACGAGGTCGTGTTCAGTGAGGACCGCTCGGAAATCACGCGCAACGACGGTTCACTGACAACCGTCACGGAAGTCATGGTATCGCCGGAAGACGATGCCGAAGTTCGCCGGGTTTCCATCACCAACCACGGAGCACGAACCAGAGAAATAGAGATCACGTCCTACGCGGAAGTCTCACTCGCGCGTCAAGCCGACGACGTTACCCACCCCGCGTTCGCAAAGCTTTTCGTCGAAACGGAGTTCGCCGCAAACGAAGGTGCGATCATTGCAACCCGGAGAAAACGCTCCTCTGGCGACCCGGACATTTGGGCCGCCCATCTCGCCGTGGTCGAAGGCGAAAGCTCCGGCGATGTTCAGTTCGAAACGGACCGCGGCCGGTTTTTGGGGCGCGGACAGACCGTTCGCTCGCCGGTCGCGATTGCCGATGGTTGGCCCTTGTCCAACACAGTGGGTCCGGTTCTGGACCCGATCTTCAGCCTGCGCCGCCGCGTGCAAATCCCCCGTGGAGCGACTGTGCGCGTTGCATTCTGGACGATGGCTGCGGCCACGCGCGACAAACATCATCGACCTGATCGACAAGCATCGCGATCCGCATGCGTTCGATCGCGCGTCTACCTTGGCGTGGACGCAGGCGCAGATGCAGCTTCGTCACATCGGCATTACGCCCGATGAGGCCAATCTGTTCCAGCGTCTGGCGAACCACGTGCTCTATTCCGATCCGACACTGCGGCCGCCGGCAGATGTCATCAAGCGCGGGCTAAGAAAAGCTTCCACGCTTTGGGCACACGGAATCTCGGGCGATCTTCCGATTGTTTTGGTGCGCATCCGCGATGATGAAGGGCTGGCATTGGTGCGCCAGCTTCTGCGGGCACATGAATATTGGCGCCTTAAGCAGCTCGCCGTCGATCTTGTCGTGCTGAACGAACGCGCCACCTCCTACGCGCAGGATTTCCAATCCTCCATCGAAGCCATGCTGCGCATGAACCAGTCGATGCCGAAACTTGCGAGCGACAATGCGCGCGGCTCCGTCTACGTTTTGCGCGCAGATGCAATACCGCAAGAGACCCGGTCGTTGCTGCTAGCGTGTTCCCGTGCGGTGCTCGATGGCGATAGCGGCACGCTGGCGGAACAGATCAACCGCGCCCGCGAGCGCAAACCTGGCAGCCCCCCGCCCGCGCGACGGTTCTATCCTGTGGAGCAGCAGGATGCACCGTTGCCGAACCCACCAATGGAATTCTTCAATGGCATGGGTGGGTTTTGCGGCGGATGGCCGCGAATATCTGACTGTCCTTGAAGGCAACCAGCGTACGCCGGCGCCATGGGCGAATGTTATCGCCAATCCGACGTTCGGGTTTATCGTGTCAACAGACGGGAGTGGATTTACCTGGTCTGTCAACAGTCAGCAAAACACGATTACACCCTGGTCGAACGACGCCGTCAGCGACCCGCCCGGCGAAATTCTCTATATCCGCGACGAAGACACTGGGGAAGTTTGGGGGCCGACGGCGCTGCCGATCCGGGAGCGCAATGCGCCTTACACAGTGGCGCATGGGCAAGGTTATACGCGCTTCGAGCATGTTTCGCACGGCATCGCGCTGGAAATGGTGCAATTCGTTGCGAAAGACGATCCCATCAAGATTTCGCGGTTGAAAATCTCCAACCGGTCGGGACGCGCGCGGCGGCTGTCTGTCACGGCGTATGTGGAATGGGTGTTGGGGGCCAACCGTTCCGCCACCCAGTCCACCATCGTGACCGAAGTGGATACGCAAACGGGCGCTATCTTTGCGCACAATCCTTGGCATGAACAGTTCGGAGAGCGCGTTGCGTTCTGCGACCTTGGCGGCAAGCAAACCGCCTGGACATGCGACCGCACCGAGTTCTTGGGCCGCGATGGCGCATTGGACGCGCCGCGTGCTCTGGCGCCCGGCGCCATCCTGTCGAACAAATCAGGCGCAGGACTCGATCCTTGCGGCGTTCTGCAAACGCCTGTTCGCCTCACTGCCACCGGCAGCACGGAGATCGTCTTTACGATCGGTCAGACAGCATCGGATGCGGAGTCGCGCGCTTTGGTCGCCAAATATCGGCAAGCCGACTTCGATGCTGTTTTCAAGGAATTGGGCCAGGCTTGGGACGAAACATTGAACGCGGTGCGAATTAAAACGCCCGACCGTGCCCTCGATATCCTGATGAATCGCTGGTTGCCGTATCAGGTTCTGGTTTGCCGCGTTTGGGCACGGACAGGTTTCTATCAGGCGAGCGGCGCTTATGGCTTCCGCGATCAGTTGCAGGACGTCATGGCATTGTGTATCTCGCGGCCGGAAATAGCGCGCGAACATATTTTGCGCGCGGCAGGGCGGCAGTTCCCGGAAGGCGACGTTCAGCACTGGTGGTTGCCGGAGTCGGGCCGCGGCATCCGCACGCGGATGTCGGACGATCGCGCATGGCTTGCCTACGTCACGGCGCACTACGTCAACACCACCGGCGATTTCGCCATCCTCGACGAGACAGTGCCTTTCATCGAGGGGCCGGTCCTTCAAGAAGGCGAACACGACGCTTTCTTTGAACCGACGATCTCCGAAAAGCGCGCGAGGTCTGTTCGACCACTGCGCGCTTGCGCTCGACAAGAGTCTGATCATGGGCAAACACGGCTTGCCGCTCATGGGGACCGGCGACTGGAACGATGGCATGGACCGCGTCGGCTGAGAACGGCAAAGGCGAAAGCGTGTGGCTGGGCTGGTTCCTCTACTCCGCGCTTCTGTCGTTCGCGAGTATTGCGGAAAAGCGCAATGGCGACGAGCACGCGGCAGAATGGCGCCTTGCTGCTGCAGCATTGAAAGGATCTCTGGAGCGAGAAGCATGGGGATGGCGATTGGTATCGCCGTGCTTACTTCGACGACGGCTCGCCACTGGGCTCCGTTACAAACAGTGAATGCCGCATCGACTCCATTGCGCAATCCTGGGCGGTGATCAGCCGTGCGGCAGAACCCGCGCGCGCTTCACGCGCGATGGAGGCCGTCGACAAATATCTAGTGCGCCGCGATGCCAAACTGTCGATGCTGTTCACACCGCCTTTCAATCATCCCGCGCACGATCCGGGATATATCAAAGGCTATCCGCCCGGCATTCGTGAAAACGGCGGTCAATACACCCACGCGTCATCCTGGGCGGCGTTGGCATTTGCGATGTTGGGCGACGGCGACAAGGCCGCCGAATTGCTGTCGATGCTCAATCCGATCAACCATGCCAGCGATCCCACAGGCATGCACCGTTACCGCGTCGAGCCTTACGCGATCTGCGCAGATATTTATTCCGTGCCGCCGCATGTCGGGCGCGGCGGTTGGACATGGTACACGGGCTCGGCAGGGTGGGTGTATCGCGTCGCGCTGGAATGGCTGCTGGGATTTCGATTGCAGGGAAGTACGCTGATGCTCGATCCCTGCATCCCTCGCGGTTGGCCCGGCTTTGAGATTGCCTTCCGTTACCGCTCCGCGCGTTATGAGATTTCAGTCGAAAACCCGTTAGGCGTTTGCCGCGGAATCCTGGCAGTGAAACTCGACGGCAAGATGCTCGACGGTGCCACGAAATCTCTCATACCGCTTGCCGATGACGGCGCGACACACCAGCTACAGATTATCCTGGGCTAAAGGAAAAAAGCTACGAAAAGCGCCCGGACATTCAGAACCCAGACATGTGCCCGGGACGCGCACTCAATCTGACGCTGTAGTGCCGGCAGCAGCAACGCGCGCAACAATGTGAGCCCACTGATATCCAGCTGAAGATGACACGCTGTGCGCTCGCGTTACGCGAACGTCATGCAAGCGGTCTGCTATGGCGCCCGCTTCGCGCTTCGCGTTATGGTTCCGGGCAATGGAGGCGCGCGCATGAGAACAACTTTAATTGCAACGACCTTGGCGCTGGCGCTTTCCGGGTGCAGCCATGTCAATTTCTGGGGTGAGTCTAGTTCCGAGGCAGTTCCTCCGCCACAGGCACAAGCTGTTCCCGCATCAACGGAGCAACCTGCGCTACAAACGTCTGACGCTCCGCAGCCCGTGACCACACAGGCTCTGGCCAGCCAATCGACGCTTCCCTCCGCATCGACAGCATCCCCGCAATCAAGCGCGCATTGCACGGCGCTCGCAAAGATGCGTGCGAGGGATGCCGCAGTCGAGGGCGAAGACTTCGACACACAAGAGTCGGTGTACAAGCGCGTCTATGCCGATTGCGTCGCCTGGGACGCGGCGCACCGGTCTTAGCCGTCAGCTATTCGGGTCGGCTTCAACACGTATCTTGATGATCTTGTCCGGCGCACCGGAGATGGCGCCGTTGTTGTGTTCGCCGCCCTTCTTGATGGCGTCGATATGCTCCATGCCTTCGACCACCTGACCCCAGACGGAATACTGACGGTCGAGCCACGGCGCGTCGTCGAAGCAGATGAAGAACTGGCTGTTCGCACTGTGCGGATCCGACGTGCGCGCAGGCCGACACCGTACCGCGCGTATGCTTCTCGTTCGAGAACTCGGATTTCAGATCATCGAGATCAGAACCGCCGGAGCCCGTGCCTGTCGGATCGCCTGTCTGCGCCATGAAGCCCGGGATCACGCGATGGAATACGACGCCGTCATAGAAACCCTGACGCGTCAGTTCCTTGATGCGCGCGACATGGTTCGGCGCGACATCGGGCTTGAGCGCGATCACCACCGGCCCCGACTTCAACTCCATGATCAGCGTATTTTCGGGATCGCGGGCCATCAGCTTTTTGCTCCTAACTCTTTGCACCGTTTGACGAGGCGTTCGGCGACATAGGGCGTGGTGAATTGCGAGATATCGCCGCCATACATCGCGATTTCTTTGACAAGCCGCGAAGCGATCGCTTGGTTCCGCGGATCGGCCATGAGAAAGACCGTCTCGATCTCCTTGTCCATGCGCTGATTCATCGCTGCCATCTGGAATTCGTATTCGAAGTCGGAGACAGCGCGCAGGCCGCGGATCACAATCGTCGCGCCCACTTCATGCGCGAATTTCACCTGCAGGATATCGAAAGGCTTGACCTCAATGGTCGCACGGCCGTCGCCCAGGCTCTCTGCCTCATGGCGCATCATATCGATACGCTCCGCCAGCGTGAACATCTGCTTTTTTGCATCATTGGACGACACCCATGCCGATCACCAGATGATCGACGATCTTCACCGCGCGCTTGATGATGTCGATATGCCCGAGAGTCGCCGGGTCGAACGTCCCCCGGATAAAGACCGACAAGATTTCTGGCCATAGCGCTTCCTCAATCCGCGCCTTCTTCGCCGGACACATCCTCGATGCGCTCGACAGAGACGACGCGTTCGCCCTCGTCCACCCGGAATACGGTCACGCCCTGCGCTGCACGGCCTTGAATTGAGACGCTGCCGACCGCAACGCGAATCGTCTGGCCCGCATCGCTGATCAACATGAGATCGTCGGATTCATCGACGGGGAACGCGGCGATGATGGCGCTGTTCTTACGCCCCATGCCCATGGCGACGATGCCGGAGCCGCCGCGGCCGGTGACGCGGTATTCGTAAGACGATGTTCGCTTGCCGAAGCCGCCGCCAGAAACCGCGAGCACGAATTGCTCCTTGGCGCCGAGTGCTGCGTAACGCTCGGGCGTCAACGTCGCCTCCTCGCCGCCAATCTCCTCATCGTCGGAAACATCCTCAACCGGCGCTTCCTCACCAGTGACCGCACGACGCGCCGCGTTGGCCTGTTTGAGATACGCGCGCGCCTCTGCAGTCTCAGCATCCATGTGATGGAGCAGGGTCAAGCTCACGACTTCGTCACCCTCCGCGAGTTTGATACCGCGCACGCCGGTGGAGTCGCGCCCCTTGAAGACACGCACATCGGTCAGTGCAAAACGGATGCATTTTCCAAGTCTGGTGGTCAAAAGTACATCGTCCTGATCGGTGCAAGTCTGCACACCGACGATGCCGTCGCCCGCCTCCAGCTTCATCGCGATCTTACCGTTGCGATTGATGCTCGCAAAATCGGACAGCAGATTGCGGCGCACGTCGCCGGATTTCGTCGCGAAGACAACGTTCAGATTTTCCCACTGAGATTCGTCTTCCATCAGCGGCAGGATCGTGGTGATGCGTTCGCCTTCGGACAGCGGCAGCAGGTTCACCATTGCCTTGCCCTTGCCTTGGATGCGGGCTTCGGGAAGCCGCCAGACCTTGAGCTTGTAAGCCATGCCGTTGGAGGAGAAGAACACCAACGGCGCATGCGTCGACGCGACGAAAAGGTTGGTGACGTAGTCCTCCTCGCGGGTTGCCATGCCCGAGCGGCCTTTGCCGCCGCGGCCCTGCACGCGGTATTCGCTGATCGGCGTGCGCTTGATGTAGCCGGCATGGGTAACCGTGACGGCAACGTCTTCGCGCTCGATCAGCGCCTCATCCTCGATCTCCACATCGGCATCGATCAATTCGGTCAGGCGCGGGGTCGCAAACTCGTCTTTGATCTTGCCGAGTTCGTCACGAATAATCTGCAGAACGCGCGGACGCGAACGCAGGATATCGAGATAATCCTGGATCGCCACACCCAGCTTGCGCGCCTCGTCACCGATTTCGTCGCGTCCAAGCGCGGTCAGGCGCTGCAAGCGCAGATCCAGGATAGCTTTCGCCTGCTCTTCCGACATGCGGATGGTGCTTTCGGCACTCATCACATGGCGCGGATCGGCAATCAGCGCGACGAGTGGACCGACATCCTTCGCCGGCCAGTCGCGCGCCATCAATTGCTCGCGCGCCGTCGTCGCATCGGGGGCGGCGCGGATGAGCCGGATCACTTCATCGATATTCGCGACCGCGACCGCGAGGCCCACCAAGATGTGCCCGCGGTCCCGGGCCTTGGCGAGATCGAAGCGTGTGCGCCGCGTGATCACTTCCTCGCGGAACGCGACGAAGGAGCCGATCATGTCTTTCAGGCTCATCAACACGGGACGGCCATTGTTCAGCGCCAGCATGTTCACGCCGAAACTCGTCTGCAGTTCCGAAAAGCGATAGAGTTGGTTCAGCACCACGTCGGACGACGCGTCGCGCTTGAGCTCAATCACCACCCGCATGCCGTGACGATCGCTTTCGTCGCGGATGTCGGAGATGCCTTCGATGCGCTTGTCGCGCACCATCTCGGCGATCTTCTCCTGCAGACGCGCTTTGTTCACTTGATACGGTAGCTCGGTGACGATGATCGCTTCACGATCTTTCCGGATTTCCTCGACCTTGCAGCGCGCACGCATCAGGACAGAACCACGTCCACGCGCCAGCGCGCCCCGCGCCGCCTGCTTGCCGATAATCATGGCACCGGTGGGAAAATCCGGCCCAGGCACGATCTCCGTCAATGCATCCATGCCGATTGACGGATCGTCGATATAGGCGAGGCAGGCATCGATGACTTCGCCCAGATTGTGTGGCGGGATGTTCGTCGCCATGCCGACGGCGATACCGCTCGCGCCGTTGACCAGAAGGTTTGGATAGCGCGCGGGAAGAACGACAGGCTCTCTCTCGGAGCCATCGTAATTGTCCTGAAACTCGACCGTATCCTTGTCGATGTCTTCCGACAGCTCGTGCGCGATCTTCGCTCGGCGCACTTCGGTGTATCGCATTGCGGCGGCTTCGTCGCCGTCGACCGAGCCGAAATTGCCCTGGCCATCGACCAGCGGCGCGCGCATCGAGAAATCCTGCGCCAGACGCACCAACGCATCGTAAATCGATTGGTCGCCATGTGGATGGTATTTACCCATCACGTCGCCGACGATGACCGCCGATTTGCGGTAGGGCTTGTTCCAGTCGCGCCCGTTCTCATGCATCGAATAGAGGATGCGGCGGTGCACGGGCTTGAGCCCGTCGCGCGCATCGGGAAGCGCACGGCTGACGATCACGCTCATCGCGTAATCGAGATACGAGCGCTTCAGCTCATCTTCGATTGCGATGCCGGAAATGCTGCCGCCGGAGGGCGGCACGGGATGGCCTTCGTCGCTCAAAGTGTGGTCCTGACGAGGCCGGATTCGGAGCTAAAAATCATGCCGAATTGGTAGCATTTTCAGCCCCAAGTCACCACAAAAAGCATAGCAAAACTGTCATCCCGGGCGAGCAAAGCGAGACCCGGGACCTATCCAGATTGCGAGCGCTATGGGTCCCGGCTCAGCACGCTGCTAAACGCATCGCTTGGCCGGGATGACAGCAAAGTTAGAACGGGATCTCGTCGTCCATTTCGGAGCGGTCGAAACTGGCCGGGGCGTCGCCCGCGCCGCCGCCAAAGGACCGTCCACCACCGCCCCCCTCGCCCTTCGTATCGAGCATGGTCAGTTCGCCGCGGAAGTTCTGGAGCACCACTTCGGTCGAGTATTTCTCAGCCCCGTCCTTGTCGGTCCATTTGCGGGTCTGCAGAGCGCCTTCCAGGTAAACCTTGGAGCCCTTGCGTAAGTACTTCTCAGCGATCTCGGCGAGGTTCTTGTTGAAGATGACCACGCGATGCCACTCGGTCTTCTCTTTCCGCTCGCCGGACGACTTGTCGCGCCAAGTCTCGGAAGTCGCCAGCGACAGATTAACGATCGGGTCGCCGCTCTGCATACGGCGGACTTCCGGATCCTTGCCCAGATTGCCCACCAGAATGACCTTGTTCACGCTTCCCGCCATTGCCGTCTCCATTTTTTGCCAAGGAAACCGGAGGTTACGGTTTGCCGAGACACCGCGCCATGTCCTGTGCCGCACTGCCTGTGCACAGGAAGGATATCATCCTATGATTTGTTCATCTTTTGTTCAATACCGGATTTTCGCCGCTTCTAGCCAGGGCGGTATGCCTCCACCATAATTCAGCTTTGGTTGAAGGTAGAATTTCGTGACTATTGCCGCCATGCCGCGCGCGTCTTCTCTGACGCATCAACATATTGTTTCCGTGATCAATTCCCTGCTTCCGACAGAAAAGGCCAATATCAGGCTGCTCGATCTCGGCTGTGGCAACGGTCACGCGCTTCGCTATATCGCTGAAGCGTTCGCGGTGTTGCGTCCGAACCTCAATCTTGAATTCTACGGCCTCGATATCTACGAGATGACGCTCACGCGGGATTATTTGAATGCGCACGTCCCCGGCAGGCCCTGGGACAGCGCCATCGTTCAGCGAGAGCCGCGCGAAGCGTGGCCATGGCAGGATTGCTATTTCGACGTCATTGTCAGCAACCAGGTCCTCGAACACGTCATGGATATGGACACCGCGCTGGTGAGCCTTCACCGCTGTCTGACGCCGGACGGTTTCAGTATCAATCTCTTTCCGCTCAAGGAATCCATCATCGAACCCCATGCCTTTATGCCGCTGGTGCATCGCGTGAAGAATGAAGGACGTCGCGCCGCGCTGATGGGCGCTTTCACCAGAATGGGTTTGAAAAAAGCCTATCGGATCGAGACGTCGAGACGCGGCCTGACGTCGATCGACGATTTCGCGGCGACCTTCTCCCACGTGCTAACCACGGACACGAACTACCTTGACCTGTCGCAATTCACGGCGCTAACCGCCAAGCACGGCCTGAAAGCGTCTTTTTCCTATACCTCGCACTATTTCGGGGCCAAAGCTGCCTCCCTGCTGAAGCGCAGAACTTATGCATATCAACAGCCCGGCATCGCCGCGCGGCTACTCGTGCCGATATGCATCCGCCTTGCGAGTGCGACTGCGGTACTCACGAAAATGTAGCAGGCGGGCCGGTGCATAGGAAAATGTTGCTGTGCGGCATCGCAGAAGCGCAATCGCTGCCCGCCCGCTTGATTCGCAACCTCTTGAGCCCCATCTAGGAGCTCCACCCAATCTAACCGCTCGATTTCGCGCCGTGATGCCAAATGGGCGCAAATTCCGCCCCCGGAGCGCAGCGTAGCGGCGAAAGTGCCCTGGGAGTTGTGTCTGGGGAAACATCGGTATACCAACTGTTCACGTTTTGGACCGGCCCATGCTGAAGAACATCTCCATACGCGGCGCACGCGAGCACAATCTCAAGAATGTTGACGTGGAGATTCCCCGCGACACGCTAACCGTGCTCACCGGCCTGTCGGGATCGGGCAAGTCCTCGCTCGCTTTCGACACGATCTATGCCGAGGGCCAACGCCGCTATGTCGAGTCGTTGTCGGCCTATGCGCGCCAGTTCCTTGAACTGATGCAGAAGCCCGATGTCGATCACATCGAAGGCCTGTCGCCTGCGATTTCCATCGAGCAGAAAACGACTTCGCGCAATCCGCGCTCGACGGTCGGCACGGTCACGGAGATTTACGACTATCTGCGTCTGTTGTTCGCGCGCGTCGGCGTGCCTTACTCGCCCGCGACGGGTTTGCCAATCGAAAGCCAGACTGTCAGCCAAATGGCGGACCGTATCCTCGCGTTGCCCGAAGGCACGCGGCTCTTCTTGCTGGCCCCCATCGTGCGAGGACGAAAGGGCGAGTATCGCAAGGAGCTTGCCGAGCTTCAGAAGAAGGGGTTTCAGCGCGCCAAGATCGACGGGAAATTCTACGACATCGGCGAGACGCCGGCGCTCGACAAGAAGCTTAAGCACGACATTGAGATCGTCGTCGACCGCATCGTGGTGAAGCCCGATATTGGCAACCGCCTGCCTGACTCCATCGAGACCGCGCTCGGTCTCGCCGACGGATTGCTGTTCGTCGAATTCGCGGACCAGAAGGAGAAAGATGGCAAGGCGAAGCAGATGATGCTGTCGTCGAAATTCGCCTGCCCGGTTTCCGGATTCACGATCACGGAAATCGAGCCGCGCCTGTTCTCGTTCAACAATCCGCATGGCGCGTGCCCGGTGTGCGACGGCCTCGGTACACAGCTCTATTTCGACCCGGCACTGATCGTTCCGGACGACTCTCTTACTTTGCGAAACGGCGCCATTGCGCCGTGGTCGAAAGGGTCTTCGCCCTATTACCTACAGACGCTCGAAGCGCTCGCGAAGCACTACAAATTCTCGCTCAACGAGCCTTGGGAAGACCTGCCCAAGAAAGCACGCGAAATCATTCTTCGGGGTTCGGGCGAGGATGAGATCAAGTTCGTCTATGACGATGGCATGCGCCGCTATGAGACCAAGAAGCCGTTCGAAGGCGTCATTCCAAACATGCAGCGCCGCTTCAAGGAAACGGATTCCTCGTGGGTGCGCGAGGAGATGGAGCGCTTTCAGGACACCTCGCCGTGCGAGGCGTGCAAGGGCTATCGCCTGAAGCCCGAAGCGCTCGCGGTCAAGATCGGCGGTCTGCATATCGGCCAGGTCGGCGAGCAGTCGATCCGGCATGTCGACACATGGTTCCGCGACATCGACAAGAAGCTGAACAAACAGCAGAACGAAATCGCGGCGCGCATCCTGAAAGAGATTCGCGCGCGACTGAAATTCCTCGTCAATGTCGGCCTCGACTATCTCACGCTCAGCCGTAATTCCGGCACGCTGTCGGGCGGCGAGAGCCAGCGCATCCGTCTCGCCTCGCAGATCGGTTCGGGCCTGACCGGCGTTCTGTATGTGCTGGACGAACCGTCCATCGGCCTCCATCAGCGCGACAACGAAAAGCTTCTGGAATCGCTCAAAGGCCTGCGCGATATGGGCAACACCGTGCTGGTGGTCGAGCATGACGAGGACGCGATCCGCCAGGCCGATCACGTCATCGACATGGGGCCTGGCGCCGGCATCCATGGCGGCCACATTATTGCGGAGGGCACGCCCGAAGACATCATGCGCTCGCCCAAGAGCCTGACCGGAAAATACCTTATCGGCCTTGAGCAGATTCCCGTGCCGGCGAAGCGCAGGCCGGCGGCGCACAACCGCTGGCTCAAGGTCAGCGGCGCACGCGGCAACAATCTGAAAAATGTATCGGCGCAGATTCCGCTCGGTACCTTCACCTGCATCACCGGCGTATCCGGCGGCGGCAAATCTACGCTTGTCATCGAAACGCTCTACAAGGCGGCCGCGCGCAAGCTGAATGGTGCGCGCGAGCATCCGGCCGCGTTCGACAAGATAGAAGGCCTCGAATTCCTCGACAAGGTGATCGACATCGACCAATCGCCGATCGGGCGCACGCCGCGCTCGAACCCGGCGACCTATACCGGCGCGTTCACGCCGATCCGCGATTGGTTTGCGGAGCTCCCGGAGTCGAAAGCGCGGGGCTATGCACCGGGACGCTTCTCGTTCAACGTCAAGGGCGGGCGCTGCGAGGCGTGCCAAGGCGACGGTGTCATCCAGATCGAGATGCACTTCCTGCCCGACGTCTATGTCCAGTGCGATGTGTGCAAGGGCAAGCGCTACAACCGTGAAACGCTGGACGTGAAATTCCGCAATTATTCCATCGCCGACGTTCTCGACATGACGGTCGAGGCGGGCGCGGAGTTGTTCAAAGCCGTGCCGTCAATCTTCGAAAAGCTGGAGACCTTAAAGCGCGTTGGCCTTGGTTACATCTCCATCGGCCAACAGGCGACCACGCTGTCTGGCGGCGAAGCGCAGCGCGTGAAGCTGTCGAAGGAACTGTCGCGCCGCGCGACTGGGCGCACACTCTACTTCCTCGACGAGCCAACCACCGGCCTGCACTTCCACGATGTGAAGAAGCTGCTGGAGGTGCTGCACGAACTGGTGGCGAACGGCAATACGGTGGTGGTGATCGAGCACAATCTTGAGGTCATCAAGACCGCCGACTGGATTGTCGATCTCGGTCCCGAAGGCGGCGACGGTGGTGGCGAGATCGTCGCCCAAGGCACGCCGGAGGATGTCGCCAAAGTCGCGCGCAGCTACACCGGCCAGTATCTCAAGACGCTGCTCAGAGGACGGACACCGGAAAAGATCGGTCCACCGAAAAAACTCAAGGCCGCGGAGTAGAAGCAGGAACGCCTGGGGACAATATCTTATAGGCATACCCCGCTGCCGCCGACGAAAGTCCGACGCTGAATGGCGCGATGATCAGCTGCACGCCCAAAATGATTGAGATGTGGCTGTCCACGATTGCCTGCATGCGGTCAGCGATTTGCTGCTGGTCCATGTTCTGCTCCATCGCGCGATGATAGAGCGCGACGGTGTCGGGGCCCAGCAGGAATACGAAGGCGCCTAGAAAAACCAAAGCAAATGGCAGCGTGACGAAAAACAACACCGCAACGATGCGCCAGAAATTGCCTGCCGTTAGCAGCCAACCGCGCTCAAGGGTCAGGCGGTTCTCCGCCACGACCACCGGGCCGAGAAGAAACGACAGCCGGACCAGCGCATAAAGCATGGCGCAGATGCCTGCGAGAACGATCAGGGCAGAGAGCGCCGCGCCCAAGACCTTGCTCCCGATGGCGTTGGCTGCCACTGCGGCGGTAACCACGGCTAACATCAGACCAAGCATCAAAATGATCGTGATCCCGATCAGCAGCAGATACCCGCCCCATAGACGCAACTCTGCCGCACCGAGCGAAACGTGAATGAACGCGGGCCCTTTCCGGAGACCCATCGCCTGCCGCAAAACTGGAACGGTCACGCAAGCGGTAAGCAGAATACTGATGAGAGACAACGCAAGACTGCGCAGCGCAATGGCACCCGCCGCACCCGAATTGATATCGGGCGACCGCGCGGTATCCCCCAACGCGTAGGGAAGGAAGCTGATAACCGCCAATGCCACCATCGGCACCCAGATCAGCCCGATAATCGTGCCGAGTTCGCGCAACGTGAACCCGTAAGCGAAGCGCACGGTCTCACCGATGGAAAGCTTGTTCATACGGCACTCTCTGGCAGCGTGAGGTTTCGATACGCGAAGGCGCTCACCGCAGCGGAAAGGCCGAACACGATAGGCATAGTGACAATCTGCAGGCCGATATAGATCGGAATGACAATACGCAATGCCGGACCGAATATCGCCCATATTTGCTGTGGCGAAAGCTGCTGATTGTCAGCCGCGGCATGCTGTATCTGCAACATCGCCGATCCAAAGAACGGCATGAATACGATCTGGCTGATCGTCGAGATTACGATCATCGGCCCAGCGACTGCGGCGAGAATGATCACAACTGTGCGCCAGAAGTTTCCGGCGCCAAGCTGCCAAGAGCGTGCGATGCCGAAGCCGCCTTCGGCTACGACGGCCGGCGGAATAAAGAAAAATAACCGCACGCCCATATAAAAGAACCAACAGATCGCGGCGATCGTCGCGAAGAATTCAACAAGCCCATAGATACCGGGAAACGCATAGTGCTGGCCGAGCCAGTATACAACCGATACAGCCGTGAATGTCAGGCACCCTCCAATCACGAACAAGACAAATGCCGCGATCATTCCACCGAACAATCGCCACACCGCACTGCTGAGCGAAAAATAGACGAATACCAGCCCTGCAATCAGTCCAAGTGCCTTGCGCAGAAGCCCCACCTGTACCATCGCGAACAACAGATAGATCAGAAATTCAATAGGAAAGACCAAACCAATCACCTTGAATCCGATCCCGGCAAGGATAGCTTGGTTATGCGCAACATCCGGTGTTGCAGACCAGTCCATGGCGCTAAAATCAGGAAGGAGCGCGAACACCGCCCCTGCAATCAACGCAACCATGATCACTGCCGGCAACCACGCGATCCCAAAAATCGAAAGAATGTTCGAGAACACGAATTTGTAGGTGTCGCCTATCGTCCGCTCGAGTGGGATTTTCATGCAATGCCTCGCGTTGACCGATGGCATCCTAGTGGGCACCTGACCTAGCAGCAATGTGAGGGAAGTTTCCGTGACACCTCTGTGCTGCGTCGGCTAGGGTTAATCCTAGAACATATGGGGTTGGAAATGCGCTTTGCCGAATACGCGAAATACGACGGCCTCGGACTTGCCGGACTTGTCGCCAAGAAGAAAGTGAATCCGATCGAACTGCTCGACGAGGCAATCGCGCGCGCCGAGGAGTTGAACCCAAAGCTCAATGCGATCGTCTACAAGGATTACGAGCGCGCGCGGGTTAGGGCAAAGGGAAAGCTGCCTAAAGGCAAGTTTACGGGCGTGCCCTTCCTTTTGAAAGACATCTTCGCGATGGCCGAAGGCGTGCCGACGCGCCAGGCGTCGCGGTTCTTTCCGCCGATTCCCTGGCCGCACGATTCCGAGATGACTGCGCGTTTCAGACATGCCGGCCTCATCCCTTTCGCGAAGACAAACGTGCCGGAGTTCGGTCTCGTGCCGACGACGGAATCAAAGCTCTATGGTGCCGCGCACAATCCCTGGAATCTCGATCATTCGACCGGCGGCTCCTCGGGCGGATCAGCTGCGGCGGTAGCTGCGGGGATTGTGCCACTAGCACACGCCAATGACGGCGGCGGCTCTATCCGCATTCCGGCGTCGTGCTGTGGTCTCGTCGGCCTGAAGCCGACACGCGCCCGCATATCCTACGCACCCGATCTGTCGGAAAGCATCGACGGCCTCGGAGTCGAAGGCGTAGTCTCGCGCACCGTGCGCGACACGGCGGCGGCGCTCGATGCCGTCGCGGGCTTCGTGCCCGGCGATCCCTATTGCGCCCCGCCGGAGCCCGCGTCCTATTTCGACGGCATGAAGCGCAAGCCGAAAAAGCTGCGCATCGCGTTCTCGGCCAAGAAGCTGGATGGAACGACATTGCATCCCGATTGTGCCGCGGCCGTAAAGCACGCGGCGAAACTCTGCGCGGATCTCGGCCATGAAGTCGAAGAGGCAACGCCCGAACTCGATCAGGCGACCTTGATCCCGATGTTCATGGTGCTATGGGGATCGAACCTCGCTGCGGGCATCGATACGCTCGCCGAACTCACCGGACAGACGCCCTCACCGGACACGCTCGAAGGATTGACCTGGGGCCTCTACCAAACGGGAAAGTCCGTGACCGCCAGCGCTTATCTGCGCGCAAAGCACGGGATCAATATCGCCTCGCGCGCCACGGCGAAATTCCACGAGACTTACGATATGTGGCTGAGCGCCACGCTCGGCGCGCCGCCGGTGAAACTCGGCACGTTCGACATGGAGGAGCGCGATCCGCAGAAATCGTTCGCGCCGCTGATCGACTATGTACCGTTCACGGCGATGCAGAACGTGACCGGCCAGCCCGCGATCAACATGCCGCTGCACTGGAACAAGGAAGGGCTGCCCATAGGTGTACAGTTCGTCGGGCGGTTCGGCGACGAACTGGGTCTGCTCAAGCTCGCGGCACAACTGGAAAGTGCGGCGCCATGGACCGGCCAATACGCAAAGATAAAGGTGTAAGATGGCGTTCGAGGAATATGACCACTATGACGGCCTCGGCCTTGCGCATCTCGTGCGGCGCGGCGATGTTTCCGCGCTCGAACTGGTGGACGCGTGCATCGCACGCATCGAGCGCCACAATCCCAAACTCAATGCCGTGGTCTACAAAGCCTATGACGAGGCACGCGCCAACGCGAAGGGCAAACTGCCCGATGGTCCGTTCAAAGGCGTGCCGTTCCTGATCAAGGACATCAACATGGCCGTGGCGGGCTGGCCGATGACCAATGGGTCGGCTTTCCTGCGCAATCACGTCTCCAATGCGGATGCGGAGCTGACGAAGCGCTATCGCGACGCGGGCGTCATTCTTGTCGGCAAAACCAACACGCCGGAGTTCGGAATCCCCGGCACGACCGAAGGCCGCCATCTGGGCATCTGCCGCAATCCCTGGAATCCAGATCATTCCTCCGGCGGTTCGTCGGGCGGCGCGGCATCGGCGGTGGCGAGCGGCATGGTTGCACTCGCCCATGGCAGCGATGGCCTCGGCTCGATCCGCATTCCCGCCGCACAATGCGGCCTCGTGGGCTTGAAACCGACACAATACCGCAACCCCGGCGCGCCGGACGACCGCAACCGCGCGCATGGCCTTGTCTGCGATCATGTATTGACACGTACGGTGCGCGATTGCGCCGCGATGCTGGACGCGACGGGTTACGCGGAAGACGACGCCCCCTATGCGCCGCCACCGAAAGTGTGGCCCTATATGGAGGAAATCCGGACCGCGCCCGGCAAACTGCGCATAGCGTTCTGCACCGAGACGCCGAGCAAAACCGAGCCGAATGCCGATGTGCAGCGCGTGTTCGACGACACGGTCACGCTGCTCGGCGAACTCGGCCACACGATGATTGAGAAGAAGACGTTGCCGATCGATTGGCGCAAGCTCTATCGCGCGCAAGGCTGCGTGTCCGGCGCGATGTTTGCCGCCGCCGTCGATGATCTAATCGCGACGCAGGGCCGCGAACCTCTGGACGAGGAAATGGAGCCGCTCGCCTGGGCGAGCTACAAGGGCGGAAGAAAACTCACCGCATCGCAGGTCGGCTGGGGGCTTGGGCAGATGCGCCTGATGAGCCGCCAAATCCTGTCGCTATGGCGCGACTTCGACGTGCTGTTGATGCCGGTGACAATCACGCAGGCGCCGCCCATCGGCCATCTCGATCCGGTCAATATCGAGCCGAAAGAATTCAACCGCCGCCAGGCGCGCGTGTTCGGATATACGCCGCCGTTCAATATCACGGGCCAACCGTCGCTATCACTGCCGCTCGGCATGTCGTCCGACAACCTGCCCATCGGCATGATGTTCACTGGACGCTATTCCGACGAAGCCACTCTGTTTCGGCTTGCCGCGCAGCTCGAACAGGCGCGCCCATGGATCGGCCGCACGCCGCCGGTGTGGGGTTAGCTCAATTCAACCGGCCCGCGGAATTGGCGCAGCACAGCGGCGATCCAGCTTCCGTCGTGGCTCTGTGCCGATTGCCGGAAGGCGGCGGGTAGCTCAGACCAATGACGCTTCGGCGTTTGATGATGCTCGCCGTGAAAGTTCTGGTTCAGGATCAACCAGCGAAACATCACCGGCATGGATGTGTTGCGTGCTTCCAGCCCGGATGTGAGCGACATCCCGTAGTGCGGGGCGTTATCCAGCATAGAAAGGACTGCCCAGCGCGCAAAGATGCAAGCCGCGAACACCCACCATTGGGCGCCCCACAGATAAATAGCGGCGCCGGCAAACAACACGATACCGGCAAGATCGGTCCGCAATGCCGTGCGCCGTGCCGGATTGGAGAAAGAACGCAGCGCCGCCGCCCGCATAGGCCCGGCATCGTCGGCCGCGTTGGCGCGCGCGGCATAACGCTCGAGCACCGGCATGGGCACGAAGATCAGCAGTGGCAACAGCGCATAGATGATCGCATTACCAATCAAAGTCTTGAAATAAAAACCGGGCGCTACTGCGAAAAACGACTGGCCAGGCGCGAGATATTCCGGCCGATCGAATTTGTGGCGGTTGTTGCTGTGGTGGGCGAGATGGCCGAAGCGCATCGTCTCGAACGGAAGCCCGAGCGTGATGCCGAGCAACCTGCCGGCGATCCGATTCCACTTTTCGTCGGCGAACAGATTGCCGTGCATGGTTTCGTGCATCAGGCCGTAGTGCAGCGGTGCCGTCAGCGCAATCAAAACAACAAACACCGCGAGACCCCATCCGGCGTGAGGGAACAAGCGCGGGTATGCACCGAACTCGAGCACCGCGAGCGCGGCCGCGAGTACGAGCAGTCCCAGATCGAGAACGGTCTTGCGCAAATCAGCCCCTCTGCTTCTTTCATTAATCGCAGATTTCTCCCGTTCCGTCTCGCAAAACTTTCGGCAACCTAGCCGGGGTTGAGCCGGCGGAGCGAACCGCCTATGGGAACGCCCATGCAGACTATCCATATCATCGGTGGCGGATTGGCGGGCAGCGAAGCCGCATGGCAGGCGGCGGAAAACGGTTGCGACGTTGTGTTGCATGAGATGCGGCCCGTACGCGGCACAGACGCGCATCAAACTGACAGTCTGGCAGAACTCGTATGTTCCAATTCTTTCCGTTCCGACGACGCTGAAAACAACGCAGTCGGGTTGCTTCACGAGGAGATGCGCCGCGCTAGTTCGCTGATTCTGCGTGCCGCGGACGCGAGCAGGCTTCCGGCCGGCGGCGCTCTGGCAGTCGATCGTCATGGGTTTTCGGCCGACGTGACCAAGGCGCTTGAAGGACATCCCCGTATCACAATCGAGCGCGAGGAAATTCGCGGCCTTCCACCCGAAGACTGGCGCAACGTCATTGTGGCTACGGGGCCGCTTACCTCCGACGCGCTGGCGCAATCCATCCGCACTCTTACGCAAGACGACGGTCTTGCGTTCTTCGATGCCATCGCACCCATCGTGCACAAAGAATCGATCGACTTCGACGTCTGCTGGATGCAATCGCGCTACGACAAAGGCGACGGCGCGGATTACATCAACTGCCCGATGGACGCAGAACAGTACAATGCGTTCATCGCGGCGTTGCTCGAAGGCGAGAAAACAGACTTTAAGGAGTGGGAGACATCCACGCCCTATTTCGAAGGCTGTTTGCCCATCGAAGTGATGGCCTCGCGCGGACCGGAGACCTTGCGCTTCGGACCGATGAAACCCGTCGGCCTGTGCGACACGCGCACCGGCAGACGCCCTTACGCCGTCGTGCAACTTCGTCAGGACAACGCACTCGGTACGCTGTGGAACATGGTTGGCTTCCAGACCAAACTCAAACACGGCGAACAGGCCCGCATTTTCCGCATGATTCCCGGCCTTGAGAACGCGCAGTTCGCGCGGCTCGGTGGCCTGCATCGCAACACCTTTCTCAACTCGCCGAAACTTCTGGACGGACAGTTGCGGTTGAAAGCGCGGCAAAGCCTGCGCTTCGCAGGACAAGTCACCGGCGTTGAGGGTTACGTGGAAAGCGCCGCCATCGGATTGCTCGCGGGTCGCTTTGCGGCCGGACTGGATACCCCGCCACCGCCAACCACTGCGTTCGGCGCATTGCTCGCGCACATCACGGGCGGCGCGGATGTAAAGACGTTTCAGCCGATGAACGTGAACTTCGGTCTGTTTCCGGAACTGAAAGGGGCGCGAGGAAAGGACCGCAAGAAGGCCATGTCGGCGCGCGCGCTCGCCGATCTCGCGATCTGGCTAAACGCTGCCGCGCAACGCGCAGCTTAGAAGTCTCAGCTGCTTCCTGTGCAAGCTGACGTCCTTCGCCGGATTGCGAAGATAGAGCGGCACCAGCGACGCCGGCAGAAACGCAGCAAGAGAAACGCCGCCCTTTTTGACCCGTCGCGCTTTGGTGAGATGCGCCAGCGCATCGACATTGGCTGACGCGATATCCGCGAGAATGTGATGGCCTGTGACTGCCTGGTTGCGCAACAAACCCACAAGCCCGTAAGCAAGTCCGGCTTCCCGCGCGAAGTCGTCGCGCACTGCGCCCAATATACGCGACGCCAGTCGCATCACATTGCCCGACGTCGCGTCGATATAATCGTCGCGCGACGTGTCGTCTGTGAAAGACCCGTGATTGAAATCTAAGGAGCGCGCATCGATCATTGCAGTCAAAACCTCGGGCGGCAGATCGAAGGCAGCGAATGCGGTCGCCATCGCGCGCGCGACATCGTGCGGGCGTGGATTTCCGTTGCGCGCGCCTTCCAGCGTCTCGCGCCACCATTCAAGACGAATTTCGCCGATCATCGGCTCGCGCACGCTCTCTGCGACGCGGGCGAGTTCATGGTTTAGCGCGTAGAGCGCAAACAGGAACGGTCGCCTGTCCGCTGGAGCGAACAGGGCCGATAAATAGCGGTCCGGATCGTGCTTCCGCACCGTCTTCGCGCACGCTTCGAACGGATTGTTTGCCATCTCAACGAAAGAGCCGCCCGGTTGCCCGGACGGCTCCCTTCAGCTCTTTTTCAAACGCGTTCAATAGATGTTTTGTGCCGCGACCATCGCAAACAACATTGGGATCGAGAGCATCGTATTGATGCGGCTGAACATGCCTGCCGTCTTCGCCGCCGCATCCTTTTGTGGCTGCGCCAGATCGGGATACTTGTTGTCGATGTTCAACGCCTTCTGCTGATTGGGCCAGATGATGAACCACACATTGAACCACATGATGGTCCCTAGCCACATGCCAATGCCGATTCCGATCGCCTTCGGGTTCACAAAATTCTCGATGGCGTCCAGCGTGTAGGCTTGAGCGAGATACCCGTTCATGTATGCGAGGATGACACCGAAAAAGATCGTGCTCATCGCAGCCCAACGAAACCAGAAAAGAGCGGCCGGGGTGATGAATTTGCCAAGCGCCGGTTTCAGCTCGCCGGGGATTTTCGGCATCGTCGGCGTCGATACGAAGTTGAAGTAGTAGAGCAGACCGATCCACATTACGCCCGAAATGACGTGCAGCCAGCGGATCAGAAACGGCCAAAACGTGGTCGCGTCGAAGCCCTGAATCTTGATATAAAGCAAGAACATCAGGATCGCGAGAACGACGCCCGCAATCACCGTATTGCGCAGATTTCCAAAAAACGCAGCCATAATCGTTACCCCCTCAAAATGAGTCCTTCGAAGAAGTTTACGCCTTTCAGCGCCGGTTTCAGCCCTAATTCTTATATGGTCAAAGTTTTGGGACGGCGGATTTCCAGCCAGAGCACAACCATCAGGCGTGTCACCATCACAGCCGTGAAGAACGAGGTGACGATACCGAGGCCCAGCGTTACCGCAAAACCGCGCACCGGGCCCGAGCCCAGCTCGAACAGGATGAGCGACGCGATTAGATGGGTAGCGTTGGCGTCGATGATGGTTGCCCGCGCCCTCTGGAAGCCTTGATCGATGGACGCGATCATCCCGCGCCCGTTTCGCTGTTCCTCGCGTATGCGCTCGAAGATCAGCACGTTGGCATCGACCGCCATGCCCATGGTGAGCACGATACCGGCGATGCCAGGCAGCGTAAGCGTTGCGCCGAGCAAGGTCAGCATTGCGACCAACAGGATGATATTGAAGACCAGTGCGACGTCGGCGAACACGCCAAACAATCCGTAACGGCCGATCATGAACAGAATGACGAGCGCAAGACCCGCCATCGTCGAATAGCCGCCGGCCTTGACGGAGTCGGCACCCAGCTCGGCGCCGACCGTGCGCTGATCGATGGGCTTGAGCGCCGCAGGCAACGCACCGGCACTCAAAAGTACGGCAAGCTCTTTGGCGCTTTCGGTCGTGAAATTGCCTGTGATGACGCCCTGACCGCCGAGGATGACGCTCTGAATGACGGGATCGGTAAGAACCTTCTTGTCGAGAAGGATCGCAAATTTGTGGCCGACATTCTCTTTCGTCACGTCACCGAATTCTTTCGCGCCGACCGTATCGAATTTAAAACTGATGTCCGGCGCGCCGGTTTGAGAGTCAAAATCCGCTCTGGCCTCTTGCAGCCGATCGCCGGCAACAACCACGCGACGCTGCACAACGATGGGCGGCTGTTTCGGATCGTTCATCTGCACCAGCTCGGATCCGATAGGCACGACGCCGCGCTGCGCCTGTTCGATGTCCGCGCTCTCATCGACCAGCTGGAACGTCATCTTCGCGGTGGTTTGCAGAATCCTGATCAGCTCCGTCGGATCGGATAGGCCCGGCACCTGAACGACGATACGATCATCGCCCTGGCGTTCGATGGTCGGTTCGCGTGTGCCGAGTGCGTCAATACGCTTGCGCACGACCTCGATCGACTGACCGACGATGTCCTGCTGTGCCTGCTTTAGGTAGACGTCGGACATGCGCAACAAGATATGATCGCCGCCAAGCTCGCTGACATCGAATTGACGTTGGCCTACCGAAAGCAAACTGCCGCTCGCAGAAGGGTTGAGGCCATCGATGATGGCACGTGCATTTTCCAGCTGATCATGACCAACGATATGTACCGAAATGCCGCCACTGTTCTGGCTCGTACTATCGAAGCTGAACGCGATATGCGCCTTCCTGAGCGCTCGCCGGACGTCACCACGAAGTGAATCGACTTTGTCTTTCTGTACTTCGTCGAGCTGCACTTCGAGTAACAGATAGGAACCGCCCTGCAGATCGAGGCCGAGGCTGACGGCCTGACTGCCCCACCATGCGGGCAGCCGGCTGCGAACGCTCTGGGGCAACGCGTTGGGCAAAGAGATCAGGATGCCGGCGATCAGAATGATCGTGACGACGATGCGCGTAAAAAACGATACCCGAACCATCAGCTTGCCTTCGTATCCGCGGGCTGCGACTTCGCGCGGACTTCGCTGACCGTCGCCTTGATCACGCGCACCTGAACGCTATCGGCGATCTCCACCGTAATCTCGGGATCGTCGGCCTTCACCACGCGTCCGACAATGCCCCCCGCCGTTACCACCGTGTCGCCGCGGCGCAGATTGTCGACCATCTGCTTGTGCTGTTTCACGCGCTGCTGCTGTGGGCGAATGAGAAGGAAATACATGATCGCGAAGATGAAAATCAGCGGCGCGATAGCGGTGAAACTGTCCATGCCGGGCATATAGGAGTTTCCGGGAAACGGTTAAACAGGGCGGTCGAAAATACCGTCCGTGCGGGCGCGGACTATAGCTTCGCCGCACCCCAATGCAACCGTGCCGAAACAAGGACTTAACGGGTCAAATGCCCCGAAAACAGGCTCAATTCGACGCGACCACCATCGATTTGGGCAGCAGTGCTTGCGGGTTCACCGGCTGCACACCGCGGCGGATTTCGAAGTGGAGTTGCGGCGAGGTCACGTCGCCGGTCGAACCGACGTAGGCGATCACCTGCCCTGCCGCCACGCGGTCGTCGCGGCCGACGAGAAAGCTGTCTACGTGTGCGTAGGCAGTGATGTAGCCATTGTCGTGCTTGATCAGAACAAGATTGCCGTAGCCTTTCAGTTCGTTGCCGCAGTAGCTGATCGTTCCAGAGGCCGCAGCGCGAACCGGTGCGCCCTGAATGGCCGCGATATTGATGCCGTCGTTGCGCTCACTGCCTTCGCCCCTGCCATAACCGAGGATCACGCGCCCTTTGAGTGGCCAGACGAACTTCGCATCGGCTGTCTGTACCGGCGCCAAATCGTTAGACTGCGATGCGGATTGCGACGACTGCGAATAATTTCCGTACCAGCCAGGTGTGTTGTGCGGCTTCGGCTTCGGTGTTGTGTAGGATGTATTGCTCGCTTCTGCTTGCCGCGCCACGGGCGGCGGTGCGAGACGGCGTTGTTCGACCGGAGGCAGCTTCACACTGCGCGGACCGTAAAAGATATGATCATCAACAGATGTGTGATCTTCGACATTCCAGGACAACTGCGTGCGCGGACTTGTCGTGCACGCGGATAGCGAAACTGTTGCCGCTAATGTCAGAACCAGCGCACAAAGTACTTCAGGCTTTTTTGTCCACGCGATCATAGGGCGTCTTCGCTTCCTGAGGCACGCCCGAAACCATCGGGACGAATACAACGGGAAGGAGCACCTCTTGCTCGTACCCGGCCTCGGTCCTGATGATCCGCGTCAAGTGTTGAGAAAAACTTTCCGGTAACCCAAATTCGTTCGATTTCGGTACAGTTCCGACCGGCGCAATCAAGGAACCGCCTGGCTTTAACTGTTCGATAAGGATTAACGGAACTTCGCTCACGGCCGCCGAAAGCAGAATGCGATCGAACGGTGCCTGCTCAGGCCAGCCTTTCAATCCATCGCCATGCTTGGTGACAACGTTGTCGAGCTTGAGCTGCTTGAATCGCGCTTCGGCCTGCTTGAGCAACGGGCGATGACGTTCGACCGTATAAACACGTCGGCACAACGGCGCGAGCACGGCCGCCTGATAGCCGGAGCCGGTGCCAAGTTCGAGCACGCGCATGTTCGGCTCAACCCTCAACTCCTGCGTAATGTACGCGACAACAAAGGGCTGGCTGATCGTCTGGCCGCAAGCGATGGGAAGCGCGCTGTTGTCCCAGGCCTGATGCACGAACGGTTCTTCGACAAAAACTTCTCGCGGCGTGCGCTCAATGGCGCCAAGCACCTTGTTGTCGTGGATGCCCTGTCCGCGAAGGGTCATCACCAGCTGGATGGACCGTGGATCGTGCATCTTCGCTACTTGGCGAAGGCCTCGCGCAAGCTCCGTACCACGTCGCGCTCGGTGAGGTTCAGATGCAGCGGCGTAACCGAAATGCGTTTCTCATAAATGGCACGAAGGTCCGTGCCTTCGGACGGGTCGCTGCGCACGCGCTTGAACCCGATCCAGAAGTACGGAAAGCCACGCGCATCGACGCGCCGGTCGAGTGCTGCGGTCTGCATGTCACGCTTGCCCTGCATGGTGATCTCGATGCCCTGCACGTCGCCGGGTTCGCAATCTGGAAAGTTCATGTTCATCAGCACATCCGATGGCCAGCCGATTTGGACTAGCTTGCGGATTAGATCGGGGCCACGCATCTCGCCACAATGCCATCTGATCTCACTGCGCGGTTCAAATCCGTAAGACTGCGACAATGCAATCGACGGAATGCCAAGCGCACACCCTTCCATCGCGCCGGCAATGGTGCCCGAATACGTCACGTCGTCAGCAAGATTGGAGCCGCGATTAACGCCGGAAAGAATGAGCGTCGGCTGTGCATCCTTCATCACATGCGCACAGGCCATCATCACGCAGTCGGTCGGCGTGCCGGTTACGGCAAAATGGCGGGAATCGATTTCGCGCAGCCGCAGCGGCATCGATAAGGTCAGCGAATGCGACGCGCCGGATTGTTCTGTCTCCGCGCCACGATCCAGACGTCATCGGTGAGCGCGCGGGCGATCTTTTCAGCCGCAACCAATCCAGGCGCGTGAATACCATCATCGTTGGTGACAAGAATGCGCAACTAAATTTCTCCAGACCCTCTGGTATGGGTCGTTAATTGTTCGTAAGAAATCCGTACCCTCCCCCTGGGGCCCATGAACTCAGCGGAGGTCCAGGGTCAGATACTCGCTGTCGGTCCAGATGTCTCCGATTTTGTAGGTGTTCTTCGCCGCACCCGTCTTTCGGAAGCCGAGCTTCTCCAGGAACCGCCGCACGCGAATGTTGCGCGGGTCGATATCGGCCATGACTTGCATCATACCACGCGCATGTGACCGTTGCATAAGCGCCTCCACCGCCTCGCGCGCCACGCCGGTTCCCCAGACGGCAGGCGCGAGATCAGGCCTAGTTCATTGTTCTGCCAGATGCCGACACGACCGACGAGCGCACCGTCGCGGATCACGACGAAATCGTCGCCCTCGCCGGATTCGTTCGACGCAATCGTCTTCGCGATCCACGCTTCGGTTTCCGCGACGTCGGTATGCGGAAGCCGCGACCAGTACCGCATCGCGTCTGTATCCGCGAAAATCGCATGCATCGCGGGCGCGTCGTCCATCGAGATGCGGCGGAGCGTGAGCCGCGCCGTCGTGAGCGTGTCCGTCACAGCTTGGCGATCTTCTCCATCCCGCCCATATACGGGCGTAGCACATCGGGGATCGCGATAGAGCCATCGGGTTGCTGGTAGTTCTCCATGATCGCGATCAACGTGCGCCCCGCGAGGCCGGAGCCGTTCAAGGTGTGGACGAAGCGAGGCTGCTTGGCGTCCTTCGGGCGATAGCGCGCGTTCATGCGCCGCGCCTGGAAGTCGCCGCAGTTCGAGCACGACGAAATCTCGCGGAAGCGGTTCTGCCCCGGTAACCAGACCTCGATGTCGTAGGTGCGCTTCGCCGTGAAGCCCATGTCGCCGGTGCAGAGCTTGACCACGCGATGATGAAGGCCAAGCCGCTTGAGCACCTCCTGCGCGCAATTGGTCATGCGTTCGTGCTCCGCATCGGATTGCTCCGGCGTCGTGATCGAGACGAGCTCGACCTTGGAGAACTGATGCTGGCGGATCATCCCGCGCGTGTCTCTACCCGGCGGCCCAGCCTCGGCGCGGAAACACGGCGTCCAAGCCGTCAACCGCATCGGCAGTTGCGCCTCATCAAGAATTCTTCGCGGACGTAGTTCGTTAGCGGCACTTCAGCCGTGGGAATTAGCCATTTGCGGTCGATAAGTTGCCCCGCGCGAAGCTCAACATTGTTAGTCTCGCCACTATCAAATTCATCGACTGCTTGGTTGAACGCAGCAGCGTAGGCTTCTGTTGTGCTCGTTCCGAATAGATTTCTTTGAACTTCGGAAGTTGTCCTGTTCCGAATGCCGCGTCACTACGCACCATTAATGGCGGCGCCATCTCGGTGTAGCCGAACGGTCCGCGTGCAGATCGAGCATGAACATGCCAAGCGCGCGTTCGAGACGCGCAAGACCGGCCTTGAGATATACAAACCGCGCGCCGGAGACCTTCGCGGCACGCTCGAAATCCATCATGTCCAATGCTTCGCCGAGATCGAAATGCTCTTTGGCGTCGTTGACCGCGGGCCGCGTTCCGAACGCACGCGAAGGGACCTCGACATTGTCGTTCTCATCCTTGCCGTCGGGCGGCATCGGCAACGGGGATGTTGGATACGACGCTAGTATGGAATCGAGATCAGCCTTCAGGTTGCGCTCTCTTCCTCTCCACTCTGAATTTCGCCCTTAAGGTCCGCCACCTCGGCCATCAGCGCGCTTGCCTGCGCTTCGTCCTTCTTCGCCTTCGCCTGGCCGATCAGCTTCGAGGCCTCGTTGCGGCGAGCCTGCGCCTGCTGGAGCCGTGTCTGCAACGCACGCAAGCCGTGATCGCGGTCGAGGATATCCTGGGCAATGGTCTGCGCGTCGGCAACGCCGCGCCGCTTCAGCCCGGCAATGAAGGCGTCCTTGTCTTCGCGAATGGCTTTGATGTCGTGCATGGTCACTCTCCGCTGCCGCGCCTCATGGCATGGCGGGCGCGGCGGGTAAAGTTCCATTGAAATAAAGGAACCGCCGCGCTCAGCCGTTTTCGGACCAAGGAGTTAGAAAACGCATGCCTCTCGCGGTGATCTTAGGTGCAGGAACCGTCGCTCTGCTCAGCGGCCCGATTTTTGGCGGCGTACGCTGGCATGCCTGGAACCGCAATCATGGTGACGACGCGTTTACTTACCGTCGTCGTTCTGAATATGAGCATGGCCAAGTGCCGCTTTCAGAGAGCGACGAAGAAGACGTGACAGCCTAGACTGTCGCCTCCTTGGCGCGGCCGCGTTCGATCATCCACACCAGAACAATGGAAATTTCGTAGAGCGCGATCAGCGGTACCGCGAGGCTTATCATGCTGAACGCATCCGGTGGAGTGAGAATACCGGCCAACGCCACAATCCCGACAATTGCATAGCGCCGCACCTGACGTAGTTGCTTGCTGGTGATGATACCCACACGACCAAGCAAGGTCAGCAGCACCGGCATCTGGAACGTGAGCCCAAACGCGAAGATCAGCGCCATCACAAAATCGAGATATTCGCTGACCTTCGCCTGAAGCTGAATGCCGAGCCCGCCATTGCTGGCTGGCGTCTCGTAGCTCAGGAAAAAGTGGATCGCGTAAGGCAGCATCACATAGAGCACGAACGCGCCCCCCGCGATAAACAGCACCGGCGTCGCGAACAGGAACGGCAGGAACGCGCGGCGTTCGTTGCGATAAAGTCCGGGCGCCACGAACAGCCAGATCTGCGCAGCGATGATGGGGAACGCCAGGCACACACCCGCGAACATGCCGACCTTCACATAGGTAAAGAACGTCTCGTACAACGCGGTATAGATCAGGTGATCGTTCGGCTGCCCCGCGAGCGCGTGCGCCAGCGGCATGGTCAGGAACGCATAAATCTGTTTCGCGAAGATGAAGCAGATCAGAAAGCACACCACGAACGCCGCCACCGAATAGATCAGCCGCTTGCGCAGTTCGATCAGGTGATCGAGCAGCGGCGCCTTGGACGCCTCGATCTCGTCTTCTTCGCCCGTCGCGCGCACGGTCATGACGCGGCCGGCGGTTCTGACTGGTCCGTGACCGGCATGGGCAACTCACCCGCCGGTTCGGATGTCATGTCGGAGGGCACGATCGTGCGCGGCGTCATTACCGGCGCATCGGCGCGGGTCTCCCGCAGCGCATTGATTTCCTTGCGCAGCTCGTCGAGTTCGGTCTGCCGCGCCATCTCGTCGAAACTTTTGCGGAACTGGTCGGCCATGCCGCGCGCCTTGCCCATCCAGCGCCCGGCCATGTGCATGAATCGCGGAAGATCCTTTGGCCCGATCACGACCAGCGCCACGATCAGGACGATGAGGATGTGGCTCCAGCTGAAAAGGTCGAGCATCGACGTTCCGCGCTTTTAGCTCGCGGGTGGTCCTTCTTCGGCGGCTCGGGGTGGTCGTCCGGATTGGCGAGACCTTTGCGGAAACTGGAGATGCCCTTGCCGAGGTCGCCCATCACGTCGGAAATCTTGAAGCGGCTGCCGAAAAGCAGCAACGCGACCGCTCCAAAAAGCAGGATGTGCCAGATGCTGAGGCCGCCCATGAAAGTCTCCTTGTGCAGGCACCTTATATGGCACTTGCGCATGCAAGTTTGTACCCCCTTTAGGCCTTTTTGAGGCTGACGCCTAGCGCGGGCTTAGCCGATCAGGATTTCGCCCTTGCGGTCCAGGGCGGCAGCGAGCGCGCCGAGGCGCTTGAGAACCGGCTCGCCGGCCAACGCCTCGCGGCGGCGCGGCACGTCCATAAGCACCTTGCCCGGCGTCAAGCGGAGCTTGGTTGGACTGAGTTCCCCCACCGCCGACGCCGACATGGCGAAGGCGAGCCGTGCGGTCAGGCCGATGCGCAGCGCCAGCGCCTCGTCGTCCTTGTCGAGCAGGTCCTCGATCACCAACGCCTTGGGCACTTCCTCATCGCCGGAATAGCGATGAAAAACCGCCGACGCGATCAGCGCGCGGGCACGATGATCCGCACCGGCAAAAGGCGCATGGATCACCTGGTTGTAAGCGCCGACCGAGCGGTCGTCGGGATGAAGCCGCCAGCCGATGTCCGAGAACAGGAACGCGGCCTGGCGGATGCGGCGCAACTCCGCATTCTCGTCCGGAAACAGCGGCGATGCCCACTGAAACATTTCCTGCGCATGCGCGGGCGAGCGGCTCATGCGCTCATTGGCGGCGGCGGCAAATTCGATCAACGGGTCCTTGTCGCGCTCTTCCGGCCCGAGCTGCGCATGCAGCAGACCTTCACGCAATCCATAGGCCGATACGACAATCCGATCGACCTTGGTCGCGAGCAGAAGACGCTCAAGCACGATCGCGCCATAAGGGAGCAATTCCGCGCGGCGCTTCGACACCGACTTCATCATGTCGAGCGATTTGCGCGACTGCACCGACAGCACGTCACACAGGCGAAGCGCGCGCGCACGCGGGATCTTGTAATGTTGCAGGACATGGAGCGGGTACTCACACACTTCCATGTCCACGCGCGCGACCGAACGCCAGATGCCGCCGACGGCATAGAGCGAACGCTTTTCCAGCGATTTGAGATTGGGGATTTTGGCGAGCCCCTCGTCCACGATGTCGCGCGCCTTGTTGGCATTGCCTTTCGACAAATCCATCAGGCGCAACGGACCGAACGGCAAGGTCACCGCGTCGGTCATCTTGCCGCCCTTCACCGTGACCATGTCGAGGCTGCCGCCGCAAGATCGGCGGCGAGTCCGTCTGCGTCCGGTATACCGGCGAGCACGCCTTCTGCCGCGAGCCGTGCTTCTTCCTCGCCTGAGAGAACGCGGATCGGCGCGCCCCAGGCGCCTCGGCCTTGTGGATGAAATCCTGTCCGTTTTCCGCATCGCGAGCGGCGGCGGTCGCGCCTGCTTCCCGGATCGTGACATGCAGCCCATCCGCCAACAGCTTGAAGCGCGACAGCACTTCCAGCGCCATCTTCATGCCCTCGGCGTTGAGCTTGCCGGTCGTGACCATGTCGCGGCCGATGCTGCAAATGGCTTTTTCGTTATGCACCGTCGCAGGGGACCGCGATTGCGACTCGTAGATCACAAGACGCACCGAATTCGAGCCGATATCGAGAATCGCGACCGGGCCTTTCACGCTTTTGCGTGGACGCGCGACAACGCCCGGCACCGCATCAGCCGAAATCGGAGGAGCGCTGGCCATTCAGTCGTGCCGCGTGACAATGGTCACAGGCCGCGGCTGGTTGATCTTGAGCGCTTTGCCGCGTCCGGAGAGCGAGGGATTCGTCATGAAGTAAGTATGCGCCGAAAACGCATCCGGCGAAGAGGCCTGAGCGTCGCGCTGATAGTGCCCGGCGGGCGTCATGATCCAGCTCTGTGCCTGATCTTTCAGCAATGCCACCATGATCTGATCCTGAACCTGTTGATGTACCGTGGGGTTCTCGATCGGCACCAGTGCCTCGACACGACGATCCAGATTGCGGGGCATCCAGTCCGCCGAAGAGATGTAAACGCGCGACTTGGCCGATGGGAGCCCGTGACCGTTTCCGAAACAGACAACGCGCCATGTTCGAGGAACCGGCCGACGATGCTTTTCACGCGAATGTTGTCCGACAGGCCCGGCACACCTGCGCGCAGACAACAGATGCCGCGCACCACAAGGTCGATCTGCACGCCCACCTGACTGGCACAATAAAGCGCATCGATGATCCCAGGATCGACCAGAGAGTTGAGCTTGATCCAGATCGCGGCAGGCTTGCCCGCGCGCGCATGAATCATCTCTTCCTGGATGGCGTCGATCAACCGTCCACGCAGCGTGAGCGGCGAGATCGCGATCTTCTCCAGCGCGACGGGTTCGGCGTAACCGGTGATGTAGTTGAAAACTTGGACCGCGTCGCGGCCAAGGGCCGGGTCGGCGCTGAACAGCGAAAGATCGGTGTAAACCTTCGCCGTGGTTGGATGATAGTTTCCGGTCCCGAAATGCACATAGGTGTGCAGCGAACCGCCCTCGCGGCGAACGACGAGGCTCACCTTCGCGTGGGTTTTCAGTTCGATGAATCCGAACACGACCTGGACGCCGGCGCGTTCCAGATCGCGTGCCCACTTTATGTTGGCGGCCTCATCGAAACGCGCCTTCAACTCCACCAATGCGGTGACGGATTTTCCTGCGTCGGCGGCTTCGATCAACGCGCCGACAATCGGGGAATCCGGTGCGATAAAGCGTCTGCTTGATCGCCACGACTTCCGGATCGGCGGCCGCTTGGCGCAGGAACTGCACCACCACATCGAAGCTCTCGAACGGATGATGGACGAGGATATCCTTGGCGCGGATGGCAGCGAAGCAGTCGCCGCCATGATCGCGGATGCGTTCCGGAAACCGCGCGATATAGGGCTTGAACTGAAGATCGGCCCGCTCGTCGAGGATCAACTTGCGCAGATCCGATAGCCCCAGCAGATGTTCGATCAGTACGAGTTCGCTGTCGTCGAGCTTCAGATGCTCGCAGATGAATTCGCGCAGATCGGCCGGCATCGATTTGCTGCATTTCATATGGATCACGTCGCCGCGGCGGCGGCGCTGGAGCAGCGTTTCGAACTGGCGTGCGAGGTCTTCTGCCTCTTCTTCAAGCTCCACATCGCTGTCGCGCAAAATGCGGAACAGGCCGCTGCCGTTGACGGTGTGGCCGGGAAAGAGCCTGTCGATATGAAGCAGGATCAGATCTTCGAGCGGCACAAAGCGCGCGGTCTTGTCCGCGCCGGGCAAACGCCAGAACCGTTTCAGCTGCGACGGCACCGGCAAAAGCGCCATTACATGTTTGCCGTCCTTTCGCGTGAGCTTGAGCGCGAGCGTGAAGCCTAGGTTGGGAATGAATGGAAAAGGATGCGCCGGGTCGATCGCGAGCGGCGTGAGCACCGGGAATATCTGTTCGCGAAACTGACCGGCAAGCCAGTCGCGATTTGCGTCGGTCAATTCCGTTGGGCTGATGACCGCGATCCCCGCATCGCGCAATTCAGTATTCAACGCTACCCAGACGGTCTGCTGATCGGAGATCAGTTGTCCGGCCGCGGTGTCAACCTGCGAAAGCTGTTCGGCGGGGGACAAGCCGTCGTCGCTCGGCGTGGTCACACCAGCTTCGACCATGCCTTTCAGGCCGGCGACGCGGACCATATAAAATTCGTCGAGGTTGGATGCAGAGATCGACAGGAACCGGAGGCGCTCCAGAACAGGGTGGCGTGGGTTCTGCGCCTCTTCGAGGACGCGCCCGGTTGAACGCCAGCCAGGAGAGTTCCCGGTTGATGAACCGTTTTGGCGACCCAGGATCGATGGCCGGATGAACGGTGCTCTCTTGAGTCGTGAAGATTTCGGCCGGGCAGTCGTCCGGAGCGGAGTTAATGAGGCTATCCCCTTCCACGGTCACGACTTTCGGCTTTGGCGGGTTCATTTGAAAGACTGGTGCAGAGTTTCGCCCTAAGCGTAAAGGAAATGCGTGAATCTGTCATGACACAGATTCACCCATGTTGCGGAGCGAGGCCGTCACATTCTCGGTCTGCTAACAGCTGGGGACAACGCGTTGGGGGATGGCTCCCGTACAGATACTGCTAAGAGGCCATATCCGGATTCTGAAGGACTTCGCGAATCAACGCGGTCGTGATTGGGCGCTTCTCGGCAAGTGCCTTTGCGTCCGCAAGTGCCACAAAACCACGGATCGCCTCTGGTGAGCGCTCGAGCGAGCGCACCATTTGCGCGACGACCGCATCGGGGCACTGTCACTTGTCTATCCGAGAAGAGCTTGTGCGCAATCGCCTGAAGAAGAATATCGTCCGGCGCCCATAGTAGGAATGAAAGCAACGCACGATAGCGGGAGGTGAGATCGGGAAGACTGGCCCCGCCATTGCGAAGGCTCGGTGCGGCCGGTCAGGAGAACATGCCGGCCGCTTTCCAGCAGTGCGAACAACGCTGCGTCGCGCGCGCTGTCGTAAGGTTGCTCATCGACATTCTCGATCACGATGGCTGCAGGTGGATTGTGCAGAACGCTCTGGTCGAGTGCAGACGCTTCCACGATCTGCGCTTTTGCGTGCGCGGCCCAAGCCGCAGCGAGGTGTGACTTACCCGAGCCCGCCGGACCATATAGGGCAGCCGCCGGCGCGGGCCAATCCGGATAAGAGTCGATGAATTTGACGGCCTCGGCATTGCCGGGGCCGGTCACAAAATCCTCGCGGCCGAGCGCGGGCCGGTTCTCCAACGGCAGAACGAACTGCGCCATCAGGCCGTGCGCCGCCCTACCGCCAGCGCCCGTAAAAGAAGCTGCGTATAAGCCAGCCAGGACATCACCGTGACCGCCGCGGTCGCAATCGTTCCGGCCAGGACCACATTGGGTTGATCGGCGTTCAAAGCCAGCAGTAGAAGCACCAACCCGATGAACCCGACCTGCACTACCGTGCTTGCTTTGCCCACATTGAGCGGCGCGATCTGCAGCGGCAGCGAGAATGCCCAAGCTACTGACACACCCAAAACGATCGCGATGTCGCGCCCGATGACCAGCGCAGTAAGCCAGAACGGCACCGCGCCGACCATGGTGAGCGTTACGAAGCTGGCTAGCATCAGAACCTTGTCCGCCGCCGGGTCGAGATAGACTCCGAATCGCGATCCCGGCGACAGACGCCGTGCGAGGTAGCCGTCGAGCGCATCGCTCAGTCCCGCGAACGCAAACACGCCGAGCGCTGCGGTATCGTTTCCATGAAGGATCAACCAAGCAGTCAGAGGCGCCGCAAACAGCCGTAGCGCGGTGAGAAAATTCGGAAGGTGCCGCAGCAGAGGGGTCACTGGATCGCCGAACCGGAGAGCACCCATTCTCCGCCGCTCTTGGACAGCGAAATACCCCGCGCGCTCAACGCGTCCTGAAGCTGTTCCATATTGCCGATATAGGCGACAGACACGCGGGCGTCACCGATATCCATCGCAACGACGCTGACACCGGTGACGTTCGATACCGACGTCATCTGCTGCTGCATTGCGTTGATCTGGCTGGGCGAAGAAATCCGCATGTCGGCGATCAGACGGCCCGGCGTGCCGACATTCGGTGGGCGTCTTCCACATCTCCTCAACACCGTGTACCGCCGCGTCTGCTGCTGACGAATACGTTCCGGCGGCACCGCCTTTTTGCAATGGCACGTCGAAGCTCGTCTTGGCGGGAAGCTCGCCGCTCCCCAAGCGTTTTAGATTGATTGTGAGATGGCCCTGCCCCGGAACAACCTGAACCAGCACGGCCTCGCTCGCACGAATGCGCCCGGCCGGCGGCTCGACATCGGCCCAGTTCGCGCCCTCGAAGCTCAATCCGCCCAGAGTCGCCTGGTCGCCGCTGCTGGGGATTGCAAAAGGCACAGCGCTGCCGCTGTAGCGGGTGCCGGCGAAGGCAGAGGTCCAGAGCGACGTCGATGTATAATTCGGCGCCATCGGCACCAGCAGAATACGCTTCTGTTGGGCTTGCAAAAACGTGGCGCCGATCGACTGCAGCGTCTTGGCAACGCCTTCGGGACTGAATGTGTAGGTCACATCGGCCACATAACGTGTGGTAGAGCGCCGCTCGTTCTTCACCGTGAAGGTGCGGATGATGCGCTGGAGCGAAGCGTCATCGAGGTTCGGCTGACGGCCCCAGTCTGCCTGTTTTGTCACGCGTTTATAGACGATGGTCCAAGCCTTTGGGCGCCCCTGCGCCATTGCGGTGATCTGAGCCGCAGAGGCAGAAGGCCCCGTCGCGTCTACATGGATGCCGCTCACGGCATAAACATCTTCGGCCAGTACCGTGTGGGGCCAAAGCAAAACAAAAGCGGACGCCAGCGCGAACGCCATAGAAAAGATGAACCTGCGCATAAAAGACCTGAAATCAGACCCGCGCAGTATAAAGAGCCGATACGGTCGGTGGAAGCTAGGCCCGTATGAGACCTTTCATCTGGGCAACGCCGCCGCTGTCGGGGAAGATCGTGGAATTCAGCGTAGCCTGACTCGCACCCATGTGCTCGGCAAGGACACCCTTAAACAGCGCCCGCAGATCGGTGCGCGGCGGCTGGTCGCGGCCATCCTTGAGAACGGCGGGATTGAGACCAACCCATTCAGCGCGCACATGTCCCCCCGACACCGCGCCGCCCAGCAGAAACGCCGCGCCGCCGGTCCCATGATCTGTTCCGCCATTACCATTGGGATGAACGGTGCGGCCGAATTCGGTCGCCATAACGACCGCGGTCTTTTTCCAGGCCGGGCCCAGCGATGTCTTAAGCGTCAGAAGCGCATCGTCAAGCCCCTGAAGCCTGCGCGCCAGGCCGCCTTCGCCCGCGCCTTCCGCCACATGAGTATCCCATCCGCTGGCGTCGAGAACCGCGACACGCGGACCGCCGGGCGAGGCCAAGAGATTTCCGGCGCCCTGAAAGAGGGGCGAGAGATTGCCGTAGGATGCCCGGAATTTGGGATTTTTCAGACCCGGATCGTCGCTCTGCATCTGCGCTTCGGCCTGCATCGACATTCCGCTGTCGAGCGAAGAAGCAAACGTTGGATCGTCGCCATACATCGCACGCACCTTCTTCATGAAAGCATCGTCTTCATGATGCTGCGCGCCAGCCGGCATCCAGCTTGTCGCGCGCGCTTTGCCGCTGAGCATCAAGGGCGGCGACTGTTCGATGGCGACCGCGGCCGTGCCGTTGTCCAATCCCATCGGCGCAAGCGCGCGATTGAGCCAGCCGTCAGTCATCACATGCGGACCGCTTCCGCCGTTCTCCAGGCAATTCTGTCCCTCGAAATGCGAGCGTTCGTGATAGGGCGAACAGATATTGTGAAACAGTACGACCTCCTTCGCGTCGTACATGCCTTTCAGATTTGCGAGCGCCGGATGGAGGCCGAAAAATCCGTCGAGATCGTGAAGGCTTGCGCCGTCATGGGCATTCAGCCGCGAGGATGCCGCGTGCGGATGCATAGTCCTTGTCGCCATGGGGCGGCACGGCGGCCAAACCGTCGAGCGCGCCGCGCAGGATCACGACGACGAACCTACGGTCGGTTGGGGCATTGGCGAACGCGAAACGAAACGGTGCGTCCCAGACCGAGAGCGCACTCGCGGCAGCCATGGTCTTGAGGATAGAACGGCGCGTGGTGGTATCGGACATGTTCATCTCCGCTGAAATTCTGGACTTGCGAGCAGCAATGCGAGCGCTTCGCCCTGATTGGATGCGCCGGCCATCGCGGTTTTGGTCTCAGGCCGCAGCTGCGGCCCAAGGCAGGCTTCCGCGGCAGCTTTTGCGTTGAGAGGGGCAGGCAGTCTGGCGCTGAAGTCTCGCGCCCACTGCACGCGGCTCAGCATGGCGTCGGCGCCGTTCCACGCGTCCGCGGTGTCGGCCCATCCTTTGGGAGAAGGCGCACCGAACGGCACCTCGCCCATCACACGCACCGAAGCGACCATTTTGCGCGTCGCATGGTCACGATCGTCGCTGCTGGAAGGCGACCAACCCGTAAGGCGCATCGCTGCGGTCACATACTCGACCCGGTGTGCGCATTTTCTTCTGTTCGGCAGCCCAAGCGGATGGATCGTTTACGATGGTTTCCGACAGCGCGTGCAAATTGCCGTGTGTCTCGTTGAACACTTTCTCCAGCCGCACCACAGACTCCATAGGCGGCGTGTCGGAAATGAAATGCGTCGCAAATTTGCGCGCAATGTTGCGCGCGGTGGCGGGATCGCGTGCCAGATCCTTTATTGCAGCGACGCCACCATCCCAACCCGCGGGATAAGTCTTTCCCCGCAGCGTGATCGGACCCGGTTCGTGACGCTCCTGGAAAAAGCCAAATCCGCTCGCGCGGCCGGCATAGACTCCCCAGCCGGTCAGCAACTTGGCCATCGCCGTCACGTCGGCCTGCGTGTAGCCGCCATTGACGCCGAGCGTATGCAGTTCCATCAGTTCGCGGCCGAGGTTTTCGTTCAGGCCCTTGCCGCTCTTCTTCCCTACGGGCGAGTCCGGTCCAAAAGAGTGCCAGTTGTCGAGATAGATCTGCATCGCCGGATGCATCACGACGGCGAACAACATGTCCTCGAAAGTACCGCCGATATATGGACGGATTGCTTCGCGCTCAAAATCGCCGGCAAAAAGCGAAACCTGGTTACTCCGCCCAGAGACGGTGAAGTGATTGCTCCAAAATCGCACCAGCCGCTCGGCAAAGGGCCGCTCCGTCGTGAACCCCAGCGCAAACCGCGCTTGCATCTCCTGGGCATATTCCTCTTTGCGGATATTGCCGTTCGGAGTTATGAGGATTTTTTGTTCCGGCTTCTGAGTCGGATCTTTTTCGCCCTTCTGTGTGTTCTCGGCCTCTTTGAGGACTTTCCTGTCACCGGTATACATAAATTTCTGGACTTTGAATTCGTCCTCGTCATGGACAAGCGCCTGGGCATCCGGGAAAGGCTGACCGTTGGGTTGCGCGAATTGCGGCGCCGGGCCGTTCACCTGATCCATCAGCCAAGACTTCGGATTATCGCTCGCGCGCGCGATTTCTCCCGGACGGGCGCCCAATCCGAAACGGTTGGCGGCGATTGCGCCTTCAAGCGACAT